>NZ_CP139979.1:0-605000 GCF_034424525.1 Sphingobium yanoikuyae
ATGAAGGATAATGCGGCGGTGCTTGGAATTCAGGACGGAGAGGCAGCGGCAGATATGGCCCGCCTGGAATCCGCCTGGACGACCATCCGCACCGGTCTGCGCCGCGACATCGGCGCGCGCATGTTCGACCAATGGTTGAAGCCTGCGCGCCTGGGTGACTATTGCCCCGATTCGCAGACGCTGGATCTCCATTTTGCGTCGGATTTCAGCGCGAATTTCGTTTCCGGCCAGTTTGGCGATCGCCTGCGCATGGCCTGGCGCTGCTCGGGCGCCGGCGTGCGTGAAGTGCGCCTGCGCCGTGCGCCCGATTCGTCGGGCCCGCGCCTGCTGGAGGTGAAGCGCGACGTGGCCGCAGCCGTGACCGCGCCGGCGATCGTTGCCGCTGCGCCGACCGTCGCCTGCAACTTCCAGCCGCGCCACGCCTTTGACCAGTTCGTTCCGGGTGAGACCAACCAGCTCGCCTATTCGGCGGCGCTGGCGATGGCGGGCGAGGCGGAGCCCCGCTTCACGCCGCTCTTCATCCATGGCGGTACCGGCCAGGGCAAGACGCACCTGCTGCACTCGATCGCGCGGGCCTTCTCGGCCCATTCGCCGAGCGCGCCGGTGCTCTACATGTCGGCCGAACGCTTCATGGTCGAGTTCGTCAATGCGATGCGCTCGAACGAGACGATGGCGTTCAAGGCCCGCCTGCGCGCCGCGCGCCTGCTGCTGATCGACGATATCCAGTTCATCGCCGGCAAGGGCTCGACCCAGGAAGAATTCCTCCACACGATCAACGACCTGATCGATACCGGCGCCCGTATCGTCGTGACCGCCGACCGCGCGCCGCAGATGCTGGACGGCATTGATCCGCGCATCCTGTCGCGTCTGGCGGGCGGCCTAGTGGCCGATATCCGTCCGGCGGGTCTCGATCTGCGCCTTGCGATTCTGGAGGCGCGCCGCGCCCATGCCGGCGATCCGCCGGTGCCCGATGCGGTGATCGACTTCCTTGCCCGTTCGATCCGTTCGAACGTGCGCGAACTGGAAGGCGCATTCAACAAGCTGGTGGCCTATGGCCAGCTGACCGGTCGCTCGATCGATCTGGAATTTGCCCAGACCATGCTCGCCGACGCAGTGCGCGCCAATGTGCGTCGCCTGACCATCGACGAGATCCAGAAGGCCTGCGCCGCGCATTTCAAGATCGACCTGTCGGAAATGAAGTCGAAGCGCCGTGCGCGCGCTGTCGCGCGTCCGCGTCAGGTGGCGATGTATATCTCGAAGAAGATGACGCCGCGCTCGCTGCCGGAAATCGGCCGTACCTTTGGCGGTCGCGATCACAGCACGGTGATTCACGCGGTGCGCACGATCGAGAAGCTGCGTGAAAGCCATCCGGACATGGACGCCGACGTCCGCGCCCTGATGCGCCAGCTGGAAGGCTGATAGCAGCCCCAACCATGGCTGACTCCATGGGCTGACAGGGCAGGGTGGTTGGACTAGGCTTGATGCCATGATCCGCACCCTGGCCCTGTTCCTCCTCGCCGCGCTGGCCTCCGGCTCGCTGCTGGCCCAGTCTCCAACCCCGGTTTCGCCGCCTGCCGCGTCAAGCGATGTGCGGGTAGCGCTCGATACGAGTGCCGGGCGCATCGTGGTGGCGCTGCATCCCGACAAGGCACCGGTCACGGCCGGCAATTTCCTGCGCTATGTCGATCAGAAACGGTTCGACGGCACCGTCTTCTATCGTGCCGTCGGCGGCCCGGACTATGGCTTCATCCAGGGCGGGACACAGAATGATCCCAAGCGCGTCCTGCCGCCGATCAAGCATGAGCCGACCAGTCAGACGGGCCTCACCCATGATGACGGTGCGCTGTCGATGGCGCGCTATGCACCGGGCAGCGCAACCGGGGATTTCTTCATCGTGCTGGGCAAGATGCCGGCGATGGACGCGCAGCCCGAATCGGCCGGCGACAATCAGGGCTTTGCCGTCTTCGCGCATGTGGTCGAGGGGCTGGATATCGTGAAGGCCATCCAGGCCGGTCCGAAATCGCCCACCGCCGGCAATGGCGTGATGAAGGGGCAGATGCTGGAGCCGACGGTCAAGATCCTGTCGGCCCGGCGCCTGCCCTGTTAGAGGCTGCGTCGTTCCGTCGGTTCGACGGTGGGCGCGGCGGCATATCGATCCAGATATTGCGCCTCGCCCATCGGCCGGGCGAGATGATAGCCTTGGAACAGGGTGCAGCCGATGACGCGCAGCATGTCCATCTGCGCTTGCGTCTCGACCCCTTCGATTACCACTTCCATGCCAAGGCCCTGAATCAGGCCGACGACCGCGCTGCAGATCGTCCGCGCCTCTGCGGAGGTCACGATGTCGCGCACCAGGCTGCGGTCTATCTTCACCCGGTCGACCGGCAATTCACGCAGCCGGGCCAGGTTGGAATAGCCGGTGCCGAAATCGTCGATGGCGATTCGCACGCCATCCTGTCGCAGCGCGCTGAGCTGCCCCAGCACGCGCTCGTCCATGTCCATCGCCAGCGATTCGGTGATCTCCAGCTCCAGCATAGCCGGCGGGGTCTGGTGCGTCGCCATGGCGTGGCGCAGGCGCAGGAAGAAATCGGCCTGTGCCAGTTCGCGGGTCGAAATGTTGATAGCGATTCGCTGATGCACGCCCGATCGCGCCCAGCGCGCAGCGGTCTCGCATACCCGGCTCATGACCCAGTCGCCCAGCGCGACGATCATGCCGCTTTCCTCTGCAACCGGCACGAAGGCGCCGGGCATGATCAGCGCGCGTTCGGGATGGACCCAGCGCACCAGCGCCTCGGCCGTGACCGCATGGGCTACGCCGCCATGGCGCATTTCGATCTGCGGCTGAAATTCCAGCAGGAATTCGTCGCGCTCCAGCCCCAGCAGCAGGTCGCGTTCCAGTTCGGCGCGGTCCGCCGCTTCCAGCGCCAATTCGGCGGTGAACATCTCGGCGCGACCCCGGCCTTCATGCTTGGCATGATACATGGCGATGTCGGCCGATCGCAGCAGCGCGGACAGGCTGTCGCCATGGTCGGGATAGCAGGCGATGCCGATCGACGCGCCCAGATCGACATGCTGGCTGCCCAGTTCGAATCGCTCGCCCAGCGCGAACTGGATGGCGCGCGCGATGCGCGTGGCTGCCTCGCGATTGGGCAGGGTGGGGAAGAACATGGTGAACTCGTCGCCGGCCAGGCGGCCGATCACGGCGTCGCCCAGGCCTGCGCTGACCTGCGCCATCACCACTTCGCGCAGGCGGCCTGCCACCCGCGCCAGCAACTGGTCGCCGGCCGCATGGCCCAGCGTATCGTTGACCGCCTTGAATCCGTCCAGGTCGATGAAGAACAAGGCCGCCGGTCCCGAGCCGCAACGTTCGACGAGCAGGCGTTCGACCTGTCGGCAGAAGCTGGTACGGTTGGCAAGGCCGGTCACCTGGTCGAACAGCGCCAATGTCTGGACATGGTCCAGATTGGTGCGGACCTGGCTGAACAGGCTTTCCATCGCCACCGACAGGTCGGGCAGTTCCAACCCGATCTCGGCGGGGACATGGGAATGAAGATCGCCATGGGCGGCGGCCAGCAGCCGCTCCGTCGCGGTATCGATGGCGCTTGCGGTGGCGGCGATGGTGCGCTGGGCCGACGCCCAGCTCATCGTGCCGCACAGGATCGCGATGATCAGGGATCGGCCGACATCGACCAGATCGTCGGCCGCGCCATGGCCCAATAGCAGCGACAGGATGAAGACGAGCGCGCCGGCCGCACAGGCAAAGGCAGCAGCGCGGCTTTTCACTGTCACGCCCTGCATGTGCCTCCCTGCCTGCTCAAAGCCCCCGGTAATCGGTGCTGCTGGATCAGGCGGATATGAAGGACAGTGGTTAAGAAAAGGTCAGTGGCTGCGCAAATTGCGTCATTTTTTGCGGCGCAGGATCAGGTAGATGGCGCCGTCGCCGCCATGGCGGGGATGGGCAATGCGCACGCTGGCGATGCGATCGGCATAGGGGCTGGTCTCCAGCCAGTGTCCGATCTCGCCCCGGATCGCGCCGCGACGGCTCGAATCCCCGTGGCTGCTGGCTTTCGGCGGCTTGCCGGTCACGACCAGCAGCACCCGGACATCACGGGCAATCGCTGCCGCCAGCGCCTGATTAAGCCTGACATGGGCGCCGGCCAGATTATGGCCGTGCAGGTCGATCGACATGTCGGGGGCGATGTTGCCGCTACGGATTCGCTTTTCCCAGCCAGTGTCGAGTACGGCTGCGGGCGTGCGGGCGGGGGTGATCGGCACCGCCTTGGCAGGCTGCGGCGTTAACCTTGTTTCCGGGGTCGGCGCCGGGGCGACAACGGGCAGGGGCGGGCGCATCATCCCCGGCCGCAGCGGCCGGACCGAACGCGTCAATGCGCCCCAGAGCGCCTGCTCTTCAGAAGATAGGGTCCGGCGTCGCATGGCGCGCGATCACGGGCGCGCCAGCCGTGCGGCGGACCCGATCGGCAGCAATATCAGTGCGCTGCCCCGAGCGGACATGCCGCCGGCAATGCCGCGCGCGCGGTCGCCTGCCCCCCAGAAACTGTCGAACCGATTGGCGCCCTTGATCGCGCCGCCGGTGTCCTGGGCGATCCAGATGCCATTGGGTTCGGCCCGGTCCAGCGACAGCAGGACAGGGGCGCCCAGTGGAATATATTTGGGGTCGGCTGCCACCGTCGCCTCGGCCGTAACCGGTACGCCCAGCGCGCCGATCGGTCCCGCGCCGGTCAATTCACGGAAGAAGACGAAGCTCTTATTCTCGTTCATGATCGCCGCGCCCTCAGCGGGGTGGGCGCGCAGATATTGCATGATGTCCTGCATCGACCCGGCCTGGATCAGGCCACGATCCTTCATCAGCTTGCCGATGCCGGTATAGTCGCGCCCATTCTGCCCGTCATAGCCGATGCGCATCACCCCGCCGTCGGGCAGGGTCAGCCGACCACTGCCCTGGACCTGCAGAAAGAAGAATTCGACCGGGTCGGCGGCCCAGGCCAGTTCCAGCCCGCGCCCGGCGAGCGATCCGTCGACGATCTGCGATCGCTCGTCGAACGGCACGAAATTGCTGCCCTGCACCTTGCCGCGGATGGTACGGCCCTTCAGGCTGTCGCTGAACAGGCCGAGGTTGACGTCGATCAGTTCCGCCGGGCGGCGATAGATCGGCACCTGATAGCCGGGCTGGCGGGTGCGCGACCCGGCGATTTCCGGTTCATAATAGCCGGTGACGAAGGCCTTGCCCTCGCCCACCTGCACCGCCTCGAAATAGCGGGAGAAAAACTCGGCAGCGGTGGCTTCGGGCCAGCTCGACGCCGCGCTGCAGGCGCTGTTCCAGTCCGATCCGCGCGTCAGGCCGCTCTGGTCGGTGCGCTTCATCAGCGTCGGACAGGAAATGCGGAAGGCCTGCAGGGCGGCGCGGGCGCGCTCACCGGACGGGATCAGGCTGGCAATGTCGGGGCCGGGCGTGACGCCCAGGCCGGCGGCATTGGCCTGGTCCGTGGACAGGTCGCTCGGCGATACGGTCGGCAATTTCGGCGGCAGGGTGGGGCGGGGCGTGGCCGGAACCGGCCGGATCGCGCCTTCGCCGCCACCGCTCGGCCGGCTTGGCGCAGGGCCGCCGGCCGATGGCGGAATGACGCCGCCCGCGCAGGCGGACAGCATCAGCGCCGCAAGCAGCGCTCCCCCCGAATGACGCAGGCTCACGCCGCCTCGTCGGTTTCGCTGAGCTTCCAGTTGGGATCCGCGCTGCGGATGTCGCGGGTGAAGGTCCAGATGTCGTTGGTGCCGACCGCGTCGGTCAGCGACCCGGCAATGACATTGCCGTCCTTATCACGGGTGACGGCGGCAATGTCCGCCTCGAACCGCAGCGAAACTTCGGCGATACGGCCATTGACGCTGGCATCGACGATCTGTGCCTTCTCGATCCGCACCAGGCGATTGTCGAGCACGTGGCCCTCGGCTTCGCGCGCCGCGATCGCTTCCTCGAAGGAACCGAGAACATCGGCGTCGCACAGCCAGGCCAGTTCGTCGCGATCACCGCGCCAGAAGGCTTCCAGCACCATCTTGTAGGCGCTCTTGGCGCCTTCGACGAACTGCGGCACGTCAAAGCTGCGATCGGCACTGATCAGCGCGCGCACGCCTGCTTCGCCCGCCGGGGTAATGAGCCCTTCGGCCAGACGAACCGAATCGCCCGTCGCTTCCGGCATCGGGCGGGGCTGCAACCCGCCTACCTTGGCGCGTTCCTCCGCCGGACGCAGCGCAGGCTCCTGCTCATGGCCCGTCCGCTTTCCAAGAACGGAATAGAGCCGCAGTGCCAGGAAGCCGGCAATCATGGCGAGGATGACGATCACGTACACGGAGGCAAATACCCTTTGTTCGGGATGATGTTCCATCAACATAGGCATGTTTGCACGATACTTCAAATATCGGCTTGCCCTGTAATGCGCAGCAATTGGCCGACGTTGCTTCCTGTCGGGCGGCATTGCCCTGATCTTTCGCCACTGCTAAGCGCGCGGATCGATATCGCGGGCCGTTCCGGCCCTTCGAGCAACGAACGATCAGCAAGGATTTGAGGACAATGGCCGACGAAGCCGACACCATCCAGACCAACGTGACCGGCAATGGCGCCGACACCGCGCCGCAGATTGCGCTGATCAGCCAATATGTGAAGGATCTGTCGTTCGAAAATCCGAACGCCCCGGCCGTCTATCAGTGGCAGGACCAGCCGCAGATCGACGTCCAGTTCAACATCGGTGCCGACCGCGTCGGTGACGAAGTGCTGGAAATCGCGCTGAAGATCGAAGTGAAGGCCGTCGCGCCGCAGGGCACCGCCTTTGCCGTCGAACTGGTCTATGCCGCGCTGTTCGGCATGCGCAACGTGCCCGAGGACCAGATCCAGCCCTTCATGCTGGCCGAAGCGCCGCGCCTCGTCTTCCCCTTCGCGCGCCGCGTGCTGGCCGACGCGATCCGCGACGGCGGCTTCCCGCCGCTGCTGCTCGATCCGATCGATTTCGGTGCGCTCTACCTGCAGCAGGCCGAACAGATGCAGCAGACCGCAGGCGAACCCGCCGGCCACGCCTGATTGCATCATGAATACCCATCCGTTCGCCCTGAGCCTGTCGAAGGGCGCGGCTGAGCGTAGCGAAGCCCTTTCGCTACGCTCAGGGCAGGGCTTCGACTTCGCTCAGCCCGAACGGAGATTGCCATGAAACTGGTGAAGGCCCTTGGCTCGGTCGGCGGGCTGACGCTCGCCAGCCGGGTGCTGGCGCTGGTGCGCGATTCGCTCGCGGCCCGTTATGTCGGTGCCGGCTTCGCGTCGGACGCCTTCAACGGCGTGGCCTTCCGCCTGCCCAACATGTTTCGCGCCCTCTTTGCGGAGGGGGCCTTCTCCGCCGCCTTCATCCCGCTGTTCAACAAGAAGGCGGCCGGGCCGGGCGGCATGGCGGACGGCTATCATTTCGCAGAGCGGGCGCTGGCCGTGCTGCTGCCGGTGCTGATCCTGTTCACGATCGTCCTGCTGGCGGCGGCCTGGCCGATCACCTGGGCGCTGTCGGGCGGCTTTTCGCGCCAGAATCCGACACCGGATCAGTTCGCCTTCGCCGTCACTTTGTCGCGCATCACCATTCCCTATCTGGCGCTGATCAGCTTGGCCTCGCTGCTGGGCGGAATCTTGAACTCGCTCGACAAATTCTGGGTCAATGCGGCCGCACCGATCCTGCTCAACGTCGCGATGATCGCGGGCCTGTGGTTCTTCCACGGCGCCGACGAATATGAAACCGCGCGTGTTCAGGCGATGTCGGTCACGGTCGGCGGGGCGTTGCAACTCCTCTGGTTGATCTGGGCCTGCAAGCGGGCCGGCGTCTCGATGAAATTGAAGCGTCCGCGCCTCGACGCCGACGTGCGCGAGCTGCTGCGCCTGATCGTGCCGGCCGCTGCCGGCGCCGGCGCGTCGCAGATCAACCTCTTGATCTCCACGGCGCTGTCGGGCTGGCTGCTCGCCTCGGGCTCGATCACCTATATCTATTATGCCGACCGGTTGAATCAGTTGCCGCTCGGCCTGATCGGCATCGGCCTTGGCACCATCCTTCTCCCCACCATCTCGCGCATGCTCTCGAAGGGCGAGGATCAGGCGGCGATGGAGACGCAGAACCGGGGCATCGAACTCGCCCTGTTCCTGACCCTGCCGGCAACCGTCGCCTTCATCACCGTGGCCGAACCGATCGTGCGCGGCCTGTTCCAATATGGCCGCTTCAGCGCCGAGGACGCGATGCGCTGCGGCTGGGCGCTCTCCGCCTTCTCGATCGGCCTGCCCAGCTATGTGCTCGTGAAGGTGCTGACGCCGGGCTATTATGCGCGCGGCGATACGAAGACGCCGGTGCGCTATGCGATGCTGTCGATCGCCATCAATATCGTCGGCAATCTCGCGATGATCCCGACGCTCGGTCATATCGGGCCGCCGCTCGCCACCGCGCTCTCCTCCACCGTCAATGTCGCGATGCTCTATCGCACGCTGGTCGCGCGTGGGCATTTTACGGCAGACCCGCAGCTGCGCCGCCGTATCCCGCGCCTCGCCGTGGCGGCGGTGGTGATGGGGCTGGCGCTCTGGGCGGGCGAGGATCTGCTCGATCCGATGCTCTCGGGCCCTATGGTCAGCCGCTATATCGGGCTTGCCCTGCTTGTCGGCGCGGGCGTCGCGCTGTACGGGCTGGCTTGCTTCGTCACCGGCGCCTATCGCCTATCCGACCTCAAGGCGCTGATGCGGCGGCGAGGCACCCCATAACCAACAGAATGGATTAGAGTAATGCGCGTCCTTTCCGGCATCCAGCCCACCGGCAATCTGCACCTTGGCAACTACCTTGGCGCGATCCGCAACTGGGTGAAGATGCAGGACGAGATGGA
Source organism: Sphingobium yanoikuyae (assembly GCF_034424525.1). NCBI lineage: Bacteria > Pseudomonadati > Pseudomonadota > Alphaproteobacteria > Sphingomonadales > Sphingobiaceae > Sphingobium > Sphingobium yanoikuyae. Next base: position 8,905 of record NZ_CP139979.1, read on the forward strand.
TGAAGGCAGCCAGTGCTTCTTCTTCCTTGCCGACATGCACTCGATCACCGTGCATGAAGGGCGCGAGCAGCGCATCCGCAACGTACGCGACATGGCCGCCGCCCTGGTCGCATCGGGCATCGATCCCGATCGCTCGGTCCTCTTCAACCAGGCGCGCGTGCCGGCCCATGCCGAACTCGCCTGGCTCCTGAACGGCACCGCGCGCATCGGCTGGCTCAACCGCATGACCCAGTTCAAGGACAAGGCGGGCAAGGACCGCGAGGGCGCGTCGGTCGGCCTGTTCGTCTATCCGGTGCTGCAGGCGGCCGACATCCTGCTCTATCAGGCGACCCATGTTCCCGTGGGCGAGGACCAGAAGCAGCATCTGGAGCTGTCGCGCGACATCGCCACCAAGTTCAACACCGATTTCGGCGTCGATGTCTTCACCCTGCCGGCCCCGATCATCCCCAAGGAATCGGCGCGCATCATGTCGCTGCGCGACGGCACGGCGAAAATGTCCAAGTCCGACCCCTCGGACCTGAGCCGCATCAACCTGACCGACGAGGATGATGCGATCATGACCAAGGTGAAGAAGGCCAAGACCGATCCCGAGCCGCTGCCGGAAACGGCGGAAGGCCTGGCCGGTCGTCCGGAAGCGACCAACCTGATCGGCATCTACGCCACCCTGTCGAACAGCACGCCCGATGCGGTCTGCGCGCAGTTCGCCGGCAAGGGCTTCGGCGCGTTCAAGCCGGCGCTGGGTGAATTGCTGGTCGAAACGCTGCGGCCGATGCGCGAGCGCTTCGTGGAACTGCGCACCGACGATGCCGCGCTCGATGCGATCCTCGACAAGGGTGCGGCCAAGGCGGCGGCGGCAGCCGAACCGACCCTGCGCGCGGCCTATGACGCCATGGGCCTGATGCGCTGAGTGATGCCCTGATGCCACAGGGGGCGGGGAAAGAGTCCATCCCCTGTGGCAGGCATACGGAATGGGCGCCGCCGCTCCGTCCCTTCATTGACCGGACATGGCTTGCGTCCAATCGACGGGTTGGTGCGTTCAAACGATGTTCAGTTGCGTTTTGCTAGAGCAGGGCGCAAGAAGACTAACAGGCATCCGCCTGATTCAGGACGCGAAAAAATGAAAGCTTTCAGCAAGATCGGCCTTTTCGCAGCGCCCGCGCTGGCGTTGGTGGCCCTGTCCGGCTGCGCCACGTCGTTCAAGGCGGACGTCGCCCGTTTCCAGCAGCTCCCCGCACCCGCAGGGCAGAGCTACACGATCGTTGCCGACGATCCCAAGCTCGCCGGTGGGCTCGAATTTTCCCATTATGCCCAGATGGTCGGGCAACGCCTGACCCAGACCGGCTATGTCGCCGCTGGCGATCCGGCCAAGGCCGACCTCATCGTGCGTGTCGCCTATGATGTCGACAATGGCCGGGAGCGTGTGCGCTCGACCGGTGGCTTCGGACCGAGCCCCTATTTCGGTGGTGGCTGGGGCTATGGCCGCTGGGGTCGCCCCTGGGGCTATGGCTTCTATGATCCCTGGCTGTTCGGCGGTGCCGGCTTCAACGACGTGTCGAGCTACACCGTCTACACCAGCGATCTCAGCATGAAGATCGACCGTGCGGCCGACAATCTGCGCCTGTTCGAGGGCAAGGCCAGCGCCCAGTCGCTGTCCAACAAGCTGACCTATCTGGTGCCCAATCTGATCGACGCGATGTTCACCAATTTTCCCGGCCAGAATGGCGAGGATGTGAAGATCACCCTGCCGCCCGAAAAGAAGGGCTGAGCAGTCAAGATACGGTCGGCTCCCAGCCAGGCCAAAATTGCCCGGCGGTCCCTGCGATCGCCGGGCTTTCTTTTTGCCTGCAAGCTTTTAGGCTGATTGGCAGGGGAGTGATGCCGTCACGCGTCAGGGGGAATGCACATGTCGTTGACGGTCAGGATCATGATAGCGCTGGTCGCGGGGCTGGCGTGCGGCATTGCCCTGTCGGAATTGGGCGGCGCGCTGGATGCGCGCATCGTCGATATCGCCCGACCGGTCGGCAAGGCCTGGCTCAACGGGCTCCAGATGCCGCTCATTCCGCTGATCTTTGCGCTGCTCGTCACCGGCGTTGCATCCGCCGCCAGCACGGCGCGGACCAGCGGCACGGCGACCCGAACGCTGATCCTGTTTGCGCTGCTGCTCACTGCCTCGGCGGCTGTCGCGGCGCTGCTGGGGCCGTTGCTGCTGCAATTCTGGCCAGTGCCGGCTGGCGCTGTGGGGGCGCTCACCGGGGCGGGGCCGGCCAGCGAGGTGCCCGGCGTTCGCCCGTCCGCCGAATGGTTGCTGGGTTTCATCCCGGCCAACCCGATCCGCAGTGCGGCCGAGGGACAGGTGGTCGCCGTCGTCCTCTTCGCCCTCGTCTTCGGTTTTGCCGTGACGCGGGTGGCGGAGGAGCGGCGCGCCGCGCTGACGGGCTTCCTCGCCGCGCTGGTCGATACGCTGCTGATCGTCGTCGGCTGGGTGCTGTGGCTCGCCCCGATCGGGGTGTTCGCCCTGGCACTGGTCGCCGGTAGCCGCTCCGGCCTCGCCACCGCCGGGGCGCTGCTCCACTATATCGCTTTCATCGTCCTCATTTGCCTGGCCGTGACGGCGCTGGTCTATCCGCTGGTGAGCCTGCTGGGCCGGATTGGGCCGGGTCGCTTCGCCCGTGCGGCCTTGCCGGCGCAGCTCATCGCCTTTTCGACGCAAAGCTCGATCGCCTCGCTGCCGGCGATGATCGCGGCGAGCGACGGCCCGCTGGCGGTGCGAGAAAGCACGCGCTCGATCGTGCTGCCGCTCGCCATCTCGCTGTTCCGCATCACCAGTCCGCCCGCCAATCTGGGCGTCGCCCTCTATGTGGCGGCGATGAACGGAGTAGCGCTCGGCCCGGTGCAGATCATGCTGGGCGTCGCGGTCGCCGCGATCGTCAGCCTGGCGGCGGTCGGCCTGCCCAGCCAGATCACCTTCTTCACCACCACCGGTCCCATTTGCCTCGCCATGGGCGTCCCGGTCGAGGCGCTACCGCTGCTGCTCGCCGTCGAAACCGTGCCGGACATTTTCCGCACCGTTGGTAATGTCACCGCCGACATGGGTGTGACCCGCATCATCGACCGAATTGGCACGATGCCTGTTGGCTTCAATTTACGTGAAGATACGGGGAAAGATGATGCCAATTGATTGCTGCGGCAATTTTTATCATGATTTTTCATAATATTGTTCTTGCCTCCCGTCCGGGGCATCGCGATCAGGAGCTAAGGAGTAGGAGCGAGCCATCGGTCCGGCCTTCGTCAAGTAAGGCCAAGCTACAGGCCGCCACGTAGCAAGATTACCTTTCTTTAACTGGTGTCTCTTCGTGGATCGCTCCAAACGGTGCGCCACGGAGAAATTTGATGAATCAGAAAGTCTGCTGGCCCGATACTAGCTGGTCTTATGTTGATGAATTCGGGGTCTGGTGCCCGTCCTGTTCCACGCAGATCGCAAAGGTCGAGGAACTTACCGCGGATTGGCGGGAGCCTGCGAAATGCGCATGCGGATATCCCGAAGAGGAATGATCGCGGAGCAGAAGGCAACTGCTCCCCTGTTCAAGATGTGATCATGCTCACCCGTCATGCCGGGCTTGGGCGCCCGCTCTGGACGAATTGCTTCCAGGCAGGCGGTTAATCTAGCCCCGCAGCGCCCGTTCTGTGATCAGCGTGTAGATGCGGGTCAGGTCGTGCAGGTCGGCGACCGCGACGGCCTCGTCCAGCTTGTGCATCGTCGCATTGTTGAGGCCGAATTCGGCCACCGGGCAGAGGCGCGAGAGGAAGCGCGCATCGGACGTGCCGCCGGTGGTCGACAATTCGGTGTCGAGGCCCGTCACGTCGCGGATCGCATCGCTGATCAAGGTGGAGAGCGTGCCCGGCTGAGTCAGGAAAGGCTCGCCGCTGATCTTGGCGTCCACCGTGCCGCCCTCGCTCGCCGCGATCGCGCTGATCCGATCGATCAGCGACGCGCCGCTATGCTGGTCGTTGAAGCGGATCGAGATGCGCGCCGTCGCCGCGGCCGGGATGACATTATGGGCCGGGTTGCCGACTTCCAGGTCGGTGATCTCGATATTGCTGGGCTGGAACCAGTCGGTGCCCTCGTCCAGCACTTCGGCATCCACTTTGGCCAGGATGCGGACCAGCGCCGGGATCGGATTGTCGGCCAGGTGGGGATAGGCGACATGGCCCTGCGTGCCCGCCACCTTGATCCACATGTTGACCGAGCCGCGCCGGCCGATCTTCACCACGTCGCCCAGCCGGGCCGAGGAGGTGGGTTCGCCGACCAGGCACATGTCGGGGTGCAGGCCATGGGCGACCATCCGGTCCATCAGCGCGAGTGTGCCATAGGTGGCCGGGCCTTCCTCGTCACCGGTGATGATCAGGCTGATCGTGCCGGGCAGGGCATCGGGCAGTTCGTGCAGCGCCGCGACGAAGGCAGCGATCGCGCCCTTCATGTCGACCGCGCCGCGGCCGTAGAGCAGGTCGCCGCGCACCACCGGGGTGAAAGGATCGCTGGCCCAGCCATGGCCGGGCGGGACGACGTCGAGATGGCCGGCAAAGGCGAAATGCGGGCCGGCGCCGGTGGTGCGCCAGGCGAGCAGATTTTCGACCGGGCCGTCGGGCGCGACGCCGCTGACGAAACGGTCTACGGTGAAGCCCAGCGGGACCAGCATCGCTTCCAGTTCGGCGAACACATCGCCGACGGCCGGGGTGACGGAGGGGCAGGCGAGCAGACGCTCGGCCAGGGCCAGGGCGTCATGATTGGTGCTGGTCTTGGTCATGGGGCAGCGTTAGCGAAAGCCGTCTTTCTTGACCAGCGCAGAGGAGAGGGGCCATGCCGAAGATCGATCTCGCCGCCATTTCACAAAGCAATGCCACCGGCTATCCGGGCGATCATGCGCTGGCGGTGGCCGGTCGCTACTATCGCCGGCTGGCCCCGGCGACGGGTCTTGGCGATTTCGGCGTCAGCCACGTCGTGCTGAAACCCGGCGCAGCCTCATCGCAACGCCACTGGCATGAGGGCGAGGACGAATTTGTCGTCCTGCTGTCGAGCGAGGCGGTGCTGGTCGAGGAGGGCGGGCGCACGCCGATGGCACCGGGCGACATGGCGGCCTTTCCCAAGGGTGTGGCGGATGGCCATCATCTGCTTAACGAAAGCGATGAGGACTGCGTGTTGCTTGCCTTTGGCCGTCCGTCTGTCAGTGATTGCCATTATCCCGATATCGATCTGCACCTGTCCGGTGGGGTCTATCGCCACAAGGATGGGAGCGTTTTTGCATGATGGATCGTCGTGGGTTGCTGGCCGGAATAAGTGGTGCTGTGGTCGCGGCGGGCGTGCCCTCGGTTTCGGCAGCGGCGCCCGCCGGGCTGATCCGGCCGCCGCGCCTGCGCGAAGGGGATGTGGTCGGCCTGGTCGAGCCGGCGGGTTTCACCGATGACGCCTTCGATCTGGACCTGGTCAAGGAGACGATCCGGGCGATGGGGCTCAAGCCCAAGGCCGCGCCGCATCTGGTCGAGCGCTATGGCTATCTGGCGGGCAAGGATGCCGACCGCGCCGCCGACGTCAACGCCATGTATGCCGATCCGGAGGTGAAGGCGGTGTTCGCGGTGCGCGGCGGCTGGGGCTGCGCGCGCATGCTACCCTATCTCGATTTCAAGACGATCCGCGCCAATCCCAAGCTGTTGACCGGCTTTTCCGATATCACGGCGCTGCATCTCGCCTTTGCGGCCCGCGCCGGCTTCACCACCATCCATGGCCCCAATGCCGCCAGCGGCTGGGGCAAGCTCAGCTGGGACAGTTTTCGCGCGGTGGCGTTCGACGGGGCGACACCGACCTATGTCAATCCGGTGGGGACGGAGGATAGGCTGGTGCCGCGCAGCGGCCGCATCCGCACCTTTGGCAGCGGCAAGGCGAGCGGGCGGCTGCTGGGTGGCAATCTCACCGTGCTGACGGCGCTGATGGGCACGCCCTGGTTGCCCGATTTCACCGGCGCGATCCTGTTCGTGGAGGAAACCAACGAGGCGGAATATCGCATCGACCGGATGCTGACCCAATTGTCGCTGGCGGGCATATTGCCAAAGCTCGCCGGATTCGTCTTCGGCCAATGCACCAGTTGCACGGCCACCGGCGTGTCCTATGGCGGCTTCACCCTGTCGGAAGTGCTGGAGCAGCATCTGGCGCCGCTCGGCATCCCCGCTTTCCAGGGCGCGCTGTTCGGCCATATCGCCAACCAGTTCAGCCTGCCGGTCGGCGCCCGCGCCGAAATCGACGCGGACGCGGGTACGATCCGGTTGTTGGAGCCGGCTGTCAGTTAGAGCCTGATCGTTTGAGCTGGAAGCGCTCCGCGCTTCCAGCGATGGCGTGAATCAGGCTCTATTCCTTTGTTGCGGGCTTGGCGCCGTCCAGCGAGGCGACGGTGCCATTGCCGATCGGCTCGCCTTTCATCCCCTCTGCAACCTTCTCGGCCGCCGCCATGACGCGCAGCACATTCTCGCCGGCCAGCTTGGCGATGTCGGCATCGCTCCAGCCGCGGCGCATCAGTTCGGCCAGCAGCGCGGGATAGGTGGCGACGCTGCCCAGCCCCTGGGGCAGCGATCCCACGCCGTCGAAATCGCTGCCGATGCCGACATGGTCGACGCCCGCAACCTTGGCGATATGGTCGATATGGTCGGCGACCATCGACAGGGTGACGACCGGTTCGGGATTGGCCTTTTCCCATTCCGCCAGCGCCTTCTTCGCGCCCTCGGGATCACCGATATAGAGGCCGCCAAAGGGCGGGGCGTTATAGCGGGCCATTTCCGCGCTGCGCGCCGCGCTCCAGACCCGGCGGGCCTCCGACACATATTGCGGCGCGAAATTGACCATGACCACGCCGCCATTGGCCGCGACCTGCTTCAGGATCGCGTCGGACACGTTGCGCGGCGTGTCGCACAGCGCGCGTGCGCTGGAATGGGAGAAGATGACCGGCGCCTTGCTGATCTTCAGTGCGTCCAGCATCACGCCTTCGCTGACATGGGCGAGGTCGACCAGCATGCCCAGGCGGTTGAGTTCATGCACCACCGCCTCGCCGAACGGGGTGAGACCGTCATGCTGCGGATTGTCGGTGGCACTGTCGGCCCAGGCGATGGTCCGGCTGTGGGTCAGCGTCAGATAGCCGGCGCCAAGGTCGTGATAGGCGCGCAGCACGGCCAGGCTGCCGTCGATCTGGCCGCCGCCCTCGACCCCGATCATCGACGCGATTCGACCGGCCTTGTGCGCGGCGCGAACCTCGGCAGCGGAGGTGGCGAGGGTGAAGTCCTGCGGGTAGCGGCGGGCGAGGCTGTGGACCAGTTCGATCTGCTCGACCGTGTCCTTCACCTGCTGCAGTTCGGGCAGGTCGGCCGACACCCAGACGGACCAGAATTGCCCGCCCATCTGCCCGGCCCGCAGGCGGGTGATGTCGGTATGATATTGGCTGGGATCGAGCTGCTCGAGCGGCATGGTCCAGCGGGCGTCGCCGGCCTTGCCGGCCATCGCTTCGGGCCAGTCATTATGGCCGTCGATCAGCGGGGTGGCCTTCAGCACCTTGGCGATTCGCGCCGCATAGGGATCGGACGCGGGCGCGGCCGACGCAGTAAAGGGGAGGGCGACGGTGGCGAGGAGCAGCGGCAGGGCTGCGAGGCGGAGGGATGTCATGGCGCGGGAGACTAGGGGGGCGACGGATCAAGTCAATCGCGGCTGGCGGGCGGGTGCGACATTGGCTAGACCCTTGAAACGATGACGATTGATCCGCTGTTGCTGCTGCAGGCCTATGCCATCGGTGTGTTTCCGATGTCCGATGACCGGCAGGCCGACGATGTCTATTGGGTCGAGCCCAAAAGGCGGGCGATCCTGCCGCTCCATGGCCTTCACCTGTCACGTTCGCTGTCAAAGACGATCCGGCAGGACAGGTTTCGCGTCACCGCCAACCGCGCCTTTGCCGGCATCGTCGCCCTATGTGCGCAAGCCGCGCCCGATCGTCCGTCGACCTGGATCAATGGCCCGATCGAGCGCGCCTATCGCCATCTCCACGAACTGGGCTTTGCCCATTCGATCGAATGCTGGGACGGGGATGAACTGGTCGGCGGCCTCTATGGCGTGGCGCTGGGTGGTGCCTTTTTCGGCGAGTCCATGGTGTCGCGCCGCACCGATGCGTCAAAGGTGGCGCTGGCCTGGCTGGTGGCGCGGATGCGCTTTGGCGGCTTCGGCCTGCTCGACTGCCAGTTCATGACCGATCATCTGCGCAGCATGGGCGCGCAGGAAATCAGCCAGCGCGACTATCTTCAGTTGTTGGGCGTTGCCGTCGGCGACGTGCCGCTGGGAGCGGGCGACGCGGTGCTGTCGGCCGGTTCTGGCGCGGCGGCCGGACTGGCATTTGCGCCGCTGGCCGGCGATGCGGCGGCAGGCACCTTGCCCTTGTCGCCCAGCTTGACCGTGGCAGGGCCGCTTTCGGGCCATTCCATCGTGCATCTCTTGACCCAGACGTCATAGACCGGGTGCTGGACGACATTGCGGTCGGGCCGTTCGCGGAACAGCCAGCCGGAAAAATTGCGGCGCCACTTGCCGTCGGAACTGCTGCGCACGTCCAACTGCACGAAGGCGCCGGTTTCCTGCACATTTTCCCAGGGGGCCGTGGTCTCGCACGCCTGCAGGCGGACGATGGCGTCGCCGACGCGCAGCGCCTCGCCGGGCTTCATCGTCAGGTCGCGGGTCAGGCCGTTGCGCTTGTTGAGCAGGCCTATGACGGCGGTGCGCTCGGCCATCGGCGTGCCGGACAGGCTGGCCTCGTCCGCGTTGCGGATAGGCTGGCCCTCGATCTTTACCGGGCCGCTCTGATTCGCTTCTGGCGCATCATTGCGACCGCAGGCCGCCAGCAGCGCGCACCCCAGAAGCGGCGCGCCAAGCAGGATCGGCGGGAATCCCCCCGCCGGACGCCGAATCATGCCGCGTCGGGGCTCCAAGCCTCGTAATCGCCGGTCGCCTTCTGGCGCTGGCCGCCCTTTTCGAGCGCGCCCGACGGACGATAGGCGTTGGCAGTGCCGGTCGCGTTGGGGGTGAATTCCTTTTCCCAGATGCGCGGCGGCGGCAGGAAGCTCTCGGGCGTGCCCTCGATCGAGTGGTGCAGCCAGCCATGCCATTCGGCCGGCACGCGGCTCGAATCATTGGCGCCGTTATACATCACCCAGCGGCGCGTCAGGCCGTTCGGATCGACGCCGCCTTCATAATAGACATTGCCCTGATGGTCCTCGCCCACTTTCGTGCCCTTGCGGGCCGTGAAGAGCCAGGTGCCAAAGGTGGCGCCATTCCACCAGGTGAAGATGTTTGCCAGGATACCCATGGCCGATGCGCTTAGCCGCTGGGATTGACGTGGGCAAGGACGATATGGCCCTAACGGGCGGTTGTCGGGCAGAAATCGAGGTCGATCGCGCTCTTGCCGTCGGTTGTTGCGCATTTGCCCCAGGCCAGGCGGTCGCCTTCCTTGATTCCCAGTTCCGCGGCGCGGCCGCCGCGCAGTTCCAGCACTGCCACCACCGGAACGCCGGCGGACACCGGCTCGCGCGAATAGGGGGCGACATTGGCGCCGATGAAGGCGATCGTGCCGTCGGTATGAATGAACAGCATGTCGAGCGGGATGATCGTGTTCTTCATCCAGAAGCTGGCGGTGCGCGGCGGCTCCATCGGGAAGAGCATGCCCTTGTCGGCATCCAGTGCCTTGCGGAACATCAGCCCCTGTTCCTGCTCCGCCTCGGTCCGGGCGACTTCCACGTCGAAGCGATGCACTCCCTTCGCCGTGTGGATGACGAGGGGGAGCAGCGCGCCCTGCGGTGCGGCGGCCTGAACATTGCCGCTGTCATTTGCAGCATCGGCGCCGGCATCGGGCTTGGCAGAGCAGGCCAGGAGCAGCGCGGGCAGGGCGGCGGCGAGAAGCAGTCGGGTAAGGATCAAGCGATCCTGCCTAGCGGGTTTCGGGGAGGTGCGGGAGAGAATTAACCCTCAATCCTCCGCGTCGGGGAAGTCGCCGGGTGCAGCATCGACCCAGCGCCGGGCCAGGGCATAGTCGTGGCCGGCGCGCAGGAAGGCGGCGATCGCCTTCTCCCGCCCCTTGGGATCGGGCGCCTGCATCGCATAGGGGCCGATCCGCTTGCGTCGCGCGAATCGGTCAGCTGCCGCCCAGCGATCGGCCTGTGCCTGGGCATCGGCGGCGCCACGATCGGCCTCCCCTATGCCGGCGGCGCGCAATGTTTCAGTGATGCGGCGGGCGCCATAGCCGCGCCGGCCGAGCGCCGCGCTCTTCATCAGGGCGAAGCCGCTGTCGTCGACATAGCCAAGTTCCGCGAAGCGGGCGACCAGCGCTTCGGGATCGGCCGGCGCTTCCCCGCCCCATCCGCGCTCGCGCAATTTGCGCGCAAGATAGGCGAGCAGCTTGCCGCGGCTGGTCGCGAACCGGCCGACATAGCGCAGCGCCAATTCGCGCAATGCGTCTTCGTCCAGGGGTGGGGGCGGGCGTTTGCTGGTCATGACCGGTCGTGCATTGTGCACCATCATGCGCTAAGCGCCATCTTTATGCCACAGTCGGGCCGGAATTTTACCGCGCCTTATGGTCTAGAAGCACAGGCTGGATTGAAACTATCCGGTGCAAGTCGACGTCAAAACTGATAGCGGCCGCCGGAATATGACAGATATGACATTGGGTGACACCAATATGACGGGTTCGCAGATTATGATGGCACCTACGCCGACCAACGATGTTCTTCCGCGCCGCTTCTCCGATTTCGAGACGTTGGGCGAAGCGTTGGATTATGCGGCGCAGGGCAAGCGCGGTCTCAATTTCCATGATGCGCGCGGCAATCTGGCGCGGCCCTATCCGTTCAGCGAACTGCGCGAGGACGCGATCGCCTGTGCCCATCGCCTGATTGCTCATGGCGTGAAGCCGGAAGACCGCGTCGCTCTGGTCGCCGAAACCGGCGCCGACTTCGCCATGCTGTTCTTCGGCATCGTCTATGCCGGTGCCTGGCCGGTGCCGCTGCCGTTGCCGACCAGCTTTGGCGGCAAGGAAAGCTATATCGACCAGCTCAATGTCCAGCTGTCGAGCTGTGACCCGATGCTGTTCCTCTTCCCCAAGGAACTGGAGGACATGGCGGGCGAATCCGGTCGGCAGAAGTCGGTCGAGAGCATCGCCTTCGAGGATTTCATCGCCCGCGACACGGTCCCCTGCGACCTGCCGCAGGCCAAGGGCGAGGAAATCGCCTATCTGCAATATTCGAGTGGTTCGACCCGCTTCCCCCATGGCGTCGCGGTGACGCACCATGCGCTGCTCAGCAACCTGTCGGCGCACAGCCATGGCATGGAAGTGCAGGAAAGCGATCGCTGCATCAGCTGGCTGCCCTGGTATCATGACATGGGCTTGGTCGGCTGCTTCCTGTCGGTCGTCGCCAATCAGGTGTCGACCGACTATATGAAGACCGAGGATTTCGCCCGCCGTCCGCTGGCTTGGCTGGACCTGATCAGCCGCAATGAAGGCACCTCGATCAGCTATTCGCCGACCTTCGGCTACGACATCTGCGCGCGTCGCATGTCGAGCCAGACCAAGGCGGCCGACCGTTTCGACCTGTCGCGCTGGCGCCTGGCCGGCAACGGTGCCGACATGATTCGCCCCGACGTGATGCAGAGCTTTGTCGATGCGTTTGGCGATGCCGGCTTCAGCCCCAAGGCGTTCCTGCCGAGCTATGGCCTGGCCGAAGCCACTCTGGCGGTCACCATCATGCCGCCGGGCGAAGGCATCATCGTCGAGCTGGTCGAGGAAACCGACCTGTCGGGCGGTGCCGCACCGGAAGGCCGTCCGCAGCGTTTCCGCTCGATCGTCAATTGCGGCAAGCCCGCCAAGGACATGATCGTCGAGATCCGCGACGAGGATGGCGGCCTGATGAACGAGCGCCAGATCGGCAAGGTCTGGACCACCGGCCCATCGCTGATGGTCGGCTATTTCCGCGATCCCGAAGCGACCGAAGCCTGCATGGCCGATGGCTGGCTGGATACGGGCGACATGGGCTATCTGTCCGATGGCTATCTCTACATTGTCGGCCGCGCCAAGGACATGATCATCATCAACGGCAAGAATCACTGGCCCCAGGATATCGAATGGGCCGTGGAGCAGCTGCCGGGCTTCAAGCAGGGCGACATTGCCGCCTTCGCGATCACCACGCCGGGCGGCGAGGAAGCGCCGGCGGTGCTGGTCCATTGCCGCACCTCCGACAATGAGGAGCGTTCGCGTCTGCGCGACCAGATTCGCGAGCGGGTTCGCGCCATCACCGGCATGAACTGCGTCGTCGAACTGGTGCCGCCGCGCACCCTGCCGCGCACCAGCTCCGGCAAGCTCAGCCGGTCCAAGGCACGCAACCTCTATCTGACCGGCGAGATCCGTCCTTACGATATCGCTGCCTGATCGGGCGACGCATACCGATTGATAACCATTGCCTGCTAGGCCGGGCATGTGGGTATCGAGCAAGGGCAATCCGAAACCGACCGACAGGGACGGGGTTCGCTAAGGGCGATGATGGGGCTCGCACGCCTCGTCGATGAAGCCGATATGCGCGTCCTGACTGCCCAGTTGCAGTCGGCAGATAGCGTCGCGCTGCTGCGTCTGGCGATGAACGTGTTCGGCCTGCTGTTCCTCTGGCGCGTGTTTGGCAGCCATGTTTCGGCGACCGTCATGATCGGCTGGAGCGTCGCGCTGATCGGTGCCGTTGCTATCAGTGCCCTGTTGATCCATCGCCGGAAGATCGGTGCCGGCGGCGTGCCGCAGGCGCGCGACCTGCGCCGCCATGCCCTGACCGGCCTGCTGCACGGCCTGGTCTGGGCGGCCTGCATGACGCTTTTTTCGAGGGGAGAGGGGGCTGAGCATCTCGTGGCGCTCTGGACCCTCATCAGCTGCATCATGGTGTGCGGCGCAATCAGCTATGCGGCGACGCCGCTGGCCGCGATCGCTTTCCTGGTGCCCTGCATCGTCGGCCTGTCGGCGATGTTCGACGGCGAAACCCTGTTACCGCTGCGGGCGCTCGCCACCAGCTATGCACTGTCGCTGCTGGTCGGTTGCCTCATCTATGCCCGCACCTTCGCGCGCCAGCACAGCACCACGGTCCAGCTGGCCGAGCAGACCGAAGTCGTCAGCCTGTTGCTGCGCGAATATGAGCAGGGCGCATCCGACTGGCTGTGGCAGACCGATGCGCTGCGCCGGATCAGCGGCGTATCCCAGCGTTTCGCCGAAAGCGTCGGCATGACGCCGCAGGCGCTGGAAGGGGCGCCGCTGGTCCAGGTTCTGGCCGGCGCCGGATGGGAAAGCGGCCGCTTCGCCTCCAGCCTGCATAGCCTGGCGGATCATCTCAAGCGGCGGGAAAGCTTCAGCAATCTGGCGTTGCCCGTCGATGTGCAGGGGCGCACGCGCTGGCTCGAACTGTCGGCCTCGCCCCGCTATGATGACAATGGCAATTTCCAGGGCTTTCGCGGTGTCGGGTCGGACATCACCATCCAGCGGGAATCGGCCGACAAGATCGCCCAGTTGGCGCGGTTCGACACGCTTACCGGCCTGCCCAACCGCGCCCATCTGCGCGATGCGCTGGATCAGGCGATGGCAGACACCGGCAATCGCCGGCCCGGCTGCGCGTTCCTGATGCTCGATCTCGACCGGTTCAAGGCGATCAATGACAGCCTGGGCCATCAGGTCGGCGACCAGCTGCTCAGCCAGGTGGCGCAGCGTCTGCGCCATGTCTGTGGCGGTGCCGGCTTTTGCGGTCGTATCGGTGGCGATGAATTTGGCGTGGTGATTGCGCGGATCGACGACGACCGGGCGGTGGCGCGCCTGTCGATCGCGATCATCGACGCCCTGTCGGCCCCCTATCAGATCGATCAGCATGTGCTGCATGTCGGGGCGTCGGTCGGCTCGGCCGTCTCGCCTATCGATGGGCATCAGTCCGAATCGATCATCCGCAGCGCCGATCTGGCGCTCTATCGCGCCAAGGACGAAGGCGGCGGCGTCCATTGCCCCTATGAGCCGCAGTTGCATGCCAAGGCCGAGGAACGGCAGCGGCTGGAGCAGGCGCTGCGCGAGGCGCTGGAAAAGGATCAGCTCCATCTTCTCTATCAGCCGGTGGTGGATGCCACCTCAGGCGTGATTACCGGGTTCGAGGCGCTGGCGCGCTGGACCCATCCCGAACTGGGGCCGATCCCGCCGTCGAAATTCGTGCCGGTGGCCGAAGAGGCACGGTTGATCGGGCCGATCGGCGAATGGGTGCTGCGGACCGCCTGCCGCGAGGCGATGCGCTGGCCCGCGCATATAAGGGTTGCCGTCAACGTGTCGGCGGAGCAATTGCATCAGTCCAACTTCATATCCGCGGTGATCAATGCGCTGGCCCAGAGCGGGCTCGATGCGCGGCGGCTGGAGCTGGAGGTCACCGAAAGCGTGTTCATGCATGAGGATGACGGCGCGCTGCGCGTGCTGGATCAGTTGCAGGCGATGGGCATACAATTGTCGCTCGACGATTTCGGCACCGGCTATTCCTCGCTCGGCTATCTCAGCCGCACCCGTTTCAACACGATCAAGATCGACCGCAGCTTCGTCGTCGGAGCGGCGCATAACACGCCGGAGAATCTGGCGATCATCCGGGCGGTGGTGACGCTGGCGGAAAGCCTGGGCATGTCGACCACGGCGGAAGGGGTGGAAACCGCGACCGAACTGGACATGGTGCGCCGGCTGGGCTGCAAGAAAGTGCAGGGCTATTATTATGGCCGGCCGATGCTGCCACAGGATGCGGCGCGCCTGTTCCCCGATCCGCCGGCGCAGGCCTGCGCCGTAGGCTGAGGCACGGCCTCAGCCCTGCTGAACCTGCCGTTCGACCATCGTCCATAGCGCGCCGAAGGCCTGGGCCGGGGGCGAGGCGGGGGCGAAGGCGCCCAGTGGCTTGCGACGGACCGTCATCTGCTCGATCGTGCTGGCCATCGGGATCGCTCCCCAGCCGGGCTGCTCGTCCAGTGCCTTGCGATGCAGGCTGCGGCGGCGGTCGACCATCGAATAGACCGGCAGGATCGGCGCATGATTGCCGCCGCGCTGGACCAGATAGCGTGCCACCTCGCCCATCGCGCGCTGCGACAGGGGGGAGGGGATGACCGGGATGACGATCAGGTCCGCGGCGCGCAGCACCTGCTCGCTGGTTTCGGTGAGGCCCGGTGGGCAATCGAGGATGATGCGGTCATAATCCTTGCCCAGGCTCTCGATCAGCTTGGCCAGCCGCTTCTTCTTGTCCATCTCGCGGAACAGATGGTCGAGGCTGCGCAGCGAGGTGTCGGCGGCGATCAGGTCCAGACCCGGCACGGTGGTGGGTTGGATCAGCTTGCGGACCTCGACATCTTTGCTGAAGATGGCCTGGGCCGCATCGCGGCTTTCAAGATCGGTGGAGAAGAGCCAGCTCGACGCCGCCTGCGGGTCGAGATCCCAGAGCAGGGTCCGCCGCTTCGATATGCTCGCCGCCGCCCAGGCGAGGTTGACCGAAAAGGTGGTTTTGCCAACGCCCCCCTTGAGGCTGTAGACGGCGATGGTCGCCAATGCCGGTTCCTTTGCCATGGGAGAGGAAGCTACGGCTTCCCCCCGTCAAAGCAAGGGCTCAAATCAGCCGCTTGTTACATGGGCGTGACAAGCGGCTGATATTCAGAGAATTTCCAGAACCTTGTCCTGGGGGCGGCAGAAGCGCACGCCCTTTTCGGTTTCGACGAAGGGGCGGTTCACATAGGCCGGATTGGCCGCCATCTCGTCCAGGATCGCATCCGCCGTCATGTCCGACAGGCCGCGTTCCTCGGCATCGGTGCCCATCTTGCGGACCGCTTCGGCCGGAGTCATCCCGGCGTCGGCGAACAGCTGGGCCAGCTTGTCGCGGGTGAAGGGGGTCTTGAGATATTCGACCACCTCCACCTCGACGCCGGGCGTTTCCTCAAGGATCGCCAGCGTCTTGCGCGACGTGCCGCATTTGGGATTGTGCCAGATGGTGGCCTTCACTGGCCATCCTCACGGGCAAGCCATTCTTCCAGCCACTTGATCGTATAGTCACCGTTGAGGAATTCGGGATCCTTCAGCAGCGCCTGATGCAGCGGGATGGTGGTCTTCATCCCTTCGATCACATATTCCTCCAGCGCGCGGCGCAGACGCATGATCGCGCCCTCGCGGGTGCGGCCATAGACGATCAGCTTGCCGATCATGGAGTCATAATAAGGCGGCACCTTATAGCCCTGATACAGGCCGCTATCGACGCGGACATGCATGCCGCCCGGAACATGATAGCTGGTGACGGTGCCCGGCGAAGGCGCGAAGGTCTTGGGATCTTCCGCGTTGATGCGGCATTCGATCGCATGGCCGGTGAAGCGGATATCTTCCTGGTTCACCGACAGGGGCTTGCCTTCGGCAACGCGGATCTGTTCGCGCACCAGGTCGAGGCCGGTGATCATCTCGGTCACCGGATGTTCCACCTGCAGGCGGGTGTTCATCTCGATGAAGTAGAATTCGCCATTTTCCCACAGGAACTCGATGGTGCCCGCGCCGCGATAGCCCATGTCTGCCATCGCCTTGGCGCAGATGCCGCCGATCCTTTCGCGCTCGGCCTGGCTCAGGACGGGCGAGGGCGCTTCTTCCAGCACCTTCTGGTGGCGACGCTGCAGCGAGCAGTCGCGTTCGCCGAGGTGAATGGCATTGCCATTGCCGTCGCCGAACACCTGGATTTCGATGTGGCGCGGATTGCCGAGATATTTCTCGATATAGACGGTGGCGTCGCCGAACGCGGCCTTCGCTTCCGAACCGGCCTGCTGCATCAGCGTTTCGAGCTGGTCGGGCGAGGTGCAGACCTTCATGCCGCGACCGCCGCCGCCGGACGCGGCCTTGATGATCACCGGATAGCCGGCAGCATCGGCAATTGCGCGCGCTTCCTCGACATCGCTCACGGCGCCGTCCGAACCCGGCACCAGCGGCAGGCCGAGCGCGCCAGCGGTACGCTTCGCCTCGATCTTGTCGCCCATGGTGCGGATATGTTCGGGCTTGGGACCGACAAAGGCGAGGCCATGGGCCTCTACGATTTCGGCGAACTTGGCGTTTTCGCTGAGGAAGCCATAGCCCGGATGAATCGCGTCGGCGCCGCTGATCTCAGCCGCCGAGATGATTGCGGCGATGTTGAGATAGCTGTCCTTGGCAGCGGGCGGCCCGATGCAGATCGCCTCGTCGGCGAGGCGCACATGCATGGCATCGGCGTCGGCGGTCGAATGGACCGCCACCGTCTTGATGCCCATTTCATGGCAGGCGCGGTGGATGCGCAGCGCGATTTCGCCCCGGTTGGCGATCAGCAGTTTTTCGATGGCCATGGGATCGCGGCCTTATTCGATGACGATCAGCGGCTGGTCATATTCGACCGGCTGGCCGTTATCGACCAGCACGGCCTTGACGGTGCCGGCGACGGGCGCGGTAATCGCGTTCATCACCTTCATGGCCTCGACGATCAGCACGGTTTCGCCGGCCTTTACCTGTGCACCGACGCGCGCGAAGGGCGCGGCGCCCGGCTCGGCCGAGAGATAGGCGGTGCCGACGATCGGCGACTTCACCACATTGCCGGCGGGCAGGGCAGGCTCGGCCGCCGCGGCGGGAGCAGCGGCCGGTGCCGCAGCAGGGGCAGCGACGGGTGCCGCTACGGCAGCGGGCGCTGCGAAGATGGGGGCGCCGCCACCGATCTTGCGCGCCACGCGAATCTTGCGATCGCCGTCCTCGACCTCGATCTCGGTCAGGTTGGTGTCGTCCAGCAAAGCTGCCAGTTCGCGCACCAGGGTGACGTCCACCTGCATCGCGCCCTTGTCATGCTTGTCGTTCATGCTTGACCCTTGTCGTCTTTCAAAATGCGTTCTGGCGGCCAGCGCCTATGCTCATTTGCGCCAAAGCGCAACTTTTGTGCGTTCTACAGTTCCAGAGCTGCTTCGAGCGCCAGCATGTAGGACATGGCGCCAAAGCCCGCGATCGTGCCCTTGGCGGCCATGCCGACATAGGATTTGTGGCGGAAGGCCTCGCGCGTGTGCGGGTTAGACAGGTGGATCTCTATCACCGGCACGGTGATGCTCTTGATCGCATCATGCAGCGCGATCGACGTGTGGGTATAGGCGCCGGGATTCATGATGATGGCGTGGGCGCCCTCGCGATGCGCCTCCTGCACCCAGTCGACCAGATGGCCTTCATGATTGGACTGGCGGAAGTCGATTTCGACATGGGCGCGGTGGGCGGCATCCTCCATCCGCTCGGCAATGTCGTCCAGCGTGTCATAGCCGTAGATTTCCGGTTCGCGGGTGCCGAGCATGTTGAGGTTCGGGCCGTTGAGAACATAGATTTTGCGTGTGTCCGCCATGGCGATCCCCCAGTCGGTCGAGACTTGTCTGTTGCGGGCGCGGCGTCGCCGCCCCTATATGCGCGCTGATCTTTAGCCCTTCGTGTCGCGCCAAGTCGAGACACGTTTCCAGCCACGAACGGGATAATGTAGTGAGCATCGACGGCACCATCTCCATCCATATCAATGGCGAGCATCGCCGCATCCGCGACGGCCTGACC
Organism: Sphingobium yanoikuyae; assembly: GCF_034424525.1. Classification (NCBI taxonomy): domain Bacteria; kingdom Pseudomonadati; phylum Pseudomonadota; class Alphaproteobacteria; order Sphingomonadales; family Sphingobiaceae; genus Sphingobium; species Sphingobium yanoikuyae. The sequence continues at coordinate 27,564 of NZ_CP139979.1, forward strand.
CTGGCCGAGCTGGCGAGCGAGCTGGGCTTCGCGCCGGAGAAGGTGGCGGTGGAGCGCAATCTGGAAGTGGTGCCGCGCTCGACCCTGGCCGATGTGAAGGTCGAAGACGGCGACGAGCTGGAGATCGTCCATTTTGTGGGTGGCGGCGATGTGTCCCCGGTGGATGACGATAGCTGGACGGTGGCGGGCAAAACCTTCCGCTCGCGCCTGATCGTGGGCACCGGCAAATACAAGAATTTCGAGCAGAATGCCGCCGCGCTGGTCGCGTCGGGGGCGGAGATCGTCACCGTGGCGGTGCGTCGCGTCAATGTGTCCGATCCCAACGCGCCGATGCTGACCGACTATATCGACCCGAAAAAGGTCACCTACCTGCCCAACACCGCCGGCTGCTTCACCGGTGAGGAGGCGATCCGCACCCTGCGCCTGGCGCGCGAGGCGGGCGGCTGGGAACTGGTGAAGCTGGAAGTGCTGGGCGAAGCGCGGACGCTCTACCCGGATATGGTCGAAACACTGCGCGCGACCGAGGTGCTGGCCAAGGAAGGCTTCAAGCCGATGGTCTATTGCGTCGACGATCCGATCGCGGCCAAGCGGCTGGAGGATGCCGGCGCGGTCGCGATCATGCCGCTGGGCGCGCCGATCGGGTCGGGCCTGGGCATCCAGAACAAGGTGACGATCCGCCTGATCGTGGAAGGCACCAAGCTGCCGGTGCTGGTCGATGCGGGCGTGGGTACCGCGTCGGAAGCGGCGCAGGCGATGGAACTGGGCTGCACCGGCGTGCTGATGAACACCGCCATTGCCGAGGCGAAGGACCCGGTGCTGATGGCCGCAGCGATGAAGGCGGGCGTCGAGGCCGGCCGCATGGCCTATCGCGCCGGCCGCATGGGTAAGCGCATGTATGCCGACCCGTCGAGCCCGCTCGCCGGCCTGATCTGATTCCAGGGCGTCGCGGCGCGAGATTTGACGCGACAGTCGAAGTTCACAGTGTCGTGGGGGTGATTCCGGGGCAATGCGCCAGGAACGCGCCCGCGACGCGACAGCGAAGCGACAGTCGTGCGACAATCGGGTCACGATGACGCGCGTCCGACGCGACACTGGGGCGACAGTGAAGCGACGCCTGGGCGGCGCATGGCCGGTTGCTTGGGTGCGGATATCCCATCCCCAAAGTAAATCAGAATGAGGGCGTGTAGGACAGGCTGATGGAAGGCGCGCCTTGTAGCGATGCCCGCTTTGATTTTATGAGCTCTACATATGAAGGAGGCATCGATGGCGGGGATCAGCAAGACTGTGCGATGGTTGCTCCTGCTGTGCTATTTAAGCATGCTTGTCGGCCTTGGGCTTCAACGATTTGACGGCGGGCTGGCCGGCAATTGGAGCATCGTGCTGCTGAGTTTCGCGATACTCAATCTTGCATTCATGTGGGATGGTATCGTCCGCTTCGTGAAGAAATAGCGGACGGCCTGCTGACCGGCTATTCCTTAAAGTCGGCCGCATCTAAATCCCATCCTCGCTCCGCAACTCCAGCCGGCTGGCCCGGTCGAAGATCGCAAGCACCAGCGGGTCGGCTTCGGCGGCGCGGACGGCGACGTGGAAATCGACCGGGGGCATGAGCGGGGCGCCGGGCACCGGGACCAGTCGGCCTTCGGCCAGTTGCTGGCGGGCCATCGGCCGGGGGAAGATGCCGATGCCGCCGCCTTCCAGCACGATGTCGATCATGGTGCGGACATTGTTGCACAGGTTGAGCGGGCAGTCGGCCAGGTCCGACGCGGCGATCGCGTCCTTCATGATGCGATAGAGCGGCGACAGGTTGGTGAGCGACCAGATTGGCGGGCGGGTGGCCGCCATGGTCGCGACGGCCGCGGGGCTGGCGAGCCAGAGCAGGTCGACGTTGCCGATCGGCGCGGTGCGCAGCATCGGATGGGCGATGCGGCCGGCGGCGAAGGCGAGGTCGGCATGGCCCGAGGCGAGCTGCTGGATGAGGTCGGCGGTGAGCGCGATGTCGACCTCCAGGCTGACATGGGGCAGGTCGCGGCCAAGCTGGGCGACGAAGCCGGGCAGGCAGCTGGCGGCGGCAATCTCGCCTGCGCCGATGCGGACGATGCCGGTCGCGCCGGATATGTCGCTGCAGCCCATCAGCACGCCCTGAAAGCGCGTCCAGAGCGGTTCGCTCTCGCGCACCAGTTCGCGCCCGGCGGGGGTAAGTGCCATCGTCCGCCCCTCGCGCCGGAAGAGCGCGGTGCCCAGATGGCTTTCCAGTTCGCGCACCCGCGCGGAAATGGCCGGCTGGGTCGTGTTGAGGCGCGCCGCCGCCGCCGCGAAAGTGCCCAGCCGCGCGATCCAGAGCAGGGTTTCAAGATGGTAGAAGGCGATGCGATTGATAGACATTGTTTGGGTTTAACTGAAAAAACAAATCATTGGTATTGATCGGTTTGCCTGCCTAGTCTGCGCCGAAATTTCAAAAGGATGGATGCCGATGGCCAAGAAGCTCTACCCCGATGCCGCCGCCGCGCTGGAGGGGCTGCTGTTCGACGGCATGCATCTGTGCGCGGGCGGCTTTGGCCTGTGCGGCATTCCCGAGCGGCTGATCGATGCGATCCGCGATTCGGGGGTCAAGGACCTGACCATCGCCAGCAACAATGCCGGCATCGACGGCGAGGGGCTGGGCAAGCTGCTGCGCACGCGCCAGGTCAGGAAGATGATCTCCTCCTATGTCGGCGAGAATAAGGAGTTCGAGCGGCAATATCTGGCGGGCGAGCTGGAGGTGGAATTCTGCCCCCAGGGGACGCTGGCCGAGCGCTGCCGCGCGGGCGGGGCGGGCATTCCCGGCTTCTATACCAAGACCGGCGTCGGCACCGCGGTGGCCGAGGGCAAGGAAGTGAAGAGTTTCGACGGCCAGGACTATATATTGGAGCGCGGCATCTTTGCCGATGTCGCGATCATCAAGGGCTGGAAGGCCGACGAGAGCGGCAACCTGATCTTCCGCAAGACCGCGCGCAATTTCAACGCGCCGATGGCGACGGCGGCGAAGATCTGTATCGCCGAGGTGGAGGAAGTGGTGCCCGTGGGCAGCCTCGACCCCGATGCGATCCATCTGCCGGGCATCTACGTCAAGCGGATGATCGTCGGCGCGCCCTATGACAAGAAGATCGAGTTCCGCACCGTGCGCCAGAGGGACGCGGCCTGATGGCGACGATGATGCGGCTTGCGCCGGCGCTGTTGCTGGCGCCGCTGGCGGCCTGTGCGACCACCTCCGCGACGACAAGTGCGACGGGTCCGGCGCCGGTGACGCCGACCGGGCCGGCGGTGCCGCCGACGGGCATGCAATATCTTTATGGATCGGGCGAGGCGGCGGCGCTGTCGCGCCAGGCCTGGACCGCGCTGGTGGCACATACTGCCGCCGTCGTGAAGGCGCGGCCTGCCGATTCTGTCGTGCTGGCCGACGGCGCGAGCCTGGATGCGCCCAAATATGTGCCGTGTGGCAACCGGCCGTTCGCCGCCGTGTTCGACGTCGACGAGACGGTGATGCTGAACACCGGCTTCGAATATCATGATGCGAAGACCGGGAAGGGCTATGATGCCGCCGACTGGGACGCGTGGGAAAAGACCGGCGAAGGCGCGGTCGGCCCGGTGCCGGGTGCGGACAGCGGCCTCAACGCGCTGCGGGCGATGGGCGTGACCGTGATCTTCAACACCAACCGCTCGGCCGCCAATGCCGATGCGACGGCGCGCGCGATCAAGGCGGCGGGGCTGGGCGAGGCGGTGCATGGCACGACGCTGTATCTGGCCGGCGACGATGCGATGGGATCGCGCAAGGATGGCCGGCGCTGGACGATTTCGCGCAGCTATTGCGTGATCGCGCTGGGCGGTGACCAGCTCGGCGATTTCACCGACCTGTTCAATGTGGGGCAGTCGGTGCCGGTGCGGCGTGCCGCGACCGAAGGCCCGGGAATCGCGAAACTCTGGGGCGCGGGCTGGTTCGTCCTGCCCAACCCCGTTTATGGCAGCGGCCTCAAGGGCGGCTTCGACGATGTTTTTCCTGCCGACAAGAGGTGGGCGCCGCCCGCCCAAGGGGAGAAGTGATAATGGCCTGGACCCGTGACGAGATGGCCGCGCGTGCGGCGAAGGAGCTGGAGGACGGCTTCTATGTGAATCTGGGCATCGGCATCCCGACGCTGGTGGCGAACCATATTCCCGATGGCGTGGAAGTGACGCTGCAGTCGGAAAATGGCATGCTGGGCATCGGCCCCTTCCCCTATGAGGGGGATGAGGATGCGGACCTGATCAATGCCGGCAAGCAGACGATCAGCGAGCTGCCGCAGTCGGCCTATTTCAGTTCGTCCGACAGTTTCGCGATGATCCGCGGCGGGCATATCGACCTCACCGTCCTTGGCGCGATGGAAGTGGCCGAGAATGGCGACATCGCCAACTGGATGATCCCCGGCAAGATGATCAAGGGCATGGGCGGCGCGATGGACCTGGTCGCGGGCGTCAAGAAGATCATCGTGGTGATGGAGCATACGTCCAAGAATGGCGATCCCAAGTTCATCCCGGCCTGCACCCTGCCGCTGACCGGCAAGAATGTGGTCGACATGATCGTCACGGACCTGTGCGTGTTCCAGCGTCCCGACCATGACAGCCCGTTCAAGCTGGTTGAACTGGCACCGGGCGTGACCGCCGAGGAAGTCGCTGCTAAGACGACCGCCCATTATATCAGCTAAGGGCGTTTCATGAGCCTCGACGGCACCTATGACGAAGCCAATATCTTTGCCCTGATCCTGCAGGGCAAGATCCCGTCGACCAAGCTGTACGAGGACGAGAAGACATTCGCCTTCCTCGATATCATGCCGCAGACGCGGGGCCATGCGCTGGTCATTTCCAAATGGTCCAAGGCGCGCAACCTGCTGGAGATGGAGGATGAGGCGCTGGGTGAGGTGATGGCGACCACCAAGAAGGTCGCCACCGCCATCCGCAAGGCGCTGAACCCCGACGGCATCCAGATCGCCCAGTTCAACGGCGCGCCGGCGGGCCAGACGATCTTCCACCTGCACGTCCATATCCTGCCGCGCTGGGAGGGCGACCCCAAGGGTTTCACCGCCCATGGCGCCGGTGCGCAGGCGGACAAGGATGCGCTGGCGGCGCTGGCCGAAGAGATTCGCGCGCAGTTCTGACGTGGCACTCAAACCCTTCAAGGCGCCGGGCGCGCGGCTGGCGCTGCGGTCCAAGGCGGCGAACAGCTATCTGACCGGCGATCGGGGCGGGGCCGAGGTGATCCTCGACATCTCGCGGCTGCTCTCGCGTGCTTTCCACCCGACGCCGACCGGCATCGACCGGGTCGAATATGTCTATGCCCGCGAATTGCTGGAGCGGATGCCCGATCGGTTGGCCTTTGCCGCCGTTCATCCGGCGGGCGGCTATTATGGGCGCTTGAATCACGCTGCCGTGCGCCAGTTCCTGGCCTTCACCGCGGCGAAATGGCGTAATGTGGATTCGCCCGACGAGCGCAAGGAGCGGGCGGCGGTGATCCGCCACATGTTCGCGACGCGCCCGCGCCCGGTGCCCAAGGCCAAGGGGCCGCGCATCTATCTGCAGGCGTCGCCCCATCATCTGGACGATGCGGCGCAGGTAGGGGCGATTTTGCGGGCGGAGGGCGCGAAGTTCGTCACGCTGGTGCATGACGTCATTCCGCTCAGCCATCCCGAGTTCGCCCGGCCGCAGGGCGCGGACGAGCATCGTCGCCGGCTGCGCAGCATCGACCTTTATGCAACCGGCATTATCGGCAACAGCCAGGCGACGCTGGACGCGCTGGAACCGCATCTGTCGAACGGCCTGGCCGATCGCCAGACATGCGTCGCCCATTTCGGCGCCGATCCGCCCGATGTGTTTGGCGGTTCCGGCACGGCGATCCCGCAGCGGCCCTATTTCGTCTATCTGTCGACTATCGAGCCGCGGAAGAACCATCTGCTGCTGCTCAATATCTGGCGGCGGATGGTGGACGAGCTGGGTGATGCGGCGCCGATGCTGGTATTGATCGGCCGGCGCGGCTGGGAAAATGAGAATGTCATCGACATGCTGGAGCGGGGCGAGGCGCTGCGCGGCCATGTGATCGAGGCCGGCGAACTGCCCGACAACCAGATGCAGGATCTGGTCGCGGGCGCGCGGGCGATGCTGATGCCATCCTTCGCCGAAGGCTTCGGCATGCCGGTGGTCGAGGCGCTGTGTGCCGGCGTCCCGGTGATCTGCAGCGACATTTCGGCGCATCGCGAAGTCGGCGGGGACGCGCCCGATTATATCGATCCACTCGATGGCATGGGCTGGATGCGGATGATCCATGCCTATGCCGCAGCGGATTCGCCGCAGCGGGCAGCGCAACTGGCGCGGATCGGCGGATGGCATGCGCCGACCTGGCGTGACTATTTCGACATAGTGGCGGAACTATTGGAAGATGTGACAACTTCTGTTCCTTGACCGGGAATCGGTCGGCGATCATGGATGGTCAGATAAGGCAGCCGGATCAGGGGGATATGTGACCGGGGGTTGGTGGAACATGGGTGTGAGCCCGGTATGCCCGATGGAGCCGGGCGCTCTGTGAGCGGTCCGCCGTTCCTGCGCTCGCCGCCGTTTCCAGGCGTTGATTCGAATGTAGCGGCCATCAGCCGTGCCGTTGCTGGCGGCACAATCTCGACGATATCCGAAGCGCTGCTCGACAGCATCGCGGACGAGAGGGTCGGCGGAGATTTCTGGGGACATAGGCCGTCCGGCCTGCATATCGTTGCGCGGGAAGGCGTTAAGATCGCGCCGGAGGCCTGCGCCGGGCTTCTCGCCGGCCAGATCGGCATTCTGCCTTTGGGACGGCAAGGCCAAGGCACTGTGTTCGCGGGCGTCGGGACGCTTCTGCCCCATGATTGCGATCCCTGGGCCCTGGTGGCGCAGGTGCGCGCCGTTCATGCTGCACCTGATGATGATCTGGTGATCGTTGCCGGCCTGCTCGACGTGCCGGCTTTCGGCCTGGATGGCGAGCGGCATTCGCGTGAAATGTTGCGCGCTGCGGCACGGGCGCGTCTGGCTGCGGCCGAATATCGCGACTGTTTCAGCGGTCAGCCGGTCGATGCCGCACATGCCGTCGCCCAGCTTGCCGATTGGCGCCGCCATATCGATGGTAATCGGACGATCGTGGCGGCGAGCGGCATGGCCTTCTGGAAGCGAGAGGCGATGCGGCATTTTCTCTGGAATGGGTTGGACAGTCCTCCCTTCATGTCGCCGGCGCGCGGATTGGCGCGGGCGCGCAAAAAGGGGGCGGCGCTGGCCATCTGGCCGTCGCGTGTGCCGTCCGACATGGTCAGGGATGCGACCGACAAAGATGTTGCGATCGCTCGTGTCGAGGACGGCTTTTTGCGTTCCCGCGGGTTGGGGGCGGGGCTGCATCCGCCTGGATCGGTGGTGATCGATCATAGCGGCATCTATTATAATGCCCGCAGCCCCAGTGATCTGGAAACGCTGCTTGCCACGCATGGGTTCGCGCCTGCGCTGGTCGATCGGGCCCGGCGGCTGCGTCATCGCATATGTGCGGCAGGCGTCACGAAATATGGGCAGCGCGCCGGACAGATGATTGACCTGCCGGCCGGCCGGCGCACGGTCCTGGCCGTCGGGCAGGTCGATGACGATATGTCTGTCCAGCTGGGTGGCGCGGGTGTGGGCGGCAATCTGGATTTCCTCGCTCGCGTCCGAACGGCCGAGCCGGACGCCTGGATCGTCTATCGCCCCCATCCCGATGTTCAGGCGGGGCATAGAAAGGGGCATTTGAGTGATGCCGTCGTGCTGCAACATGCCGACGCGATCGACAGTGGTGCGCCCCTTATGGAACTGGTGCAGCGGGTGGACGAGGTGCATGTCCTCTCTTCGCTGACCGGCTTCGAAGCATTGATGCGGGGGCGCCCCGTAACCGTTCATGGCATGCCCTTTTATGCCGGCTGGGGCCTGACTCGCGATCTGGCCAAGGCGTCGCCCAGAAGAGGTCGCCAGCTCGACGTGGATCAGCTTGTGGCGGGCGCCCTCATTCTCTATCCTCGCTATCTTGATCCGTTGACGCGCTTGCCCTGTGGTCCAGAATTGATGGTGGACCGTCTGGCAAGTGGATCGACGCCACCGATGACCTGGCTCATCCGGTTGCGGGCGCTACAGGGGAAGCTACGAAGATTTATGACTTTGTCTGCTGAGTTCCTTCATGGCTGAACCATCGTCAAAGACATTCCTGTTCTTGCAGGGGCCCCACGGTCCGTATTTCTGGATGTTGGCCAACGCGCTGCGAGATCGCGGTCATGCTGCATTACGGATCAACATAAATGGCGGCGACAAGGTGGACTGGCCGGGCGAAGCCACGGACTATCGTGGGACGTTCCGGAACTGGCCGCTCTTCTTCGATGATTTCATCGTCAATCAGGGGGTCACTGACCTTATATTATACGGCGATTGCCGTCCCTATCACGCATCGGCACATGGCATGGCGCGGCTGCGCAACCTGCGTGTCCATGTCGTCGAAGAAGGCTATATCCGACCGGATTTCCTGACATTGCAGGATGACGGGGTGAACGGTAATTCAACCCTGCCGCTGGACCCTCAATGGTATCTGGATCAGGCGCGCAGCTTGCCCGATTATGATGCAACGTTGCCGCAAGTGCCCTCGACCTTTCGGGCGCGGGCGCGCAACACGATGCGCAATGGGCTCGCCTCTGCCTATATGCGCCCCTATTTCCCCTTTTACCGGACCCACAGGCCGCATAGCTTCCTGATGGAATCGGTGGCCTGGTGCCGCAAGCTGGTCATGCGACGTGGCGACGCGCAACGATCGGAGGCCGCCTGGGAGAGGGTGAAGGATCAGCCCTATTTCACCCTGCCGCTGCAGTTGAATTCCGACTATCAGATTCGGGTTCATTCGCCTTTCGGCAATATGCGGGCGGCCCTGCGCTTCGTCATCAAGAGCTTCGCGCGACACGCGCCGGATCATGTCTCGCTGGTTGTGAAGCGCCATCCTCTCGATCCGGGGGTGGTGCCATGGCATCGGCTGACCCGTCGTCTGGCGGTTCAATATGGGGTGAAGGACAGGGTCATCTATCTGGCGGACTGGGACATTGCCGAGGTCGTCGAACGGTCGCTTGGTGTAGTCACGGTCAACAGCACGGTCGGGACCTTGGCGCTCAACAGTTCCCGATCGGTCGTGGTACTTGGTCATGCGGTCTACAAGGTTGCCGGCATGGTGCATACCGGAGGGCTAGACAGTTTCTGGGCCGCGCCTGCGCCGCCGGACATGGCGCTCTATTCCGCGTTCAAGCGGGTGCTTGCGGACAAATGCCTGATCCGCGGTGGCTTGCTGTCGCGGGAGGGGCTGGAAATGCTGGTGACGAACGCCGCCGATCGGCTCTTGCGGCCGGAGCGGGAAGGCCGCAAGCATGCGGTGCGTCGTCAGCCCATTTTGAAGGCCGTGCGCGGGGATGCGGCCTGATCGGCGGTGCCGGTTGTCGCTCCGGTTGATAGGATGTCGCCACGCGACGCAGCAGTTTGAAGGTTCTGGAAATAGCCGATGATCAAGTTCGAGAATGTGAGAAAGATCTATGAAGGGCGGGGCTTTCATAACCTGGTCCTGTATGATCTGAACTTCACGATCCCCAAGCGTGTCAGCCTGGGCATTTGTGGTGCCAATGGCGCGGGCAAGTCGACCTTGATGCGGTTGATTGCCGGCGCGGAATCCCCCACGTCCGGGCGCGTGATCCGCAAGATGGCGACGAGTTGGCCGCTGGGCTATACTAGCGCGTTCCAGTCCAGCCTGAGCGGGGCCGACAATGTGCGCTTCATCGCCCGCATCTACGGTAAGGATGTGAAGGAACTTCAGGACTTCGTCGAGGAATTTGCGGAAATCGGCCCCTATTTCCGGCAGCCGACGAGCACCTATTCGGCCGGCATGGTCGCGCGCCTGGCCTTCGCGATTTCGCTGGCGATCCGGTTCGAATGTTATCTGATCGACGAAATCACGGCTGCGGGCGATGAACGCTTCCGGGTGAAGTCGGAAAGGGCGCTTGAAGAACGGCGGAGTGAATCGGCGATCATCATGACCAGCCATGTTCCCGAAACCCTGCGTGCCTATTGCGAGACCGGTGCGGTGCTCTTCAACGGGGCGCTGACCTTCTACGATACGATCGACGAAGCGATCGACGTGCATATGTATTACCAGCGATCGTCACGCAATGATCGGGCGGTTGCCGAGAAGCGGCGCTAGGCTGAGCGCGAGCGGCAAAGGAAAGGGCGGCAACCACGCGGTTGCCGCCCTTTCCTTTGGCAGTCTTTCCAAATCTGCTCGATTTCCTGATTGCCACCGCGAAGGGGCAATTTGGCCGCCTTCCCCTCGTCAAATATCTCGACGAGGGGTGATCGACGTTCAGGCCGGGCTATGCTCCGGGATCAGACCGCTGATATGGAAAGCCAGGTTCCGGTAGTCGAGATTGCCAATCTCGTCGGAGGGGCGCCAGGTTTCGGATTCGAAATGCAGTGCAGTGCCTGCCTCGACACGTTCGATGGGGAGTCGGGTCTCGCCGGGCGGGATGGTGAGATCCTGCGCCTTGCCGCCGCCGAGCCGCAGCTTGGCCTGAATGTCCTTGGGACGGAAGTTCTGGATCAGAAGTGCGGCGCCACCGCTGCCGACTGGCTCGTTGAAGATCAGTGAGGTCGAGGCATTGGCCACGATATAATCGCCGTCCAGTTCTCCGCCCTCGATCACGGCATGCCGGCTGAGCCATTTCGCGCCCAGTGCTTCGTCCTTCGAGGCAACGACAAACTGGCCGATGGGATCGGGGAAGTCCGTGATTTCGACGTTGAAATGGGCGCGCTCGAAGCATTTCACCAGGAAGTCCTGCGACCAGCCGCTTTCGAACCAGCCATGCTTGTGAATGCAGTAGACCGACATCGGATCGAGGCGGAGCCCCCAGTGCGGCCACCAATGGGTGTTGATGGGTTCGCCGCAGGCCACGACCTTGCCGCCGGGGTTGAGCATGGATGCGAGGCGCTCGATCAGCGTCCAGGGTTCCACCGCATGGTGAAGGCACTCGTAGAACAGGAACATGTCGACCGGGGCCGACGGCTGGTAGCTGTCGAACGAGGCATGGACAGCATTGATGTCATAACCGTAGCGCAGCGAGCGATCATGGACCAGCGAGACGAAATCGCGGTTGATATCGACCGCTTCGACATCGAGGCCGAGATAAGCGCCCAGTTCGGATGAGAGGCCCCAGCCGCAACCCATGTCAACCAGTCGGGCACCACGCTTTGGTCGGGCGAGGCGCATGGCCGTGGCCAACTGTACGATCTGCGTGGCCAGCATCCCCGGATCGCCGTGATTATAGGGGTTGCGGGCGCGCACATGGCTCGCCTTGTCGAAGATGGTGTGCTCGTTGATGCTCTGGTCCAGCTCTCGACCGGACATTTCCTTGTAGAGCGCGATCTGGGCATCGTAATATTCGCGGGAGAACGGGTCCAAGCGCGTATCGACCCGAACCTTTGGCTGGTAGACGACACCACGCCAATATTCGTCCACGCGCGGATCACCGGGACCACCAAGGGAATCGATTGTGCTGACGAAATTGGGGAGGTCGTCAGGACCGAGGATACTCATGAACATCTCCAAAGATTATATTGTCAGCACCCATCGGACTCATGCCCGGACCAGCATGTCAGAATATTTGATCTTGTTGATTGTCGAGCCGGGCAAAAGCATGGATCACGCCGTTCGAAGCGCCTCCTGACCGCAAACGCCGCGAGGGCGAAGCGGGGCGCGATCTTTGCCGCGATTGAGAACGCCGATGGCGAACACGACAAAAAGCCAGTTCAGGGAAGGGTAGAAAGCGTATTTCCCCAAAGGACCTTGGCATGTTTCCATGGCATTTGCCTAACCCACTTCCGAGCGCGCTGCAATTGTCTAGCTTTATCATTGAGCGCTATTCGGGCGACATTGCGTGTAGAAAATATGATGTGCGGCTGGCACATCTTCATGCTTCAGCTGCTGCCAGCACATCCATGCTGCGAAAATGCGCGCGCCGTGTCCCGCGACAGTGGAAAGAAACAGGCGCGAGGCACGACACCAATGACGCGCCCGTTGTCAGACCAGCCGGAAACTGATGGCGACAGCGGCAAGGGTGACCAGAATCAACAAGGATCCGACCGCCAGCATGGTGGCGCGTTCCCAACTGAATTCGGTGCCGCCATGACCCTGGGCAAGCGCAAATTCCGCACGCGACTTGTTGAGGGCTGCTTCGGTCATCATCTGCTTCATTCGCAGGTCATCAAACAGATCGTTCAATAACCGGCGTTCGGCGACGAGGAAGGGCTCGACTTGTGGCTGAAGCTCTATTGCGTGCCGAATGGACATCAATGCCTCTTCCCGTTCGTCTGCCATTTCCTGGAAATAGGACAGGGCAGCCCAGAGATGGGCATTGTGGTGATAGCGATCCACGATCGTCTTCATGAAGGCGACGGCATCCAGCGGAGCGCCGCTTTCGCGAAGCGTATGGCAGTAGGCTATGCCGATTTCCGGCCGATTTTCGACCTCATAGGAGCGCTTAAGCAATCTTCTAGCTGCGGGGAGTTGCCGCTTGGTCAGCGCGTCATTCCCCAGCACATAGAGTGCCGTTGCCGACAAATGCCTGTTCGCCCGAAAATGGCGATTTACGTCCAGGATAGTGCCTTCGCCCATGGCGATGACCAAGGCCACAAGCGTACCGCTCTCTTCAAGCGAGTAACGTGCCGGGCTGCCGGTATGAGGCGTTTTGAAGACCGTCGCGCGGGAAAACAGAGTGCTGGCCTGCTGGAAGTTTTCAACCTGGGCCGGCACGCAGGGGTCATAGATCATGGTGATCTGGGCCTGGACCGGCTTCGCCAGGGCGCAGTCCACTGTCATGTCGGGTGACACCGCCAAGATGGTCACGTTGGAGAAGGCCGAAAACAGCCGCAATGCAGCAGTTGCTCCAGCTTCCGTCCCCAGGACGGTGACGCTCTGATATTGGGGAATCTGATCGCAGACGGTCGCGATGGTCTCGGCCGTGAGGTCCGCATAGCCCATGTCGCTGGCTTGCTTTATGGCGAGAACATCGAAACCTTCGGTCCGCAGCCGATCTTCGTAATAGCCAAATCCGTTGACATCGCACAGGGCTGGCGGCGCGAACGTAACCGCCAACCGGTTGCTGGGCATGTCTCCACGGATGAATTCGATAAGGCTGTTTTCATTCTGGAAGAGAATGGTGCGCCCCGCTGCCGGCGTCGGCTGCAGCGAGGTCTTTCTTGATCGAGCGGCCGGTCGCTCTGTCATCACCTTGTTCGCCATTGCCATCAGGCTGCCTTGACCTTGTTGCGTTCGACATCGTCGCGGCGAAGGGCCCCGACATCATGCTGGAACTGGATGCCGGTAATTGCGGGGTGCTGCCAGATCGTCTTGCCCGGTTCGGCCGTAACAATCTGTCCCTTGACCGGAAAGGCGGCCATCAGCGCTTCTTCATCGATCGAGACGGGCTTCCAGTGGCGATCAATCGCTTTCATCACGTCCTGCCAGTCACTTTCCTCGTCGCGCGGCTGAACATAGAGCGGCAGACGCGTACGGCCGATGCCGGTATAGAGGTCGCGGATACGCAGGTCGAGCCAGTCTGCGTTCAGCGGCTCGCCCCGGAATCCACGGCCAGGTTCGGTGCCTCGCGTGGCGAAATAGAGGCAGGGGATGCCATAGCTTTCCGCAACCACCATGCCGTGAAGGCTGGTCGACACAATCCGCTTGCAGGAGAGGATCTCGTCGAACTTGTCCTTGAGCCCTTCGGGATCGATGCTGGTCAGCGTGTTGATGATGCGAATGGACGAGCGCAGAGATTCAGGAATCCGAGCACGGATCACATGCTCCGCCGCGCCGGCATCCAGCGCGCGACCGTCAAGTTCGGACAGGTGCAGGATGACGCCAAGCTCGTGGGTCTTCTCCACCTTGGGATTGTAGAAGCGGGGCATCAGCCATACGGGATCGCCGAACGCCGTATTGGGGCCGCCGCCGAGCAATTTCTTGGACACCTTGCCGCGCGTTGCCGAGACATGCACCTTGGTACCGGGCGAAAAGTTGAACGGAATGCGTTCGTTGGCAGGCGCGCCGGGGTTCTTCCACTGCGAGCTCCCCGTGCCCCAGAAGAAGATGGTGCCATTGTCGAAGCCGTGGCCAATGGTGCCAACCGCGCCCAGCCGGATCGACTGCGACTTGGTGGGGATGCGCTGGATCGGCAGGCCGGACATAAGTGCGACCATGACGGGGCTGAGAGCATCGCCCCAGTTCAGATAATTCATATCCGTCGTCGCGCCGGCCCAGGACATGGGGAGGACGCCTTGCTGATCGACGACTTGTTGCAGTTCGTTCAAAGCTATTTCTCCATCATCTTGGCGACGTTTGCGCCTTTTCGCGAATACTGCACATATGGCCGAAGTGTTTGTCCTGCTTGATTTTGACACCCCGCAGTGAAGCCATAAGCGAGTTAAAATGCCAAAGCTAGAGCGCTTCCAATTGGGAGCCATTTGGGAGGATGCGATTGGGCTTGTCGCAAGCCCTTGCCGATAGAGCTATCTGCGGCCATCAGTGGTGGATGGATGGTGTCGTGCAGTCCGACGATTGGGAAAAGATCGGCGAGGGTGCCAGTGCCGAAGTGTGGGCGCTGGATGACAGGCGCGTGCTCAAGCTCTTTCGTGCAGACGTGAACGATGTTCCGATCGCCCTGGAACAGGCTGCAGGCCAGTGGGCGGATGCGCAGGGATTGGCGGTAGCGCGGCCGAGCGGCCGCATCAGGCTGGATGGGCGAGAGGGGATCATGTTCGAGCGCGTCCATGGCATCGACATGCTGACGGCGATCCTGCGCAAGCCTTTCCGCATGTGGCGGCTGATCGCCCGTATGGCACGCCTGCAAGCGCAAATGCATCGCATGCCGGGGAGCGAGATATTGCCACGGCAAATCGACGTATTGCGACACCGGATACAGCGATCGCAAGCCGGTGATGCGGCGATCCAGAAAGCCTGGCGGCTGGCCGAGATTCTGCCGACCGGGGATCGGTTGACCCATGGCGACTTCCATCCGGGCAACCTGTTGCTGGCCGAGCGTGGCATAGTTGTGATCGATTGGGCCCAGGCTTCCTCGGGCATGCCGGCCGCTGACGTCGCGCGCACCGAACTGCTGTTGCGATTTGCAGGGGCGGGACGCAAGGGAGCATCCCCGCTCGCGGCGCTCATCACGGCGCATTGGTATCGGCACTGCTATAAACGATACTCGGGCATGTCGACCGCGGCAATCAATGCCTGGCGATTGCCGGTGGCCGTTGCCTGGTATCGCGGGCAAGCAGGCTTGCCGCAGGAACGGCTGGCAAGATGGATAGGCCGGCTGGTGCATGCGCAACCGCAATAGTCGGCGAATGTTGGCCGTCGGTCAGCTGTGCGCTTGTTCGTGGAGGGGCGAGCCTAGCTCGCCCCTCCAGCATCTCATCCGGCAATCTCGTCAAGCCGTTCCTTGTAGCGCTGTGCCAGCGCATCCATGGAATAGCGCTGAGACACCAGTTCATAGCCAGCCTTGGCACGACGTTCTGCGTCGATCGGATCGTGGCGGACCTTCTGCATGGTCTTGGCCAGTTCCTCGACGTCGATCTCGGCCCAGCAGGCGCCCGGCGCATCATAGACGAAATCGCCTGGTGCAATCGGCGTGAGCTTGGACGCGACCGGGTAGCTGGTCTCTTCCGTGCAGAAGTCCTCGGTCCCGCTATGGTTGGTGACGATGACCAGGCGCGACAGGAGCATCGCATAGGCAGGCAGGTAGCCGAAGCCTTCGGAGCGGTGCGCGCTGATCAGGGCATCGGCCATCTCGATCAGGCCAAGATATTTGGGGAACGGCATGCGTTCGTTGACCAGCAGGATGCGCGGGTCCGCGTCAGCCGCGGCAAGCACGCGGGCAATCTGTCCGGTCCGGTCGCCCGGATGCGAGAAGATGCCAGTAGTCTTGACCACCAGACGAACGTTGGGATCGTTGGGGAAGGCGCGTGCAAAGGCATCGACCACGGCTGCAGGATTTTTGCGCTCCACCCAGCTGTCGATATCGAACGAGGTTACGAAGACGAAATCATCCTCGTGAATGCCGTAGGTCGATCGATCAAGGCGTTCGACCGGACCAAGGTCGATACCCTTGCCCATCACATGGACATTGGCGAATCCGGCATTGTGGTAGACCTCCTGCAGATAGGTGGTGGGTACCCACAATTCGTCCATCAGGGTCGCGCCGCCACGATGCTGTTCGGGCATGACCGAGGATTCCCACAGCGCGAAACCGATGCGGTAGCTGTCGGGCCGTGCGTGGGTGCTGTAGCGCGATACCAGAGCAGGAATCTCGTCGCAGTTAAGATGATAGATTTCGATCGGGCGATCAAAGCTGCGCCCATTCCCCCGCGGCGGGATGACCATGTCCGAGTCCGTGTTGACGGTTTCCACGTCAATGCCGACGCTGTCGAGTGCAGCCAGGGTCATCCGCATGTTCGTGCCCAGGCCCGAGGACGAACGCGCCCGGCCGATGACGCGAAGCGGATAATTGTCCGGCAGTTCGGGAGCCGGCAGCCAGTCATAACTGGCGCGCAGGGCGGCAATCTCCGGCGCGACGGCCTGACCGTGCGCAGTGATGTAGCCAAGGCTGCGTCCGCCAAGATTTGCCATCACCAATATTTCGAAGGGCGACACCGCGATTGACGGACCGATCGGCTGGGTCATCCAGTCCAGGATGGACTGGCCGACGAACAGGCGCCGCGCTTCGTTTTCGAGACCAAGCAGCAGCAGGTCGAAGGCATAAGCGCAACGACCGGCGGCCAGGGTCGCATCATAGCGGCTCTGATACCCGGCATCGTCATTGAGCAAGCGCGCCATGAAGCCGGTTTGCTGCGGGAAGGCTTCCTCATCATCGCAGGATTCAGGCGACGTTGCATATGCCCGGACTACCGGATCGGGCACCAGGCTGACGGGAAGATTGTGATCGATCATCACCGAGGTGATGTAGCGCCACATGAGGTTGAGGAAATCCTGATGGCGATTGAAGTGAATCGCCATATTGTCGTCAAGCGTCGCGATCATCGAGCGCGAGACCGGCATGCTGGACAGTTGCGCGGGAAGTGCGCGCGAGTTGAGCCACTGCGTCAGGCGCGGGGGCAGCGGCGGGGCGCTGTTGCGGAAGAAGCTGTTGCTGTCCTGAACCATGCGCTTGAACAGGTCGACATATTCGACCGGATCGGTGGGAAGGCCATTCCGGAAGTTTCCGAATTTTGCCGCGAAGGATTCAAAATAGGCCGACTGCCTGCGTTCCCTGTTGCGGCGCTGCATGGTCGACGTCGTCGTCGAGGAAATGACCGGCTGACGATAGGATTTTCCGCTGAGCCGCATGCGGATCATCTGGCCCAGCCGTGCGATGCCCTCATAGCCAAGGAAGTCGTAGCTGCGCAGAACCTGGGCGAGGACAGCGAGTTTCCGTCGCTCGTCATCATTGGCTGACCTGGATGCCTTGACCAGTTCGGCAATGGCGTCATTGCGCGAATTGGCGTTGTGGAAGCCGGAAAGCGGAACGGTGAGCGATGCGGCGCCGCGCTCATTGAACCAGTAGGCGCCCTCGTTCACCATGTCGATTTCGCAGGTGACCGCGCCCCGCGGCAGGTCCGCCGGCGCGATCGTGATCGAGAATTGCGCTTCCTGTTTCGGGCGAACAGGGAAAGCGTTCAATTTGCCGCGAAATTCGCAATTGGGAATGATGTTGCCGTCCGCGTCCTTGAAGTTGCGAATGCCAAGGGCATGGTTCCCGTCCCACGGCGTATCGCCATTGTTGATGATCCAGCCGCCAACGGTAAACATGTTGGGCAGCGCGCCGCTGTGATCGCGCGTCTCGATCACGATTTCATAGGCGTCGATCTTGTCCATGACGGGCTTCTTGCGGGTGCTGCGCGCGCGGCCGGCAGGAGCGATCTGCTCATCCACAAAAATCACGGCGACTTCCTCCACGTCGTTCGACGGGAGGCCCGAAAGATCGATATCGTTGGACGCATGGGGAGGCAGGCTTGGCTGGGCATGCAGAAAAGCATTTTCCGGATCCGACGGTTCGTCGGCAAGTGGAACAATGGTCACGTCTATCGTGTGAGGCCAGTCGCCAGGCACATTCGTGTCTTTAGCGAAATGATCTTCCTGCCCTTCTGCCGGACCGACATTGTCCGGCGTCAAATCAGGCGTTTCATGTTCCAGCTTGCCCGTCACTATTTATCCCCTGCTTGCTGAATTCGGTGTTAAATCGAGTCTGTTGCACTGCAGTATCTATGGCGCTTACTGCAGCGTGAGCAATCAGAATTCTATGTTTTGCCAAATTGATGGATCAATATCCCAACGGGCGGCATCGGGGTCGACGGCCAGTGGGAGGGGGAAGGCGCGCAGCAACGCGTCGCCATCATAATTTTCGACCGGACGCCAGCGGCGATCGATGAATCGGATGATGGCGTTCCAGTCCGACTTGAACTTGCGATCGCTCAGATAGGCATTGATGGTCGATCGACCGAGGCCCGCGTAAAAGTCCGCGATACGGTGATCGATCTTGGATTTCGGATCGTTGATTTCGAGTTGGGCGCCCTCGCCCTCGCCAGGGCCATAGGTCGCGAACCAGGCGCATGGGATGCCATAGGTTTCCGAAATGACCAGGCCGTGCAGGCTGGTCGAAACAATACGGCGGCACGAAATGATTTCGGCAACCTTTGCGCGCATGGCGTCGGGCGTGGCGTCGCAATAGGTGTTGATGATCTTGACCTTCCCGGCCCATTCTTCCGGAATGTCATAGCGACCATATTCCGGGCGGTGGCCGACACCTGGACATTGCTCGGTCAATTCCGAAATGTGCAGGATGACGCCCAGATCATGGGTTTTCTCGACATCGTCGAGCGGCCAGATGCGCGGCAGAAGCCAGACCGGGTCGCCGAAAATGTCAGGCGCATCGATGCCGGCGTTGCGGAATGTCGCCGCGCTGTTCGGGCCGCGCGTGGCATAGACGTTGAATTCGGTATTGGGCGGCTTGGAATAAGGCGCATCGCCGGTGACCGGATTGCGAAGCGCATCGACACCGGTTCCCCAGAAATGCAGCTTTCCGTTTTTCTGCCCATGGCCGATGGTTCCGACTGCGACAATGCGTTCGCTGTCTTCGTCGAAATTCGCGCGGACCACGGGCATGCCGGCCAGCGAACTCACCATGATGGCGCTCAATCCATCGCCGAAGTTGGTATAAGGTTGTTCGGGGGTGGTTGCGACCCAGGATAGTGGTGCGCGAAGCCTCTCACGGTTCATGCGGAGGAGGCGGTCGGTCTGGACGTCTAGCGGCATCGTCTTTTCTTTTCTCGAATTTATGGGAGCGGTGCGATTGTCTTGGGCATAATCAAGTTCGATTCTGGTCGCAATCCATTTGAATATATTGGCAGTTTCTCTTTGTTGTGCAGTGCGGCGGGCATCCTGTCTTAACGCGGGTGACAATGCCCTCGGTCCTGCCTAGGGTCGCGGGGCATGAAAAACGTATGGCCCGCCCCGTCTGCAAGGGGGATTTTGAAGTGTTCTGATCAGTCTGCGTCAACGTATGCGGTCTCATGGGTGACCCCATGGCCAAGATGGACATCCGCACGTCTGGAGCCACAATAAAGACGCCGGCAACGAGTGCCATTTTTTTGGCCGGGCTTTCCAGACGCCGATCGACTGTCAGGCCATCTTCACGATCCTTCCTGCAAACATCGTTGGCCTATGCACGAAGATGCGTGCGGCCGATCCGGTTATGCCGCGACTGGGTAGCCGCGTTCGAACGTCGCGTCCTTGCGCAAGGCCGCCCATGCGATCCGCGCCAGCTTGTTGGCCAGCGCGACGACGATAGCATTGCGGTGGACTCCTCGCTCGATCATTCCTGTCAACCAGCGCCCCAACGGGGTCTCGCTTCGCGCCAGCGACGGCAATGCTGCTCGGGCACCGTGGATGAGCAAGGTGCGCAAGTAGGTGTTGCCTCGCTTGGAGATGCCGAGCAGCCGCGGCTTGCCGCCGGTAGTATGCTGACGGGGCACCAGACCGAGCCAGGCACCCAGGTCTCGGGCTTTGGCAAAGCTGCTGGCATCGCCCACGGCTGCAATCAGGGCAGTTGCGTTCAGCACCCCGACGCCGGGGATGGATGTGAGCCGCCGGGCAGCCGCGTCATTGCGCGCCAGCTCGACAAACTCGCCGTTCAGCGTTTCCACCCTGGTATCGAGTTCGCGCCATTCGGCACGCAGTTCGGCCACCAACTGGCGCAGACGCGGTGACAAGGTCGTATCCTCATCGGCCAGCAGGGCATCGATGCCGAGTTCCAGCTTGCGCCGCCCAACCGGGAAAATGGTCCCGCGCTCCAGCAGGATCGCCCGCAACTGGTTGGTCAGGCTCCTGCGCTCAGCCACCAGGCGCGAGCGAACCCGGTGGAGCGTCTGGATGTCCAACTGCTCCTGGGTCTTGAGTTCGACGAAGCGCATCGTTGGACGCGAGGCGGCCTCGGCGATCCCCTCGGCGTCGCGGTCATCGTTCTTCTGTGCTTTGACATACGGCCGTACGTACTCCGGCGACATCAGCCGGATCTCATGTCCGTGCGCGGCGAACAGGCGCCCCAGATAATGGGCACCGCAACATGCCTCCATCGCGACCACGCACACAGGAAGCTTGGCAACGTAGTCGACCAGCGTCTGGCGGCGCATCGACCTGCGTACGACGACAGCTCCCGACGCATCCACGCCCACCACACTGCAGGCATTCTTGCCCAAATCAACGCCAAGGATCACAATAGACATCGGTCCGCTCCTTTCCTCTTCAAGCACCAGCATCATATCCGATGCCGGGGAAAAGGGGCGGGCCATCCCATAAAGACCTAGGCATGATCGACGACGCTGGCCAATCGGAAAGGTGCCTCTCTGAGGGGGCATCGAGAGTTTTGCCTATCTGCATCGACGGGCGTCTGCTGGATCGCAATTTTACTGGCGTTGGTCATTATGGTCATCGTCTGGCTCAGACCCTGGAGCGCCACGCTGTGCCGCCTATGCGCCTTGATGCCGCGGTGCCCGAGTGGGACCAGTCCGGTGCGGCGGCACGCATGGGGCGGTATCTGCGCGCCTATCTTCCCGGTGTGAGGTCGCTGGTCCGCAGTCGTGCAGATAAGCCTGGCTATGCTGAAAGATTGATAGGACAGGATATTTTTCGTCAGGCCTATCTGCATTTCAAATTTCATGGCCGGTTGATGCGCCTGCAGGTGCCGGGGCCTGCTGGCATCATGCATTGGACATACCCGCTGCCGCTCTATCTGGAGGGATGGCGCAACATCTATACGGTCCACGACATCATACCGATCGATCGCCCGGATCTGTCTTCGATCAACCCCGTCCGGATGGAGCGTCTGCTGCGCGCGATCATGGCGCGGGCTGACCATCTCGTGACAGTCAGCGAGGTGGTGCGACAAGAATTGGTGGCGCGGTTCGGTTGTGCGCCAGATACCGTCACGGCTTGCCATCAGGTGGCGGACCTTGATGCGCGGCGCGGTGAAGTGTCGCGGGATCCGAATGCGCATTTTCTTTTTTGCGGTGCGGTGGAGCCGCGCAAAAATCTCGCCCGGCTTGCGCGTGCCTATGTGGTCAGCGGCAGTAACAGGCCTTTGATCATCGTCGGACAGGACGGATGGCGTTCTGACGAGGTGCGGCGTGAAATCGGAAGTCATCCCGGCATTCGCTTCATGCCATTGCAGAGCCGTGAATCATTGTCGGACCTGATCCGGGGTGCGCGCGCGCTGCTATTTCCATCGCTGGCAGAGGGTTTCGGCCTGCCGGTGGCGGAGGCGCTGGTGCTGGGGACGCCGGTCATGGCTTCGGATATCCCAACGCTGCGGGAAGTTGCTGGAGACGCTGCCCTTTTTGTCGATCCTTTTGATGAGGCGGAGATGAGCCGTGCAATAATGCGGTTGGATGGTGATGATATTCTGTGTGAGCGTCTGGCGAGACTTGGCGATGTCAAAGCTGTCGCTTATCAGTCGCGGGCTTATCATGAGCGGCTGCAGGCAATCTATGCCGCGGTAGGCGAAAACCGGTGAAGAGCCGGGGTGGGGCGGAATGGTGATGAGAATTGGTGTCGACGGTTATAATCTCGCCTTGCCGGCGGGAACCGGCGTCGCCAGCTATGGTCGGGCCCTGTGTCGCGCGATCACCGCCATCGGTGGCGAGATAGACCTGATTTATGGCATCGCCATGCGGCCCGAAACTCCGGCGCCTATGCGGGAGACGCTCTTCTATTCGCGATTGGGCGAGCAGTTGTCTCTGGGGCAGAAGCCCAAGATGACGCTGCGGCGGCGGGCGTTGAGGGCTGCAATGCTGCCGACCGTCCGCAAAGCGGTGGAAGTGCCCATCAGCGGAAAGGTCATTGCAGGCGATATGGTCGAGCGGGTGCCTCCCGCGCGACGGATTTTTTCGCGTTCGGGGCTTTTCGAGGCCTCGGTCCATTATTTTCGCCGCTATGGCAAGGCGATGCGGATCGAGGTGCCAGAACCGCCGGCGATCATGCACTGGACCTATCCCGTGCCGGTGGAAATGGTCGGCGCGCGCAACGTCTATACCCTGCATGATATCGTGCCGCTGGTCATGCCCTATGCCAGCCTGGAAGATAAAGCCTATTACAAGGCCATGCTGCAATGGCTGGTGGATAATGCGTCGGGTTTGTGCACGGTGTCCGAGGCGTCCCGGCACGATATCTCGGGCATGTTCGGCATGGCTGCGGATCGGATCGACAACCTGTATCAGGCGGCGGACCTGGGTGAGCATCCGGTCATGCCTGCTGGCGATGATCTGCGGCTCTGGCTTGATCGGCTGTTCGATCTGGAGCTGGGGGGCTATTTCCTCTTTGCGGGGGCGATCGAGCCGAAGAAGAATGTCGGGCGATTGATCGAGGCCTATCTGCAGTCGGGGGTGGAAACGCCCCTGGTGATCGTGGGACGGGAGGGTTGGCGAGCTGAACCTGAGCTCCGTTTGCTGCGCGGCGGCAATGGCGCGCAGTTGAAGGGGGCGGCGCGTATCCGCCGGATCGACTATCTTCCGCGCGCTCAATTGCTGCGGCTGATGCGCGGAGCGCGAGCGATGCTGTTCCCATCGCTCTATGAAGGCTTTGGCTTGCCGGTGCTTGAGGCGATGGCGCTGGGAACGCCGGTATTAACTTCAAATATTAGTTCTCTGCCGGAGGTGACGGGTGAGGCGGCGATGCACGTTGACCCCTATGACGTCGACGCGATGGCACGGGCTATCGTCGCGATGGACGGAGATTCCGCTTTGCGACAGCGACTTAGTGCACTAGGTCTTTCGCAGTCGCAGCGCTTTTCGAAGGAGCGTTTCGAGGAACGCGTCGCGCTTTTCTACGAAAAATTACTTAAATGAATTTGTTAAGGCGAAGGCAGGGCAGATGAAAAGCGGGGCAAAGCAGCAGATCATGGCTGCGCAGATACGTTATTTTCGTCGCGGTGCAGCATTGACTGCCATCGCACTGACGGCGGCCTGTTCAAGCGTGCCCAGCAGTGGCCCGACGGCGGGCCAGCTGTTCGACAAGGAACGAGTCGAGGCCAGCAAGATCGGCTTCAGCATCATCGATGTGTCGAGTGACAGTATCCCGGCTCCCGAATTGGGTGAGTTGGGGACGACGGCAACCCTTGAGCAGCTCACTGCCAATGGCAGGATCGACCTGCTTGGCCCTGGCGATGTGCTGCAGGTCAATATCTATGAAGTCGGGGTGTCGCTTTTCGGTAGCGGCATGACCATCGGCGGCGGCGGTGATCGCATGGATACCAGCGCCAAGGACCAGTCGCTCAATGGCGTAACCGTTGACGAGCAGGGCTATATTTCCTTGCCCTATATCGGCCGGATACAGGCCGCCGGACGCACCACGGACGATGTGCGGCGCGCCATCATCGCGGGTTTGCGCGGCAAGTCGCAGGCGCCTCAGGCGCTGGTCACCGTGAAGGAAAATGTCACCAACACGGTAACGGTGGGCGGCCTGGTGTCCGATCCGGGGCGTCAACGCCTGTCACTTGCGCGCGAGCGGATATTGGACGTGGTTGCTGCTGCTGGCGGGCTCAAGGAGCCGGCAACGCAGAGCACCGCGATCCTGCGGTTTACGCGTGCGGGGCGGACGGCGGAAACCTATCTTGCGCAGCTTGTGCCGGGCTCCGCCGCCGATTTGCAGCTGTTGGGCGGCGATCGCATCGAAATCCTGGAACGTGCGCGCAGCTTCACCGTCTTCGGCGCCGCGGGCAAGGTTTCGGAAGTCAAGTTCGAGAAGGCGAATCTCTCGCTCAGCGACGCTGTCGCGCGCGGTGGCGGGCCGGATGCGCAGCAGGCTGATCCTGCGAATATCTTCATCTTCCGTTATCAGCAGGATGCTGCGGCACCGGACGGCGAAAAGCCGCTGGTCTACCGTCTGGATATGACTCGTCCTTCAAGCTATTTTCTGTCGCAGCGCTTCATGATGCACGACAAGGACGTCATCTATGTCGCAAACGCGCGGGCCAATCAGACGCGCAAGGTGGTGGAAATCTTCAATCTGCTGACTTCGCCGTTTATCCAGGCGCGCGCGGTTACGCGATAGGGAAGGGTATGATCGGGTGATGCAAGGTCGCTGCAGGCATCCGATGATCCTTGGCAACATGGCGAAACAGCCGAACGGGCATCACGATGTAACGAAAGCGGCGTCCAGCGCCGATTCAGAGGAATTATGAGCGACCAAGCTATGCGCATTTATCCAGTCATTCTTTCGGGCGGTTCCGGGACGCGGCTGTGGCCGCTGTCGCAATCGCATCGGCCCAAGCAGTTCGTGCCGGTCGTGACCGACAAGTCGATGATCCAGGAAACGATTTTGCGCGTGGCCGGCCAGCCGGAATTCTTGCAGCCGATCATCGTTTCGGGGCAAACGCAGGGGCACCTCGTCACCGAAGCACTGGATGGCATCGGCGTCGAGCCGGCCGCGGTGCTGTTGGAGCCTGCTGCGCGCAACACCGCTGCCGCCGTTGCCATCGCCGCGCACTGGATAGCCCGCAATGATCCTGGCGCGATGATGATGGTCATGCCTTCGGATCATGTCATCAAGGATCTCGACAGCCTTTACGTGGCGATCCGTTCGGCGGCCCAGGCGGCGCTTGCTGGGAGGCTGGTGACCTTCGGCATACAGCCGACCCATCCTGAAACCGGCTACGGCTATATCGAGCGCGGTTCGCCGCTCGAGGATCTGGCTGCCGTTCACCAGGTGCTGTCCTTCCACGAAAAGCCATCGCTGCCGCTCGCGACCCGATATTTCGAAGGCGGGCAACATTATTGGAACGGCGGGATGTTCCTGTTCCTGGCCGATGCCTATCTGGCTGCGCTTGGCGAACATGCGCCCGAGGTAGCGGCCGCGAGCGCTGCGGCGATGGACGATGCGCTGGTCGAAGGTTCCACGGTTCGGCCCGGTGCAGAGGCCTTCATGGCCGGGCCGGATATCTCGATCGACCATGCGGTGATGGAAAAGGCCGTCAACGCTGCCGTTGTGCCGGTCGACATGGGCTGGTCTGACGTCGGATCATGGGACGCGCTGTGGACGATCCAGACGCGCGACGAGCGTGATAATGCGGTGCAGGGCGATGGTGTCGTGATCGATGGCGAGGGCAACCTCATCTATGTCAGCGACGGACCGCCGGTCGCGGCATGGGGGCTGCGCGATTGCGTCATCGTTTCGACAGCGGACGGCATATTGACGGCTCCCCGTCACCGGTCGCAGGATGTGAAGAAGATTGTCGACTTTCTGAAGCGGCGCAATGCCGGTGCGTGAGACTTTCATGCCGAGGCGTTGCGAACGTTTCTGCTCTGCGGCATGGACGAATTGAACTGGCTATGCAGACCCAATCTGGTTGGAAACAATGATCGAAGCGGCGAGAGACAATAAAGGCTTGGCCGGCTTTTTTGAGGGGCTTCGGGTTCAGTTCAGCGTCATCGGCGCGCTGATCATGCGCGAATTGCATACGCGTTATGGGAAGCGCGGCCTTGGCTATGTCTGGCTGTTCCTTGAACCCATGCTTCTGGCGGTGCTCGTCGTCTCGCTGCGGCTCATCGCGAAGGAGCGGCACTATGGCGCGGGTATCGGCGTGGTACCCTTCATCGTGCTGGGATACACGATGTTCATCATGTTCCGCGGTATCTGGAACCGTGCCGACGCCGCGATCGAGTCCAATCTGCCGTTGATGTATCACCGCATGGTGAGCATTTTCGACATATTGATGGCCCGCGCGATACTGGAAGCAGCCGGCTCGATCGCCGCCTTCATCGTGCTGACCGGACTGTGCATCATGGTCGATATGGGGGACTGGCCAGCCCGTCCCTTCTATTTCATCACCGGATTTCTGGAATATTTCTGGTTTTCATTCGCCCTTTCCATGATTTTGTGCGGGGGAACCTATGAAAGCCCCACGTTGCAGAAGTTCGTTCACCCGATCAGCTATATTCTTCTGCCATTGTCCGGCGCATTTTTCATGGTGGAATGGTTCCCGGACAAGCTGCACGGGCTGATTGCATGGTGGCCCATGGCTTCGGTGTTTGAAGAGATGCGTTATGGCTGGTTCGAACCTGCGTCCGACCAGCATTTTTACCCGGCATATGTCTGCGCATGCTGCATGGTGCTCACCTTTTTGGGTTTGTTGTCGATCAAGCTTGTGCGGCGGAAGGTTGAACTGAAATGAATAAGCTCACTGACATTGTTCGATCAGGCACGGAAGTCGACCCACGTCCGACGGTGGTCGAGGATGATGAAGTCTCCGCGCCGTCCAAGCTTGATGCGATCAAGCGCTATCTCTGGCGCTTTCGCTTCTTTCTGGCGATCGTTGTCCTGCCGACGTCCATCGTCGCTGCCTATTTCGTCCTGATTGCGACCGACCAATATGAATCGGAAGCGCATCTTGTCGTTCGCTCCAATAGCGGTGGCAAGGAGCCGAGCGGTCTGGACGCCGTTCTGAAGTCGTTCGGCACGAGCGACTCCTCGAAAGAGGCGTCGACGCTGGGCGATTATATGCGGTCGCATGATGTGGTCGCTTCGTTGCGGCGCAGCACCCAGTTGGTCGAACGCTATCGCCGGCCCGAAGCCGATTTCATAAGTCGCCTGCCGACCGCCGATCCGACGGACGAGGAGCTTGTGAAATATTTCAAGGCACGCTCCAACATCGATCTGGATTCGGAAACGGGCATCATCAATGTCCGTGTTCGTTCCTTCCGACCGTCGGATTCCTACGCCATCATCAATGCGATGCTGGCGCTTGGCGAGAAGCGGGTCAATGCGCTGAACGCGCGATCCTATGAGTCCATGCAGGGGCTTGCCCGGCGGCAGCTGGCAGAAGCCGAGAAGGGCTTGCGCGAGGCGCAGGCGCAGTTGGCGGCGTTCCGTCGAGGGCGCGGTGACGTCGATCCCGAGGGCAGCGCGGAGGCACAGTTGAAGCTGGTCACCGAACTGCGCAAGGAAGAGGCGATGGCGCGTGCCGAGATGCAGGCGATCGCCGCGCAGATCGGCAGCGACAACCCGCAATACAAGGCGCTGCAAAGCCGCGCCGAGGCAATCAACCAGCAGTTGACGTCGCAGGAAGGCTTCCTGGTCGGCAACAGCAAGTCCATCGCCTCGCGTCTGGGTGACTATCAGGATCTCGAACTGCGCCGCGATTTTGAATCAAAGCGCTACGCAGCGGCTGCGGCGGCGCTGGAGGGCGCTCGCGAGCAGGCAACGCGTCAGCAGTTGTTCGTGGTACGCCTGGTCGAACCCAATGTGCCGCAAAAGGCGCTGTATCCCAAGGGACTCAAGACCGTCTTCACGGTTTTCCTGGCGCTCGGCATTGCCTATGGCATCGCCTGGCTGCTGATTGCCGGTGTGAGGGAGCATAGCTCGTGAATCGCGAGGCTGCGAAACGGTTGGCGCCCGCCCCGGTCCGCAAGCTGGTTTCAAAGCTCAATCGCGCGCAGGGGCGGTACAAGTCGGCTGGTGTGCCCGTGACGGGCGCAGTCCATGGCTTCATATCACGCGGCAATGCGGCGCGATCCGCAAAGGACTGGGAGCAGGCTGCCGAACATTATCGTGCGGCCGTCAGCGAGGCGCCCAATCTGGCGCATATCTGGATCCAGCTTGGGCACATGCTCAAGCAGAAGGGGGATGTCGATCAGGCTCTGGACGCTTATGCGCGCGCCGAGACGATCGATCCGGACGGCGAAGGTGCCGTCGAACAGGGGCGCGTTGCGAAACTGCAGAAAAAAAACGCTGTCGCAACGCAGCATTTCCTTCGGGCCTATCGAACGAACAACGGCAATATCGAAGCGCTAACGGAGCTTCTTCACCTGCTCGAACGGAGAACCAAAATGGATCGGCAAGCTCTCGCCAGCCTTTTGAAGAATCCCGAAATGACGACCGCCGATTCTGCTCCTTCGTCGATGCGCGACGGTGAACTGACCATGCTCGACTCTCTGCTGGGGCGCGTGAAAGAGTTGAATCTGGAAGAGGGCCAGGTCGAAGCGCTCAGAGCGGCGCGCGAGCGCCTCAATGAGAGGGTGGGCGATGACAGCGCGCCGGCAGCATGGGAGGGCGATCAGATCGTCTTCGACGCGTCCGACCTGATCGAGTATTTTGCGCATAATCGTCTTCCCACCGGCATTCAGCGGGTGCAGATCGCGACCATCACGGATTCGATCCGCAGTCGACCGGCCGGCAGCGTCAAAGTATGCTGTTTCCTGCCGGATGATGGTAGCTGGATCGAGGTTGCGACGGCAAAGTTCATCGCCATCTGTGGTCTGGCTCTTATCAGTGGCGACCGGTCCGATCCCCAATGGCAGCAGGCCTATACGGATCTCAAGATCAGTATCAGTCTGGCGCCTCCGCTGAAATTTAATGCCGGCGCGTTCCTCGTCAACCTGGGTACGTCCTGGTGGCTGCGCGACTATTTCCTGTTCGTGCGGGAAGCCAAGCGACTGCATGGCGTGCGCTATATCCCCTTCGTCCACGACCTCATCCCGATCGTGACGCCGCAATATTGCGTCAAGGCGCTTACGCAGGAATTCATCGAATGGGCACTGGGCGTGTTCCAGCACGCCGACTTCTTCCTGGTCAATTCCAATGCCACGAAGAACGACCTGCTCAAGGTTGCGAGCACCCTTGGCCATCATATCGAGCCGGAGGATGTCGCCGTCATCCCGCTGGATGCGCAGTTCCGCGATCCGGGGCAGCCGCTGGCGCCCGTTCGCTTGCTCCGGGACTGGCAGCTCAAGCCCGATGATTTCGTGCTGATGGTCTCCACGATCGAAGTGCGCAAGAACCATGCTGCGGCATTCGATGCCTGGGAAGCGCTGATCGAGAAGCATGGCGCGCGACAGGTGCCCAAGCTGGTTTGTGTCGGCAAGGATGGTTGGCTGAACGATGCCATCTATGCTCGGCTCGATGCATCGTCGCAGCTTCGATCGCGCGTGGTGATCCTGTCCGGCCTTTCCGACGAGGAACTGGGCCTGCTCTATGACAGTTGCCGTTTCACCCTGTATCCCAGCCATTATGAGGGCTGGGGCCTGCCGGCGACGGAATCGCTCTGTTATGGCAAGGTGCCGCTTCTGGCTGACAATTCCTCGCTGCCGGAGGCCGGTGGTCCCTTCGGCGTCTATTTCCAGTCGGGATCGTTGGCCGATCTGATCGACAAGGCCGAGCGGCTGGTTTTCGATCGTGCGGAACTGCAGCGGCTCGAAGCGAAAATCGCCGCGGAATTTTCGCCCCGGACCTGGCAGCATGTGGCAGATCAGATCGGACGCGAGATCGAGACATTCCTGGCCCGCAAGCCGGCAATGCTGGGAGCCAATGACGAATGGTCGCAACGGATAGAGCCGGTGACATTCGGCGCCTATTACCCGCTGGGACGGACGCCCGAGCATCGCATCTGGAAGGGGTTGGGCTCGGCGGAAATCTATCGGAGCGGCACGGGTTGGTACTGGCCCGAAGAGTGGGGGTGCTGGACCAAGGGCGATGGCGGAGAACTGGCCTTACGCTTCCTGGATCAGAAGGGGCCGGTTCGCGGTTTCATCAAGGTCCATGCGCCGCCCGGAAAAGCGACCAAGTTCGAGGTCAGCGCTCCCGCCGCAGGTGTCTTCGTTGAAGGAAGCTTGCAACCGGACGAGTTCCGCTGGATCGCCATCGACATTGCCGACATCGCAGCGCCGGAAGGTTTTCACATCCGGTTCAAGACCAGCCGACCGGTCGACCTGGACGAGGTAACCGGTGGGGCCGACAGCCGGGTGATTTCGCTTGGCGTGGGCGGTTTCTATTTCTGCCATGCAGACGATCTGGTTGCGCGCGCAAACTTCATCGAGGCGATGACGATCGGTGGTTTGCGGCAGTTGGCGTTCAATCGCGAACCGGCTGTATTCTGAACGATGACCCGGATGGAACAGGGGATCGTGTTGTGACTGCCGTATGTCTGGAGATGAAGCAGGTCGTCAAACCATGGGGGCGCACCGACATCGGGGCGTTCCCCAATCCGATGCAGGACAAGGTCGGCGAAATCTGGTTTGATGGTCCGGAAGGCGAAAGGCCGCCGCTCCTGGTCAAATATATCTTCACCAGCGAGAAATTGTCGCTCCAGGTGCATCCCAATGACGAGCAGGCGCACGCCGTGGGGCTGTCGGGCGGCAAGAGCGAATGCTGGTATATATTGGATGCGACGCCTAACGCCACGCTGGGCATCGGCACTATCCGGCCACTTGATGGCGACGCGCTGCGGGCAGCGGCCCTGGACGGTTCGCTGGAAGCGTTGATGGACTGGAAGCCGGTTCAGCCGGGCAGCTTTTTCTATGTGCCGGCCGGAACCGTTCACGCCATTGGTGCGGGCGTGACGCTGGTCGAAGTGCAGATGAACAATGACGTGACCTATCGCCTGTTCGACTATGGACGGCCACGTGAACTGCATCTTGATGCCGGGATCGCGGTTTCGGTAGCACGCCCTTATCCGATGGCGGACAGGGTCATTCCGACGGGCCAGGATTGCGCGATGCTTGATCGCGCCGTGGCGCCTTTTACGCTCGACATGCGTTATTGGGACGCGGGGTCGGAGGAAAGGATCGTTTCCGACACGGGCTGGTTCATCCCCTTGTCAGGTACGGGCACCATCGATGGCGCGCCATGGGCCGCGCATCAGTGCTGGTTGATGAAGGGCGAGACCGTCATCACGGTCGAGGATGGCGCCGATGTGCTGGTCGCATCGGTATGATGGTCAACTCAGTGCGATGACGTCACCGGCCAGATAATCCAGTTCCGCACGGTCATGGCTGACATACACGACCGCTATGCCGGTCAGTGCATGCAGGCGCGCGATAAGGGCCAATATCTCGGTGCGACGAGCCAGGTCCAATGACGAGATCGGCTCGTCCAGCAGCAGCAACCGGGGGGTGGAAAGCAGCGCGCGGCCGATCGCCACGCGCTGTGCTTCGCCGCCCGACAGCGATGCTGGCCAGCGGTCGAGTAGAGCTTCTATGCCCAACAGTTCGATCAATGCCTCCTGCGACAGGCCGTGGACGCCGCCATCCGGCTGGCCGCGAGGGCGCCCATAACGCAGATTGGCGCGCACGCGCATGTGGGGGAACAGCCGTGGTTCCTGGAAGACATAGCCGCAGCGGCGCCGTGCAGCGGCAATGTCGATGCCGGCATGGCTGTCGAACAGTCTCTGCCCGCCAATCGCTATATGACCGTGATCGGGGCGCAGCAGGCCGGCGATCATGTTGAGCGTCGATGTCTTGCCCACGCCTGAAGAGCCGAACAGGGCGATGATGCCGCTGTCCGACCGGATGCGGCAAGCAATGTCACGATCGCCGCGTCGCAGGTGGATATCGATATCAAAGATCATGGGATCGTCCCGCTGCCATGGCGCGCCGGGCAAGATATTCCGACAGCAATAATGCGGCGAAGGACAGCGCGACGGACAGTAGCGCGAGGCGCAGCACGACATGGTCGCTGTCGGGCAATTGCAGCGCGGAATAGATGGCGATGGGGAGGGTGCGCGTCTCGCCCGGAATGTCGGACACGAAGGTGATCGTGGCACCGAATTCGCCGATGGATCGGGCAAAGCCCAGCATTGCGCCGGCAAATATGCCCGGTAGCGCAAGGGGAAGGGAAATGGTGCAGAAGACGCGAACGGCAGAGGCGCCGAGCGTCTGGGCCGCCTGTTCCAGTCGATGATCGATGGCGGCGATCGACAGGCGCATCGCCCGGACCATCAGCGGCAAGGCCATGATCGCGGCCGCAAGGGCGGCTCCGGTCCATCGGAACAGCAGGGTGATCCCGAACCAGTCGAGCAACCAGCAGCCGATCGGCCCCTGTGGTCCGAACAGCAGCAGCAGCAGCCATCCCGTCACCACAGGCGGGACGACCAGCGGCAGGTGAACCAAAGTATCCAGAATCAGCTTCCCGGGGAAACGGGCACGCGCCAGCAGCCATGCCAGCGCAAAGGCGACCGGCAGCATGGCCATCATGGCCGTCAATCCGACTTTTAGCGATAGGCCGATGATAATCCATTCATCGGCGCTGAGGCTCCATGTCACGAGTTCGTCAAACCATCTATCTAACCGCCTTTGCAACCAGCAGGCTGACTCATAGCGAAGCTGTTTGACAAGTGCTGGGCAAAAAGATTGTAGAGGCAGCGACGGGGCGGTAGCCCCGGACGAGATCAAAAAAAGGGTCGCAATACATAGTAATTGCAAAATCGGAGCTTGTGGAATGAAGGAACTCGTTGCGTTCGACCTTGACGGCACGCTTGCCGAAAGCAAGCAGCCGCTGGGGGAGCCGATGGCACAGGCACTTGCCCGGCTGCTCAAGGTTGCGCATGTCGCCGTGATTTCGGGTGGCGACTGGCCGCAATTCGACAAGCAGGTGGCGAGCCGGCTGTCGGCCGATGCGGACCTGTCGCGGCTGTGGCTGATGCCCACGACCGGCACCAAGCTCTACACCTATCAGCAGGGCGCCTGGACCCCGGTCTATGCCGAACTGTTCGATGAGGCGCAGAAAGCCGCGATCCTGACCGCGTTCGACGCGGCGCTGGAAGCGACCGGCTTCGTGCCCGAGCAGACCTGGGGCGAGCGGATCGAGGATCGCGGCAGTCAGATCACCTTCTCCGCGCTCGGCCAGCAGGCGCCGATCCACGCCAAGGAAGGCTGGGATCCCGACTTCGCCAAGCGCAAGATCATCCAGGCCGACCTGCGCCAGCGCCTGCCGGGCCTGTCGATCAACATGGGCGGCGCGACGTCGATCGACATCACCCGCGAAGGCGTGGACAAGGCCTATGGCCTCAAGAAGCTGCGCGACGCGAGCGGCATCGCGCTCGACGCGATGATGTTCATCGGCGACGCCATCTTTCCGGGCGGCAACGACTATCCCGCCAAGGAACTGGGGCTCGACACGGTGCGCGTGCGCGATCCGCAGGAAACGCTGTCGGTGATCGACGCGATCGTCGCCTGCCAGAAATAGACAGCGAAAGTGACAGGGATCAGGGCGCGCTGAAGCCGTAACGGCCAAGGATCGCCCGGCCCTGCGCCGACAGCAGGAAGCGGCGGAAGCCTTCCGCGTCGTGGTGGCGACTGGCGGTCAGCCGCGCCACCGGATAGCGGATCGACGGATGGCTGTTGGCGGGAAAAGTCCCGACCGTCTGCACCGATTTCGAGGCACGGGCATCGGTTGCATAGACGATGCCGAACGGGGTGGCGCCGCGCTCGACGAGGGCAAGGGCGGCGCGCACGCTGTCGCCGCGCGCGACCTTGTCCGCGACCGAGGGCCAGACATTGAGCGCGGTGAGCGCCGCCTTGCCATATTTGCCCGCCGGCACGGCGTCGGGATCGGCCATGGCGAGGCGGCCGCCGTTCAGCGCTGCGGCGAGCGGCATGTTGCGGCCGATGCGCAGCCGCACCGGCTTGCCGGCCGGGGCGACCAGCACCAGCCGGTTGCCGGCCATGTCGGCGCGGCTGCCGCGCGCGACGAAGCCGGCCTTCTGGATATCGTCCATCCAATCCTCGTCGGCAGAGGCGAACAGGTCGGCAGGGGCGCCGGCCTTGATCTGCCGGGCCAGCGCCGAGGAGGCGGCGAAGGACAGGACCGGGCGGGCATGGCCCTGCCGCGCCCAGGCATCGGCGGCAGCGTTCATTGATTCCTGCAGGCTGGCGGCGGCAAGCACCAGTGGCCCGCGTCTGTCCTGCGCGGCGGCCCAGGATGGCGACAGCAAAATTGACAGGAGCGCGAGCGCGCGCAGCAGGAGCGGAATCGGAGAGAAGAAGCGCATGACCGCCTTGTGCGCCCGGCGCCGCGGCCATGCAATTGTCGGCACATGCTTTTGTCGCCGCGCCCGATCCGCTAAGCAGGCGCTGGTGACGCCGATCCTTTCCCCCTTCGTCCGTTCCGGCCGGACCCGCACAGCCCTTTGACATGGCCGTGATACGCACGCTTTGCGGCCGGTGCGGCGTCGGCTGTGGCCTGCGCGCCATCACCGGCGAGGATCGCGACCTGATGGTCGAGGGCGACCGGATGCATCCGGCCAATGCCGGGCGGCTGTGCATCCGCGGGCTGGAGATCGCGGAAGAGGTCGGGCTGGAAGGGCGATTGCTCCAGCCGATCATCGACGGTCGGCCGCAACGCTGGGAGAAGGCGATCGCGCAGGTCGCCCGGCGCTTGTCGGCGGTGATCGCCCAGCATGGCCCGGACAGCGTGGCGCTGCATGTCGGCGACGGTCTGCTGACCGAGGATTATTATGTCGCCAACAAGCTGATGAAGGGCTTCATCGGTTCGGCCCATGTCGATGCGGGCTGGGCGGCGAATGACGGCGCGGCGCTGGCGCAGCGCGCGGCCTATGGCGAGGATGTGATGCCCGCCGCCTATGAGGATATCGAGCGGGCCGAACTGATCCTGATGATCGGCGCGGATCTGGCGCAGGAACATCCGGTGCTGAATGCGCGGATCGCGGCGGCGCGGGCCGATCAGGGCGTCGAACTGCTGTTGCTGGCGGCGCCGGGCGAGGGGACGAGCATCGAGGCCGACCTGCGCATCGAAATGCCGCGCGACGGCATGGCGTCCTGGATCGCCGGACTGCTGCGCCATTGCCATGATGTCGGCGCGACCGATGGCGACTATCTGGCGCGCAGTGTCAGCGTACCCGACGATTTCTGGGCGCAACTGTGGACCCGCCATGATCTGTGGTCGGTGGCGCGCAGTTGCGGCCTGTCGCCGGTGGAGCTTCGCGCGCTCTATGACCGGATCGCCGCCGTGCCGCGGATCGTGACGCTGTTTGGCGGCGCGGACGAGGGGCTGGCGCGGGCGGTGATCGATTTCCATCTGGCAACCGGACGGATTGGCAGGCCGGGGGCGACGCCCTTTGCCATGACGGCCGCGGCCAATGGCATGGGCGGGCGCGAGGTCGGCTGCAATGCGACGGGGCTTGCGGCGCATCGCGGCTTCACGGCAGAGGCGATGGCCGAAATAGATCGCTTCTGGTCGGCCGAGGCGATGGCGACCGGGCCGGGGCTGGATGGTGCGGAACTGGCCGACGCGGTGCGGGACGGGCGCATCCGCGCGCTGTGGAGCATAAGCGGCGACGGCATCGATCCGGCCTGGCTGCGCGCGGCGCTGGACGTGGTGCCGCTGGCGATCCGCTCCACCCCCTGGGCCGATCCCGAGCGGGACGGGCGCGGTATCGCGCTGCCATCGGCCAGTTGGGTCGAGAAGGACGGCACGCTGACCGGGGCGGACCGGCTGATCAGCCGCCAGCGCCGGCTGTTCCCGCTGCCCGGTGAAGCGAAGCCCGACTGGTGGATCGTCACCCAGGTCGCGCGCGCCATGGGCTGGCAGGCGGCATTTCATTATGAATGGGCGGCGGAAATCTATCGCGAGCATGTGCGCCTGACCGCCTATGGCAATGACGGTGCGCGCTTGCTCAACCTGCGCCGCCATGCCCCGATTTCCAACCCCGCCTATGAGGAACTGACCCCGTGGCGCTGGGGCGAGCTGCCGTTCGACGAGGGGCGCTTCCCGACGCCGGACGGCAAGGCCCGCCTGCTGCCCTTGTCCTAGGCGGTAGATCGCCGGGCGACGGGGCGCCGACGCGACAGTAGAAAGTTCACACCGTTGTGCGGCATGTGGTGGCGCGTCTTTTGGCGGATTGGCGTCAGGTCGGTCGGCGCGGGGTAATGGCCGCGCGACGATCAGGCGCCGGTGTCGCGCCTGCGACGCGACAGCGAGGCGACAGGGAAAGGACAGCGACGCGACAGTGTCGCGTGGGCGGCGGCAGTGGAGGCGGGAAAGGGCGCGGCGTTCCATCGAAGCATGTGGAACAGAAAGGGCGAGAGTAGGAAAGCGATGGGGCTGCTACCGACCAAATGCGGCTGTAAAATCCTCCCCTGCAAGGGGAGGGGGACCACGAAGTGGTGGAGGGGTGTCGCCCTATCGAGAGGGAGATACCCCTCCGTCTGGCCTTCGGCCAGTTCAAGGGAGACACGGGTCTCCCTTGAACTCCCCTTGCAGGGGAGGATGGTCTGAAAACGACCATTTGTTGCCTTTGATATGGTGTTTTCCGCTTTCCAATTGCAGACATTTCCAGCAACTTTGAGGAAGCTGGCTTACGGGCATGGGTTGACAGAAAATATGATGGGTCGGTCGCTCCTTTGGCTTGCAGCGAGTATTCCTCCATTGATGCTCGCGGCATGCACTGCTCAGCAGGTGCCGACGAGCAATGAAGAGAATAATGCGCTTTGCCGAATGCTCCCAGGAAAATCTGAAGCGATTAGATCTTCAAAATCAGGTATCCAGTATCTCCCGCCTTCGTTTGGGAAGGTTATGCACATTTGTAAATTCAAGGGTTATCCGGAATGCTTTCCTAAGATCAGTAATTTTGAGAGTGAATGGTATTCCAACCATTGGGAAGCCGCAACGGAGCCATCTCTTTTTGAAATTTCAAACGCCCAAAAGTATGCCGGAGACAGTGTTCTCAGATTCACATGGCTCCCGACGTTTCATCATCCGGTGATTGTCCGTTTCGAAACGTCCGCAGGCACCACTAATTTTATAGCGAAGGAGCTTTCCGGTGCCGGGGGTTATGAACCGGGTAGTATCTCTCGGCAAATCAATCGGAAACTCAGTTCCTTAGAAGCGCACCAAGTGGAGCGCGCGATGGCGAGGGCTAGCCCGTTCAATGAACCGCCCGAAAATTGCGGCGGCGGCTCGGATGGTAGTCGATGGATACTCGAACGCGCTCGTAAGGGCAGTTACGAATATGCCGACCGTTGGTCGCCTCAGAAGGGGGCAATGCGCGATTTTGGACTGCTGACCTTAAAACTGACCGGTTGGGAATTTGAGGAAATCTATTAAAGAAATAGCAGGTCGTTTTACTTGCTCGGCTCGCATTCTGAATGCCAGGTAACGGCATCCTATCGCCACGAGCAGACTGTCCGCTCCCCACCCAACTTTGCCACCCCAGCGGAGGGCCGGGGTATATTCTAGACCGGTTCAGCCTCGCGCGATGCCTGTGAGATGATCGAGCAGGGCGTCGCCATTGGCGGTCCAGGTGAAGCGCAGGGCGGCGGCGCGAACGGCGTCGCGTTCGGGCGGGTCTGCCAATATGTCGGCGATCGCTTCGGCCAGGGCTTCGGGTTCGCGATCGACGATCTTGCCGGCTTCGGGGCGATCGAGCAGTTCGCGGGCGCCGCCGACATCGGTGATGACGATCGGCGTGCCGCAGGCGAGCGATTCCACCCAGGCATTGGCGAGCCCTTCGGATTCCGACGGCAGCGCCATCACGTCGGCGGCGGCATAGAGGCGCGGCAAGCGGTCGTGCGGCACCGAGCCGAGGAAGCCGATGCGCCGTTCGACGCCCAGTTCCTGCGCGAGATTTTCGAGCATCCGGCGATATTGGCCCTGGCCGGCGAGCAGCAGGGTGGTGCCGGGTAGCAGCGGCAAGGCGCGGACCAGAATATCCTGGCCCTTGCGCGGGATGAGCGCGCCGACGCAGAGGATCAGCGGCCCTTCGAAGCCGAGCGCGGCCTTGGCCTGATCGCGGTCGGCGATCTCGAAGCGGTCGAGGTCGACGCCGGTATAATGGACCCGGATCTTGTCGGCATCGATGCCCATCCGGCCCATGGAACGGCGCATCGCGGCCGAGACGGCGAGCAGGCCGGCGGCGCCGTCGGCGGCGCGCTTCACCATCTTCCTGGTGCCGCGCTGTGTGCCCCAATGATGAATGTCGGCGCCGCGCGCCTTGACCGAATAGGGGATGCCAAGCGCCTTCGACAGGCGCTGGGCCACCGGGCCGTCGGGGAAGAAGAAGCTGGCGTCGATCACGTCGAACGGGGTCTGGGCGTGCAGCCGCTTGACCAGCGGCAGGATGGCGCGGGTCATGGTGAGGACATTGGTGCGGCCGCCGAATTTCGGGATGATCGGGAAGGTCGGCCGATAGACGGTCAGATCCTTCCACCTTTCCTTGGGTGGCAGGGCGCGCAGCGGGGCATAGCGGCCGGCGCGCGACAGCGGCCAGGGCGGCATGCCGATCGGGGCGACGACGGTGACGCTGACGTCGGGGCGGCTCGCCAGTTCGCGCGCCTGTCGCTCCACGAAAACGCCGAAATTGGGCCGGCTCATGTCCGGGAAGAGCGTGGAAAGCGTGAGGACGTTGAGTGTCATGGGCCCTCCCTACTGCATGTCGGTTAAGCGAGGCTTAGGCGTGGTGGGGGCGCTTGGCTATAGCCGTCGGACGAGTTGCACCGCCACTGCGCCCCAGGGTGGGTCGGTCAGTACCTGTTGCCGGGCGCCATGGCCGAGCGGCAATATCTGGAGCCGGTCGCCCTCGCGGCCGATGAGGCGGCCGAACAGGAAGCGGCCGGCGGGGCGGGGGAAGAGGACGTCGCGGTTCAAGGCGCTGGCGAAATCGGCCGGGGCGATGCGACGGCACCAGATGGCGTCGCCGCTGCGATAGTCGCCGATGCTGGCATTGACCTGGATGCCGATCATGCCGTCGGCGGGCACGGGTGGCGGGAAGGACAGGGCGCGGACCGGCGCGCGCGCGCCCTCCGGCCCGAGCAGGGCGGCGACGGGCACTTCGCTCTGGCCGGGCAGGGCGACCAGTTCCGCGCTGGTGACGCCGAGTGCGTCGGCAATCCGGTTCAGCCATTTGACCGAGACGGTGCGGGTGCCGGTTTCGAGCCGGCCGATGGTCTGGGCGGTGGTAGGCGGCAGGCAGAGCAGGCCCACCTGTTCCAGCGTCAGGCCCTTGGCCTTGCGGACCTCGCGGATGCGGGTGATCATGGCTGTCCTCGGGTTGATAACCTATTTGGTTTTCTCTTTCCTACAGATTATCCGTCGTGGCAAGCCCCTGGCCTTCGCCACCCTGTCAGGAGATGCCGCCATGGCCACCCAGTTTGTCGACCAGATGATCGAAGACCCTGCCGGCAAGATGCAGGCGGTGAAACTGCATCTGGGGGAATCGCCGCTCGGCTGGCTGCATGCACGCGGCCATGTGAGCGACCGGCAACTGGCGGCGGGGGAGAGGTTGCGGCGCGACTGGGAGCAGGCGGGATTGGGCGCGCGGGTGACGATGCGCTGGGACGGGGCACCGGCGGAGCGGCGACGGGGCGGCGCGGCGGCGATGCCCGATCCGAGCGCCGCGCAGCTGTCGGCGCGCGAGCGGTTCGACGGCGCGGTGCGGGCGGCGGGGCCGGGACTGGCCGACATATTGTGGCGGGTGGTGTGCGCGGGTGAGGGGCTGGGGCCGGCGGAACGGGCGCTGGGCTGGCCCAGTCGCGCGGGCAAGCTGGTGCTGGGACTGGCGCTCGACCGGGTGGCGGACTGGTATCGGATGGGGTGAGGGGGGCTAAATGAACCGTCCGGGCTGAGCGAAGTCGAAGCCTTCGGCCGAGCGGCGCGAGGCGATGACTTCGCCTTCGCTCAGTCATGCCCTTCGACTTCGCTCAGGGCGAACGGAATAAATATGCAGCGGCCCGTAGCGCCTAGGCCATGGACCCCGCTGCGCTTGCTACCCACCCCAACCCCTCCCTGGAAGGGAGGGGCGCGGTATGTTTGCATTCAGGCCAAGAATCCTGCGCCGAGGAGCAGGAGCAGCTTTACGTCCATGGCGAAGCCCTGGTCGCGCCAGGCTGCGATCTGGTCCGGCAGGGTGGCGAGGGGGACGCGGTGGACGCGGATATCCTCGCTGTCGACGCCGCCGCCATCGCCGGTCTTCACCAGATCATGGGCGCGGAACAGGGTGAAGCTTTCCGAGACCATGCCGGGCGAGCTGAAAAATTCGCCGAGCGATTCGAGGCGACCGGGGAGATAGCCGGTCTCTTCCTCCAGTTCGCGGCTGGCGGCGAGGCTGGCCTCCTCGCCGGCGTCATGATCGCCGACGAGGCCCGCGGGCAGTTCGATGCAGCGCTTGCCGAGCGGCACGCGATACTGGTCGACCAGCAGGACATGGCGGCCGTCTGCATCCTCGTCGATCGCCAGGATGACGGCGGCGCGGATGCCGCGGGCGCGGCCGACATATTCCCATTTGCCGCGCGTCTTCGCGGTGATGAAGCGCCCGGTCCACATGGTTTCCTCGGGCGCATTCCAGTCATTATCGCTCATAATTCGATCAGTCTGTCCGGCAGTTCGTTGATGTCGTCGGCGGCGCGGGGGAAGTGCGGCGCCAGAATCGCGCCGACCCGGCCGATGGCGAGGGCAAGGCCTTCGCCCGGCCGGTCGTCGCGCACCGCATCGATCAGCAGCGCCATCGCCTCGCCCCAGGCTTCCGGCGTGACGCGATCGTTGATCGCCTTGTCGGCGACGATTTCGGCGCGATGCTCGTCGAGCGAGAGATAGATGAGCACGCCGGTGCGGCCGGCGGTGCGGGCCTCTGCGGCGGCGCGGAACAGCAATATGGCGCGGCGGCGCACCCGGCGGGCCTTGGTCGCGCGCGGGGTGAGCGCCATGCGCAGTGGCATGATCGCGAGGAGGTAGCGCACCACCAGGAAGTCGAGGATCAGGTCGCCCAGCAGGATGGTCAGCATCTTCCAGTCGGCGACCTGATGGTCCCAATCGCCCAGCAGCCGGCCGGCCAGGTCGCGCAGATAGTCCGGGAAGAAGGCGAAGAAAGCGAGGGCGACGAACACGGTGCCGATCGCCCAGTGCAGGCCGACATCATGATAGGCGTCGGATCGACGCGCGACAATCGGCACGATCTCGCCCGATGTCTGCTTTTCGGCCTCCATCACGGCGGCCGAGACAAGGTCATGATCGCGTTCGCTGAACTGTACCGGCTTCACCAGCTGCCTCCCGCACCGCCGCCGCCGAAGCTGCCGCCACCGCCGGAAAAACCGCCGTCATCGCCGCCGCCCCAGCCACCGCCGCCACTGCCCCAACCGGAACCGCCGCCGCTGCCCCATCCGCTGTCGGACGGGCCCCAGATGATGACAGGGCCGGCACCGCCGCGATAGCGGCGACCGCGACCGCCGCGGCTGGCGAACATCGATATGCCGACGATGACGATCACGATGACCCAGAAGACCAGCATCACGGCGCCGCCGCCGCTGTCACCCTTACGCTGCTCCGCCTCGGCTGCGGCGGCGCGTGCCTTTGCCTCCTCGGGCGGCAGGGTCAGCAGGG
Source organism: Sphingobium yanoikuyae (assembly GCF_034424525.1). Taxonomy (NCBI): domain Bacteria; kingdom Pseudomonadati; phylum Pseudomonadota; class Alphaproteobacteria; order Sphingomonadales; family Sphingobiaceae; genus Sphingobium; species Sphingobium yanoikuyae. The sequence continues at coordinate 69,325 of NZ_CP139979.1, forward strand.
TGGCGAGTTCGTTGACGCCCGCATCGATGCCGCCGGGAAAGTCGCCCGCCTTGAAGCGCGGGATGATGGCGGTGCGATAGATGCGCGAGGCGAGCGCGTCGGTGACGATACCCTCGACACCATAGCCGGTGGCGATCCAAACCTTGCGCTCGTTCGGGGCGACCAGCAGGATCGTGCCGTCGTCTTTTTCCTTGCTGCCGATGCCCCAGCTGCGACCTAGCTGATAGGCATAGTCACCAATCTCATAGCCCTGGAGATCGGGCACGGTGGCGACCACCACCTGCCGGCCGCTCTGCTTGTCGAGCGCGGCCAGCTTGGCGGTCAGCGCCTGCTCCTGCTGCGGCGAGAGCAGGTTGGCGGCATCGACCACCTGGCCGGTCAGCTTGGGAAAGGTCTGTGCCTGCGCCGCCGGTATGAAGACCAGCAGCGCAAGGACCAGCAGCAGGCGCCGCATCATCGTTATCGGCTCAGTTGCCGAAGTCGACCTTGGGCGCTTCTTCCGCGCCGGGCGTGACCGCCTGGAACGGGGCCATGGGCTTTGCGCCATGGATCAGCTTGGCGCCGATCGCGTCGGGGAAGGTGCGGATGCGGGTATTATAGGCCTGGACCGCTTCATTATAATCGCGGATCGAGACGGCGATGCGGTTTTCCGTGCCTTCCAGCTGCGACTGGAGCTGGAGGAAATTCTCGTTGGTCTTGAGGTCGGGATAGGCCTCGACCGAGGCGAGCAGGCGGCCAAGGCCCTGGCTCAGCTGTGCCTGGGCGGCCTGATATTGCGCGACCTTGGCCGGATCGGACAGGTCGGCGGCGTTGATCTGGATCGACGTCGCCTTGGCGCGGGCTTCGGTAACGGCGGTCAGCGTCGCCTGTTCCTGCTTGCCGGCGGCCTTGACCGTGGCGACGAGGTTGCCGGTGAGGTTGGCGCGGCGCTGATATTGCGCCTGGACGTCAGCCCATTTGGCCTTGGCATTTTCCTCGGCAGTGGGGACGCTGTTGATGCCGCAGGCGGACAGCGCAAGCGCGCCCATGACCGGCAGCAAAAGGCGGGAGAGGCGACGCGGGAAAAGCATGGAACATCCTCGGCTCTGTTTCGCTGACGGAAATAGGGCGTTGTCGGATGGCGTGCAACGGGCCATGCAGAGTTTATCGAAGGCGAGACAAGAGGTTCATCATGGGGCTGATTTCGGAATTCAAGACGTTCATCAATCGCGGCAATGTCATGGACCTGGCGGTTGGTGTCATCATCGGTGGCGCGTTTGCCACCATCACCAAGTCGCTGACCGATGACCTGATCATGCCGGTGGTCGGCTATCTTTTCGGCGGCGCTGACTTTTCGGGCTACTTCCTGCGCCTGGGCGACCTGCCCGAAGGGTTCAAGGGCAATCCCAACAGCTATGCCGACCTGAAGGCGGCCGGTGTCGCCATGTTCGGCTGGGGCCAGTTCCTGACCGTGCTGGTCAATTTCATCATCCTGGCCTTCATCATCTTCCTGCTGGTGAAGCTGGTGAACAAGGTTCTGGCCAAGCCGGAGGAAGCGCCGGCACCGGCCGTCACGCCGGAGGATATCGTGCTGCTGCGCGAGATTCGCGACTCGCTGAAAAAATAAGCGATTGCGACGAACCGAGGTCCTGATGGGAACCATTGGGGACGCGGCCGGTTGATCGGCGTCAGGGTTCGGGATGGCATGGATCGTCCCGAACCTCGTGTCGAATATGTCAGCCCTGAGGGGGCGCAACAGGAGAAAACGCTGTGAAAAGCTTCGTCGCAATCCTTGGCCTTGCCAGCATGGTCTCGCTCGCCGCGTGCGATTCCAAGCAGGAAAACAAGGTCGAGAATGCCTACGAGAATCAGGCGGATGCTCTCGACAACCAGGCCGCGAACATGGAAGCGATGGCCGACAACCTGTCGGGCAACGCCGAGAATGCAGCCGAAAATGCGGCCGACGCGCTGGAGAACAAGGCCGACGCCACCCGCGAGGCGGGCGAGGCTGCCGCCGACGCGGTGGAGAAGAAGCAGCACTGATCCGCTGCGGCACCGACCATCGGGCCAAAGGGGCGTCGCGCTTGCGGCGCCCTTTTTCTTTGCCGGCTCTCGCCTTTAACGGCCCCTTAACCACGGCCGGCCATGGTGCCCTCGCGCGCATCCAAAGGTCGTGGGAATGGACGAGTTACTTCAGGAATTCATATCCGAAACGCAGGAAACGCTGGAGGCTCTGGCGGGCGAGGTCGTCGCCTGGGAGGCCAATCCGGGCGACAGCCAGCGGCTGGACGCCATTTTCCGCTTCTTCCATACGGTCAAGGGTAGCTGCGGCTTCCTCAATCTGCCGCGCTTCGAGAAATTGAGCCATGCGGCCGAGGACGTGTTGTCGGAGATTCGCGCCGGCAACCGCAAGCCCGATCCCGCGACCGTCAGCGCGGTGCTGGCGATCATGGACCGGATCGGCGAACTGGCCGAGGCGGTGGCGCGTGGCGCGGCATTGCCCAACGAGAATGACGAATATCTGATCGGCGCGCTGACGCAGGTGGAGGCGCCGGCCGCGCCCGCCGCAGAAGCGGAGCCGGAAGAACCGGCGGCCCCGGTCGCTGCCGTGCGCCAGGGCCAGGCGCTGCGCACCATCCGCCTGCCGCTGTCGCTGATCGACCAACTGATGAACGGCGTGTCGGATATGGTGCTGGCGCGCAACGAATTGTCGCGCAAGCTACGCGACCGGTCGGCCGATCCCGAACTGGACAGCGCGTTCGAGCGGCTGTCCACCTGTGTCGCAGACATGCGCGACGTGATTTCCAAGACCCGCATGCAGCGGGTCGAGCGCCTGTTCGCGGCGATGCCGCGCATGGTGCGCGACCTGAGCCGCGATCTCGACAAGCGGATCGAGCTGAGCCTGGAAGGCGGCGATGTCGAGATGGACCGCGAGATGGTGGAAATGGTCGTCGACCCGCTCACCCATATCGTGCGGAACAGCATCGACCATGGCATCGAGACGCCCGAGCGGCGGCGTGCGGCGGGCAAGCCGGAGGCCGGCCGGTTGCGGCTGGAGGCGCGCCAGTCGGGCAACCAGATCGTGATCGAGATCAGCGATGACGGCGCCGGCATCAACACTGCGCGGCTGGTGGAAAAGGCGATTGCTGCCGGGCGGCTGACGCCCGACGCGGCGGCGCGGATGACCGAGCAGGACAAGCTGGACCTGATCTTCCAGCCGGGGCTGACGACGGCGGCCAAGGTGACGGCGGTGTCGGGGCGCGGTGTCGGCATGGACGTGGTGCGTGCCAATATCGAACGGATCGGCGGCGTCATCGCGCTGGACAATCATCCGGGGCAGGGGCTGCGCATCACGCTGCGCGTGCCGCTGACGTTGACCATCATTCCGGGCCTGATCGTGCGCGCCGGGGGGCTGCATTTCGCGATCCCGCGCGCGGCGGTGGTCGAGATACTGCACGACAATAACGAGATGATGCAGATTGCCGATGTCGGCGGCGCCAAGATCGCGACGATCCGGTCGATCCGCCATTCGATGATCGACCTGGAAGATGTGCTTGGCATGGACAAGCCGCAGCAGGTCGGACCGCGCGCCGTGATGGTGGTGCGATCGGCGACCGGCGTGCCCTTTGCCATGGGCGTGTCCGCGGTCGAGAATCATGAGGAACTGGTGATCCGTCCCGCATCGCCGCTGGTGATGGCGAGCGGCGTCTATGCCGGCATGACCCTGCCCGACAATGGCAAGCCGATGCTGCTGCTGGATGCGGCGGGCCTGGCCAATGCGGCGCGCCTGCCGAACCTGATCGACGATCGCGCCCATGGCGCGGTGGCGGATGCCGCCGCGCAGGAGGCCGGCGTCGAAATGGTGGCGGCGCTGCGTTTCGAGGAATTGTCGGGCGAACGGCGCCTGCTGCGCCTGTCGCTGATCGAGCGGGTCGAGGATATCGAAGCCAGCCTGTTCGGCCGGTCCGGCGGCCAGGCCTTCGTCCGGCTGGACGAGCGGCTGGTGCCGGTGGTGAACGGCCGCCATGCCTTTGCCGAGGACAAGGTCTGTGCGCTGCGCCTGCGCGATGGCAGCCTGGAAGCCTGCTACCCGGTCGCGGCGGTGCTGGACATCGTCCAGATGCCGCTGGTGCCGGACATGGTGGCGATGCACGGCATGCTGAGCGGTGTCGCGGTGGTCGATGGCGAGCATCTGGAGGTCATCAACCCCTTCGCCCTGTTCGCTGCGCTGCCGCAGGAACCGATCGCGCCGCATAGCCGGGGCCGTTGCCTGCTGGCCGATGCGGAGGATGGCTGGACCCGCGAGATATTGGCGCCGCTGCTGCGCCAGGCCGGGCATGAGGTCGTGCTGGGCCTGCCGGGCGATGCCGTCGATGCGCAGGATATCGTGCTCTATTCGGCCGGCGATGTCGGCCAGGTGGCCGAGATCATGGGATGCCGGGTGGTGCATCTGCGCGCCACGCCGCGGGCGACCGGGCCGATGGATGCCAGCATCTACCGCTATGACCAGGACGCGCTGATGGCGGCGCTGTCCGGCGCGCGCGGATAAGGGGAAGAGCGATGGAGCAACTCTATCTGTTGGCGACGCTGGCCGGTGCCCGCATCGCGGTCGATGCCAGTGAGGTCGAGGCGGTGGTCAAGCTGACCGAGATATCGCCCGTGCCCGGCATGGGCGTGCATGTCGCGGGTCTTTCCGCGCTGCGCAGCCGGGTGCTGACGATCATCGATGTCGCGGCGCTGATTCATGGGCGCGCGACCCCGGCCGACCAGCGCGACCTGGCGATCATCGCCAATATCAGCGGCCATAGCTATGGCCTGATGGTCGATGGCGTGTCGGATATCTGTCGCGTGCCCGAGGGCGAACTGCCGCTGCGCGGACAACTGGATTCAGCCTGGATGCCCTTTGCGCGCGGCGTGGTGGAGCATGAGGGCGTGCCCCATCTGCTGGTGTCGCTGGCCGGCTTCATCGAGGCCGGTGCGCAGGCACAGGCGGCCTGATCGCTTGGCCGCGTCGTTTACCATTTCCTCGCCTTTCGCGTTTACGCCTCTCTTCCCGGCACGTAAAAATCAAAGGGACGCTTCATGAAGAACTGCCTGGTCGTCGATGATTCCAAGGTCATCCGCAAAGTGGCACGCCACATATTGGAATCGCTGGACCTGACCGTGACCGAAGCGGTGGACGGGCAGGATGCCCTGACCCAGTGCGAGGCCAGCCTGCCCGACGTGGTGCTGCTCGACTGGAACATGCCGGTGATGAGCGGGATGGAATTTCTGCAGGCGCTGTCCGCCACGAAGATGGAGGCCCGGCCCAAGATCATCTTCTGCACCACGGAAAATGGCATCAGCCATATCAAGGCGGCGGTCGAGGCCGGTGCCGACGAATATGTGATGAAGCCGTTCGACCGCGAGACGCTGGAGAGCAAGCTGGCGATCGTCGGGGTCATCTAGGCCCGGTCCCGCCCTTCGAGGATATCGCCGTCTTTCCCAGCCTCTTCGTTCTGAAAGCCCGTCAATGACCGTCTTCGTGCCGACCATGGTCAGCCTCGACAGCCACACCGCTCCCGCGGTGCGCACGCTGGTGGTTGACGATTCGGTGGTGGTGCGCACGGTGATCGAGCGCATCCTGAACGCCGATCCCGGCTTTACCGTCGTCCACAAGACCAACAGCGCGGAAAATGCGCTGCGCTATCTGGCCGAACATAGTGTCGACCTGGTGCTGCTCGACATCGAACTGCCGGGCCAGAGCGGCCTAGCGGCGCTGCCCGCGATCCTGCGATCGAACCCGCAGGGCAAGGTGGCGATCCTGTCGGGCCGCTGCGAGGAGGGCAGTGCGGCGGCGATCGAGGCGCTGGCGCTGGGTGCGAGCGATATCCTGTCCAAGCCGGGCAGCGGCAGCTTTGGCGAACAATTCCCACAGGCATTGATCGATCGGCTTGGCCGGCTGTTCGGCGGCGAAGCGCCGACGGCACCGGCGCAGCGGTCGACCATGGTTCCGTCCGCCCATGCGACCAGCGCTGCGGTCGAACCCCTGGCCTGCCTGGGCATCGGCGCCTCGACCGGGGGCATCCATGCGCTCAGCCAGTTGTTCGGCGGCCTGACCGCGCCGCTGGGCGTGCCGATCCTGCTGACCCAGCATCTGCCGGTCAGTTTTACCGTCTATTTCGCGCAGCAACTGGCGCGCATGACCAGCCTGCGGGTCAAGGTGGCGGAGGCCGGCGACCAGCTGGCGCCCGACACCGTCTATGTCGCGCCGGGCGATGCCAACCTGCTGTTGCGGCGCGGGCTGCATGGCCGGGTGAGCATTGTGCTGGACCCGGAACGGACGCCGTCGGGCAATCTGCCGGGTGTCGACCCGATGTTCGCCGCCATGGCCGATGTCTATGGCGCGGGTGCGGCGGGGATCGTGCTCACCGGCATGGGCCGCGACGGCACGGCCGGGGCGCGGGATATCGTGGCAGCGGGCGGCTGGATCGTCGCCCAGGATGAGTCAAGCAGCGTGGTATGGGGGATGCCGGGATCGGTCGCGGGGGCAGGGCTGACCTGTGCCCTGATGGAACCCCATGCGATCATGGATTTTGTCGCACGACGCGGAAAGATGAACGACTGATGGCCTTGCCCCCTTCCAGGATGGGATCGGGCGCTGCCCGGATTTTGACGGGTCTGCTGGAAGCGCGGACCGGCCAGGTTCTGTCCGAGGGGCGGGCCTGGCGCATGGAGACGGCGCTGAAGCCGGTGCTGCGCGACCATGGCCTGCAGGATATCGACGAACTGGCCGGGAAGCTGCTGCGCAGCCGCAATCCGCGGCTGGACGAGGATGTGGTGAACGCCCTGCTGAACAACGAAAGCAGCTTCTTCCGCGATCTGCAGATATTCGACCTCATCCACCGGCAGATATTGCCGCGTATCCAGGAGGCGCGGGGCGACCGGGTGCTGCGGATCTGGAGTGCGGGCTGTTCGACCGGGCAGGAGGCCTATTCGCTGGCGATCCGCTTCTGCAACGAGGCGGCGCGCTGGGCCGGCTGGCGGATCGAGATATTGGCGACCGATATTTCGAGCGCGGCGATCGACCAGGCACGCAGCGGCATTTTCTCGCAGATGGACGTGCAGCGCGGCCTGCCGATCGGCGACCTCATCAAATGGTTCGAGCCGGCGGGCGATGACTGGCGCGCGAACCCGGAGCTGCGCCGGATGATCGACTTCCGTCAGGATAATCTGTTCGCCGCGCGGGTGCCGACCGGCGCCTATGACCTTCTGCTCTGTCGCAATGTGCTGCTCTATTTCTCGCCCGAACGGCGCCAGAGCGTGTTCGACCTGCTGGCCCGACACAGCCATGATCGGTCGGTGCTGCTGCTGGGCGCGGGCGAGACGGTGATCGGCCAGAGCGAGGAATTCGTGCCGCATCCCGAATTCCGCGGCAGTTATGCGCGGCGGGGGCCTTCGACCGATGCCTGCAATTCGGCCCGACGCGCGGGCTAATCGTCCGCCGATCATTTACCACGCTTGATTGCCGCGCCGGTCTCGGCCATGATTCCGTTCGTGGCTGCATGACGCGGCGCGACGCAGGGCGGAACAGGGCGTGAGACTGGACTTTTCGTGGTGACGGGCCCTTTGCGATGACCGACATCCCCATGATCGAGACGCCGTCGCCCAATTATGACGAGCGCAGCCTGCCGATCACCATGCTGGTGCTCCATTATACCGGCATGCCGGACGCGGCGAGCGCCATCAACTGGCTGGCCAATGCCGAATCCAAGGTGTCGGCCCATTATGTCGTGACCGAGGATGGCCAGATCATCCGCATGGTGGCCGAGGACAAGCGCGCCTGGCATGCCGGCCGGTCGCACTGGCGCGGCATCGACGATGTGAACAGCGCCAGCATCGGCATCGAGATCGTCAATCCGGGGCATGAATGGGGCTATCGGCCTTTCCCCGAGGCGCAGATGGGATCGCTGATCCCGCTGGTGCATGACATCGTCCAGCGCCACCGGATCACCCGCGGCAATATCGTCGGGCACAGCGACATCGCGCCTGCGCGCAAGCAGGATCCGGGCGAACTTTTTCCCTGGGGGCAACTGGCGCGGCTGCGGCTGGCGCTGCCGCGACCGACCAAGAATCTGATGGACCCGCACTGGACCGATAGCGGCTTCATGCTGGCGCTCGAACGTTTCGGCTATGACATTGCCGAGCCGGAGCCGGCGGTCGTCGCCTTCCAGCGGCGCTTTCGCCCCGAACTGATCGACGGCGTCATTGATGGCGAATGCCGGGCGATTTTGCTCGCGCTGCTGCTGCCCAAGCCGACAGGGGATGACTGACCCGATTTTTGCGCCTATAGGCGCCTGTGCCAGAGGGCCGGGCGGCCGCGGCGTGGCGGGTAACTTCCACGGCGAGGAAAGTCCGGGCTCCACGAAATGACGGTGCCGGCTAACGGCCGGCTGGAGTGATCCAAGGGACAGTGCAACAGAAAGCAGGTCACTAAGGCTTCGGCCCAGTGAAATTGAAAGGGTGCGGTAAGAGCGCACCGCGTCTGCGGCAACGCGAGACGGCACGGTAAACCCCACCGGGAGCAAGACCGAATAGGGGCGGCGCGCAGCTTGACTGCTAGGTCTGTTTCGACTGAGACCGCCCGGGTTGGTTGCTTGAGGGACGGAGCAATCCGTCCCCTAGAGGAATGGTCGCCTATCCCCCTTGGGGGTGGACAGAACCCGGCTTACAGGCCCTCTGGCATTTCCCCTGTTGCGAGGTTATCGCAATAACCGGTCCGTGGTCTTGGGGGGATATGGTTTGCGTAACAGATATTTGGCCTTGCTGATGGCGATGGCCGCCATGCCCGCTATCGGGCATGCGATGCAGCAGGCGGCGCCGGCAGCGCCGGCCCCCGCGCCCGCAACCGGCACGATCCAGCAATTGTTCGAGCAATCGACGCAAGCCACCGAGGCGGCGGATTATCCCCGCGCGCTTGAAATCCTCACCACGCTCGAAGGCCGGGTGGTGCGCAATCCGCGCAGCCTGGCGATCGTGCGGGTGCGCAAGGCGATGGTACTGGCGGAACTGTCGCGCTGGGCCGAGGCGCGCGACCTGCTGAACCAGGCGGCGCCGGCCCTGCCCAGGGATGATACCAGCCTGTCGACCGACCGCTATCGTGCCGCCTACACGCTGGGGCGCGTGTCGATGGGCGACCTCGACTATGTCGGCGCGCTGGCCCATTTCAGCGCGGCGCTGGCCGAAGCGGAGGGGCCGGCGGCGCGCATCCAGGCGCTGCTGGGGCAGGCGCAGGCCGGTACGTTCGTCGATCCGGCCGAAGCGCTGAAGGCCGCCGAAGCGGCCAATGCCATTGCGGTGGCGGACCCCAAGATGTTCGACAAGGCGTCGCTGGCGCATATCGATCTGATCCGGGGGCGGGCGCTGCTCAATCTGGGCCAGTTCGATCCTGCGGAAAAACTGTTCGCACGGGCGGTGAAGCAGCAGGGTGGGCTGACCACCAGGGTCGATTTCGATGATCTGGTGACCCGGTCGGATGCGTCGATCGCCGCCATGCTGGCCGGCCATCGCGAAACGGCGCGCAATTATCTGGTCTATACCGGTGCCGGGCGCATGCCGCAGCAGGACTTCACCCAGGGCGCGGACATGGCGCTGCCGCGCTGTGGCGAGGATGGCATCCAGCCCGAGGATTATGCCGTGGTGGAATTCGGCATCAGCGACAGCGGCGCTGTTTCCTATGCCCGGCCGGTCTATGGATCGCGTCCCGGCCCTTCGGCGCTCGCGTTTGCGCGGGCGGTGCGAGACTGGTCGTGGCGGCCCGATGACGTCAATAAGATCCCGGCGCTGTTCCGGTTCGTGACGCGGCTGGAACTGCGTTGTTCGACCGCGGAAGGCGGCCCGTCGATGCTGGCGGGTCCGACCAAGGCGCTGGGCGACTGGCTGGAGGCCAGGCGCGTTCCCGGCCCGGTGCTGGACAATGTGCCGATCACCCGGCAGCGCGCCCTGCTGTTGCAGCAGGCGCAGCTGATCCGCAGCCAGAAGGGCGATACGACGGTGGAGCTGGTGCCGGTGCTGATCCCGCTGCTCGCCGGATCGATGGCCGCGCGCGAGGATGTCGAGACCTATGGTCCGTTGCTGCGCCGGGTGGTGAGAACGGCGGATGTCCCGCCGCTGGCGCAATTGCTGGTCGACCGCCTGGTCCATGATGCCGCCGAACATGTGGATATCCGTATCCGGGCCGATTCTCCCTATGTGTTGCGCGCTGCCGATTATCAGGCCGATGCCGATGCACGGGCGACCTTCGCGATCCTGGCATATGATGATCTGAGGCCCAGGGAAAAGGCCGGGTCGCAGGCGCTGCTCAACGCGGTGATCGACGATGGCGCCTTGCCGGCCAATGATCCGCTGCGCGTGGCAGCGCTGGTGCGACGGGCGAGCCTGCAGGCGACCGGCGGCAATCTGGAAGCGGCACGGGCCGATTATGCCGCGACCGGATTGTCAGCGCAGCAATGTTCGATCGTCGATGCCAAGCCCAGCCTGCGCAGCGCGCCAGTATCCTCCGCCGATTATCCCACGGACATGGTGTCCGTGGGTGTCGAGGGATGGACGCGGGTCCAGTTCGACATCGCGGCGGACGGCACGACCCGCAACCAGCGGGCCGTCATCACCTATCCGCCGATGATCTTTGGCACCAACGGCACGAAGATCGTGACGCGGGCCAAATATGAGCAAAGCTATCGCCCCGATGGTGGCCTTGGCTGCGGCGGCAACATGCAGGGGGTGACTTTCCGTCGCTAATCCCGCCGCAGGGCTGGCTTTCCGGGCGCGGCTTCCCTAATTTGGTCCGATGGCAAGACAGAGCCGATCCAATGACTGGGGTTTTCCCCGCTGGCGTGCCTATGGCGCGACGCGGGAAGCGCAGCGCGTACGCATCTGCGACCGTTTCGGCTGTGACCAGCCGGGTAACTGCCCCGCGCCCAAATCGCCCAACAGCCCGGACCGCTGGTATTTCTGCAGCGAGCATGCGGCCGAATATAACCGCAACTGGGACTATTTTCAGGGGCTGGACGAGGAAGAGCGGGCCGAGCGCGAGCGCACCGAACGGCGCGATGCCGGCGGCTATCAGTCGAGCGCCCATCATGGCTGGGGCGGCCCCGGCGACGGCAGCCGGTCGCGCGACGAGATGCACGCGCTGCAGGCGCTGGGGCTGGAGGATGACGCCGATTTCGAGGCGGTGCGCAAGAGCTGGCGCAGCCTGGCCAAGGAATATCATCCTGACGTGAAGCCGGGCGATGCCGAGGCGGCGGTGCAGTTCCAGACAATCCAGGCCGCCTATGAGGTACTGCGCGCGGCCGAGGAACGGCGCACCTGGAAGCCGCGGGGCGCCAGCGATTGAAGGATCATGTCCGGTCCAACTGGCATAATGCCGTGCTGGTCTGCCGCAAATGCTCGAAGAAGCTGGACGGCGGCTTCGGCAAGGATGGCGAAGAGCGGCTGGCCAAGGCGCTGCGGCGGCATTTGTCGCTGAAGAAGGGGCGCAAGGCGGCAGCGGGCATCATCGAGGCGAATTGCCTGGGCGTCTGTCCCAGGGGTGCGGTCACCGTGGTCAACGGTGCCGCGAGCCGCGACTGGTTGCTGGTGCGGCCGGGGGCGGATCTGGACGCACTGGCGGCGGCGCTGGACCTGCCGGCGCAGGCGGAAGCGCAGAATCCGGGCTGGCTTACGCAAAATGCGTAAATCCGGATGGGCCTGTTAAGCCTATCCTTACCAACATTTCCTAGGGGGGATGCCATGCGGATATGGCTTCCTTCCTCGCGCGGTGCGGTACTGCTGGCCCAGCTCGCGATCATCCTCCTGGGTCTCGCCCTGCTCTACGGCAATCCGCCGGCGCAGGGGCGCATCCTGCTGATCCCGATGACGGCCGGTGCGCGCGCGCATCTGGTGCCCGATGCGGTGGCGCATGGCGCCCGGCTGGTGGCGAGCGGACGCCTGCCCGGATCGATGGTGGTGGAGGGGCAACGCGACGCGCTGCTGCCCCTGTTGCGGGGTGGTATATTGCCGCTGCGTGCCTTTGCCGCGGCCTGTGGCGAACCGGTGGGAGGATTGGCCTGATGGCGTTCAACAGTCTCGAAAGCCTGCGCCTGCATGGCCTGCGCATCCTGCTGCTGTGCAGCCTGATCTGGACCGTGCTGATCGGCATTGGCGGCATGATGCTTGGCAATGAGCGGGCGGCGCCCGCCATGCTGCTGTCGGCGCTGGCCAATATCCTGCCGACCTGGATGGTGATGCGGCGTCGCAACGACCTGGAGGTGCGGCTGGTGATGGGGACGCTGGCGGCGGTGCAGCCGGCGATCACCCTGTTCCTGCTGAGCGGCCATGTCTGGCAGATGGACGCGCACATGTATTTCTTCGTGGCGCTCGCCTCGCTGGCGGTGCTCTACGACTGGCGGCCGATCCTGCTGGCGTCGGTGCTGATCGCGCTGCATCATCTGGTGCTGACCTATGTCGCGCCCAACTGGGTGTTTTCGGGGCAGGCGGAGATCGGCCGGGTCATCATCCACGGCTTTGCGGTGGTGCTGCAGGGCACGATCCTGGGCTATCTCAGCATCAAATTGCATGGGCTGCTGCTGGCGCAGGATGCGCATGTGGCGGACACTGCCCGGCTGGCGCGGGAAGCGCAGGCCGGGCGCAATGCGGCGGAATCGGCGATGGATGCCCAGCGCCAGTCCGACGCGCGCGAGGCGCATCTGCGGATCGAGCGGGACGCCGAAAAGACACGGATGGCACAGGACCGCCGCAGCGAGACGCTGGCGCTGGTCGGCGCCTTCCGCCAGTCGGTGGCGGGCGTGGTGAGCGCGGTCAGCGCGGCAACGGGCGAACTCAAGGAATCGGCCGGGCTGCTGCATGATCTGGCGCGCCGCGCGAGCGTGGGCACGGACGAGACGATGGCGGCGGCGGGGCAATCCTCGGCCAGCGCGGCGGTGCTGGCGCGGCGGATCGAGCAATTGTCCGAATCGATCAGCGCGATCGCAGCGGCGGCCAGCCAGCAGGCGAGCCTGGGCGGCGAGGCACAGCGCGTGTCGGTGGCGGGGCATGAAGCGATGCAGGCGATGGAAGGGCGCACGGCGTCGATCACCAGCTTCGCCGATTCGATTACCGAGATTGCCGCCCGCACCAATTTGCTGGCGCTCAATGCCACGATCGAGGCGGCACGGGCCGGCGAGGTCGGGCGCGGCTTTGCGGTGGTGGCCGGAGAGGTGAAGCAGCTGGCCAACCAGACGGCGAGTGCGACCGGCGAAATCCAGTCGCTGGCCTCGTCCGCGCGGCAGGGGGCCGGGGTGGCGCAGGAAGCCCTGTCCGAGGTCGCCGGGAGCGTTGAGGAACTGGCGCAGGCGGCGCAGGCGATCCAGCGTGCGGTGGCCGACCAGCGTGATGCGACCGCGGCGATCGGCCAGTCGGCGCGCGATACCGCCCGCGACGCCGATCATATGGCGCAGCGCATGGCGACCGTGGCCGATGTCGCGCGCAATACAGAAAATCTGTCCGATCGCGTATCGAGCGCGGCGGCTGGCCTGTCGCGCACCGCGCAGGAGTTGCAGCGCGCGACCGACCTGTTCGTGGCGCAGCTGGAAGCGGCCTGATCGCCGGTCAGCCGGCGCGGGCTATCTGGCCGGTTGCCCCGTCATCGACGGAGCGTGCCAGCGGGTAGAGGATGCGCTCCTCCCGATCGATCCGCCGGCCGAGGGCATCCAATATCCGGCCGCTGTCGGCGCAGAAGCCGCGCCAGTCGCGGGTGATACGCTCGTCCGTCCAGGCGGCCATGTAGCGGGCGAAGCTCTCGGCCAGCGCGCCGATCTCGGCCTGGATGCGCGCGGCTGTGGTGCGGACGCGATCGTCGCCCTGGCGCTGGAGCGCGGGGTAGAGGATGCGATCCTCCAGCGCGAGATGGGCCATCAGCTTGCGCGCCAGTTGCCAGCGCAATGCGCTCACCGCCTGGGGCTGGTCGGGATCGGCGATCGCCTGGCGCAGTTGCGCGGCGATCAGGGCGATTTCCTCATGCTGCGTGCCCAACTCGTCCATGTTCATCGCGATCATCCTCCCTGCCCCGTGCGATCATGCGTCGGCCGGCGTTAAGAGGGGATTGGAGCGCAGGGCGGGCAAAGCGCGCAAAGCCTGTAAAAAGAAAGACCGCCCGGCGCCTGCGCACCGGACGGTCCTTCTGTCATCGATCCTGTGGATCAGGCCCCATCGGAGCCTGTCGCGATCAGGCCGGCTGGTCGGCGCGGCTGGCGCCCTGGCCGTCGAGATTGAGGGCAGCGAAGTCCCAGTTGATCGCTTCCTTCAGCAGCTTTTCGGCATAGGCCGGGCGCAGGTTGCGATAGTCGATATAATAGGCATGTTCCCACACATCGAGGATCAGCAGCGGGGCATGGCCTTCATGCGCGACCGGGGTGTCGGCGTCATGATAGCTGGTTACTTCCAGCTTGCCGTCCTTCAGGATCAGCGCGGCCCAGCCGCTGGCGAAGTGGCCGACGGCCTCTGCCTTGAGCTTTTCGATCAGCGCGTCGACCGAACCGAAGGCTTCCTCGATCTTGGCGAGCAATTCGCCGGTCGGGGCGGTCTTCACCGGCGACAGCGAGTTCCAGTAGAAGGTGTGGTTCCAGATCTGGCCGACCTGGTTGAACAGGCCGCCCTTCGACGACTTGATCAGCTCGACCAGCGACTTGCCCTGCAGGCTCTCGTCGGCGGCGACCAGTTCATTGGCTTTCACGACATAGGCATTGTGATGCTTGCCGTGGTGGAAGTCGAAGGTTTCGACCGACAGGATGTCGCCAAAGGCGTCCTTGGCATAGGGAAGATCGGGCAGAACAAAGGCCATGGCGGAACTCCTCGGGTTCGTTATGGGGCGGCCGGGCAATGGCTGGCGCGGCCGGTTGATTCTATGGTCCGGGCGGGGCGTTGACGCCTCCGACGCTTCCCATATGCGCACCCAACGCCCAAGAAAACCAATATGTGCCTATTGCGAAACGATCGCAGAAACAGGCGGTTGGCGGGGCTTTCGGGCGGTGACGGGCGGGGCAGGGGCCGGGCGGCTTGCTTGACAGGCGGGACGGGGCCGAACATGATCCCGGCCATGCCGTTCAAGGTCATCTTTGCGCGCTTCCGCCATCATGGGGGACAGCTTCTCGCGGGCCATCCGCCCCGGACCTGACAGGCGCGCTGCCGGCAGGTTCGGGGCACCCTTCTTGACGCTTTGCGCCCGAGGACCGGGCGCGCACCCCTATCAGGAAGTTTTCCCATGACCCTGCAACAGAAGTGGGCGGCCGTGCCGCCGATCCATATCGTCGAATCCGAAGCCGACATGATTTCCGACCTGGCCTGGGCGGTGCGCGACCGCCTCCCCGACGTCAGTCAGTTGTTGCTGGAGGAGGTCGGCCGGGCGCAGTTATGCAGCCGGGCGGCGCTGCCGGCCGATGTCGCGGCGATGGGATCGACCATCCTCTATCGCGATGGCGCGCGCGGGACGCCGCGTCGGGTGGAGCTGGTCTATCCCAGCCATGCCGATGTGGCGCTGGGCCGGATATCGATCCTGACGCCGGTCGGCGCCGCGCTGATCGGGATGCGGGCGGGCAATGCCATATTGTGGCCGGACCGCGACGGCCATCTGCGCGACATCATGGTGGACGAGGTGGTTCAGGCGCAGGCCTGAACCACGCAGGTCAGCGCTTCGTCAGCCCTGCGGCGGGGTGGTTTCGCCCACCTCGTCGCTGTCGAGGCCATCGTCCAGGGTCAGGCCGTGGCGCAGCAGCATCGGGATGTTGGCGCCGGCGAACACGACCGAGACGATGGTGACGCCCCAGACCTTGACCGCGAGCCAGGTGTCGAAGCTCATCGACCGGCGCATGAGTTCGTTGGCGACCGCCATGGCGACGAAGAAGAGGGCCCAGTTGCGCGACAGCTTGCGCCAGCCTTCCTCGGTCAGCCCGTCATAGGCGGCCTGGAGCAGATATTTGAGCAGCGGCTTGCCGCGTAGCAGCCCGGCGAACAGCATCAGCGCGAAGAAGGCGTAGATGATGGTCGGCTTCAGCTGGATGAAGCGCTGGTCGTGGAAATAGATGGTGAGGCCGCCGAAGAAGAGGATCAGCAGCGCCGAGAGCCACAGCATCGGCGAGACCCGGCCGAGCTTCACCTTGGAGATGATGACGGCGATGACGATCGCGGCCATGAAGGCGGCGGTGCCGAAGCTCATGGCGGTGATCGGGTTGCCCGCACCCCAGAACCAGCCCGCGCCCTTGTAGCTCAGGAAAAAGACCAGCAGCGGCCCGAAATCGAGCGCGAGGCTGAGGCTGCCGCCATGGGCGGGCTTCTTGGCGTCAGCGGGCATAGGCCGTCCCCGCGATCGCGCGTGCCATGTCGCCGGCATCGAAGGGGCGCAGATCCTCGATCTTTTCGCCAACGCCGATGGCGTGGATCGGCAGGCGATATTTCTCCGCCGCCGCGACCAGCACGCCGCCGCGCGCGGTGCCGTCGAGCTTGGTCATGACCAGGCCGGTGACCTGCGCGGTTTCCTTGAAGACTTCGATCTGGTTCAACGCATTCTGTCCTGTGGTGGCATCGAGGACCAGGACAACGTCGTGCGGGGCGGCCGGGTTCAATCGGCCGAGCACGCGGCGCACCTTGGCCAGTTCGTCCATCAGTTCGGTCTTGTTCTGCAGGCGGCCGGCGGTGTCGACGATCAGCACGTCGATGCCGGTGGCCGTCGCCTGCTTGACCGCGTCGAACACGATGCCTGCCGCGTCGCCGCCTTCCTTGCCGGCGACGATGGGCACGCCCAGACGTTCTGCCCAGACCTTCAATTGGCCGATGGCGGCCGCGCGGAAGGTGTCGCCCGCCGCCAGCATCACGCCATAATCCTGTTCCAGGAAATTATTGGCGAGCTTGGCGATGGTGGTCGTCTTGCCCGATCCGTTGACGCCGATGACCAGGATCACCTGCGGGCGCGGAAAGGCTTCGATCTCGAGCGGGCGGGCGACCGGGGCCAGCACCTTCTCAATCTCCTCCGCGATGATCTCGCGCAGATATTCCTCGGTCAGTTCCTTGTTGTAGCGCCCCTCGGCCAGGCGATCGCGAACCCGGCCGGCCATGGCCGGGCCGAGATCGGACATGATCAGGGCTTCCTCGATCTCGTCGAGGGTCTGGTCGTCGAGCGCGGCCTTGGTGAAAAGGCCGGTCAGATTCTCGCCGAGCTTGTCGGATGTGCGCTTGAGGCCGCCGAAGAGGCGGTCGCGCCAGCTGGTGCCGGTGTCAGTCATTATTGCGCCTCTTGCGCGATCAGCGCGCCATTCTCAAGACCGCTGATGCGGGCCGCGACGATCGTGGAGGGGGGCTGGGGTGTAATGAACCGCACCGGCGCGAAATTTTCCGCATGGCCCGACAGGCCGTTGCGTTCGACCAGCACCGACTGGCGGGTGCCGACCAGGCGGGCGAGCCAGGCATCGCGCTGGGCCGTGCAGGCATCGCGCAGCAGGGCGGCGCGCGCCTTGATGGTGGCGCGATCCAGCTGGGGCATGCGCGCGGCCGGCGTGCCGGTGCGCGGCGAATAGGGGAAGATATGGCCGTGGACGATGTCGCAATCGGCGACCAGCGCCAGGCTGTTGGCGAACATGGCGTCATCCTCGGTCGGGAAGCCGGCGATGATGTCGGCGCCGATGCTGATGTCCGGGCGGGCGGCCTTCACCCGCTCGACGATGCGCACCGCGTCGGCGCGGGCATGGCGGCGCTTCATGCGCTTCAAGATCATGTCGTCGCCGGCCTGCAGCGAGAGATGCAGATGCGGCATCATGCGCGGCTCATGGGCGATGAGGTCGAACAGCCGCTCGTCAATCTCGACACTGTCGATCGAGGAGAGGCGCAGTCGGGGCAGGTCCGGGACATGGCGCAGCAGCCGTTCGACAAGCTGGCCGAGCGAGGGGCTGCCCGGCAGGTCGGGGCCATAGCTGGTGACGTCGACGCCGGTCAGCACGATCTCGCTATAGCCCGCATCGACCAGTTGCTTCGCCTTGTCGATCACCGCGCCGGCGGGGACGGAGCGGCTGTTCCCCCGGCCATAGGGGATGATGCAGAAGGTGCAGCGGTGATCGCAGCCATTCTGCACCTCCAGAAAGGCGCGGGCATGTTCGGCAAAGGCGCTGGCCATGTGCGGCGCGGTGTCGCGCACGGCCATGATGTCGGAAACGTTGACCTTCGCTTCTTCTTCCGTCACCCCAGCGAAAGCTGGGGTCTCTTGCGACAGGGCGCTCCATCCGGCCTGAGATCCCAGCGTTGGCTGACGCCGCCCTTCGGGTCGCTGGGATGACGGGGTATAGGCGGCGGCCTCCAGCTTCTCCCGGTTGCCGATCACGCCGTCCACTTCCGCCATGGCGGCGAAGGTCTGGGGCTCGGTCTGGGCAGCGCAGCCGGTGACGAGGATGCGGGCGTCGGGGCGGTCTCGCCTGGCGCGGCGGATCGCCTGCCGGGTCTGGCGTACGGCCTCGGCCGTCACGGCGCAGCTGTTGACGACGATCAGGTCGTCCTGTGCGCCGGCCATCTCACGAATAGCTTCGCTTTCCGCGATGTTGAGCCGGCAGCCCAGGGTGATGATGTCGGGACCGGGCACGGTCAGAAGCGGTCCCAGTCCGCCTCGCCGTCGAACACATGGGTGGCGGGGCCGGTCATGCGGATCGTGCCGCCCGGTGCCCAGTCGATCTCCAGATCGCCGCCCGGCAGGCTGACCGTCACCGGGCCGGCCATCAGCTTGCGCCGGATCGCCGCGACGGCGGTGGCGCAGGCGCCGGTGCCGCAGGCGCGGGTGAGGCCCGCGCCGCGTTCCCAGACGATCAGGCGCAGATGCTGCGGGCCGACGACCTGCGCGAAATTGACGTTCACGCGGGCGGGGAAGAGCGGGTCATGCTCGATCAGCGGGCCGAGCCGTTCGAAATCCACCGCGTCCAGATCCTCGACGAAGAAGATCACATGCGGGTTGCCGACATTGACGGCGGCCGGGGCGGGCAGGTCTTCCCAGCTGGCCGACATCGTCAGCGTGTCCATCGGATAGCCAAGCGGGATCGCGTCCCAGTCGAAGCGGGGCGCCCCCATGTCGACGCTGGCGCCGCCGTCCACGCCTTTGGCGTCGAGCAGCCCGGCCCTGGTGCGGATCAGCACGTCCTTGCCGACGAACAGCGGTACGCAGCGGGTGGCATTGCCGCAGGCTTCCACTTCCGAGCCGTCGGAATTGAAGATCAGCATCGATACGTCGGCCTGATCGCCGGCCTCCGCATCGCCGATGACGATCAACTGGTCGCAGCCGATGCCGGCATGGCGATCGGCAATGGCGCGGGCGCGCGCCTCCGTCATCGCGACCGGCGCCTGGCGCGCGTCGATCACGACGAAATCATTGCCCAGACCATGCATCTTGGAAAAGCGGCTCATCATGGCGCCGCATTTAGTGCGGGACGGGGCAAAAGACCAGCGGTCAGGCGTTCTGGCCGCCGATGATCGCGGCATAATCCTGTGGATCGACATTGGCGCCGGAGATGACGAGGGCGGTGGCGCCGTCAGTGGGCGGGGCGAGGCCGGCGAGCAGGGCGGCGAGCGCCACTGCGCCGCCCGGTTCGACCACCAGCTTGAGCATGGTGAAGGCGAAGCGCATCGCGTCGCGCACCTGATCGTCGCTGACGACCAGGCCGCCGGCCAGCAGGGCATGGTTGATCGGGAAGGTCAGCGCGCCGGGGCTGGGCGCCAGCAGCGCGTCACAGATGCTGCGCGCGTCGGGCGAGACGCTTTCGCGCACGCCGCTGGCAAGCGAGCGGGCGGTGTCGTCGAAGCCGGCGGGCTCGACCGCATAGACGGCGATGTCCGGGCGGGCGGCCTTGACCGCCGTCGCCGTGCCCGCGACCAGCCCGCCGCCACCGCAGCAGACGAGTATCTGTGCGAGGTCAGCGCCGACGGCCTGGGCCTGCTCCAATATTTCGAGGCCGATCGTGCCCTGGCCGGCGATGATGAAGGGATCGTCGAAGGAGGGGACGAGGGTGGCGCCGCGTTCGGTTGCAAGGGCGGTGGCGATTTCCTCACGGCTCTGGGTGAAGCGGTCATAGGGGACGACCTCTGCGCCGAGCGCGCGGGTGTTGGCCGTCTTGATCGCCGGGGCATCGGCCGGCATCACGATCGTGGCGGGAATGCCGAGCAGGCGGGCGGCGAAGGCGACGCCCTGGGCATGGTTGCCCGAGGACCAGGCGACGACGCCCGCCGCCCGTTCCGCAGCGTTCAGCCGGGCGAGGCGGTTATAGGCGCCACGGAACTTGAACGATCCGCTATGCTGGGCGCCCTCAAACTTCACCAGCACCCGCCGGCCGCAATGATCGTTGAGCGCGGCATTCTCGATCAGCGGGGTGCGGACCGCCGCCGGCGCGATCAGCCGCGCGGCATCGGCGACGTCGGCGGCAGTGATGGCCATCAAGGATAGATCTGGCGAATCGGTCATGTCGGCTCCTTGGGTCAGAGGCCCCTGCATAGCCGCCCGCCGGCGCCGCGCAACGATCCGCCGGGGCGATCCTGGCCCGCTTGGCAGGGCTTGTGCTTTGGCTTATGGGGGCCGCGCGCCGGGGCGGTCAAAAGCCCCGGACGCGCATGATCGCGCCGGTGCCCGCAAGGGCTGAAAACGGGAATGCGGTGCGGGGGGCGCAGCCCTTCCAAATCCGCGGCTGTCCCTGCAACTGTAAGCGGTGAGCGCGATGCGCAGGGTTTCCAGGCTCTTCAAAAGGGGAGGGCCGGAACCGGCCACTGGACCGACAGGTCCGGGAAGGCTGGCGCATCGCTGCCCTGACCCGCGAGCCAGGAGACCTGCCGGCGTCTGGTCGCTCTTGCCCTGGCCCAGGGGATGGCCATGGCGCGGTGTTTCCGTCGAGCGACGCCCATGGCGGCCGGGGCCGCATCGGTGCGTGGGGCGGGGCGCTGGCGTCTTCCCGATCCCCATGCAGCGACCGCTTGTGCGGACGCCCCGGTTCCAAATCGACGGACGCCGGGGGACGATAAAATGAAGACGTTGGGGATTTCGCTGATCGCGCTGCTGGCTGCTACGCCGGCACTGGCCCAGGATCTGGCACAGGATGACGATATCGTCGTCACCGCTTCAGGCATCGCGCAGCCGCGCGACGAGGTCGGCCAGGCGATCACGGTGATCGATGCCGACACGATCAGGACGCGCCAGGCGGTCGATGTCGTCGACCTGCTCGCCACCACGCCGGGCGTCCGTTTCAGCCGCAACGGTTCCACCGGCGGCGTGACCGGCGTGTCGCTGCGCGGCGCGGAGACGACCCAGACGCTGGTGCTGATCGACGGGGTCAAGGTCAACGACCCGAGCGGCATCGGCGACGGCTATGATTTCGGCCATCTGCTGACCGGCAATATTCGCCGGATCGAAGTGCTGCGCGGCTCCAACTCGGTCGTCTATGGCAGCCAGGCGATCGGCGGCGTGGTCAATGTGATGACCGGCGCGCCGAGCGAGGGTTTCGAGGTCAATGCCTCGGCCGATTATGGCTATAGCGACACGTTGAATGCCAAGGCCGATGTGTCGGGCACGCGCGGGGCGGTGTCGGGCGGCGTCGGCGTTGCCTATTTCAACACCGACGGCATTTCCTCGGTCGGCCGGTCGTTCGGCGGCGTGGAGAAGGATGGCTATGAGAATATCGCCACCAATGCCAAGCTGAAGATCGCCTTTTCCGACACGCTCAGCCTCGACCTGCGCGGTTACTATATCCATGCGGATCTCGACTATGACAGCTTCTTCGGCGCGCCGGCCGACAGCAGCGACGTCAGCAAGCTGGACCAATATGTCGGCTATGCCGGGATCAACCTGGCGCTGCTCGACGGCAAGCTGACCAACCGCGCTGCCGTCACCTGGCTGCGCAACGATCGCGACTATTATTTCGTGCGCGGCACCGACCCGGACTATGGCTATTCGGGCACCAACCTGCGCTTCGAATATGAGGGCGTCTATGCCCCGGTCGACCAGGCCAAGCTGATCTTCGGCTATGAGCATGAGCGGCCGGACTATGATTATTTCGGCTTTGGCAGCACCGACAGCGCAAAGGCGAATATCGACAGCGTCTATGCGCTGGCGGTGGTGAAGCCGCTCACCGGCCTCGCCGTCACCGGCGGGTTGCGCCATGACGATCATAGCCAGTTCGGCGGCGCGACCACCTTTGGCGCCAACGCCAATTACACGCCGAACGCCGGCGCGACCAATATCCGCCTTTCCTATGGCGAGGGGTTCAAGGCGCCGTCCCTCTATCAGCTCTACGACACCTATAGCGGCAACAGCGCGCTGCGGCCGGAACGGTCGAAAAGCTATGATATCGGCTTCGACCAGAGCCTGGACGGGGACAAGGCGGTGCTGTCGCTGACCGCCTTCCGGCGCGATACCCGCAACCAGATCAATTATGATTATGCGACCTACATCTATGGCAATCTGGACCGGACCCGCGCCAAGGGCGTGGAAGCGACGCTGACGCTGAAGCCGGTCGAGGCGCTGACGGTGGCGGCGTCCTACAGCTATGTCGATGCGCGCGACCGGTCGGGCGGGGCCACCGACGGCAATCGCCTGCCGCGCCGCGCCGCCAATGCGGTGAGTGTGTCGGCCGACTATCTCTGGGCCTTCGGCCTGTCGACCGGCGCGACCCTGACCATGGTCGGCGACAGCTATGACGACACGGCCAACACGCGCCGGCTCGACGGCTATGCGCTGGCCGGGCTGCGCGCGTCCTTCCCCGTGGGCGACCATCTGGAAGTCTATGGCCGGATCGACAATCTGTTCGATGCGGATTACGCCACCGCCTATGGCTATGGCACCTATGGCCGGTCGGCCTATGGCGGCGTGCGTGTCCGCTTCTAAGGCGCGGCGCGCATGAGCGGGCGGCGGCATCCTTTGTTGCTGCCGGGGCTGATCGCCCTGCTGCTGGTCGCGGCCATCGCGTCGGTCGCGCTGGGATCGGTGACGATCGCGCCGGCGCGCATCCTGGCGGTGCTGGCGGGCGGTGGCGACATGGTGGCGCGGGCGATCGTCATCGACCTGCGCCTGCCGCGCATGGCGATCGGCCTGCTGGTCGGCGCCATGCTGGGCCTGTCGGGTGCGGCATTGCAGGGCTATCTGCGCAATCCGCTGGCCGAACCCGCCGTGCTGGGCGTGTCCAATGCGGCGGCGCTGGGGGCGGTGATCGCGCTCTATTTCGGCCTGTCCGAATTGCATCCGATGGCATTGCCGCTGCTGGCGATCGTCACCGCGCTGGCGGCGATCGGCGCGCTGTTCCTGCTTGCCGGGCCGTCGGAAAGCCCGTTGACGCTGATCCTGGCCGGCATTGCCGTCGCGACGCTGGCGGGGGCGGGGATCAGCCTGGCGCTGAACCTGTCGCCCAATCCCTTTGCCGCGATGGAGATCATGAGCTGGCTGATGGGGAGCCTGGAAAATCGCAGCATCGACCATCTGTTGCTGGCACTGCCCTGCATCGCGGTCGGCGCGGCGCTGCTGCTCTATGATGGGCGCGCGCTCGATGCGCTGACCCTGGGCGAGGATGGCGCGCGGGCGCTGGGCGTCGACCTGTCGCGGGCGCGGCTGCGGCTGATGGCGGGGGTGGCAATCGGTGTCGGCGGCGCGGTGGCGGTGACCGGATCGATCGGCTTCGTCGGCCTGATCGTGCCGCATCTGGTGCGACCACTGACCGATCGATCGCCGTCCGCGCTGCTGTTGCCATCCATGCTGGGCGGCGCGGTGCTGCTGACCCTGGCCGATATCGGCGTGCGCATCATCCCGACCAGCAGCGAGCTGAAACTGGGCGTGCTGACCGCGATCCTGGGCGTGCCGGTCTTCCTCATTCACCTGATGCGGGAGCGGCGGCTATGGTGACCCTGTCGACCGAGCAACTGGACGTCCGGCTGGGCCGCCATCTGGCGGTGCGCGGCGTCAATCTGACCATGGCGCCGGGCCAGTTGATCGGCGTGATCGGCCCCAATGGCGCGGGCAAGTCGACCTTGGTGCGGGCGCTGCTGGGGCTGGTGAAGCCGGCCGCCGGTCGTGCGCTGCTGGGCGGGGCGCCGGTTGAGCGGCTGTCGCGCCAGGCGGTGGCGCGGTCCATCGCCTATCTGCCGCAGGGCCAGACATTGCACTGGCCCCTGGCGGTCGAGCGGCTGGTGGCGCTGGGGCGGTTGCCGCATCTGGGGCCGTTGTCGCGCCTGAGCGCCGACGATGAGGCGGCGATCGAGGATGCGATGGTCCGCGCCGACGTTAACGGCTTCAAGGGACGGATCGCGACCGAGCTGTCGGGCGGCGAGCGGGCGCGGGTGCTGCTGGCGCGGGCGCTGGCGGTGGGCGCGCCGGCGCTGATCGCCGACGAGCCGCTCGCCGCGCTCGACCCCGGCCACCAGATCGACGTTATGGCATTGCTGCGGGCGCAGGCGCAGGGCGGGGCGCTGGTCGTCACCGTGCTGCACGACCTGGCCATGGCGGCGCGCTATTGCGACCGGCTGCTGCTGATGGATGGCGGCGCGCTGGTGGCGGACGGGGCGCCGATGGACGTGCTGACGCCGGAGCGGCTGGCATCCGTCTATGGCGTCGCCGCGCGGATCGACGTCAGCGACGGGCTGCCCCTGATCGTGCCGACGACGCGGATTTGATCCGTAACGAAAAAGGGGGCCTTCCGGCCCCCTTTGTTTAACATGTTGAGCAGTTCATCTGCACCGTTCGGGCTGAGCGAAGTCGAAGCCTTCTACTGAGCGGAGCGAAGTGCCCTCCCTAAGGTCGGGCTAGCCCTTCGACTTCGCTCAGGGCGAACGGGGAGGGGAACGACCGCAAGGTTTTGTTTAGTTGCCGAAGCCGCGCGGGGCGGGATCGACCACGCTGATCGTGCCGGCGCCAACCTCGCTCACTTCCAGTGCGCGTTCGGCGATGCCGTTGCGGTTGAAGCGGAAGGCGCCGTCGATGCCGGCAAAGCCGCCCGGATCGCGCAGGCGTGCGGTCGGGAAGGGCGCGCCCGGCTTCCAGTCCTGGGCGATCCGCACCGTCAGCAGCACCGCGTCATAGCCCATCGAGGACAGGCGGAAGGGCGCGCTGCCGTAACGGGTGCGATATTTTGTCGCGAGCTGGCGATAGAGACCGTCCGACACGCTGGCATACCAGGCGCCGCGGAGCACGGGGCTGGCGGCCAGCGATTCTTCGGTATTCCAGATTTCGGTGCCGAGCAGGCGGGCATTGGCGCCGCCATTCTTGCGCACGATCGGTGCGACCTGCAGCGCGACACGGCCGCTGTCGGCGATCAGCAGCGCGTCATAGCTGGACGAGGCCTGCAATTTCTTGACCGCGGCGGTGATCGAGGTGGGGGTGCGATCGAAGGTCTGCATCGACACGACGGTGCCGCCGGCCTGTTCGACCGCGCGGAGCAGCGCATTGCCGGCGCGCTCGCCATAGGTGCCGCGCGGCACCAGCGCGCCGAAATTGGACAGGCCCTTTTCACGGGCGAAGCCGATCACGCGCTCGATCGACTGGTTGGGCGTATAGCCCATCAGGAAGATGTTGCTGCCCGCGACGCTGGTGTCGTTGGAGAAGCTGATGACCGGGACATTGGCCTTGGCCGCGATCGGCCCGACGATGCGAGCGTCATCGGCCAGCAGCGGACCCAGGATCAGGCGGTTGCCGTCGGCCAGCGCCCGGTTGGCGGCGGCCGCTGCGCCGGTGGCGGTGTCATAGGTGGTGATGCGGACCTTGTCGGTCTTGATGTCCATCAGCGCCAGGGTGGTGGCGTTGGCGATGGACTGGCCGACGCCGGCATTGGGGCCGCTGGTCGGCACCAGCAGCGCGACGCGGTGGCGCGCGGTATCGGTCGGCAGGCCCTGGGTCACTTCCGGGCCGGCCGGCTTGGCGGGACCGGTGGGCTGGGCGGGGCCGGGGCCCTTGGGCACGATCGACTGACAGGCGGCAAGCATGATGGTGCTGGCAACGAACAGCAATCGCGCGCTGCGCTTCATCGCCGCGAACATGTTCGCTTGCCGGGGGGCATCCGTCTCTGTCATCTGGGATCCTTATGGAAACTATATTGGCATCCGGGCTTGAGCCCGGGCTTTACATCGTGGCGGGGCCGATCGGCAACCTTGGAGACCTTACGCCGCGCGCGGCGGAAGTCCTGCGGTTGGCTGACGT
This sequence comes from Sphingobium yanoikuyae, assembly GCF_034424525.1. NCBI lineage: Bacteria > Pseudomonadati > Pseudomonadota > Alphaproteobacteria > Sphingomonadales > Sphingobiaceae > Sphingobium > Sphingobium yanoikuyae. Next base: position 95,504 of record NZ_CP139979.1, read on the forward strand.
GGTCGCCGTGGAAGATACACGGGTCAGCGCAAGGCTGCTGCGCCATGCGGGATCGGATCGACCGATGATTCCCTATCATGACCATAGCGCCGAAAATGTGCGGCAGCGGCTGATCGAGCGGATGGCGAGCGAATCGGTGGCGCTGCTGTCGGACGCGGGGACGCCGCTGATTTCCGATCCGGGCTACAAGCTGGTGCGCGATGCGCGGGCGGCCGGGCGCAAGATCACGACCCTGCCGGGGCCGAGCGCGGCGATCGCGGCGCTGACCCTGTCGGGCCTGCCGACCGACCGCTTCCTGTTCATGGGCTTCCTGCCGAACAAGGCGAAGGCGCGCGGCGACGTGCTGGCCGAGGTGGTGGCGTTGCGCGCGACCCTGGTCTTCTACGAAAGCGGGCCGCGCCTGTCGGACAGTCTGGCGGCGATGGCGGCGGCGCTGGGTGATCGCGAGGCGGCGGTCAGTCGCGAGATCAGCAAGACGTTCGAGGAGACGGCGACCGGCACACTGACCGCGCTGTCCGCTCGCTATGCCGATGCCCCGCCCAAGGGGGAGATTGTCGTCATCATCGGCCCGCCCGGCGAGGCGCCGCCGGCCAGCGCAGAGGATGCCGACGCGGCGCTGCGGGAGGCGCTGACCCGGCTGCCGGTGTCGAAGGCGGCGGGTGAGGTCGCCAAGAAGCTGGGGCTCGACCGGCGGACGCTCTATGACCGGGCGAATGAGCTGAAAGGGGAACGCGAGGCGTGAACCGCCAGCAGGCGGAGAAGCGCGGCCGGCAGGCCGAACGCATCGCCGCCTGGTGGCTGCGCCTCAAGGGCTGGCAGATCGTCGGCCAGCGCCTGCGCACGCCCGCCGGCGAGGTGGACCTGGTCGCGCGCAAGGGGGCGATGCTGGCCTTTGTCGAGGTGAAGAGCCGGGCCACCGATGCCGAACTGGACGTCGCGATCGACCAGCGGCGGCTGGCGCGGGTGGCGGCGAGCGCGGAAATATTATGGCATCAGCTGGCAAGACCCGGAGACGACATGCGAATCGACGTCATCCTCCTTGCGCCCGGCCGCCCGCCACGCCATCTGGCCAATGTCTGGCATGGGGGGTGAAGGCTCTCCATTCCGTTCGGGCTGAGCGAAGTCGAAGCCCACGCCTGAGCGCCAGCGAAGGCAAGTCACCTCGCTAACGCTCGGCGGAGCCCTTCGACTTCGCTCAGGGCGAACGGTAAAAGGAATGAAGATGACCGAACTCAACCCCCTGACCGTCGCCATGCAGATGGACCCGATGGAAGGGATCAGGATCGCCGGCGATTCGACCTTCCACATCATGCTGGCGGCGCAGGCGCGGGGGCATAAGCTCTATCATTATCTGGCGCCTGACCTGACCTATCGCGACGGCCGCGTGCTGGCCAAGGCGCGGCCGGTGAAGGTGCAGAAGGTCGAGGGTGACCATTATGCGCTGGGCGAGCCGGAGATGCTGGACCTGGGCCGCGACGTCGATGTCGTGTGGATGCGGCAGGATCCGCCCTTTGACCTGAGCTACATCACCGCCACCCATTTGCTGGAGCGGGTGCAGGAAGAGACTCTGGTGGTGAACGACCCTGCCAGCGTCCGCAATGCGCCGGAAAAGCTGTTCGTGCTCGATTATGCCCGTTTCATGCCGCCGACGATGATCACCCGCGACCTCGCCGAGGTGAAGAGCTTCCTGGCCGAGCATGGTGAGATCGTGGTGAAACCGCTTTATGGCAATGGCGGCGTCGCGGTGTTCCATGTCGGCAGCAATGGCGCGAACCTGTCGTCGCTGGTGGAACTGTTCAAGGCTTCGTGGGTCGAACCCTTCATGGTCCAGGCCTTCATCCCCGGCGTCGCGCAGGGCGACAAGCGCATCGTGCTGGTCGATGGCGAGGTGGCGGGCGCGGTCAACCGCATTCCGGGCGCGGGCGAGATCCGGTCCAACCTGGCGGTCGGCGGATCGGCGGCCAAGACGGTGCTGACCGATCGCGAGCGGGAAATCTGCGAGGCGATGGGGCCGGAATTGAAGCGCCGCGGCCTGTTGTTCGTCGGCATCGACGTGATCGGCGGCGAATGGCTGACCGAGATCAACGTGACGTCGCCGACCGGCATCGTGTCGATCGACGCATTCGACGGCACCGACACCGGCGGCATGATCTGGGACGCGATCGACGCGCGCCTGGCGGCACGGGCGGCGGCTTAAGCCTTGGGCAGTTTGGGCTTGGTACAACGAAATCCGTTCGGGCTGAGCTTGTCGAAGCCCTCAACTGAGCGGAGCGAAGTGCCTCCCTTCGGTCGGCCGAGCCCTTCGACAGGCTCAGGGCGAACGGAGGGGGGGCGTTCGGGCGCCAACGGATTTTGGTCATGACCGACTGGGTGCTGCGGTTGATCGATGCGGGGGGCTATTGGGGGATCTTCCTGCTGATGATCCTCGAAAATGTCTTTCCGCCGATCCCGTCCGAACTGATCATGGGGATTGGCGGCATCCGCGTCGGCCAGGGGCGGATGGCGATGGAATGGCTGCTGCTGGCGGGCACGCTGGGCACCACGATCGGTAATTATTTCTGGTATCTGGTCGGCCATATATTGGGCTTTGGCCGGTTGAAGCCGCTGGTCGACCGCTTCGGCCGCTGGGCGACGCTGGAATGGCGCGATGTCGAGGCGCTGGACCGGCTGTTCGGCAAATATGGCCAGATCGTCGTCTTCGTCTTCCGCTTCATGCCGGCCTTCCGCACGATGATCTCGCTGCCCGCCGGCCTGTTCCGCATGGGCCATGTGCGCTTCCTGATCTGGACTGCCGGCGGCGCGCTGGTGTGGAATCTGGTGCTGGCCTATGCCGGCTTCCTGCTCGGCCAGAATTTCCGCGATATCGACAAATATGTGGGACCGGTGGCGACCGCCTGCGTGGTCGGCGCGGTGCTGCTCTATCTCTGGCGGCTGGCGACCTGGCGGCCCAAGGGATAAGCCTGGTTAGAAGGGCAATTTGATCCCCACCATCACCCGCTGTGAGGTGGTGCCGTTACCCATGCCTTGGCTCTCGACATGGACATTGCCCTTCACCTTGCCGAACAGGGTGGTCTCTGCGCGGCCGAGCGGTGGCTCGTCGCTGGTGGCGACGACCTCGCGTTGGACCCGTTCGTCGCGGCGGCGACCGGTGACGACGATGGCGTTGGGACTGGGCGCGGGCTGCACCTTCTGAAGGTCGAATTCGGGCGGGATCTCGGTGCCGCCAACGCTTTGCAAGGCCATCAACAGACGCAGCATCCTGGGGTTCCTCCGGTCGCAACGGGGATCTGCCAGCGAGGCTGACGCAGGATTACGGCGAATCCATGGCCGTTTCAGGCGCGGGGATGGGCGGCGCGATAGACGTCGAGCAGATGGGCGGCATCGACCTGCGTATAGACCTGGGTCGAGGTCAGGCTGGCATGGCCGAGCAGTTCCTGGAGGGAGCGCAGGTCTGCGCCGCGACCGAGCAGATGGGTCGCGAAACTGTGGCGCAGCGCATGGGGCGTGGTGCGGTCCGACAGGCCGAGGCGCCCGCGCGCGCCCTGCACCGACCGGCGAATGAGCGCGGCCGAAAGCGGACCGCCGCGCGCGCCGCGGAACAGCGGCTGGTCGCGCTCCGGCGACCAGGGGCATTGGTCGGCATAGGACACGATCGCGGCGCGGACCTGTGGCAGCAGCGGCACCAGCCGGGTCTTGCCGCGCTTGCCGGTGACGCGCAGCGTGTCGCCTAGCGGCAATATGTCGCCCATCAGCCCCATCGCCTCGCCAATGCGCAGGCCCGCGCCATAGAGCAGCAGCAGCACCGCCCAGTCGCGCGCGCCGATCCAGTCCTCTCGTGCGCCCTCGGCAATGTCGCCGGCCAGCGCCAGCGCCTCGTCAGGAGAGATCGGGCGTGGCAGGCCGCGCTTGACCCGTGGCCCCTTGAGCTGGGGGACGCGGGCCTCCGCGCCGCCGACAAATTTCAGGAAGCCGCGCACTGCCGACAATTCGCGCGCTGCGGAGATATTGCCGATGCCATCGACCCGGCGGCTGGCGAGATAGGCGCGCAGGTCCGCCTGCTCCAGCCGGGCGAGGCTGGCGGCGGTCACCGCCTGGCCCTGATGCTCGGCAAGGAAGGCGACCAGCCGCTCGGCCGTGGCGACATAGGCCCGCACCGTATGGGTCGAGCGCCGCCGGTCGAGGCTGAGATGCTGGCGCCAGCGTTCGGGGAGGGAGGGGGTCATGTTGGAAATGCCGCGCTTAACTTCGCATATTTCCCGCACATTTTGATAGGTTGAAACAAGAGTAGGAAATCTTGTTGCGTGAAGCGGGGGATGCGGGGAGGGGCTGCGTTGCGCATGGCGGCAGCCTAGCAGAGGGAGGCGAGGTAGGACAGGTGGCGCGGAGGCCCGCCCCTCCAGCACCGCCTGCGGCGGCGGTCCCCCTCCCCGAGCAAGCTCGGGGAGGAATGGCAGCGTGCCCTTGAAATCCGCCCGAAAATGGGCACATGGGAGCCATGGCTACCCCGTTCGATCCGGCCGATTTGCCGACCGGCATCCTGATGACGCTGTCGCCGCTGGTGGCGCGCGTGCTGGCGCCCAATCCGTCGCCCTTCACCTATACCGGCACCCAGACCTATCTGGTCGGCGGCGCGGATGTCGCGGTGATCGATCCGGGGCCGGACGAGGCCGAGCATCTCGACGCGCTGATCGCGGCGATCGGTGGGCGGCGCGTGGTGGCGATCCTGTGCACCCATACCCATCGCGACCATAGCCCGGCGGCACGGCCGCTGAGCGCGCTGACCGGCGCGCCGATCATCGGCTGTGCGCCGCTGACGCTGAGCGACGATGGGCCGCGCGCGGATGCGGCCTTCGACGCGGACTATCGGCCCGACCGGGTGCTGGGCGATGGCGAGGCGGTGGCCGGCACCGGCTGGACGCTGGCGGCGGTGTCGACACCGGGCCATACGTCCAACCATCTCTGCTTTGCGCTGGTGCAGGACAAGGCGCTGTTCACCGGCGACCATGTGATGGGCTGGTCCACCAGCGTCATTTCTCCGCCCGATGGCGACATGACCGCCTATATGCGATCGATGCAGCGGCTGCTGGAGCGGGACGATATCGTCTATTATCCGGCCCATGGCGAACCGGTGGAAAATCCGCAGCGGCTGGTGCGCGGCATGATGGGCCATCGCAAGCAGCGCGAGGGCCAGATCATGCGCTTCCTGGAGCGCAATGGCGACAGCGCCATCCCCGACATGGTGGCGGAAATGTACAAGGGCGTAGACCCGCGCCTTTACGGGGCGGCCGGGCGATCGGTGCTGGCGCACCTGATCGATCTCAATGGCCGGGGCATGGCCGCGCCGCTGGAGGATGGGCGATGGCAGATGCGCTGAAGCGCTATGCCGGGCCGGTCGCGGTCGCGCTGCTGATCCTGATTGTCGGCGGGGCGATGCTGGTCGGCTGGCAGCGCTATAATCGCGACTATGTGGTGAGCGTCGAGGATGACGGGACGGCGGTGACCAAGGTCATTGCCGAGAAGATTGCCGGCACCAGCAGCCTGAAGGTTTCGGAACTGAGCGGCACGATCCAGAGCAGCGCGCGCGATGTGCGCGGCTTTGGCTGGCTGAAGTCCGACCAGGTGGTGAAGATGCCCTTTTCGGTCGATTATTTCGTCAATGTCGGCGCGATCGGCGCGGATGACCTGGAATGGGATGCGGAGCGCCGCACCCTGATCGTCAATGCGCCCGATGTCACCGTCGGCAAGCCCAATGTGGACGAAAGCCAGCGCACTCTGGTGCGCACCGGCGGCCTGTTCGTGACGCGCGAGGCGGGCGAGGAACTGAGCCGTCGCACATCGGCTTACGCGCAGGCGCGGGCCGCCAAATCGGCCGGGTCGCCCGAGCGGATGGCGCAGGCGCGCGAATATGGCCGGGCCGCGCTGGTGAAGCTGATGGCGGCGCCGCTGGCAGCGGCCGGGCAGGGCGATGCGCGGGTGATCGTCACTTTTCCGGCGGAACGCCCCAATCGCGATCGCTGGGACGTGACCACGTCGGTTAACGAGGTACTGGCAAACCGGAGACAGGCCCGCTAGGGCGCCCGGTAAGACCGAGGAGTCACAGGGTATGAACGCTTTCACTGGAATTCCGCAGGGGACGGACCTGCGCGCGGAAATCGACCGCCTGCGCAAGGAGCGCAACGCCGTCATCCTGGGCCATTATTACCAGTCGCCCGAGATTCAGGATCTGTCCGATTTCGTCGGTGACAGCCTGGAACTGTCGCGCAAGGCGGCCGAGACCGACGCCGATGTCATCGCTTTCTGTGGCGTGCGATTCATGGCCGAAACGGCGAAGATCCTGTCGCCGCAGAAGATCGTCGTGCTGCCCGACATGGACGCCGGCTGTTCGCTGGAGGACAGCTGCCCGCCCGCCCAGTTTAAGGCGTTCCGCGAGGCACATCCCGATCATATTGCGCTGAGCTACATCAACTGTTCGGCCGAGGTGAAGGCACTGTCCGACATCATCGTGACATCGTCGTCGGCCGAGAAGATCCTGGCGCAGATCCCCAAGGATCAGAAGATCATCTTCGGCCCCGACAAGCATCTGGGTGGTTACCTGAAGCGCAAGCTGGGCCGTGACATGCTGCTGTGGCCGGGCGTGTGCATCGTGCATGAGGCGTTCAGCGAGACCGAATTGCTGAAGCTCAAGGCCCAGCATCCGCAGGCGCCGGTCGCCGCGCACCCGGAATGCCCGCCATATATCGTCGACCATGCCGATTATGTCGGGTCGACCAGCGGCATCCTGGACTTTGCCAAGACGATGCCGGGCGACACGCTGATCGTCGCCACCGAACCGCATATCATCCATCAGATGCAAAAAAGCGTGCCGGACAAGAATTTCATCGGCGCGCCGGGCGCGGACGGCAACTGCAACTGCAATATCTGCCCCTATATGGCGCTCAACACGATGGAGAAGCTCTATCTGTCGCTGCGCGACCTGAGCCCGCGCATCGAGATGGACGAGACGCTGCGCGTCGCCGCCAAGAAGAGCCTGGACCGGATGCTGGAAATGGCCAGCGGCACGGTCGGCCAGGGCGATCTGGGCGCACGCTGAGGATAGACGGGGGAGGTCGGTCACATGGTCAACCTCCCCGACAGCGACTTCGGCCTTTTCTATTATTGCCTCGAATGGGCGATCCGCATCGGCGCGCTGATCGCCGTGCCCTTTCGCCGGACGCCGGCGGCGACGCGGGCCTGGCTGCTGCTGATTTTCTTCCTGCCGGTGCCGGGGCTGATCCTTTTCTGGATCATCGGCAGTCCGCGCTTTCCCGAATGGCGGCGCGCCCGGTTCGGCGAGCTTGATCCCTGGTTCGGCGGCATTGCCGCGCGGCTGCTGCCCCATGCGCCATCACCCGACCCTGATCGTGCGCCGATCGTCGACCTCGCCGCAAAGCTCGGCAAGATGCCGGCGACCGGCGGCAACCGGGTCGATCTGATCTTCGACTATATCGTGGCGATCGACCGGCTGGTGGCGGACATCAACGCCGCGCGGCACAGCGTGCGCATCCTCGTCTATATCTTTGCCGATGATGCGGTGGGGCGACGGGTGGCCGATGCACTGGGCGCGGCGGTCAAGCGCGGCGTCACCGTGCAGGTCATCTATGATCCGGTCGGATCGCGGCCCTGGCGCAAGGGAATGGAGGCGATGCTGCGCGCGGCGGGGGTGGAGCTGTGCGCCGCCCTGCCGTTCCGCTGGATTCGCGGACGCACGAGGCGCGACATGCGCAACCATCGCAAGCTGTTCGTGATCGACGGGGTGATCGGCCATGTCGGATCGCAGAATATCGTCGCGCGCGATTTCAAGCCGGGCATCGTCAACCAGGAACTGGTGGCGCGGGTGACCGGGCCGGTGGTGGCGGAGCTGGAGGCGCTGGTGCGCGCCGACTGGTATATGGAGACGCACCGCTTGCCCGAAGGGCCGGTGGTCATTCCCGAGCCGGCCGGCGAGGCGGTGACGCAATTGCTGCCGAGCGGGTCCAATTATCCGCTGGAAGGGTTCAAGACGCTGCTGGTGTGGCAGCTGCATCAGGCACGCAGCCATGTGATGCTGGTGACGCCCTATTTCATCCCCGACGATGACCTGGTCGATGCGATGCGCACGGCGGTGGTGCGCGGGGTGAAGGTCGACCTGATCGTGTCCAAGCCGGTGGACCAGTGGCTGGTCCATGCGGCGCAGGCCTCCTATTATGCCGAGCTGATGGCGGCGGGCATCGGCATCCATGCCCATCGGCCCGAATTCGTCCATGCCAAGACGGTCAGCATCGACGGTCGGCTGGCGGTGGTCGGCTCCTCCAATGTCGACATGCGCAGTTTCGAGCTGAACGAGGAGGCGAGCCTGCTCATCTATGACGCGGAAACGGTGGCGGCGGTGGAGCTGGTGCAGCGCCGTTTCATGGCGCGGGCGGAGACGCTGGACCGCGAAACATGGCGGGCGCGGCCGCTCTATCGCAAGGTTGCGGAAAATGTCGCGCGGATGGTCGGCTCGCTGTTGTAACGGCCCCGCATCATCGCCTATCGCATCGGGCCATGAGACATAAGCTGACGCTCCGTTCCGCCCTGATGGCGATCGCCATCGCTTCCGCTCCTGCCCTGATCGCCGCCGCGCCCGCCACGGGCGATGATCCCTATCTCTGGCTGGAGGATATCGAGGGCACCAAGGCGATCGCGCAGGTCGAGCAGTGGAATGGCGAGACGGAAAAGCTGTTGCGCGCCAGTCCGCGGTTCGAGGCGGACCGGGCACGGGCGCGCGCGATCCTGGACGATGAAAGCCAGATTGCGGTGCCCGACAAGGTGATGGGCAGCCGCGTCACCAATTTGTGGCGCGACGCGAAGAATCCGCGCGGCCTGTGGCGGTCGAGCGACCTGGTGTCCTATCTGGCGGGCAAGCCCAACTGGACGACGATCATCGACGTCGACGCGCTGGGCAAGGCGGAGGGCAAGAGCTGGGTCTGGCATGGCGCCGACTGCCTGGCGCCCGATTATGGCCGCTGCCTGATCTCGCTGAGCGCGGGCGGCACCGATGCCGATGTCGTGCGCGAATATGACCTGACCACCGGCAAGTTTGTCGAGGGCGGCTTTACCCTGCCCGAAGCCAAGAGCGACGTCGCCTGGGCCGACAAGGACACGTTGCTGGTCGGCACCGACTATGGCGCGGGATCGCTGACCGCGTCGGGCTATCCGCGCATCGTCAAGCGCTGGAAGCGGGGTACGCCGCTATCGGCCGCAACGCTGGTCAAGGAAGGCGTCGACAGCGACATTTCGGTGCGGCCGCGCGTCGAGCAGGATGGCGACAAACGCTGGGTCTTCATCGACCGGGCGCTGACCTTCTACACCAACGACCTCTATATCGAGGGTGCGAACGGCCAGCTGATCCGCACGCCGGTGCCTGACACGGCCGATTTCCGCGGCCTGATCGGCGGGCAGATGATCGTGCTGCTGAACAAGCCGCTGGGCGATATTCCGACCGGATCGCTGGTGTCCTGGCCGATCGCCGATGTGGCGGCGGGCAAGGCGGGGGCGCCGCAGGTGGTGCTGAAGCCGACCGCGACCACCGTGGTCGAGGAAGTGCGCACCACCGACAATATCCTGTGGGTGAAGCAGCTCGACAATGTGTCGGGCGCGCTGCTGGCGATGACCCGCGACGCCGCCACCGGCCGCTGGACCAGCCGTTCGGTGCCGCTGGCCGACAAGGCGACGGTCCATCTGGTCGGCACCGACGACAAGGGCGACCGGGTCTTCGCTTCGGTCGAGGGGATGCTGACCCCGCCGAGCCTGATGGTGGCAGGAGCGCAGGGGCCGGCGCGCACGGTCCAGCAACTGCCCGCGCGCTTCGACGCCAGCCAGTTCGTGGTGGAGCAGCGCTTCGCCACGTCGAAGGACGGGACGAAGATCCCCTATTTCCTGGCGCGCAAGAAGGGCGTGACGGGACCGGTGCCGGCCTTCATCCATGCCTATGGCGGGTTCCGCGCGGCGCAGACGCCGACCTATCTCACTACCGAACCCTATCGCGCCGGGCCGCTGGGCCTGTTCTGGGTCGAGGATGGCAATGCCTATGTCCTCGCCAATATCCGGGGCGGCAGCGAATATGGCCCGGCCTGGCATCAGGATGCGCTGCGCGAGAAGCGCCAGAATGCGTTCGACGATCTGGCGGCGGTGGCCGAGGATCTGGTCAAGACCGGCGTGTCGACCAAGGGCGATATCGGCATTTCCGGCCGCTCCAACGGCGGCGTGCTGGTGGGCGCGGCGATGACCCAGCGGCCCGACCTCTATGGCGCGGTGATCGCGGGATCGCCGCTGGAGGATATGAAGCGCTATTCGCATCTGTCGGCCGGCGCGTCCTGGGTGGCGGAATATGGCGATCCCGATGTGCCGTCGGACTGGGCGTTCATGCGCAAATGGTCGCCCTATCAGAATGTGAGGACCGGGGTGCAGTATCCGCCCGCCTTCTTCTACCTGTCGACCAAGGATGACCGGGTGCATCCGGGCCATGCGCGCAAGATGGCGGCGAAGCTGAAGGCGACCGGCAGCACGGTCTATTATCATGAATATCGCGAGGGCGGCCATTCGGTCGGCGCAGACCATGCCGAGGATGCGGTGCGCGCGGCACTGCTGCACGCCTTCCTGACCCGAGAACTGGTGGAGAAAAAGAAGTGAGCGGGGGCGGCCATGCCCTATTATGAATGCTCGATCAGAGGAGCGCATTTTCCGGCTGAACTGATAGGCAAGAAAGGCATGTGCGGTTTCAACACCACGCGATGGTTGGAAGCCGATGATCCCGATGATGCCGAGATGAAAGTCGTCCAGATGCTGCGTGGAGAGCGAAGCTTTCAATGGCGTGGCAAGCCAGAGCGAATGGCTGACGCACGGATATTCGTAGAGACCATCCGTGAGATCAAGAAACTTCCCAAGTCCCAAGGTGGCGGCGCAACATGGTACACAGAATGAATAGCTTTACCCTGGAGGGGTTCGATCTCGACGCCTTTGTCGCTTCGACGCTGGCGGAGGATCTGGGGCCGGATGGCCGCGACGTCACCAGCGAGGCGGTGATCCCGGCCGATGCGATCTTCGACGGCGTGATGGACAGCCGCGACGCGGTGACGCTCGCCGGCCTGCCGATCGCGGTTGCCTTCTTCCGCGCGCTCGATCCCGATGTCGAGATCGCGCTGCTGCATCAGGATGGCGACCGGGTGGCGGCGGGGACCGACATCATGCGCATCCGGGGCAAGGCGCGCGCGCTGCTGACGGCCGAGCGGTCGGCGCTCAACACAGTGCAGCATCTGACCGGCATCGCCACCATGACCCGCGCCTATGTCGACGCGATCCTGGGCACGGGCGCGACCTTGCTGGACACGCGCAAGACGATCCCCGGCCTGCGCCGGCTGGAGAAATATGCCACCCGCATGGGCGGCGCGACCAATCATCGAATGGGCCTGTGGGATGCGGCGATGATCAAGGACAATCATGTCGCGGTCGCCGGGTCGGTCGAGGAAGCGGCGCGCCGTGCGGTTGCCGCCGGCATTGCCAATATCATCGTCGAGGTCGACCGGGTCGACCAGATCGAGCCGGCGCTGGCCGCCGGGGCGACCCATTTGCTGCTCGACAATATGGATGCAGCCACACTGCGCGGCGCCGTCACCCTGGTCGGCGGACGGGTGCCGACCGAAGCATCGGGCGGCGTGACGCACGACACGATCCGCGCCAAGGCGGAGACCGGCGTCACCTATATCAGCGTCGGCCGCCTCACCCAATCTGCCCCTGCCGCCGACATCGGACTGGATTTTTCCCATGCGTAAATATCTGCTGCCCCTGATCGCCCTGCTGCTGCCCGGCATCGCCCATGCCCAGGCCAATCAGTGCCGCCTGCCCGAGATCATCGCCCGCCCGCAGGTGGAAGGGCCGAGCGCCGACGAGCCCAAGCGCGTGCTGCCGATCGGCTATTACACGCTAGCCGTGAGTTGGAGCCCGCAATATTGCAAGACATCGCGCGGCGGCGCCCGCGATGCCTTCCAGTGCGGGTCGGGCAATGATTTCGGCTTCACCCTGCATGGCCTGTGGCCCGACGGCTATGGCAAGGAATGGCCGCAATATTGCAAGCCGGCCGCGCCGTTGCCGCGCAAGGTAATCCGCGAGCATCTCTGTTCGACGCCGTCGGTGCAGCTGATCCAGCATGAATGGGTCAAGCATGGCACCTGCATGCCGACCACGCCGACCAAATTCTTCGCCCTGTCGCGCAAGCTCTATCAGGCGCTGCGCTATCCCGACATGGCGGCGCTGGCCGCGCGGCCGACCCTGTCGGCGCAGGATTTCGCCAAGGCGTTCGCGGCGGAGAACAAGGGCATGGTCGCCGATGGCATCCGCCTGAACGTCAACCGCGACGGCGCGCTGAGCGAAGTGTGGATCTGCATGGACCGCAAATTTCGCTACATGGCCTGCCCGCCGCAGCAGGGCGGCGTGCGCGACCGGGCGCAGTTGCGGATCGAGCCGAAGGGCTGAGACCCAGGCGCCCTTTCCCGCGTGGAAAGGGCAATGATCGCGGGTCAGGCGGAGAGGCAGCGCTTCATCGAGAGCGGGACACCCCTCCACCGGCTTTGCCGGTCCCCCTCCCCTGGCAGGGGAGGATCAACGATGGTGCATGTCAGCCGTCGATCGTCACCGTCGAGGGATGGTGGCGATCGAGATGCTTGCGGATGATGCGCAGATTCTTCGTGTTCGACTTGTAGAGAAAGTCGAAGATGTCGCCGGCAAAGGGAATGGCGCCGACCAGCGTGTCGACGCCGACATTGGCGGCCATGCGGGTGAGCTGCCATTTCGACAGGCCGAGATTGCGGGCTTCCCACACGATCCAGGCGCCCATGGCGGCGGTCGCGATGTCGCCGACGATGGGAACGAGACCGATCAGGCTGTCCATGCCGACCCGGCGCTTCGTGCCGGGAATGACGAACAGCCCCTCCAGCACGGCCTCCATCATCTCGATCCGGCGACGGATCGAGGCGGGGTCGCGGCCGAAGCCGGGCATGTCACGAACAAGGTCATCGAACTGCTTGGCCGAAACGGGCATTCCATCACTCTCCAAAGCCCTGTGCTGCCGGATAACGTCCGGCGCGGCAAAAAGGGCGCAGACCCTTAGTTGGTGCTGCGGAAGAGATGGTTCAATGGGTGGCGGCCACGCGGCGAGGGCAGAAAGCCGCTGAGCCGTTTTGACACCAGCGACCAGCGGATCGGTGCGCCGAGTGGAATATAGCCATTATGGGCCTGAATCAGGCCCACCGCCTGGGCGACGCGGGCGGCGCGCTCCTCCGCCGTGCTGGCGAGGCTGGCGGCCTGCAGCGCGGCTTCGCCCTCCGGGCTGCAGTGAATCTTGCGGGCACAGCCGATGCGGCCGAGATACCAGAGCGCGCTGTCATAGGCGGCGACCTCGTCGATTAGCGACAGGTCCGCCTTTTCGGCCAGGTCGACCCGCTCTGTAGCAAGGCCGATGGCACCCAGATCGCGCGCCAGCAGGCCGAACAACAGGGTCGAGCCGGGGCCGGCGGGCAGGGCGATGCGCAGTGGCGGCGGATCGCCATGGGTATCGCGCCAGCGGTCGATGATGGCCCGGCCTTGTGCCCGGCGATCATCCATCGCCTGCCCGACCCAGGCGGGCGCGGGCGGCGCCACCGGCAGGTCGAGCTGGCCGGGCAGCAACTGCTCGCTGATCGCCCAGCCGCCCAGCGGGAACATCTGCAGCAACTGGTTGCGATCGACCGCCATGTTGATCGCGGCGCGCACGCCGTCATCGTCGAGCAGATCGCCCTTGCCGGTGACGGCAAGGCCCAGCAGCCCCTGCACCGGGTCCATCCGCACGGCGTCGCGATCGATGCCGGCGGGCACCAGCAGGGGCAGGTCGGCATAGCGGCCGCCCAGCACCAGCGCCGACTGTTTCTCGCGGAAGCGGATGATGGCGAGCGACGCCCGCTCGGCGCGCAGCACGCGGGTCTGCCAGGCGGGGACGCCGGCTTCCTCCTCATCGCTGTCGGCATCGTCGCCACTGAGGCGATCGACCGGGGCGAGCATCGCCGCGCCGTTGCGCCAGACGCTGCGATAGGGGCCGGTGCCGCCGTCGCGCGACAGTACCGCCATTTGCGGCTGGGCCAGCATCTGCAGCACATAGGGGCGGGCGGCGGCCATGCGAATCTCGATCACCTCGCCGGTCATCGGCACGACCGCCTGCACCGCGTCGAGCGGTCCGTCGGGGTCGAGCTGACGCAGCATCTCGATCCGCGCCATCAGCATGCGGGCGACATCGGGCGCGGTGACGCGGGCGCCATTGGCCCAGAAGGCGCGGCGCAGGCGGAAAATATAGCTGCGCCCATCATCCTCCACGACCCAGCGCTGGGCGAGGGCCGGCAAGATGTCGCCGCCTGCATCGAAGGCGACCAGCCCCTGGGCGGTGGCCTCCAGGATCAGCTTGGCGGCCGGCTTGGGCAGGTTCTGCAAGGGCTTGGCAAGTTCGGTGCGGCTGCCGATGACGCTGACCACCACCGGGCCGCTGCCTTCGTCGGAGCAGCTGCCGAGCGCGAGGGCGAGGCTGGCCCCGGCGATCAGGGCGGCGCGGCGCGACAGGCGGCGCAGGCGGGGCGGGACGGCGAACATGCGGGAACGGGCTTAGCCCGATGGGGCGCCGCCGCCAACCGCGATCGGCGCTTTTGCCAATGTCACAAAATCGACATCTGAAAGACGCTGCGATGTAACATAAGATTCATACTGGCGTCCCCGAAACAGGGGAATGGACAGGAATGACGCTCCGATTGCGACTGGCCGCCGGCACTGCGCTGGCGACGCTGATGATCTCCACGCCGGCACAGGCGCAGGATAATGCGGCCTTGCAGCGCCAGATCGACGAACTCAAGGCGCAGGTGCAGGCGCTGACCGCCGCACTGGCCGCCAACAAGGGCACGCAGCCGGTGGCAGCAGCGCCAGCGCCCGCGGTGGACGCCGCTGCGGCGCCTGTCGCGCCTGTGACGCTCGCCGCTGCGCCGCCCGCGCCGGCGGCCGTCCCGGTGTCGGCGACCCCGTCCAAGTCCAAGGCCTGGTATGAGAAGCTGTCGCTGCGCGGCTATACCCAGATGCGCTACAACGCCTTCCTGTCGGGCGACGACACGGCGCCGGCGGGCGAGTCCCGGCTCCGTTCCCCCCATGACAGTTCGATCTCGGATCGCGGTGGCTTCTCGCTGCGTCGGGCGCGGCTGGTGCTGCAGGGCGATGTGTCGGACCGGGTGTCGCTCTATCTCCAGTCCGATTTCGCGTCGGCGGTGAACAACCAGGCGGGCAGCGAGCGGCGCGAGGGCTTCGTCCAGCTGCGCGATGCCTATGCTGACGTCTTCCTCGACAAGGACAAGAATTGGCGTGTGCGCTTCGGTCAGTCGAAGGTGCCGTTCGGCTGGGAGAATATGCAATCCTCGTCCAACCGGCTGACGCTGGACCGCAGCGATGCGATCAACAGCGCGGTGCCGAGCGAGCGCGATCTGGGTATTGTCGGCTATTATACGCCGACATCGGTGCAGCAGATCTGGGACCGGCTGGGGCATGACGGGCAGAAGCTGTTCGGCAATTATGGCGCGTTCGGTCTGGGCGTCTTCAACGGGCAGGGCACCAACCGGACCGAGCAGAATCGCGGGCTGATGAAGGTCGCCTTCGCGACCTGGCCGTTCGAGCTGGACGGGCTGGGCGGCGCCTTTGAGGGGCAGGTGCTGGAAATCGGCGGATCGGCGATGATGAACGATGTGCAGCCCGAACTGCGCAGCGGCGGCGTCAGCACGATCGCCTATGACGATGATCGCGTCGGCCTGCACGCCATTCTCTATCCCCAGCCCTTCGGCATCCAGGCCGAATGGAATTGGGGCAAGGGACCGGAATATGACGTCGCCAGCCAGTCGATCGAGACCAAGAATCTGAGCGGCGGCTATGTCCAGATGATGTATCGCCTGCCGACCGAGACGATCGGCGCGCTGATGCCCTATGCCCGCTGGCAGCATTATCGCGGCGGGTGGAAGGCCGGCACCAACGCGCCGCGGCTGGAAACCGACGAGTTCGAACTGGGTGTGGAATGGCAGCCGTGGAAGGCGCTGGAATTCACCTTCGCCTATGCCCGGATGAAGCGCGCCGAAGCCGACGAACGCCGCACCGGCCGGGCGGAAGGCAATCTGATCCGCACCCAGGTGCAGTGGAACTACTGACCGGCCATGCCCCTGTCAGGGCGTGACCGGCGGTAGCGGATCCTTCTGCGCTGCGGCCTTGCCGTCGGGGTTGAACAACATGATCCGGTCCTCGCTCGCATCATAGCGGGGCCAGGCGGCGAGGCCGGTGCCGTTCGGATCGCCGCTGCGCGCGAAATTGACGATATAGGCGCTGATGGTGCGGCCCATCGCATTGTCGCGTGCCGTGGTCGCGGCACCATATTTGATCGCCTGGGTGTCGAAGAAATAGGGGATGTCGGTGGCATGGCCGGCGCCAGGCTTCCCCACCGAGGTGGCGACATAGTCGAAGCGATAGGCATAGACCGGCAACTTCGCCGCTGCGAGGGTTGCGGCGACGGTGCGGGCGCCGCCGACCATGAAACCCGTGGGACCACCAATGTCGGCGCCGGTTGCGCCGACCATCACCGGCACATGGGCAAAGTTGCCGCTGGCATAGGCGGCGGCGGGATTGACCGCGATCTTCCCGTCGGGGAAGGGCGGGCTGTAGGGGCCAAGCTGGCCCTTGAACATGCCTTCCAGGTTGAGGCCGTCGATCACCTGATCGGCGGGGAGGGCGCGCAGCCCCTTGAGCGCGGCGGCATCGCTGCCCTTGATCCCCTTGGTCGCGGCAAAGGCTTCGCCGATCGTGGCGGCGCTGCCATCCTTTGGCCCCATCATCTGGCCGTCGCCGCCCGACATGATGACCGCGCGCTGGAACAGGCCCTGCGACAAAGGCGAGGTCAGCAGCGCATGGACCGACATGCCGCCAGCGCTTTCGCCGATGATAGTGATATTGGCGGGATCGCCGCCGAAACGGGCGATGTTCCGCTTCACCCATTGCAGCGCGGCGACCTGATCCATCAGGCCGTAATTGCCGGCGAGGCCCTTGTCCTCGTTCGCGGCGGCAAGGGCGGGGTGAGCGAAGGTGCCGAAACGGCCGAGCCGATAGTTGAAGCTGACCACCATCAGCCCCTGCTTCGCCAGCGCCGCGCCCGAATAGGTGGGCGGCGACGATCCGCCATTCACGAAGCCGCCGCCATAGATCCAGAACAGGACCGGCAGCTTGGCGGTGGCGCCGGCGGGCTTCCAGACATTGGCGTAGAGGCAGTCCTCGGCCGGCGGGGTGCCGAGCGGCGCGGCGTCGCTGGGGAAGGGGCGCTGCATGCAGTCGTTGCGATAGGCGGTGGCTTCGCGCACGCCCTGCCAGCGGGCCGAGGGCTGGGGCATGCGCCAGCGCAGGTCACCGACCGGCGGCGCGGCGAAGGGAATACCCTTCCAGCTTTCCACCCCGGCGTCGAGCGCGCCATGGACGATTCCCGCTTCGGTCTGGACCATCTGCGGCTGGGGCGTGGGGGAGCGGGCGGCGAGGGGCGCTGTGCCAAGGGTGCTGGTGCCGAGCAGCAGAGCGCCCAGCCCGATGATAGTGGTCCGCCGCATCGCCTGCATCCTCCATTCCATTCTGTGGGCAGGAATAGAGGCAAATATGGCGCGGAAATCAATCCGCTTGATCGGACAAAGAAAAAGGGGCGGCGCCCGAAGGCACCACCCCCTATTTCTCTGGCCGGAGCCAGGAAGCCGGGCCTTGCCGAAGCAAGGCCGCAACAGCTTACTTCAGCTCGACGGTCGCGCCGGCTTCTTCCAGCTGCTTCTTCAGCTTTTCGGCTTCGTCCTTGCTGGCGCCTTCCTTGACAGCCTTCGGGGCGCCTTCGACCAGAGCCTTGGCTTCGGTCAGGCCCAGGCCGGTGATGGCGCGGACTTCCTTGATGACGTTGATCTTCTTGCCACCGTCGCCGGTCAGGATCACGTCGAATTCGGTCTGCTCTTCAGCAGCCGGAGCGGCGCCGCCAGCAGCCGGAGCGGCCACAGCGACAGCAGCGGCGGCCGAAACGCCCCACTTTTCTTCCAGAGCCTTCGACAGCTCAGCGGCTTCGAGGACGGTGAGGGCCGAGAGCTGATCGACCAGAGCGTTGATGTCTGCCATTTTTCAATTCCTTCTAAGGGGCGATCGCCCCGAACAAATGAGGTTCAAAAGTTAATGAGGATGAGGGGCGGCTCAGGCCGCTTCCTTCTCCGCATAGGCGTTGAAGACGCGCGCAAGCTGCGCAGCCGGTGCCTGGGTGACGGTTGCGAGCTTGGTAGCCGGGGCGACCAGAAGGCCGACCAGCTTCGCACGCAGTTCATCCAGCGACGGCATCGATGCCAGGGCCTTGACGCCCTCCGCATCGAGCAGCACTTCGCCCATCGCGCCGCCAACGATCTCAAGCTTGTCGTTGGTCTTCGCGAAATCGACTGCAACCTTGGCGGCTGCAACCGGATCGACCGAGGAGGCGAGGCCGACGGGGCCGGTCAGCAGGTCGCTGATGCCGGTATAGTCGGTGCCTTCGAGGGCGATCTTGACGAGGCGGTTCTTCGTAACCTTGTAGGACGCACCGGCGTCGCGCATCTTCTGGCGCAGGACGGTCGACTGAGCGACGGTCATGCCGAGGTTGCGGGTCACGACGACCACACCAACTTCTGCCAGCTGAGCGTTCAGCGCGGAGACGATCTCAGATTTCTGATTACGATCCATGCCATTCTCCACTTCATGTTCGCGTCGCTTGCGCCACGCGAACGGCTAAAACCCATGGCAAGCCATGGGGCAGTTAAGTCCGAAGGGGAGAGGTCGACTGGCCCATATCCTCGAGAAGGAAGACAGGCAGACCCGAATCGGGCGCATGGCCCGTCCGGTAAAGAACTTTTCCCCGTCTAGGCTGGAGATTAAGAAGGGCAAATTCCCTTCACCAACTGTCTCGGACGGAAGACCAATGGCATGAGCCACGGGTCTGCTGGGGCGCCCTTACAGATTTTGGGCCATGCTGTCACGCGGAATCTGGAGCGAGGAACGGTTGCGATTGCGCAACGGCATTGTGCCTTCGTTGGACGCGCTATAGCATGACCAAGTCATGCATTTTTGGGTAAATGTGGCGCTTAGCGCATTCTGCTGCACGATGTTGGGCAGTGCCGGTTATGCCGAGCCCGAGGATTTAACGGATATGCCGCCGGATGAGCGGGCATCGCTGATCGCTATAATTGCCTGGCATGATTGCATGGCACCGGTCGTTCGCAAGGTGAAGAACTGGCGTCCGCTTGATGATCGTGAGGTCAACGCGCTGGGATATGCCTGCCCCACTGAATTGCGTGCCGCGGCAGAGCGGCTGTCCGAACGCAATTGGTCGGCGGAGCAAGTTCCGCCCAGCTATTTTGCCATGAGCCGCGAGCAGCGGATTTTGTCGCATGAGCGGGAATTGGCCGAGAGCTTTTGGTGTGAATTTCGCCAATGCTACATATTGTAGCGTATCGATCCCGGCATAATGCGGCGGTTGGCGGTGGAGGACGCCGTCCCCCACCGCTGCTTCTGTCCTAGACCCGATCCGCCTGCACCACCGTGTCGAGCGCGCGGAGTGCGGAGACGATGCGGCTCAGATGCTGGGCGTCGGCCACTTCCAGGTCGATGATGTCGGTGTGGAAGGGGCCTTCGCGATTGACCAGTTGCAGGTTGAGGATGTTCGCCTTGGTCGCGCCGAACACATTGGCGACCGCGGCGAGGGCGCCGGGCTGGTTCTTGACGATGACCTGCAGCCGGGCGGTGCCGCCCTTGGACTTGCTGTCCCAGCTCAAATCGACCCAGTCGTCGTCCTGGCCCGCCTCCAGCGTGCGGCAATCGATGGTATGGACCTCGATCGGCTCGCCGGTGCGGCGGATGCCGACGATGCGGTCGCCCGGCACCGGGTGGCAGCATTCGCTCAGCTTGTAGGCGATGCCCGGCGTCAGGCCGCGGATCGAGACCGGGGCATGCTGGCGCGGATGGGCTTCTTCCAGTTCCTGGCCGCTGGTGGAGCCGGGGATCAGCGCCTCCATCACTTCGGAATCGAGCAGGCGATGGGTGGCGATCGCCACCATCAGCGAAGCACGATCCTCCAGCTTCAATCGCTTGAGCGCGGCATTGAGCGCCTTGTCGCCCAGTTCGCTCGCCAGTTCGGGCGAGAAGCGGCCGATGATTTCCTCATAGAGTTTTTCGCCCAGCGCCACTTCCTCGCCGCGCTGCTTCTGGCGGATGAAGCGGCGAATGGCGGCGCGCGCCTTGCCGGTGATGGCGAAGCTGAGCCAGCCGGGCTGGGGTTCCTGGCCGGCCGATTTCAGGATTTCGACCTGATCGCCATTCTCAAGGGAAGTGCGGAGCGGCACCACCCGGCCATTCACCTTCGCCCCGACGGTCTGGTTGCCGAGCGAGGTGTGGACGGCATAGGCGAAATCGACCGGGGTCGATCCCTTGGGCAACTGGTGCAGCTCCCCCTTGGGCGAGAAGGCGAAGATGCGATCCTGGTACATCGCCATGCGGGTATGTTCGAGCAGCTCGTCGGCATCCTGGCTCTGTTCCAGGATCTCGACCAGGTCGCGCAGCCAGGCCGCATTCTGGTCGGTGGCGTCGCCCTTCTGCTTGTAGGCCCAGTGCGCCGCAAGGCCGAGTTCGGCGTCATTATGCATGTCGCGGCTGCGGATCTGCACCTCGATACGGGCATTTTCCTGATGGATGACCGTGGTGTGCAGCGAGCGATAGCCGTTGCGCTTGGGGGTGGAGATATAATCCTTGAACCGGCCCGGCACCATCTTGAAGGTCTGGTGGATGACGCCGAGCGCGCGATAGCAATCCTCGGTCGTCTCGGTGATGACGCGGAAGGCCATGACGTCGGTCAGCTGTTCAAAGCTGATGTGCCGTTCCTGCATCTTCTTCCAGATGGAATAGGGATGCTTTTCGCGGCCCGACACGGTGACGGACAGATTATGGCCGCCCAACAGCAATTGCAGCTCCGCGCCGATCCGGTCGACCTTGTCATGGCCGCCTTCCTTCAGCTGCTCCAGCCGCTTGGTGATGCTGTCATAGGCTTCGGGTTCCAGCACGCGGAACGAGAGAAGCTGCATCTCGCGCATGAAGTCATACATGCCGATCCGCTCCGCCAGCGGGGCATAGATGTCCATCGTCTCCTTGGCGATGCGGCGGCGCTTCTGTTCATTCTTGATGAAGTGCAGCGTGCGCATATTGTGCAGCCGGTCGGCCAGCTTCACCAGCAGCACGCGGATATCGTCCGACATGGCGAGCAGGAACTTGCGCAGATTTTCGGCCGCCCGCTCATTTTCGGACATGGCCTCGATCTTGGAGAGCTTGGTCACGCCATCGACCATGCGGGCGACATCCTTGCCGAACGCCTCCTCGATCTCGTCATAGGTGACCAGCGTATCCTCGATCGTGTCGTGCAGCAGCGCCGTCACGATCGTCTGGTCGTCCAGATAGAAGTCGGTCAGGATACCCGCGACCTCGATCGGATGGCTGAAATAGGGGTCACCGCTGGCGCGCTTCTGGCTGCCATGCTTCTGGACGGAGAAGACATAAGCGCGGTTGATCATCGCTTCATCCGCATCCGGATCGTAGCGCTTTACCCGTTCGACAAGTTCATATTGACGTAGCATCGTTTCCCGATTGTGTGGGAAGCGCCTTGCAGCGCAACAAAAAAATCCCGATCTGTGTGATTTGGGTTGCCTTTGTGCAACTTTTGCAACGGTCGCCGCTTTGCGCTATTAGATCGGGATCATGAAACATAATCTTGCCCAGGACCTGGAACAATGCGCCCTTCCCGCCGCGCTGGAGGCGATGGGTGAGCGCTGGTCCTTCCTGATCCTGCGCGGCGCCCTGTCGGGCATTCGCCATTTCGAGGAGTTCCAGTCGACGCTGGGCATCGCCCGCAACATCCTGGCCAACCGCCTCGCGCGGCTCGTCGAAAATGGCATCATGCTGCGCCAGCCGATGCAGTGCGACCGGCGCAAGGTCGAATATCGGCTGACGGAAAAGGGGCAGGAACTGGCCCCTGCGATGATTGCGCTGCGCCAGTGGGGCGAGAAATGGGGCAGCGCGCCGCCCTTCTGCCAGGTGCTGGCGGACAAGCGCGATGGCATGCCGATCCGTGCGATCGCGATCCAGGCGCATGACGGCCGCACGCTGGACCTGAGCGATCTGGTCTGGCTGTGCCGCGACGAAGTGACCCCGATGGCGCAAGAGCCGGCTGCGGCGGCCTGATACCGGACGGACGGGGCGGCTTCACCATGGCGCTGAAATCGCCTAGGCTGTCGGCAATGTCAGTCCATCCCCTGCAGCCAAAACCCTTTTTCGCGGACAAGAATCGCGCTTTCTGGAACCTCCAGTCGCTTGGCTGGGCCGGGGCCTTTCTGCTGCGCGGGTCATCCACCATCGCCAATGGTCAGCCGCTGTCCAGCCTGATCCCGGTGCTGATCTCCACCGTCACCGGCTATTCGGCGACCTTGCTGATCGCGGTCGCCTTCCGTTTCCTGCAGAAACAGCGGCCGATCCTGACCTGGGGCGCGTCGATCGTTACCGTGGTCGCCGCCGCCGCGATGGTTGCCTTCATCGACGCCTGGGTCTTTTCGACCCAGAACAAGGGCAGCGAAACCGCCGGGTTGCAGCTGTTCCTGGGCGCCTTCTACCTGTCGATGACGCTGCTGGGGGCCTGGTCGGCGCTTTACTATGCGATCAACTTCTACCTGACGGTGGAGGAGCAGGCGGACCAGCTGCTCCATCTGGAGAATCAGGCGTCGAGCGCGCAGCTCGCCATGCTGCGCTATCAGCTCAATCCGCATTTCCTGTTCAACACGCTCAATTCCATCTCGACCCTGGTGCTGCTCAAGGAAACGACGCGCGCCAATGCGATGCTGTCGCGGCTGTCCTCCTTTCTGCGCTATACGCTGATCAACGAGCCGACCGCACAGGTGACGATCGAGCAGGAGATCGAGACGCTGAAACTCTATCTGGAGATCGAGAAGATGCGCTTCGAGGACCGGTTGCGCCCGTCCTTCGACGTCCATCCCTCGGTCGCCCATGCACGCCTGCCGTCGCTGCTGCTGCAGCCGCTGGTGGAAAATGCGATCAAATATGCGGTCACGCCCAAGGAGGAAGGGGCGGAAATCTCGGTGTCGGCGCAACCTGCCGGTGAAAATGTCCGGATCGTCGTGTCGGACAGCGGGCCGGGATTGAACGATGGCGCAATGAAGCCACACATTCCGGTCAGCGAGGGGACGGGCGTCGGCCTGCCGAACATCCGGGACCGGTTAATTCAGGCCTTCGGGGAACGACAGCGGTTCGAAACGCGTTCCACGCAAAGCGGATTTTCGGTCATCATCGAAATTCCGCTTAACATGGATGAAACATCGAAAGTGGCCGCATGACCATCAGAACAATCCTCGTCGACGACGAAAGCCTGGCTATCCAAGGCCTTAAGCTCCGTCTGCAAGCGCATGAGGATGTCGAAATCATCGAGACCTGCACCAATGGCCGCGAAGCTATCCGTGCCATCAAGACGCATAAACCCGACCTTGTGTTCCTCGATATCCAGATGCCCGGCTTCGACGGCTTCTCCGTCGTCCAGGGGATGATGGAGGTCGAGCCGCCGTTGTTCATCTTCGTCACCGCCTATAGCGACCATGCGATCCGCGCCTTCGAGGCACAGGCGGTCGATTATCTGATGAAGCCGGTGGACGAAGGCCGCCTGGCCGATGCGCTCGACCGGGTGCGCCTGCGCCTGTCCGAAAAGAAGCAGGTGCAGGAAGCGGAAAAGCTGCGCGAGGTGCTGGCCGAAGTGGCGCCCGACGCGATGCACGACTTTGCCAATGGCGATGAAGATGCGCCGGCGTCAAACCGCTTCGAAAAGCTCATCAACATCAAGGATCGCGGGCAGATTTTCCGCGTCGACGTGGATTCGATCGAACGGATCGACGCGGCGGGCGACTATATGTGCATCTATACCGCCGATAATTCGCTGATCCTGCGCGAGACGATGAAGGATCTGGAAAAGCGGCTCGACCCGCGCAATTTCCAGCGCGTCCATCGCTCGACCATCGTCAACCTGAGTCAGGTGCGTCAGGTGAAGCCCCATACCAACGGCGAATGCTTCCTGGTGCTGGAATCCGGCGCCCAGGTAAAGGTCAGCCGTTCCTACCGCGACGTCGTCGCGCGTTTCGTCCACTGACGAAACGGCGCCGGCCGCCCGTGCAGGGGCGGCCGGCCGTTTGGTGCGGGATGGCCTGAACCGATCCCGCACCTTCCTCAGTCCATCGTCCGCACCGGACGGACGATCAATTCATTCACATCGACATCGTCGGGCTGTTCCACCGCATAGGCGATGGCGCGGGCGATCGCGTCGGGCGTCAGGGCGATGGCGCGGAAATCCTCCATCGCGGCGGCGGCGCCCGCTTCGGTGATGGTGCTCGCCAGTTCGGATTCGACCACGCCGGGCGACACGATGGTCACGCGGATATCGTCATGCTCCATCCGCGGCCCGTCGGAAATGGCGCGCACCGCATATTTGGTCGCCGAATAGACGCCGCAGGTCGGCCAGACGCGATAGCCGCCGATCGACGAGATGTTGACGAAATGGCCGCTGCCCTGGGCCTTGAAGCGGGGCAGGGCGGCGGCGATGCCGTGCAGCACGCCGCGGATGTTGACATCGATCATCCGGTCCCATTCCTCGACCTTCAAACTGTCGAAGCGCGACAGCGGCATCAGCCCGGCATTGCTGACCAGCACGTCGATGCGACCAAATTCGGCCTGCGTCGCGGCAATGAACGCCTCGACATCGGCGCGGTCGGTGACGTCGAGCGCGCGGAAGGCGACCGTGCCGCCGGCAGCATTGAGTTCGTCGGCAAGCGCGGCCAGCCGGTCTGTGCGGCGGGCGCCCAGCATCAGCTTCGCGTCGCGCGCCGCCAGCAGCCGCGCCGTGCCCTCGCCAATGCCGCTGCTGGCGCCGGTGATCGCGATGACCTTGTTCTCGATAGCCATGATTGAAGCTCCATCCTTGAGGCGGATCGACATCCGATCCGATGGAGCAGGAATGCGCCCGATCGGCCCCGGAGCGGTAGAATGGTCCTGCACCATGATTGCACGATATTCCGAATGAATGATCGGGCGTGGTGGTTGGCGGGCTTATGGGCTATTCAGATTGCCTGAAATTCCTGGAAGGCGGTGTGGGTGAGCCATGAGCATCTGGGCGAGCAGATCGCCCGCCATATGGACGCGGACGGCATAGTCGACACGCTGATCCCGCGCCTGACGCTGGTGCGCTGGTCGCAGCCGGGCGAGCCGGTGCATATGCTCCAGCGCCCGGCGCTGTGCATCATCGCGCAGGGCGCCAAGCAGGTGATGATGGGCGACGCGGTCATAGCCTATGGGCCGGCCAGCTATCTGGTCGCTTCGCTCGACCTGCCGATCACCGGCACGGTGACGCAGGCGGATGCGGGCAGCCCCTATCTCTGCTTCTGCCTCTATCTCGAGCCGGCGATGCTGTCCGACATCGCGCTGGCCTTGCCGGCTGCTGCGGCGGTGGAGGAAGGGCGGGCACTCTCGCTCCATCCGATCACGCCCGAACTGCTGGACGCGGCGAGCCGGCTCACCGGCCTGCTCGGCCAGCCGGACAGTGCCGCGCTGCTGGCGCCATTGGTCGAACGGGAATTGCTGCTGCGGTTGATGATGGGGCCGAGTGGCGGACTGCTGCGCGCGATTGCCAGCGGGGACAGCCGCACCGGCCAGATCGCGCGCGCGATCCGCTGGCTCAAGGCCCATTATCGCGAACCGTTCAGCGGCCCGGTGCTGGCCGATCTTGCCGGCATGAGCCTGTCGAGCTTCCACGATCATTTTCGCCGCGCGACGGCGATGACGCCGCTGCAATATCAAAAGCAGCTGCGGCTCCAGCAGGCGCGGCAGATGATGCTGGCACAGCGGATCGACGCGGCCGAGGCTGGCTATCAGGTCGGCTATGACAGCCCGTCCCAGTTCAGTCGCGAATATCGCCGCCTGTTCGGCGCGCCACCGCAGCGCGACGTCGGCCGCTTGCGCGCCATGCCGAACCGGGCGCTGGCGATCTGAGATCGGGGGGTATTTCCCTTAGCGGAACACCCATTGCCGGTTGAGGCCGAACACCACGGCGGGGGTGAGGAAGATCATCGCCGGGATCGGCGACCATTCGGGCCAGCGCATATGGGTGACGCACAGATAGACCCACAGGGCGTTGAGCGCATAGCTGACCAGCGAGACGGCGACGAAGCGGAAACCGCGCGCGGCATGGCCCGACTGGCTGCCATGGCCGCGAAAGGTGAAGGCATTGTGCAGCACATAGCCGATCGCCACCGCGCACAGATAACCGATGCCGTTGGCGACCTGCGGATGGAGACCCACCGGCGCCGCCAGCGTCCAGTAGATCGCCGCCTGGCAGGCAGTGATGAACAGGCCGCTGATGCCATAGCGCAATATCTGCCAGAACAGGGCCTGATGGGCCGGCGACAGTCGGTCGATGATTTTCATGGAGCCCCGTTGCGCTTTGGTGTGGAGCGTCTAATCCACCGGCCATGAATTTGCAAAGCTGGCCTGCTTTCCGCGCCCGCGCGTCCCATTGGTTCGCGATCCTCACCGCCTATGCCGATCGCCACTGGAAGTGGCTGACCTTCCTGATCTGGATCGCGATCCTGGTCGGCATGCTGGTCGATCGCTGGCCTGCCATCCACTGGCTGACGCTGAGCGACACGGACGACAATATCCGCTTCGTCCAGGTGAAGGACTGGCTGGCCGGGCAGGGCTGGTATGATCTGCGCCAATATCGGCTCGATCCGCCGGGCGGCGCCAATATCCACTGGTCGCGGCTGGTCGACATCCCGCTCGCTGGGCTCATGCTGTTCTTCCGCGCCTTTGTCGAACAGGATCTGGCCGACCGGCTTGCCTGCGCGATCGCGCCGCTGCTGCCGCTGTTCCTGCTGATGCTGAGTCTGGGATCGATCGCACGCCGGCTGGCGGGCGACGCGGTCGGTGCGCGCTGGGCCTGGCTGTTCGCGGTGCTGGCGCCGCTCGCCGCGCAGATGGGCCTGGGCATGTTCGCGCCGATGCGGATCGACCATCATGGCTGGCAGCTGGCGCTGGCGCTGACGATGATGGCGGGCCTCATCGATCGCAACTGGCTGCGCGGCGGCGTGGTGGCGGGCGTGTCGAGCGCCCTGTCGGTGGCGATCGGCATGGAGATGATCGTCTATCTCGCCGCCGGCGGCGCGCTGGTGGCGCTGCGCTGGGTGTTCCGCGATGGCGCTGGGCGGCGGATGCTGCCCTATGGCCTCAGCCTCGCGGGAGCGACCTCGCTCTGCTACGTCCTCTTCGCCAGCTACGACAATCGCCACATGGTGTGCGATGCCATCTCGCCCATCTGGGTCGCGGTGTTCGGCGCGGCCGGCGCGGGCATGGTGCTCTTGAGCCGCCTGCCGCTGCGGCTCTGGTGGCAGCGGCTGATCGCCGGCATGATCGTCGGCGGCGCGGTGGGGCTGTTCTTCCTTCTGAACTGGCCGCAATGCCTGACCCCCTATCAGATCTCGCCCGAGCTGCAGCAGCTCTGGCTCGCCAATATCCGCGAGGCCAAGCCTATCACCGCGCAGGCGCAGAGCCTGGTCGTGCCGCTGATGGCGCTGCCGGCGGTGGGCCTCATCGGCCTGCTCTGGGCGCTATGGGAACTGCGGCGCGACAGCGACCGACTCTGGGCCTTCGCGACAATCGGCCTGATGATGCTCTTCTCGACCGCTCTTCTCTTCTGGCAGCTGCGCGCCGGGCCGGCGGCGCAGTTGCTGGCGATCCCACCCGCCGCTTGGGCCGGATGGCGGCTGGTGACGGCGATCTTCACCGGATCGCGCCGGGTGCGCATCCTGGCGGGCATCGGCGCGCTGCTGGTCGGCGCCATCGCCTGTGCCTATCCGCTCTATCCGCAGGTGATCGCGCTGTGGCAGCAGGCGACCGGCACCAAGCCCAGGCCGTGGCGCCCGTCCGCCATTGCCCGCACCGACGCGATCAAAAAGGCCAATGGCCGCTGTCGCACCCTGCCGGCGCTGGAGGTGCTGGACCAGTTGCCGCCCGCGACCATCTTCACCATGGTCGATCTGGGGCCGCGCATCATCGCCACGACGCATCATAGCGCGGTGGCCGGCCCCTATCATCGCAATGGCGCGACGATCCTCGACATGCATCATGCCTATGACGGGCCGGCCGACGCCTTCCGCCCGATCGCGGCGAAGCATCATGCGACCTATTTGCTGGTCTGTCCGAATTTCCCCGAAGGGACCATCTATCAGTCGCGCAGTCCGCGCGGCTTCTATGCGGACCTGATGCGCGGCACGATTCCGGCCTGGTTGCAGCCGGTGACGCTCAAGACGGCGATGACGCTGCCCTACACGCTCTACCGCATCGATTACTCAGCGCCGGGCGGCAAAAAAGTCGCGCAGCAGCGCTGATCCCTCCGCCTCGGCCAGCCCGCCATAGATTTCGGGGCGGTGCAGGCATTGCGGCTGGGCAAAGAGGCGCGGTCCCTGTTCGATCGCGCCGCCCTTGGGGTCGGACACCGCATAATAGAGCCGGGCAACCCGTGCGTGGGAAATCGCGCCCGCGCACATCGGACAGGGCTCCAGCGTCACCCACAGGTCGCAGCCGGTCAGGCGGAAGTCGCCGATCCGGGTAGCAGCCGCGCGAATCGCCACCATTTCGGCATGGGCGGTGGGGTCATTGTCGCGGCGGTTGCGATTCTCGCCCTCGCCGATGATGACGCCATCGCGCGTGACCACGGCGCCGATCGGCACCTCGCCCGCCGCTTCGGCTTGCCGCGCCAGCGCAAAGGCGCGGCGCATCGGTTCGGGCAAGGGAAAGGGCGAGGTCATGACCCCGCCTTAGTCGGAGAGGGAGAGCTGCACCAGCCTTCAGCGGAAGGCACGGGACTCGGCTGAACCCCCACCCGGCCTCCCATTCCAGGATAGGCTGTTGGGCGGCCGGGTGGGGGTGCGGGCTGGTGCCGTCCATGCGCCGGGCGGCGCATCAAAATGCCGCGAATCGACTCAGGGCTTCTTCACGTCAACGGTCGGAACCTCGACCGTTTCGTTGCGGCTGCCCACTTCGACCTTGGCGACGCTCGCCTCATATTTGGGCAGGGCGCCCTGTTTTACGGAGACTTCGGGCAGACGACCTTCCTGAGTCTTCTGCAGGTCGATGAATCCGGTTGCTATCCCGGCGCCGATGACGATAAGCGCGATCAGCAGCAATCCGCCGATGAAACGCATGGCACTCTCCTCTGTTGAACGGGGGGATGAACGCGGGGCCCGGTGAAATGGTTGCGATAGTGCCACGAACCGAGCGGAAGGTTGACGGCGAGCGGGAATCCCGCTATCGGCGCCGCTTTCCGAACGAACCCGAATTTCAAAGGTTGATTGACTATGTCGCGCATTTGCGAGCTGACCGGTAAGGGTCGCCAGGTGGGTCACAATGTTTCCCACGCCAACAACAAGACCAAGCGCGTGTTCCTGCCGAACCTGCAGAACGTGTCGCTGATCTCCGAAACGCTGGAAACCACCGTCAAGCTGCGCGTGTCGACCCATGGTCTGCGCTCGGTCGAGCATAATGGCGGCCTCGACAACTGGCTGGTCAAGACCAGCGACGACAAGCTGTCGCTGAAGGCCCGTCGCCTGAAGCGCGACATCGTCAAGAAGCAGGCAGCCGCAGCCGCCTGATTCGCTTCGATTCGTTTCGGCATAAGAAGCGGCCTGGCAACAGGCCGCTTTTTTGCGTTTCTTGATATTCCCTGCGCGGCAGGGAATGCGCCGCACCAGTCCGCGCCCCGACCCCGATCAATCCAATCGGAATTTCAGCAGCAAGGTGCGCTGGAAGAATTCGTGATTGTCGTCGGAGGCGACCCACAGGATCGTCCGGCCCTGTTCCCGGCTGAGCGCCAGTCCTTCGAAATTGTCGGCCAGCAGCGGTGGCGCCAGCCGCGCCAGCGTCCGGGCGCGCAGTTCCGTGTTCGGTGCGGGATGTGCCGGCAGCTCGATCATCGCGATCGTCGCGGTGAACAGTTCCTGCAGGGTCAGACGCCGGTTCAGCACCAGCAGATGGTGATCGTCCAGCGCGACCATGTCGGTCGGGCGATAGCCCTGCGGCGCGACATAATGGAGATGGATCGGATCGGCCGTGTCATGTTCGGCCGGATCGCCCGACCAGAGCAATGTGTCATGATGGCCGTCGGCGGTCATGCCCATCTCGCCGATCGCGATGAAGCGGCCGTCGGGCAGGCGGGTGAAGGATTCGATTGATCCGGTCTTGGGCCAGGCGACGATTTCCGGCCAGGTCCGGCACGCCTCCACCCGCGCGAAGCCGGGCGAATAGCGGCAGATCGCCTGGAGCAGCTCGAAACCGACCCAATAGCGATCGCTGGCCGGATCATGGGTCATGGATTCCGAATCCCAGGACCACCAGGGCCGGTCCCTGTCCTGCGCCCGCACCGGCAGCGGCGCGATGAAGGGGCGGCGACTGGCGCGGCCGGGGCCGACATGGAAGCCCATCAGCACGCCGGCATCGCTCAGCGCCAATATCTGGCCCGGCCCGTCGACCAGCAGCGAGGATATGCTGCCAAAGCCCGGATTGTCGCTGCCAAGCTGCCAGCCGCCCAGATAGGTGAGCGTGCCGACCCGGCGGCGATCGGGATCGCTGCTGTCGAGCGGCACCGCCCGCGCCGTCACCAGCAAGGTGCCCGGCCGCACGGCGGCGGGCTTGGTGGACGGCGGGGCAGGCAGCAGCAGGATCGCAAGAGCGAGAACGATCAGGATTCGATGCATCGCGCTCCGCCATAGGGGAAATGTCGGCGGGACGCAGCAGGGGAGTGGCGAAGCGTTGGCAGCTGAACGGTGGCTGTCACCGCCATTCAGGCTCCACTCAACGCGAATCGGTCATAAGGGCATCAATCCTGGTGATCGGCCCGTCCGGTTCACCGCGGAAATGGCAATCTGAGGAGCAACGCCATGAAGATGAAGTATCTGATCAATCTGGGTGCTGCGCTCGCCATGGGCGCTGCCTCCCTCGCCGTCACCGCGACCCCCGCCATGGCGCGCGATGGCTGGGGCCGCGGCTATGAACGCGGCGACTATTACCGGGGTGATCGCGGCTATCGCGGTGACCGTGGCTATCGCGGCTATCGGGGCGACTATTATCGCGGCGACCGTGGCTATCGCGGCGGTTATCGCGGCAATTATTACCGCAATGATTATCGGGGCTATCGTGGCGGCTATCGCTGCCGGGACAATGGCACGGGCGGCACCATCATCGGTGCGATCGCCGGTGGCCTGCTCGGCAACGAAGTCGGTAAGGGCAGCAGCCGCTATGGTCGTGGCGACGGCACCACGGGCGCCATCATCGGCGCAGGCGTCGGTGCGCTGGCTGGCCGCGCGATCGACCGCAACTGCTAAGCGTCACCCCATCTGGTGACTTTGAAGGGCCGTCCCCGTGAAGGGGGCGGCCTTTTGCTATCGGGCGGCATTGCCCCCGGCCTGTCGCCGGTCGGCGCGGGCGGCCGCGACGGCGGCGGGGTTGAGCCCGGCCTCCTGCGGCGAAGCGGCACCGGCGCGCGCATCCAGCTGCGCCGCGGCGGCATTGAGCGCGCTGGCTTCGGCCGCGCTGACGCCGCCGACGCCATCATCCTGGCCGGAATTGCAGGCGCCCAGCGCCAGCAGGAGCAGCAGGGCAGGTCGCTTGGTCAATTGCCGATCCTTTCGCGCACAAGAAAAGGGCCGCTCCCGTTTCCGGTGCGGCCCTTTCCCAAGAAACTCTTCCCGAAAGGGAAATTACATCGCGTTGGCGACGTTGTTGGTCGCGTTCGAAGCGGCGTTCGCAGCGTTGTCGGCAGCGTTCATCGCGGCGTTCATGGCGTTGTCGGCAGCGTTCGAAGCGTTCTCAGCAGCGTTGGCGGCGTTGTTGGCAGCGTTTTCGGCGGTGTGGCCACCGCAAGCAGCCAGACCCAGCGAAGCGGCGAGAACGAGCGAAAGAGCAATCGACTTGGACATGGGCAAACCCCTCTCAGAGAAAAAAAAGATGCAGACCACTCTCGGAGAAAAGCTCACCCCCCATTGCGCCTGCGCGCTGATTCGTAATGCTTTGGGCGAAGCAAGGCAATCCCATTCCTGAGCGGGAGGGCCTGATAAGGCGCGGTTTTTGTCGGAAGTGCCCGCAATGGACGGCCATTGACGCATATAAAGATTTCTTTATATGATTGCCGCATGAGTGGCGCCCTCGACATTTTCCGGTCTCTTGGAGACCCGACGCGGCTGCGCATCGTCCACCTGTTGCGGGCGATGGAACTGGCCGTGGGCGAAGTGGCGCAAGTGGTCGACCAGAGCCAGCCGCGCGTGTCGCGCCATATCCGCATTCTTGTGGAATCCGGCCTGGTCGAGCGGCGCAAGGAGGGCAATTGGGTCTTCCTGCGGCTGGGGCAGGCGGCGTCGCTTCAGCCCTTCATCACCTTGTTCGACCAGTTGCAGCCGTCAGCCGCCGAAGCCGCCTGGCAGAGCGCGGATCTCGCGCGCCTTGCTGCCGTGCGGGCCGAGCGGGCGCGCGCTGCCGAAGCCTATTTCGCCGAACATGCCGAGGAATGGGATGCGATCCGTTCGCTCCATGTCGCCGAAGCCGATGTGGAAGCGGCGATGCGCGCGATGCTGGACGGGCAGGCGATCGGCCATCTTCTCGACATCGGCACCGGCACCGGGCGGATGATCGAATTGTTCGGCCCCGCCGCCGATCAGGTGACGGCGCTTGATCGCAGCCCCGATATGTTGCGGCTCGCCCGCGCCAAGCTGCCCGAGGATGCGGGCGACAAATATGCGCTGCTGCTCGGCGATTTCGCCGCGCTGCCGATCGACCCCGCCAGTGTCGACACGGTGCTGCTGCATCAGGTGCTGCATTATGCCCAGGCGCCCGAGCATGTGATCGCGCAGGCGGCACAGGTGCTGCGCCCCGGCGGCCGGGTGCTGATCGTCGATTTCGCCGCCCATGAACGCGAGGAGCTGCGCACGCGCGACCAGCATGCGCGCCTGGGCTTTTCCGACATGCAGATCGAAGGCTGGTTCGCGCAGGCGGGCCTGGAACTGGAGCGGGTGGACATGCTGCCCGGCCAGGAACTGACGGTACAATTATGGCTCGGGCGCCAGCGCGGCGCCGACATCCTGCCCATCGAAGAACGGATTTCCGCATGACCCAGACTGACCGCGCCCGCAATGATGCCGAAGGGCCGCTCTATGCGGATCTGGCCGGCGACCTCAATGTGAGCTTCGAATTCTTCCCGCCCAAGACGGAGAAGATGGAGGAGCAGCTCTGGTCGGCGATCGAGACGCTGACGCCGCTGGCGCCAAAGTTCGTGTCGGTGACCTATGGCGCGGGTGGTTCCACCCGCGAGCGCACCCATAATACGGTCGCCCGCATCGCGAAGGAAACGCCGCTGGCCGCCGCCGCGCACCTGACCTGCGTCGCCGCCAGCAAGGCCGAGATCGACGAAGTGGCCGACGCCTATTGGGAAGCGGGCGTGCGCCATATCGTCGCGCTGCGCGGCGATCCGCCGGAAGCCGGCACCGCCTTCCAGCCGCACCCCGATGGTTACAAGGGCGCGGCCGAACTGGTCGAGGGGCTGCGCAAGCGCCATGATTTCGAGATTTCGGTCGCCGCCTATCCCGAAACCCATCCCGATGCGCTGAGTGCGCAGAGCGACATCGACAATCTCAAGCGCAAGATCGATGCCGGCGCGACCCGTGCGATCACCCAATTCTTCTTCGAGGCGGATACCTTCTTCCGCTTCCGCGACACGGTCGCCGCCGCCGGCATCGACGCGGACGTCATTCCCGGCATCATGCCGGTCAGCAATTTCGCCGCGGTCCAGCGCATGTCGGCGATGTGCAACACGGATGTCCCCGCCTGGATGGGCCGCCTGTTCGACGGGCTGGACCAGCATCCCGCCGCGCGCCAGCTCGTCTCCGCCACGCTGGCGGCCGAACTGTGCCGCAACCTCTATATGGGCGGCGTGCGCGACTTCCATTTCTATACGCTCAACCGGGCGGAACTAAGCTATGCGATCTGCCATCTACTGGGGTTGAGGCCTCAGGTTGCGGTGGACGCCTGATTTGAAACCATCCCCTCCGTTCGGTTCGAGCTTGTCGAGAACCGTAAGCGCGAGGGTTCTCGACAAGCTCGAACCGAACGGGACGAGGTGATATGACGATGAACGCTGAACAGAAATTGCGCGCCCTGGCGGCGGAAAAGATCCTGATCTTCGACGGTGGCTATGGCACCTCGATTCAGAAGCACGGGCTGACCGAAGCCGATTATCGCGGCGACCTGGACCTGGCCAAGGACCAGAAGGGCAATAATGACCTGCTCTGCCTGACCCGGCCGGACATCGTCGAGGGCATTCACACCGCCTATCTCGACAATGGCGCCGACATGATCGAGACCAACACCTTCTCCTCGACCAAGATCGCGATGGCCGACTATGGCTGCGAGCATCTGGTGTGGGACATCAATGTCGCCGCCGCCAAGATCGCGCGGGCCGCCTGCGAGAAGGCGACGGCGAAGGACGGCAAGCCCCGCTTCGTCTGCGGCTCGATCGGCCCGACCAACAAGACGCTCAGCATCTCGCCCGACGTCAACGATCCCGCCTATCGCGAGGTCGACTATGACACGCTCAAGGCCGATTATCGCGAACAGTGCGATGCGCTGATCGCCGGCGGCGTCGACTTCCTGCTGATCGAAACCTGCTTCGATACGCTCAATGCCAAGGCCGCCGGCATGGCCGCGCGCGAGGCGGAGGAAGCGGCAGGTCGTTCGGTGCCGGTGATGCTCAGCTTCACCATCACCGACATGTCGGGCCGAAACCTGTCGGGCCACACGATCAACGCCTTCTGGTATTCGCTGCGCCACCTGAAGCCGCTGACCATCGGCGTGAACTGCGCCTTCGGGGCGGACCTGCTGCGGCCTTATCTCGCCGAACTGTCGAAAAATGCCGACACGCTGATCCTGGCCTATCCCAATGCCGGCCTGCCCAATGAACTGGGCCAATATGACGAGCTGCCGGAAACCACCGCGAAGCTGATCCGTCAGTGGGTGGATGAAGGGCTGGTCAACATGGTCGGCGGCTGCTGTGGCACGACGCCCGCCCATATCGGCGCGGTGGCGAAGGCGCTGGACGGCCACAAGCCGCGCGTGGTGCCCGAACTGACGGTCGTGACGCGCCTCGCGGGTCTCGAACCGATGCACATAGCTGCCTGAAACCTCCCACCGTTCGGTTCGAGCTTGTCGAGAACCGGGCGCGCAACGCTTCTCGACAGGCTCGAAGCGAACGGATTGATAGAATGACCACGCAGACCTCCACCGCCACCTTCGTCAACATCGGCGAGCGCACCAACGTCACCGGCTCCGCCAAGTTCAAGAAGCTGATCATGGCCGGCGACTATGCCGCCGCCATCGACATCGCCCGCGAGCAGGTCGAAAATGGCGCGCAGATCGTCGACGTGAACATGGACGAGGGCCTGCTCGACGCGGTCGAGGCGATGACCACCTTCCTCAAGCTCATGACCTCGGAACCGGACATCAGCCGCGTCCCCGTCATGATCGACAGCTCCAAATGGGAAGTCATCGAAGCGGGGCTGAAGTGCGTCTCCGGCAAGCCGGTGGTCAACTCGATCAGCATGAAGGAGGGCGAAGAGGCCTTCCTGCATCATGCGAAACTCTGCATGGCCTATGGCGCCGCCGTGGTGGTCATGGCCTTCGACGAGACCGGTCAGGCCGACACCCAGGCGCGCAAGGTCGAGATTTGCGAGCGCGCCTACAAGCTGCTGATGACCATCGGCTTCCCGCCCGAGGACATCATCTTCGATCCCAATATCTTCGCCGTCGCGACGGGAATCGAGGAGCATAACAATTACGGCGTCGACTTCATCGAGGCCTGCCGCGAGATCAAGAAGCGCTGCCCGCATGTCCATATCTCGGGCGGCCTGTCGAACTTCTCCTTCTCCTTCCGCGGCAACGAGCCGGTGCGCCGGGCGATGCACTCGGTCTTCCTCTACCACGCCATTCCCGCCGGCCTCGACATGGCGATCGTCAATGCCGGCCAGCTCGACGTCTATGACGCGATCGACCCGGCCTTGCGTCAGGCGTGCGAAGACGTCCTCCTCAACAGCGATCCCGAAGCCGGCGATCGCCTCGTCGCGCTCGCGGAAAGCTTCAAGGGCAAGGATGCCGCATCGGAAAAGGCCGCGCAGGAATGGCGCGGCTGGCCGGTCGCCAAGCGCCTCGAACATGCGCTGGTCAAGGGCATCGACATGTATGTGGTCGAGGATACGGAGGAATGCCGCCTCGCCGCAACCAAGCCGATCGAGGTGATCGAAGGCCCGCTGATGGACGGCATGAACGTGGTCGGCGACCTGTTCGGCGCGGGCAAGATGTTCCTGCCCCAGGTGGTGAAGTCCGCCCGCGTCATGAAGAAGGCGGTCGCCCATCTTCTGCCCTATATCGAGGCGGCGAAGGAACCCGGCGCCAAGGGCAAGGGAAAGATCATCATGGCGACGGTCAAGGGCGACGTCCATGATATCGGCAAGAATATCGTCGGCGTCGTGCTCCAGTGCAACGGCTTCGAGGTGATCGACATGGGCGTGATGGTGCCCTGGCAGGACATCATCAAGGCCGCGAACGAGAATGACGCCGACATGATCGGCCTGTCCGGCCTCATCACCCCCTCGCTCGACGAGATGGTGACGGTGGCGGCGGAAATGCAGCGCGCCAACATGACCATGCCGCTGCTGATCGGCGGCGCGACCACCTCGCGCGTCCACACCGCGCTGCGCATCGACCCGGCCTTCACCGGCCCGGTCGTCCATGTGCTCGACGCCAGCCGCGCGGTCGGCGTCGCCACCGCGCTCGTCTCCGAAACGCAGAAGGCCGATTTCGTTCAGAAGACCAAGGATGATTATGAGCATGTCCGCGTCGCCCGCGCGAACAAGGGGCAGAGCCAGCTCCTGTCGCTCGAGGACGCCCGCGCCAACGCCTTCGAGATGGACGAGAGCCTCAAGGCGCCGCGCCCGCTGCTGCCCGGCACCCACCGCTTCCCCGACTGGGATCTGAAGGATCTGGTCAACTATATCGACTGGACCCCCTTCTTCCGCGCCTGGGAGCTGGCCGGCAATTATCCCGCCATCCTGGAGGACGAGATTGTCGGCGAAAGCGCCCGCAGCCTGTTCGCCGATGCGCAGAAGATGCTGGGCAAGATCATCGAAGAGAAATGGCTGACCGCGCGCGGCGTCGCGGGCCTGTGGCCCTGCCGTCGTCAGGGCGACGACATCATCGTCCATGTCGAGGACGAGAAGCATTACACCCTGCCGATGCTGCGCCAGCAGATCGCCAAGCGCGAAGGCCGGGCGAACATGTGCCTTGCCGACTTCATCAGCCATGATGGCGACTGGATGGGCGGCTTTGCCGTGTCGATCCACGGCATCGAACCGCACCTCGCCCGCTTCAAGAATGCGATCGACGATTATTCGGATATCCTGCTCAAGGCGCTGGCCGACCGTCTCGCCGAAGCCTTTGCCGAACGTCTGCACCATTATGTCCGCACCGCGCTCTGGGGCTATGCCGAGGGTGAGCAGCTGACCAACGAAGCGCTGATCAAGGAAGAATATCGCGGTATCCGCCCGGCACCCGGCTATCCGGCCTGTCCGGAACATAGTTTGAAGCCCATCC
Source organism: Sphingobium yanoikuyae (assembly GCF_034424525.1). Lineage (NCBI taxonomy): Bacteria > Pseudomonadati > Pseudomonadota > Alphaproteobacteria > Sphingomonadales > Sphingobiaceae > Sphingobium > Sphingobium yanoikuyae. The sequence continues at coordinate 133,409 of NZ_CP139979.1, forward strand.
TGTTCGAGATGCTGGACGCCCATCATGCGACCGGCGCGACGCTCACCGAAAGCTTCGCCATGCTGCCGACGGCGGCGGTCAGCGGCTTCTATTTCGGCCACCAACAGGCGGAATATTTCGGCGTCGCCCGCGTCGGCCGCGACCAGCTGGAAGATTATGCCGGCCGCCGCGGCATCGACCTGGAAACCGCCGAACGCTATCTGCGCCCGAACCTGGACTGACGCCCGGCGCCTCCCTTCATCGAGGGGAGGTTGCCTGCTACCCCACGCCCGGCGGTGCCATGCGTGCCTCCGGGTAATTGCGGTCTTGCGCGCGGGCGGCGGTCGGTGGCTAAGTGCCGCCGACGACAGGCATGGGGGTAGGATGGCACGGCATCTCGACGAGCGGACGTTGCGGGTGGTCGGCTGGATCGCGACCGTCACCGCCATCCTCATGTATGGTTCCTATCTGGACCAGATCCGGATGAACCTGGCCGGGGACAAGGGATCGGTGATCCAGCCGCTGGCGACCGTGCTCAATACCTGCCTGTGGGCGGCCTATGGCTGGCTGCACAAGGACAAGGACTGGCCGATCATCGTCGCCAATGTGCCCGGTATCATCCTGGGCGCGACCTGCCTCTACACCGCGCTTTAGGGCTGATCTTGACCCGGTTTGCTTGAAACTAAGTCGCAATTGCATTCATGTTGCAGATGCGTAATAGGCTGGGCTTTCGGATGACAGCCAACGGAGCCCCGGTGACCAAGCGCATATTGTTCCAGATCCACTGGTTCCTGGGGATCACCGCCGGCCTGGTGCTGGCGCTGATGGGCGTGACCGGCGCGACCATGAGCTTCGAGGACGAGATCAGCGAGGCGCTGTCGCCGCGCCTCTATGCGCCCGGCGTGCCGGCCGGGCCGGACCTGTCGCCCGACCAGTTGATCGCCAGGGTGCAGGCCGACAATCCGGGCTATTATATCGCGCGGCTGGACTGGGAAATGGCGCGCGACCGGTCGCACAGCGTGCGCCTGTCGTCGAGCGAAGGGCGCGGCCGCAAGCAGGGGCAGGTCGATCGGGCTACCGGCGCCTGGCTGGGCGCGCCGGCGGGCGAAGGCTTTTTCCACCTGATGGATGATCTGCATCGCTGGCTGGCGCTGCCGGGCGGCGGCAATGGCATCGGCCGGCAGATCACTGCTTTCAGCGCGATTGCGCTGATCTTCTTCGCTCTGTCCGGCCTCTATCTGCGCTGGCCGCGGCAGGCGCTGGACTGGCGCGCCTGGCTGGTGCTGGACCTGCGCAAGACGGGGCGCAACCTGTGGCGCGCGCTGCATGTCGTGATCGGCACCTGGGTGCTGCTCTTCTATCTGCTGAGCGCGCTCACCGGCCTGTGGTGGAGCTATGACTGGTATCGGCAGGGGGTGATATACAGCCTGACCGGCAAGACGCCGAGCGAGGAAGGCCGGCGTTCGGAGAAGCGCGACGGGATCGCGCCGCGGCCGTCGATCGATCCGGCCTGGACCGCCTTCCGCCGCGCCACCGGCAATGACTATATCTGGGTGCGCATCACCCAGCCTGCGCCGTCGCAGCCGATGAAGACGATCAGCTTCGACGCCCGGCCCGAAGGCGCGCGCCATCTGCGCCAGACCGACAAATATAGCTATGATCCGGCCAGCTATGCGCTGGAAAAGCGCGACCTTTATGATCGCCGGCCGCTGGGCGTGATCATCACCCAGAGCGTCTATGAACTGCACCGCGGCGCCTTTTTCGGGCTGCCCGGCCGCATCATCATGATGCTCACCAGCCTCACCATGCCGCTGTTCACGGTGACCGGCTTCCTGCTCTATCTCTCGCGCCGCAAGCGCAAGCAGGCGGCGCGGGCGCTTGCCGGCGATGTCGCGGCGGTTGCGGGGGGCGATATGGGCGGCGGCGACCTGCTGATCGCCTATGCCAGCCAGACCGGGACAGCCGAGATTCGCGCGCGCAACGCGGCGCAGGCGCTAGCCCATGGCGGGGTGCGGGCACAGGTGGTGCCGGTCGGCCGACTGACCCGCGACATGCTGGCGGGCGCGCAGCGCATCCTGTTCGTCGTTTCGACCTATGGTGAGGGTGAGCCGCCGGACATGGCGCGCGGCTTTGCCAGCCGGCTGCTGCGCGGCGGCCCGATCGATCTTGGCCATGTCCATTATGGCGTGCTGGCGATCGGCGACCGGGAATATCCCGATTTCTGCGCCTTCGGCATCACTGTCGACGGCTGGATGGCGGGGGCGGGCGCGCAGCCGCTCTTCCCGCTGATCGCCATGGGGCATGACGATGAAGCGGCGGAGCAGGCCTGGCATGATGCGCTGCATGATCTGGGCGCGGGCGAGGGTGATCGGGGCCAGATGGTGATCCCGTTCACGCCGTGGCGCCTGGTGGCGCGCCACGCGCTCAATCCGGACAGTCCGGCGCTGACCGCCTATCATCTGCAGTTCGAGCCGGTCGGCACGGATGTGCCCGAATGGCAGGCGGGCGATATCGTCGAACTCCACCCCTGCAACGCGCCCGCGGCGGTCGAGGCGCTGCTGGCCAGCCAGGCGCCCGAGGGCGACTTGATCGCTGTGCCGGCGGCGTTGCGGGCGGAACTGGCACGCGCGATGCTGCCCGAAGCCGGAACCCCGCTCACCATGGCGGCGGCGCGCGCGTTGCGCCCGCTGCCGGCGCGCGAATATTCGGCGGCGTCGATCATGGCCGATGGCGTGCTGGACCTGGTGGTGCGGCAGGTGCGCGATGATGACGGGCGGCTGGGCATCGGTTCGGGCTGGCTGACCGCGCATATGGTGCCGGGCGAGACGACGATGATGCGGGTGCGGCCCAATCCGGGCTTCCGCACCGATCCGGCGGCGCGCGGCGCGATGATCCTGATCGGCAATGGCACCGGTATTGCCGGGCTGCGCGCCCATCTGCGCGCCGCCGCCAATGACGGGATGGGCGGCCACTGGCTGCTGTTCGGCGAGCGCAGCCGGGCGCATGAGCGCTATTTCGATGCGGAACTGTCGGCCTGGCTGGCGGATGGCACGCTGGCACGGCTGGACCGCAGCTTTTCGCGCGATGCGGATTGCGGCCGCTATGTCCAGCATCTGCTGGCGGACGCGGGCGCGGAACTGCGCGAACGGATCGGCAAGGGCGCGACCATCCTGGTCTGCGGCAGCCTGGAAGGCATGGCGCAGAGCGTCCATCAGGCGCTGATCGCGATCCTGGGCGAGGCGATGCTCAATGACTTGGCCGAGGTCGGCCGCTACAAGCGCGACGTCTATTAAGGGCGGATTGGCGAAGTCTGGGCGGTTTGGAAGCAAGTTGAGGCGGACCTTGCTTCCTCTCCTCCCTTTCAAAGAGGGGCTATGCCTCGTTCGCTCCCCTGACGCCGTCCGCTGGGCCGATCGGTGCCCGACGGTCCCGTTATCGGTCGGTCCGCACCTGGGCGGAAAAGCTGCCCGGCAAGAAGCGACCAGGGGAGGATGGTCTGGAAGCGACCATTCGCAGCCTTACTCGGCTAAAGTCGCGGCATCTGAAACCAGACGTAAGTTGACTACCTTATCGACGATTATTTCATAGTCGAAGGCGCTCAAGTGCCCGTAGCTTCCCTTGCGAGCTGTTTGCCGTCCCACAAACTCAACTTCGTAGAGGCCTTCGTCGCTAGCCGAAGAGGTTAGAGCCTTTCCCGACAACCAGATGCGGTCGCCAGCAGTTTGATAGGAGCAGGAACCAGCGGGCGATGGACAAAAGCGGGAATTCTCGAATTCTCTTCTCCATAGGCCTTTCCACTGACGGGTTGGTGTCATCTCGAAGCATTCATCTGTGCTCGACGGCATCGCTTCGATACCACCATGTTTAATCTTGTTAAGGCATCCCTCGGTGATGCCCGGCATTCCTTCTCGAAACTCTTGAATAGTGTTATCCGAGAACCGCTGTGGTTGCTGTTCACACCCTTGTGTCACCAACAGTATCAAAGGAGCGAGGTTCATAAAGCGGCATTGCATGTTGCGACGATGGCCAGATCGACCCCGCTCTGCAACGTCTGACTTGAGCGATGCTGATCCAATATCAATCCGTCCGCACCCCAACTCTGCCCGCTGGGGGCAACCTCGCCTGAGGTCGCCCTCAGTCGGCCAGCATGGCGGCGAGGGTGGGGGTCATATATTCCTGGGCGCCAGTTTCGGTGCGCAGGATGAGGCGGGCGGCGAGGTTGTGGCGGGTGGCGAGGGCCATGCCGCGATCGGCGCCCAGCACGGTGATTGCGGTCGCCCAGGCGTCGGCCAGCATGGCGGAGGCGTGGAGCACGGTGACGGCAGCGACGCCCTCTGCAATGGGGGCGCCGGTCGCGGGATCGATGCTGTGCGACAGGCGGCGATCGCCCTCCATCCGGTAGCGGCGATAATCGCCCGAACTGGCCATGGAAAGGCCGCAGAGCGCGACCCGCAGCGTCGGGAGGTCGAGGCCCGGCGGCACTTCGGCATCAACCCACCAGGGCTGGATATCGGGCTTGACGCCCTCGCCGCGTAGTTCGCCGCCAATTTCCACCAGGAAGTTGGGGAGGCCGAGGCTGCGCAGACAGGCCGCGACCGCGTCGACGGCATAGCCCTTGGCGATGCCGGAAAAATCGAGCGCGACGTCGGCGGTGCGCCGGGCGCGGTCGCCATTGAGTTCGATGCAGGTCCAGGGTGCGACCGAGGCGGTGGCGCTGCCGCCGGCGAGCGCCGGGCCGAAGCCCCAGCGCGCGACGATGCCGCCGATCGCAGGGTCGAAGGCGCCGTTCGACAGGCGGGCCATGGACAGGCCCGCGCGCAGCACGCCCATCATCGCGGGCGGCAGGCGGGTCCATTGGCCGATCGGACTGCGGTTGAAGCGGCTGATGTCGGAGCCGGCTTCCCAATTGCTCATCTCGCCGATGACGGCGGCCAGCACGGCCTCGACATGGGGCTGGCAGTCGGCGGGCGGATTGACGATGCGGGCCGACCATGTGGTGCCCATGGTCGGCCCGCCCAAAGTGACGATAGCGCCCTGACGCTGGCGCCCGGCAAATTGCTCGGGCGACAGGTCGGGCGCTATCGCGATCCGGACGGGATTGCCGGAGGGCCGGGTCAGGGCGCCAGCACTTCCAGCGTGGTGATGTAGGAGGCGCGCTTCTGCGGCGGGCCGGCCGGCGGTGCGGGCGGTGCGCCCTCCGGCTTGCCGCCCTGCGCGCCCGGACCACCGGGGCCACCTTCGCGGCCGCCGCCGGTGCTGGCGTTCAGCCAGTACATGCCGGGGGCGCCCCATTTGACGGCCAGCTTGCCATCCTTGTCGGTGACGAGGTCCATCTGGCCCAGCGCATCGCGATAGCGGATGCCGCCGGGAATGACGGTGACCTTGAGGTCGGCGGCGGGCTTGCCGTCGAGCAGGAACTGGAAGGTCGCGGTCTCGCCCGACACCAGGTCATTGGGATGGGTCACCGGGACCAGTTCGATGCCGGTGCCGGTCGGCTTGAAGATGGTGGTGGTCGGCGCGCCCAGCGTCACGAAGATCTCGTTGCGATTGCTTGCCTCGGCGGTCTGGACATTGGTGGCGCCGGCGGGGATCGCCTGGGCCAGAGTGGCCTTGGTCGTGCCGCGCGGCAGGCGCTCCTGCTTGCCGTTGAGGGTGTAGCTGCCCATCACCATGGTCGAGACATTGGCGATGCGATAGGTGCCCGGCTTGGTCAGATGCACGTCGAAGGTCGAGCGATATTTGCCGGTGGCGGCATTTTCGATCTTGCCGGTGGTGCCGTCCGGCTCGGTCACGGCGATGCCGTCGGTGCGCATCGGGAAATGTTCGAAATAGAAGAGGTCGTTGGAGACTGCCGCGTCGACCGTCACCCAGCTGTCGGTGCCCGACAGGGTGGTGGAGGAGGGCAGCATCCACTGGCGGTGGGCCTGGGCCGCGCCGGAGAGCATCAGGGCGGCAAGCGCGCCCGCGATCAGATATTTGGCTTTCATGGTCTTTGTCCCCTGTTACTTGCCGAAGCTGACGCTGACGGCGCCGAGTTCGCTGCTGCCCTGTGCCTTGGCGGCGACGCCGGGCTTGGCCGGCCAGGTGAAGGGCAGGCGGAGCAGTTCGCGGCCGCCGACTTCACGGGCGGCTTCCACCACCAGCGTATATTTGCCCGGACCCAAGGCGCCGAGCGGCCCCTTGCCGGCGGTGAAGGCGATCTTCTGGTCGCCCGGCGCGCGGGTCGCGCCCGATACGCCATCGGCCGGGAAGCTCATCGTGCGGCCCGACACGCGCCACCACTGGCGGATGTCGCGCAGCCATTTGGTGCCTTCGCCCTTGGCCTTGTCGACATCATACCAGACCGCGAGCGTGCGGGGGGCGGCGCCCTCCTTCTCCAGCCAGATGGCGACATAGGGGCGGTGATATTCGGCGACCGACAGGCGCGGGATATTGACCGTGACGGTCATGGTCTGCGCGGCGGCCGGTGCGGCCAGCGCACCGGTGGCGCCAAGCGCGGCACCGCCGGACAGGATGAGCTTGGGACTGATCTGCATGGAAAGATGGACCCCCGTTAGTGGATGAAGAGGATGGCGAGCAGCGCCGGCAGCGCAAGCCCAATCGCGACCAGCGGCCAGGTGCTCGGCCGCTTGGCGGCGTGCAACTGGAGCAGCAGCAGGCCGGTCAGCGCGAACAGGAAGCAGGCGACGGCGAAGATATCGATGAACCATTTCCACACGGTGCCGGCATTGCGGCCCTTGTGCAGGTCGTTGAGATAGCTGACCCAGCCACGGCTGGTCGCTTCGCTGGTGACCTTGCCGTCATGCCGGTCGATCGACACCCAGCCATCGCCGCCGGGACGCGGCAGGGCTAGATAGACTTCGTCCGCCGACCATTCCGCCTCGCCCGCGCCGCTCTGGCCGATTTCCTTTTCGACCCATTGGGCGATCGGGGCGGGCAGGGGCTTCTTGGCATCGGGCGCGTCATCGGCCGCGACCAGCTTCAACAGCGGAGCGGGCAGGGTGGCGCTCTTCTCGACGGTCTGGGGCGAACCCTCGACATCGGCGGCGTGGTTGAGGGTGATGCCGGTGAAGGCGAAGAGCAGCAGGCCGATCAGGCTGATCGCCGAACTCACCCAATGCCAGGTATGCAGCTGCTTCAGCCAGAATGCCTTGGCGCTCTTCTTTTTCTTGGGCTGGGCGCGGGCGGGAGCGTGCATCGAGGGAAGGGCGAGTCCTGTGGGAAATGAGGTGGCCCGAATAACGCGAACGACTCGCAATTGCAAACCGCTCGCAACAGGAAAAATGTATCAAAATGTAAGCGGTCGGGAACCAAAGCGCCGCACGCGCGTCTCCGCCTGCCGCCTCCTGCTTGACCACCATACTTGACGGGTGCGGCACGCCCCCCTAGCGAAATCAGCTTGGACAGCGATGTCGCGGGGATGCGATGTCTGTTTATCGGCCCTTATCCAGGCCGTTGCTGGCCGTTGGGCCCGTCGTCCAGACGGGGCCGTGACAAGGGACGATTTATGCTGCTTTCGGTTGCCGCCACTGGAATGATGCTGATGGCGGGACAGGGGGAGGTCGTGGACAGCGGCGCTCCGATGGTGCCGGCTGCGGCTATGGCACCTGCGCCGGCGGAAACGCCCCAGACCGTCCCTGCCGACCCGGTCCAGCCCGCCCAGATGCCGGCACAGACGCCGTCACCCGACAGTCCCTATCCGCCGCCGGTCGTGCTGCCGACGCTGAGCCCGATCGCGGAGCAGCCCAAGGAAGAGGTGCCGGTCGATCCCAATGCGATCGTCGTGACCGGCGATACCGGGCTGCGCAAGCGCGATCCCTTCGCCGCGATCAACGAACAGTCTTTCGAAGCGGTCCAGGCGGTCGACAAGGCGCTGATCGAGCCGGTGGCCAAGGCCTATAACAAGGGCCTGCCGCGCCCGGTGCGCAAGGGGCTGCGCAACTTCTTCTCGAACCTGGGCGAGCCGGTCGTGTTCGCGGCCTATATGCTGCAGTTCAAGCCGGGCAAGGCGTTCGAGACGGCCGGCCGCTTCGCGATCAACACGACGCTGGGCTTTGTCGGCCTGTTCGACGTTGCCAAGCGCAAGCCGTTCAACCTGCCCTATCGCCCCAATGGCCTCGCGAACACGCTGGGCTTCTATGGCGTGGGGCCGGGGCCGTACATGTATCTGCCGCTGGTCGGCCCGACGACGCTGCGCGACATCATCGGCGACACGGTCGACAAGATGATCCTGCCCTTCGCGGTGGGTAAGCCCTTCACCCAGCCCACGGTCGTCATCCCGATGGCGGTGCTGGACCAGCTGGGCGAGCGCGCGGCGTTCGACGAGCGCATCCAGGCGATCCGTTCCGACGACAATCCCTATGGCAGCTATCGCGACCTCTATCTCAACCAGCGCAAGGCGGAGATCGAGGCGCTGCACGGTCGCTACACGCCGGGCGTGACGCCGGTCTATGGTCCGGGGCTGCGCGTGCCGGGCAAGGACAAGTCGGCAGCCGATGCGCCGGAGGCTGTGGCGCCGGAGGCTGCTGCCCCGGTCGATGCTGCGCCGGCCCCCGAACCGCCCCCCGCACCGGCGCCCAAGCCGCTGATGGTGCAGCCGCTGCCCGCCGACCCGCGCTGAGCGCATCAAAGGCACGGAAAAGAAAAAGGCGCCCGATCACTGGATCGGGCGCCTTTTTCTTTATGGGATGGCCCGCCCCTTTTCCCCGGCATCGGATATGATGCTGGTGCTTGAAGAGGAAAGGAGCGGACCGATGTCTATTGTGATCCTTGGCGTTGATTTGGGCAAGAATGCCTGCAGTGTGGTGGGCGTGGATGCGTCGGGAGCTGTCGTCGTACGCAGGTCGATGCGCCGCCAGACGCTGGTCGACTACGTTGCCAAGCTTCCTGTGTGCGTGGTCGCGATGGAGGCATGTTGCGGTGCCCATTATCTGGGGCGCCTGTTCGCCGCGCACGGACATGAGATCCGGCTGATGTCGCCGGAGTACGTACGGCCGTATGTCAAAGCACAGAAGAACGATGACCGCGACGCCGAGGGGATCGCCGAGGCCGCCTCGCGTCCAACGATGCGCTTCGTCGAACTCAAGACCCAGGAGCAGTTGGACATCCAGACGCTCCACCGGGTTCGCTCGCGCCTGGTGGCTGAGCGCAGGAGCCTGACCAACCAGTTGCGGGCGATCCTGCTGGAGCGCGGGACCATTTTCCCGGTTGGGCGGCGCAAGCTGGAACTCGGCATCGATGCCCTGCTGGCCGATGAGGATACGACCTTGTCACCGCGTCTGCGCCAGTTGGTGGCCGAACTGCGTGCCGAATGGCGCGAACTCGATACCAGGGTGGAAACGCTGAACGGCGAGTTTGTCGAGCTGGCGCGCAATGACGCGGCTGCCCGGCGGCTCACATCCATCCCCGGCGTCGGGGTGCTGAACGCAACTGCCCTGATTGCAGCCGTGGGCGATGCCAGCAGCTTTGCCAAAGCCCGAGACCTGGGTGCCTGGCTCGGTCTGGTGCCCCGTCAGCATACTACCGGCGGCAAGCCGCGGCTGCTCGGCATCTCCAAGCGAGGCAACACCTACTTGCGCACCTTGCTCATCCACGGTGCCCGAGCAGCATTGCCGTCGCTGGCGCGAAGCGAGACCCCGTTGGGGCGCTGGTTGACAGGAATGATCGAGCGAGGAGTCCACCGCAATGCTATCGTCGTCGCGCTGGCCAACAAGCTGGCGCGGATCGCATGGGCGGCCTTGCGCAAGGACGCGACGTTCGAACGCGGCTACCCAGTCGCGGCATAACCGGATCGGCCGCACGCATCTTCGTGCATAGGCCAACGATGTTTGCAGGAAGGATCGTGAAGATGGCCTGACAGTCGATCGGCGTCTGGAAAGCCCGGCCAAAAAAATGGCACTCGTTGCCGGCGTCTTTATTGTGGCTCCAGACGTGCGGATGTCCATCTTGGCCATGGGGTCACCCATGAGACCGCATACGTTGACGCAGACTGATCAGAACACTTCAAAATCCCCCTTGCAGACGGGGCGGGCCATACGTTTTTTTGGGGGGGGCGGTTGAAACCCCTTCCCGCTGACGGGAAGGGGCGATGGCCTCAGCGGCCGAGCAGGCCGCGGGCCTGACCGGCGATTTCCGCGAGCATCGCGACATTGGGCGACGCCGCTGCCTTGGCGCGCTGCACCAGGGCGCGGAACTGCTGGATGCGCGCACCGCGCTCGATCAGCCATTTCTCGACATGGTCGGACACATCCTTGCCCTTGCCCTGGGCCAGGAAGTCGAGCCGCACCTGCTGCATGTCGCGCGCGACGCCGGAGATGAGCAGCCGCTCCCACGGATCGGTCGGTTCCATGCGGGCGGCGGCCGACTGGACCCAGTCGATGCCGACAGCCTCGCCCAGATGGGTGAAGGCGCGGGTCAGCGCGATCTCGTCCATCTTCAGGCGACCGGCGAGCGCGGCGATGCCGACCGCGCCGTCCAGCTTGAACAGGCCGGCGGTGCGCACGGCCAGCATGTCCGGCGCACCGAGCGAGAGCAGGCGATCGGTAACGGCCGTGACGCGGCGCAGCGCTTCGCTGGTGAGCAGGTCGTCGACCTGGTTGGCGAGCGTTTCGACGCCCTTGGCCAGGATCGCATGGCCGGCGTCCGGCAGGGTGCCGGCGGGCACGCTGCGCAGGATATCGGCGATCTGCGCGCGCATGCCGCTGGCGATGTCGCCGAACAGGGCCAGGCGGGCGGCTTCCGACATGTCGGCCGCGTCGATATCCGCCCACAGGGTGCGGATGTCGTAGAGGCGCTCGGCAATCAGGAAGGCGCTGGCGAGATCGGCGAGCGAGCAGCCCTCTTCTTCCGCCAGTTCGAAGGGATGGATGATGCCGAGGCGGTTGACGATGCGGTTCGCAACCTTGGTGGCGATGATCTCCTTCTTGAGCGCATGGGCGGCGATGGCATCGGCTTCCTTCTCCTGCATCGCGGCAGGGAAGGCGGCGGCCAGTTCCGCGCCCATGCTGGGATCGGTGGCAAGGTCGCCATGTTCGATCGCGTCCTGCAGCGCCAGCTTGGCGGTGGAGAGCAGCACGGCGAGTTCGGGGCGGGTGAGGCCCTGGCCATCCTGGCCCCGCCGCAGCAACTGGTCATTGGCGGCCAGCCCCTCGACCTGGCGGTCGAGACGGCCGGTTTCCTCGAACGTCTCGATCAGCCGGACATAGGAGGCAAGGTCCGCCGCGCCGCCGCTTTCGGCGATCGACAGGCCGAGCGCCTGAAGCCGGTTATCCTCCAGCACGATCGCGCCGACCGCGTCGGTCATGCTTTCGAGCAGGGCATTGCGCTTGTCGAAGGGCAGGCGGCCTTCCGCCATTTCCTTGTTCAGCGCGATCTTGATGTTGACCTCATTATCCGAGCAGTCGACGCCGGCACTATTGTCGATGAAGTCGGTGTTGATCCGCCCGCCATGCAGCGAGAAGGCGATGCGGCCGGCCTGTGTGGTGCCAAGGTTCGCGCCTTCGCCCACCACCTTGACGCGCAGCTGTTCGGCATTGACGCGCAGCCGGTCATTGGCCGGGTCGCCGACATCGCCATGGCTCTGCGCGGCGGCCTTCACATAGGTGCCGATGCCGCCGAACCACAGCAGGTCGTTGGGGCTCTTGAGGATGGCGGAGATGAGCGCGGTCGGCTCCATCTCGCTTTCGGTCACGCCCAGGATTTCCTGAACCTGCGGGGTGAGCGGGATCTTCTTGAGGCTGCGGGCGAACACGCCGCCGCCCTCGGAGATCAGGCCCTTGTCATAATCCTCCCAGCTGGAGCGGGGCAGGGCGAACATGCGGTTGCGCTCTTCCCAGCTCTTGGCCGGATCGGGATTGGGGTCGAGGAAGATGTGGCGATGGTCGAAGGCGGCGACCAGCTTGATCGCCTTGCTGAGCAGCATGCCGTTGCCGAACACGTCGCCCGACATGTCGCCGCAGCCCACTACCTTGACCGGCTCGCTCTGCACATCGACGCCCATTTCGGCGAAGTGCCGCTGGACGCTGATCCAGGCGCCCTTGGCGGTGATGCCCATCGCCTTGTGGTCATAGCCGTTGGAGCCGCCGCTGGCGAAGGCGTCGCCCAGCCAGAAGTCCCGCTCCAGCGCGATCGCATTGGCGACGTCGCTGAAGGTCGCGGTGCCCTTGTCGGCGGCGACCACGAAATAGGGATCGTCGCCGTCGCGCACCACCACCTGGGCGGGGTGCTTCACCTTGTTCTTCACGATATTGTCGGTGATCGACAACAGGGTGCGGATGAAGATGCGATAGCTTTCCGTGCCTTCAGCGAACCAGGCGTCGCGATCGACCTGCGGATTGGGCAATTGCTTGGGGTAGAAGCCGCCCTTCGCGCCGGTCGGCACGATGACAGCGTTCTTGACACGTTGCGCCTTCATCAGGCCCAGGATTTCGGTGCGGAAATCGTCGCGACGGTCGGACCAGCGCAGGCCGCCACGGGCGACCGGACCGGCGCGCAGATGGATGCCCTCGACGCGCGGGCTGTAGACCCAGATTTCCCGCCAGGGCAGCGGCGCCGGCAGGCCGGGGACGAGGGCGCTGTCGATCTTGAACGCCAGCGCCTCGGCCGCAGCCGGGGCATAGAAGTTGGTGCGCAGCGTCGCGGTGATGACGGCGCGGATCAGGCGCAGCACGCGATCCTCGTCGATCGAGCTGACCTGTTCCAGGCCCGCGTCGATCTCCGCCTGGATGGCGGTCGCCTTGTCGCTGCCGTCCTGCGCGGCGGGATCGTGCAGCGCTTCGAACAGGGCGACAAGATTGCGGGCGACGCCCTGTTCACGGCGCAGCGTGTCGGCAAAGGTCGCCATGCCAAAGGCGGTGCCGGTCTGGCGCAGATAGCGGAACAGCGCGCGGAACAGCACGACCGCGCGCGGCGCAAAGCCGGCGGTGACGATGAGTTCGTTGAACCTGTCATTTTCGGCTACGCCTTCGATCACCTGGGCGATCGCCTCGGTCACCACTTCGGCGCGGTCGACCACCGCCTGGGCATCGCCGCCAGCCGGCAGTTCCAGCACGAAGCGCTGGACATGGCCAAGCGTGCCGCCGTCGATCGCCGTGGTCATCTCGTCGATCACGCGGAAGCCGAAATTCTCGAAGGCGGGGACGACTTCGGACAGGGCGATCGCGTCATGGCTGTAGAGCTTGAGGCGCAGCCGTTCGGCGCTGTCTTCCGGGTTGCGATAGATGCGGATCGACTTGTCGCCCGGACCCGACAGGCCGTGGATCAGGCGGATGTCGACCGCCGCCTCGACCGGGCCGGCGCCGTTGCGATAGGCCATCGGGAAGCCGGGGGCGAAGCGCTGGGCCAGCGCCGCGGCGCGGCCGGCTTCCTCGCTTTCGGCCAGCGCTTCCTCGACGGCGGGCAGCCAGCCGCGCACCATCTGCTTGAGCTGGCGATCGAGCGCGGCATCATCGGGCACCACGCCGCCGTCGCGCAGGTCGAGGGTGATGCGCAGCAGCGCCAGGCCGCCTTCCTCCAGCGCGATCGACCAGCTCAATACCGGGCCATTCGCCGCCTTGGCCAGCATGTCCTGGATCGCGACGCGGCGCGCAGTCGACAGTTCGTCGCGCGGCAGCCAGACAAAGGCATAGAGGTGACGGGCGAGCGCGCTGGTGGCCAGCACCAGCTTGGGGCGCGGCCGGTCGGTCAGCGACATGAAGGTGAGCGCCAGATGCTCCAGCGTGTCGCGCTCGAAGCCGATCAATATGTCATGCGGCAGGGTGGTGAGCGCATGGGCCAACGTCTTGCCGGCATGGCCGGCCGGATCGAAACCATATTTGTCCATCAGCGCCGACAGGGCCGAGCGCAGCAGCGGCACCTTTTCCGGCGAGGCGGCAAGCGCCGCGCTGGTCCACATGCCGGCGTGGATCGACAGGCCGGTGACGCTCTTGCCCTCACGCACCGGCAGGATGATGAGGTCCAGCAGCACGCCGCGATGCACGCGCGAGAGGATGTTGGACTTGATGATGAGCGGGCTGCGCTTGCCTTCCTCGAACCAGGTGAAGGCGGCTTCGCGCGAGGCCGGCGCGATCATCGGCTTGTCACGCAGCGCGCAGATGCCCAGCCGCTCTTCCGAGGTGCCGACGCGGCTGCACAGTTCATGGCCGATCTGGGTGAAATGGCCCGCGAGGAACCAGCGCAGCAGCGCAGCGCCTTCATCGTCGGTGACGGCATTGGCGTCGGCCGACATGGCTTCCTGCATGCGCGGCCAGTCGCGCACGGCGACGCGAACGTCGGCCAGCGTGTCTTCCAGCGCCTTTTCGAGCGCGCGGCGGGCCTTTGCGTCGGCCCGGTCGGCCTCGATATAGATCATCGATTCCCGCAACGCGCCCGGCGCATCATCGTCCAGGATCGCGGACAGGCTGCCATCGGCGCCGCGCGATATCGACAGGACGGGGTGGAGCAGCCGGTGGATGCTGATGTCGGCCGCCGCGAGCGTGGTGGCGATCGAATCGACCAGGAAGGGCATGTCGTCGTTGATCAGCGCGATCCGCATGAAGCGGCCGGTGGCGCCTTCGCCCAGCGTCTCGATCGCGATGCCGGGCTTGCCGGCCTTGCGCGCATTGGCGGTGCGACCCAGGAAGGCCGCAGCGGCGGCGATGGCCGCCTGATCAAATCCCTCGCTCTCGCCGGGCAGGGCGCCCTTTGCCAGGACGCCTTCCAGCGCCGCGCGAACAGTTGAATCGACTTCCTTGATATTGGGATCAGCCAGCGCCGTCATTCGCCTACCTCTTAGCCGCGGGGAAATGTCCCGCCGTTGCCGAAACGGAGGAGGCGCTGGAACACCGCCAGACGACTCCTTGTCCTAGGGGCATCTATATGCCCCTCTCACCGGATCGTCTCAAGTATTGGTCGAAATAAAATTTCGCGCGCGTGAAATATTATGATGCAGCGCAGCATGGTCGGGCCGCCCGTTACTGGCGGATATCGATGTCTGGAAGGCATGGCCCGAAGAGCAGGCATGCCCCTATGCACTTGGAAAGCCGCGATGTCACCCCAAGATGGCGCGTTTACGCCACGGCTGGGGGTGAGGGCCGGCGCCGAGGCAAGATCTCAGTCGGCGGCGGCCAGGATCACGCGCTGGCCCAGGTCCGACCCTTCCGGCAGTGCGCCGACGATCGCCAGCGTGCCATCCGCCTCGCGCCGGGCGACGACGACGGCCAGGCCATCATTGTCGGTGGCGACGGCCAGCGGATCGAGCGCGGTGGCGCATTTCATCGTGTCGCGGGCGGTCTGGCGCTTGTCGGGGCGGGCGGGCATGTCCGCCCGGCGGGCGGCACGCTCGTCGCGGACCAGGGCCTTGAGGCCACCATCATAACCGGCCAGATAAGCGGCGAAGCTGCCGACCGGCAGGCTGGCGGTCGCGGCATGATCGAGCGCGGTCGCATATTCGGTGATGCGCGTCTTGTCATAGGTGGCGCCGAAGACCAGCTTGATGACGGCGGTCATCGGGCTGCGCGCCTGCGCCTTGATGCCATAATCTTCGAGCAGTTCGGCATATTCCTCGGCCGAACGGCGGGTCACCAGCGCGAAATCATAGGCAAGGCCGATCGCGCGATAGAGGGCGGCATGGCTGCGCGCCTCGCTGGTACGGGCCTTTTCCGCGCCTTCGCGGGCGAGCGCCAGCCAGTCGGCGAGCGGCGCATCCTCGGTCGGCATCTCCATGCCGGCCAGGTCCAGCACGTCGTCATCCTCGTCCGCGCCCGGACCATCGGCCCAGATCGGCGCATCGCTGCGCGCCGAGGGATTGTGCAGCAAATTGGTGTCGACCTCGCGCTCGATCGCGACCGACAAAGCGTGGCTGGCCATTTCCTTCCAGTTGATCACGCCGAACACGAAGTCGATCGAATCGCCCTGCGCGGAAAAGGGCATCAGGATGCCGCGATAGAGAATCTCGCGGCCGCGCTGGTTGATGAACTCCGCCTCGAATCCGATCGGCGCGGCATTGGCGATGATCTGGAGATAATGATCGGTCAGGCGCGACAGCAGCGAACGGGCCGGAACATCGGCGATATGGCCGATCGGCCCCTCGATCTCGCATTCCTGACGCAAGGCCGTGCCGAGATAGACGATTGCGGGATTCTCGATGCCGGCGGTGAAATCGAGCAGCACGCTATAGGGGCCGAAATCGTCCATCTGATCGGGCGAAAGATCCTCGATCAGGGGCAGGGCGCGATCGCCCAGCAGCGACGCCCAATAATTATAGGCGCGCACCTGCATGCGCCGTTCCTCATATCCCACGGCGAGCGGACGGTCGATCGCGGCATCACCGGGATATTCGAAATCGTCCTGGTCGTTGGCGACGTCATGCCCCCGCAGAATGTCCATCCGGTCGGTCCTTGGAACAGAGAATAAGCGACTTTGCGCAAGGCTGTGCCATGGGGATGGTAAACATGCCGTAAATTCGCGCGCAAAAGCGGATGGATGGCGCGCAATATCGGTCGATCGTGCGACGAGGACGGGGCAGGGGGCAAGAAAGTGCATTTGGGCGCTTGTCCAATCGCCCGACCGCTGTTATCTGCCCGCGCCAGTGCCGCTTTAGCTCAGTTGGTAGAGCATCGCATTCGTAATGCGAGGGTCACGTGTTCGAGTCACGTAAGCGGCACCAGTACCTCTTCCCAAAACGTCCAAAAACGTTGATTTTCTGCGGGTTCCGAGAGATTCTGTCTTTCTCGGTGGTCTCGCTTTGTTCCAAGAAATGCCCCCAGATTTCGTTAATTTGGGGGCAGAGCTGGGGGCACTGCGGTGGGAAAAAGAGGAATGCCCCCAAATGGCTCTCAAAGCCGCAGAAATCCGTGCTTTTCCGGCACTCGTCTCAGCTTATCGCAAAACGGACGAAAAAGGTCTCTATCTTGAAATTCGCCCCAATGGCGCGAAGCGATGGTTTTTCAAATATCGCGTCCTAGGAAGCGAGAAGCGCCTTACGCTCGGAGACTGGCCTGAAGTTTCGCTAGTCCAGGCGCGCGAACTGCGGGACGAGGCGCGGCGAGCTGTGAGAGAGGGAGGCGACCCGCTTCATGAGCGCAAGCGGGAAAAGACGATGGCAAGGCTTGCGGCCGGGAACAGCTTCCAGTCGGTCGCCGAAGATTTCATTGAGGTGAAATTCGTGGGCGGACAAAAGGCAGCCGCAACAATTGAGAAGGCACGCTGGTACCTCTCTCATTTAACTGGTCCGATCGGTGGGCGTCCAGTCAGCGAAATCGAGCCAGCCGAACTGATGGTCGTTTTGAAGAAGATCGAGAAGGCCGGTAAACGGGAGACAGCGGTTCGCACGCGCGCCTTCGCCAGCCGTGTGTTTCGTCACGGTGTCGCGATGTCTCTTTGCAAATCGGATCCGGCTGCATTGCTGGGCGACGCTTTGATGTCACCGATCGTCACGCATAGAGCTGCCATATTGGATCCGCGCAAGCTTGGCGCGCTGTTACGCGCAATTGACGATTATGGCGGTAGGGAGAGCGTCAAGATCGCGATGCAACTTTTACCTCATGTCTTTGTGCGGCCAGGCGAGTTGCGCCTCGCCAAATGGCAGGAGATCGACTGGGACGAGAAAATATGGCGCATTCCCGCAGAGCGCACAAAGCTCCGTCGTCCACATAGTGTACCTCTGTCGGTACAATCGCTTGCGCTCTTCAATGAATTGCGGCGCCACACCGGATGGATGGACTGGATGTTCCCTGGGGAGCGGAGCCATTTCAAACCGATGTGCGAGAATGCGATCAATACTGCCTTTCGTAGAATGGGGTTCGATCGGGAGACCGTGACGGCCCATGGCTTCAGAGCAACGGCTAGCACGCTGCTAAACGAGAGCGGGAAGTGGCATCCAGACGCGATCGAACGCGCATTGGCGCACGGGCACAGCAATGCTGTGCGTGGCGCCTACGCAAGGGGACAGCATTGGGATGAGCGGGTCCAGATGGCGCAGTGGTGGAGTGACTATTTAGAGGAGCATAAGGAAGGGGCGCCGGTCGTGCCTCTGGTCGTTAAGAAAGGCAGACGGTGATCATCGTACCCCTTTTTGCATTGTTTCCGAGGGTGAAGATCCGAGGAATGATCTCTTTGATCTGATGAGCGAATTGCTTCCTGTCCGGGTCGCGCTGAGCAAATGGCTGATGCTGCCGACTTCCGAACGTCGGTTTACCGGTGGGTACGCGGCGATAGCGGCCGGCTCTCTTTTGAGCAATCGACAAGTTTTCGGGCGAAGATAGCTGTCTGTCGCTTATCGACCAGCTACTAATGGTCAGATGGACTTCACGCCGCCCAAGGCTTAGATTTTGGAAATGGCGAATGAACTGGACAGCATCGTGGTTCGGGTGGACTGTCCAAAGTGCGGTAAGAAACTCAGCGTCTCTTATCGGACTATGCGGCTTCAGAAGTCTGTGGGGTGCTCTTGTGGTGCCGCAATTCGGCTCGCGAACGAGACGTCCATTGCGGACATTCAGCGCCTAATATATCGGCAAAACCCGCCTGTGGCAGATAATGACTGAGGGCGGAGTTTGTTGTGCGTGAGGTCCTTGCGGCGGACCTTCAGCAACTCACGTTGCCTATTGATCCAAGTGCCCGTATTGGGCGCAAATTCGCCAACTGAAGCGGAAGTTCGGCAAACCCGACGCGGTTCAGGTTAAGACGAAATCCGCACGCCGCTGAAATGAGCTAATGTGCCAGGACCGATCCAAAGTGCCACGCCTCCCTTAGCTTCGGCACCGTGCTTGAGGTCGTTCACAATCAATGTCGGCTGCAAGGTGCCGTCAACATGTAAGCGGGCGGAAGAGCCTGCTACAACAATCCGCACGTGCGTCCATCGACCGGCTTCGAGATCTACATAAGTTTCGTACTTACCAGGTGTCTCGGCGCGTAATCTCTCCCAAGGATATTCGGGGTGAGAAATATACTGGACGGCGTGGTTGATCTGCCCCCCGCTGAGTGGCCCAGAGACTATGATAGTCTGGACCGCGAAAGGGACATTGAATGCCGAGCAAGAAGCACAAGCCGGAAGAGATCATCGGCAAGCTGCGTGAAGTTGAGATTGTGCTGGCGCAGGGGGCTTCGACCGCCGAAGCCTGCCGTCGGATCGGGGTCAGCGAGCAGACCTATTATCGCTGGCGCAAGGAATATGGCGGGCTGAAGACCGACCAGGCACGGCGGATGAAGGATCTGGAGAAGGAAAACCAACGGCTGCGCCGGGCGATCTCGGACCTGACGCTGGACAAGCTGATATTGCAGGAAGCTGCACGGGGAAACTTCTGAGCCCCGCGCGGCGACGGCGCTGCATCGATCATATACGACGGGATCTGCCAGTCCGGCTATCCGAGCGACGGATATGCCGGGTTCTGGGGCAGCATCGATCGACACAGCGTAAAGTGCCGCGTGGGGCGGATGACGAACAGGCGCTGACGGAGGACATCATCGCCTTGGCAAAGCAATATGGTCGTTACGGCTACCGCCGGGTCACGGCGTTGCTGCGCCATGCGGGGTGGACGGTGAACCATAAACGGGTCGAGCGGATATGGCGGCGCGAAGGGCTCAAGGTGCCGCAGCGCCAGCCCAAACGCGGGCGTCTATGGCTCAACGACGGATCATGCATCCGCCTGCGGCCTGAGTATCCTGGGCATGTGTGGGCCTACGACTTCGTCGAGGGGCGCACGCATGACGGCCGCAAGTTCCGCATCCTGACGATCATCGACGAGGCCAGCAGGGAATGTCTGGCGCTTATCGTTGCGCGACAGCTCAAACATGAGGATGTGCTGGCGGCCTTGGCGGACCTGTTCATCTCGCGCGGCCCGCCTGCACATATACGGTCAGATAATGGCGCCGAATTTATCGCCAATGCCGTCCAGCAATGGCTGCGGCAGATCGGCGTGAAGACGCTCTACATCGCGCCGGGATCGCCATGGGAGAATGGCTATAATGAAAGCTTCAATGGGTCGCTGCGCGACGAACTGCTCAATGGTGAAATCTTCTACAGCCTCGCCGAGGCCAGGGTGCTGATCGAAGCCTGGCGGCGGCATTACAACACCGTCCGCCCGCACAGCAGTCTTGGCTATCGGCCACCGGCACCAGAAACGGCGACACCGCCATATCCGGCCTCCGGTTCCGCTTCGCTCCACCTCCGTCCGGATATGGCGGCGATGAGCTTAATGCACTAACAAACCAATCGGTCCACTCGGTGGGGGCAGATCAATACCACCTGTCCAGCCTGACGGGTCAGGCACAACAGCAGGTCGAACTCGCGCCGGCTGCAATCGAGCGGCTTCCCCTCGATCTGCGCCGTCCGGGCACGAATGTCGATCGTCAGCGATCCCAGCGACAGGCGCTCGGTATCGCGGCCTTCGCGACGCCGAACCATGACCGCCAGCCGCGCCAGCAATTCCTCGAAGGAAAAAGGCTTGGTCAGATAATCATCGGCGCCGCAGCGAAACCCCTCCAGCTTCTCGTCCAGGCTGGCGCGCGCGGTCAGCATACAGATCGGCAGATCGACACCGTCCTGCCGCACCTCACGGCACAGGTCGGCCCCGTCCATGTCGGGCAGGCCAAGATCCAGGATCGCGGCATGGAACAGGCCGGATGCCAGTCGTGGACGGGCCCGCCGTCCCGATGTCTGCCATTCCACCATATAGCCTTCGGCCATCAATCCGCGATGGACGAAGCGGCCGATGCCCGGATCATCTTCCACCAGCAGGATGTTCATGACACCACCGGCAAGGTCAGCGACACGCACAGGCCCTCCCTCATACGGTGATTGGCAGCATCCAGATGGCCGCCATGCCGCTCCGCGATCCATCGCGCGAGCGCAAGCCCGAGCCCGGTGCCGCCCCGGCTGCGTCCGACATCAGCCTGGAAATAGGGATCGAAAATCCTGGCCAGATCGGCCTCCGCTACGCCCGGACCATCGTCCCTGATCGCGATGCGCGCGCGATCGCCGTCCGATCGCATATCCAGCCGGATCATGCCCTCGGGCGGCGAGAATTTTATGCCATTATCGATGATGGCAACGAGGGCCTGGCGCAATCGATCAGGATCGCCAACGATCGGCACCGCATCGCTTGCCGCTTCAAGTTGAAGCCCGATACCACTTGATCGGGCGAAGGGGGCCACCATGGCATGGGCCTCGCGCAGCACGAGGGCAAGGTCGATCGGCCGGGGCGCGACCGACAAGGCGCCGTCTTCCGCCTGGGCCAGCGCCAGCAGGTCGTCCAGCCGCCGATGGAGGAACTGGCCGCTGTCGACGATATGGACCAGCGCGTCCTCCAGTGCAGCGCGATTCTCCGGCCGGCGCAGCGCCACTTCTGCTTCACCGCGCATCACGGTGACGGGCGTGCGCAGTTCATGGCTGACCTTGGACAGGAACAGCCGACGCCGGCCATCGATATCGCGTAGCCATTGATTGGCCTGTTCCAGGGCCGTCGTGCGGGTGGCCACCTGCGTCTCGATCGCTTCCGCCATATCGTTGAACTGGGCGGCCAGATGCTGTAGTTCGTGCAGCCCCTGCAGCCGAACGCGTGCAGGGCCCCGTTCTGCCCTGAGCCTGTCTGTGCCATCGATGAGCGCAGCGATGGGCGCCACGATGCCGCGCCACAGCAGCCAGCCGGTTGCGCCACACAGCAGCAGGATGAAAAGCGCCACGCTGCCGATCAGCCGGCCGCTCCAGCGCTGCGCCTGCGCGATCGATTGCGCGGCCTCCCGCGCCTCCCCCTGTTCCCGGACGGCGATGTCATGCGACAGAGCGCGTGCCGCCCTCCATCCCGCCCGATCGGAATTGCCTATGATCCCGGCGAGTTCTAGCGCCCTTGCCCATTCATGGGTTTGCTGGGCCTGACTTTCCGCGTCGGTTTCGATCAGGTGCCGTTCGTTTTCAATACTGCCCAGATAGGCTCGCATGCCGACTGCAATGGCCTGATCCATGGCAACATGCTGTGACCGATCGGCCAGTTGCCGGGCGACGATGTCCGCCTCCAGCCGGGTAACCAGCAGCGCCTGATGCTGGGCCATTTCGATCCGCGAAAGCAACCGAGCGGCGAGCCTGTGATGCCAGATAGATGTCGCGATCAACACAGCGAGCGACAATATCAGCGCCAATGCGCCCGCGACCATCGCCTTCCTGAAGCTCACCGGCACCTCCCCGATGCGCTGTCATCCGCACCTGCATGGATGCCGAACATAATGGGCCAGGCCGCGCGGTTGGATCATACTTTGGTCCAATAAGGTTTCCGACCCAAACTGGCCGTTCAAGGGGCGATTTTTGATCCCCATGAGCAGACGGTCAGGTTTTCCGCTCCAACCACGCGTCAAGCCAATCTCGGAATGCCAGCTTCCATTTCGCAATTGGTCCCAAGCTGCCCTTAAGCCTGACGATTGAAGCATCGGGAGTTATCGATGGCTTGTTGACTGGTTTGATTGCATCGGATAATTACGATGCATGAACACCAGCGATGCACTCTTGATACTCTCCGCTCTCGGCCATCCTACGCGGCTCGATGCGTTCCGCCTGTTGATCCGACATGAGCCTGATGGCCTGTCGACCGGCGAATTGGTGGATGCATCGGGATTGACCCAGAGCACGTTTTCAACGCATCTGGCCGTGATGGTGAAGGCCGGCCTAGTGCTTTCCGAGAAGCGTGGCCGCCAACAAATTCAGCGCGCCAACCTCGATGCGCTGCGCGGACTGATGATCTATCTGGCCAAGGATTGCTGCCAGGGGCGCGCCGAACTGTGCGAGCCGCTGCTGGCCGAACTGACCTGCTGCTGAAGAGGCGATAATGACCGATATCGTGATCTACCATAACCCGCTTTGCGGGACCTCTCGTAATGCCCTGGCCATGATCCGCAATGCGGGCATCGAGCCCCACATTGTCGAATATCTGAAGACGCCGCCAAGCCGTGCGCGGCTGGTTGAGCTCATCGAGCGGGCCGGCATTACTCCGCGCGCTCTGCTGCGCGAGAAGGGAACGCCTTATGCCGAACTGGGCCTCGGCGACGAGACCTTGACGGACGAGGCATTGGTCGACGCGATGATGGAGCATCCGATCCTCATCAATCGGCCGCTCGTCGTGTCGCCGCTGGGCGTGAAGCTCTGCCGCCCGTCCGAAGAAGTGTTGGATTTGCTGCCGACCGAGCAGCGCAGCACGTTCGTCAAGGAAGACGGCGAAGTTGTGGAAGCGACCCGGCGATGACCCTTTCGGTTCGCAGCGCAACGATCGGCGATGCTGAGGCCATTGCCGCCATCTATGCGCATCATGTCCTGAATGGCACGGCGACCTACGAGGTGGTGCCACCGACCGAGGCCGAGACCGTAGAGAAGATACGAATGGTGAGCGAACGGGGCTGGCCGTTCCTTGTTGTCTGTGATGGATCAGCGGTAGTGGGCTACGCTTACGCCACGCAGTTCCGCGATCGACCAGCTTATGCCTATGCCTGCGAGAACAGCATCTACGTGGCGCACGACCGGTGCGGCGGCGGCATCGGCAAACTGTTGCTCAAAGCGTTGCTGCAGGCAGCTGAAGCCTATGGCTTTCGGCAGATGGTCGCCGTTATCGGCGGCGGCGAACCTGGCTCGGTAGCGCTACACGAAGCCTGCGGGTTCGAGCATGTCGGCCGCCTGACCGGCATGGGCTGGAAGGCCGGGCGTTGGCTCGACACGGTTTACATGCAGGTCGCCTTGGGTGGCGGCACCACGACCGTGCCTGTCGCTTCCTGGAAGGACTGAGGCCATGTCACTGTTCGAGCGCTATCTCTCGCTGTGGGTGGCTCTGTGCATCGTGATCGGGATCGGTCTCGGCCATTTGCTCCCCGGCGCCTTCGAGGCAATCGCAGCGTTGGAGATCGCTAACGTCAACCTCGTGGTGGCGGGCCTGATCTGGCTGATGATAATCCCCATGCTGCTGCGGGTCGATTTCGGCGCGCTCCATAGCCTTAGGCAGCACTGGCGCGGCATTGGCGTTACCCTTGTGGTGAACTGGGCGATCAAGCCATTCTCGATGGCGCTGCTCGGCACCTTCTTCCTCGGCCATCTGTTCGCACCGATGCTGCCTGAAGGTGCATCGTCGTCCTACATTGCCGGGTTGATCCTGTTGGCTGCAGCGCCTTGCACCGCGATGGTCTTCGTCTGGTCCAACCTCGTCGACGGCGAACCGAACTACACCTTGAGCCAGGTCGCGCTCAACGACCTGATCATGGTCTTTGCCTTCGCGCCGCTGGTGGCTCTGCTGCTGGGTGTGGCATCGATCATCGTCCCGTGGAACACGCTGGCGCTATCGGTGGGGCTCTACATCGTCGTCCCGGTGGTCATCTCGCAACTACTCCGTCGAGCCCTCCTTCGCGGCGGTGAGAAGCGGCTCCAGCATTTCCTGTCCGCCATCGGCCCGATCAGCCTTGCCAGCTTGCTGCTGACGCTGGTGCTGCTGTTCGGCTTTCAGGGCGAGCAGATCATCCGACAGCCACTCGTGATCGTGTTGATTGCCGTGCCGATCCTGTTTCAGGTCTATCTTAATGCCAGCATCGCCTACTGGCTCAGCCGCCGCTTTGGCGTGGCATGGTGCGTCGCCGGCCCTTCGGCGTTGATCGGTGCCTCCAACTTCTTCGAACTGGCTGTGGCCGCCGCCATCAGCCTCTTTGGCCTCAGTTCCGGCGCCGCGCTGGCGACGGTCGTGGGCGTGCTGGTCGAAGTACCGGTGATGCTGTCGATCGTCGCCTTGTTGAAGCGGACCCGCCGTTGGTACGAGAAAGGGATTTCCGCATGAGACTGCGCGAGCTCGCCACCCCCGATCATCTTCCTGCTATGGACAAGGCTTTCGCGTTGGCTCGTCCCGCCGCTGGCCTTGGCCCGGACCAACCGCCCCCGCGCATTATGCTGCTCTACGGCTCGCTGCGGGAACGCTCGTTTTCACGCCTAGCCGTGGAAGAGGCGGCGCGCCTGCTTCAATTCTTCGGCGCCGAGACCCGCATTTTTGATCCCAGTGACCTGCCGCTGCCCGATCAGATAGCGGGAGACGACCACCCGGCAGTGCACGAACTGCGCGAGCACGCACTGTGGTCGGAAGGCATGGTCTGGTGCAGCCCCGAGCGGCATGGTCAGATCACCGGCATCATGAAGACGCAGATCGACCATCTGCCGCTGCAAATGCGCGGGATGAGGCCGACGCAGGGACGAACCCTTGCTGTCATGCAAGTGTCCGGGGGCTCGCAATCCTTCAACGCCGTCAATTCGCTGCGCTTGCTAGGCCGCTGGATGCGGATGTTCACGATCCCCAATCAGTCGTCGGTGGCGATGGCGTACAAGGAGTTCGGTGAGGACGGTCGCATGCGGGCATCAAGCTATTATGATCGCATTGTCGACGTAATGGAGGAACTGGTGCGCTTCACTGTCTTGATGCGTCCGCATGCCGGTCAGCTGGTCGACCGCTATTCCGAACGCAAGGAGGCTGGGCTTCCGGTTGATAACGCAGCGGACCACTCCGCAATCGCAATCATGCCTCAATCCTGATTTTCGCCCTGATGATCGAATGACCGGTTCTGGATCGGAGCCTGACGAACATGAATGACTGGGATGGGCGGTGGGTTCAACGGGTGGCGGCAACACAAGCTTGGAAACGCTCTGCGGGCGTTTGATATTCGAGCGTTTTCCTTGGCCGTTCGTTGAGTTGCCGTGCAACGGCACTCAGCTTGGCCTGGCTGTATAGCGACAGATCAGTTCCTCTGGGGAAATATTGTCGCAGCAGGCGGTTGGTGTTTTCGTTGGAGCCACGCTGCCAAGGCGATTGGGGGTCGCAGAAATAGACTTCGACATCGGTAGCCAGTGAGAGGCGCGGATGATCGGCCAGTTCCTTGCCGCGATCCCAGGTGAGCGACTTGTAGAGTTCGCGCGGCAGGCGCTGCGTCTGCCTGATCAGCGCCGACACGACGCTCCTGGTGTCCTTGTTGGCGACCTTGACCAGCATCACATAGCGCGAATGCCGTTCGACCAGCGTGGCGATGTAGCTGTTCTTCGTGCCGCCGATCAGATCGCCTTCCCAGTGGCCGGGAATGGCGCGATCCTCGACCGAGGCGGGACGCTCGCTAATCGACACGGCATCCTTGATCTGTCCGAGGCCATTGCGCTTGAGGCTGGCGTGCCGCGACCTGCGGATGGTGCGCCGGGCGCGCAGATGCTCCAGCAGTTCTTTCTTCAGAACCCCGCGTGCCTGTATGTACAGGCTTCTGTAGATGGTCTCGTGCGACACCTGCCTATGGGGCTCCTTGGGAAAGCTGCGCCTGAGCCACCCCGCAATCTGTTCCGGTGACCATTTGCGGCGCAGCTTGGCCGATACTGCCTGTGCCAGTGACGGCGAGCAAGCCAGCTTGCAGGGCTTGGGCCGCAAGGCACGGTCCCATGCCGCCTGATCGGACGCCGTCGCCCGATATCGTGCAACACCGCCATTACGCCTGACTTCGCGACTGATCGTCGAGGGCGAGCGACCCAGTCGCCGTGCTATCGCACGCAACGGTTCGCTGACGCTCAGGCCCCGCGATATCTCCTCCCGCTCGGCAAGGCTCAGCGCACGACTGCCACGCTTGCGATCGGCGGGCCGGATGCCGCCGGTCGGCGAAATCACCGAAAATACCGACGATGACGCTCGATCAAACCTGCGCCCGATCGAACTCATCGATTCCCCGCGCTGCCAACGATCCCATATCTCCGCTCGCTGGCTCGCCGTGTAATAGATCCGACGACGCTGCTTCATCGCGACACTCCATCTTCCTCAAAAGATTAAAGTGTTGCCGCCACCCGTTGAACCCACCGCGCATCTCGGCTGTTGACCCTTTGTCGACATCAGGCGTCAATTCCGCATGCCCAGGCGCGGATTGTCCGGTAACCGACAGGTCGCAATCAATTCGAGTCGTTCTGCGGGTAAAGTTTGAGCGTATGCCTGCGACGACGGCGGCCATTCGCAAGCAATCTTGGCATGAGACCATCGAGCGTCAGGGGGCAACAGTTTCATTCCTGTTTTCGAGCGGATGATGGCCGAGCATCCCAACTTCGGACGAGTTCGATCTTGCCCGGCGCTTACCGATCGAGTGCTTACGTGAGGCGTCCAGCCGCAAAGTCGCGCGCGAGGGCAATGAATGCCTGGAAGGCTGCAGAGGAATTACGCCGGTTTGAATAATAGAGGCACAGCGGTGCCAGCGGCGGCGTCCAGTCCTCCAGGATGCGAATGAGCCGACCTGAGGCGATGTCCTCGCGCACATCGGTCTCCATGAAATAGCCGATCCCAACGCCGCTCGTCACCGCGATCCGGGCAAGCGAGGCTTCGTCGAGGGTGACCGGACCCTCGACGGCCAGTTGCAATTCCTCCCCGTCCTTCTCGAACCGCCAACGGAACAGAGCGCCATTGGGAAGTCGCACCCGCACGCAAGGATAGATGAGCAGGTCCTGCGGCGCTTGCGGAATGGGCTTGTCTTCAAAAAGGGCAGGGGACGCGGCGACCGCCATGCGCCGGGTCTGCCCCAGCGGTATGGCGATCGCGTCGCTCGGCACAAGGTCCGCACTGCGCACGCCTAGATCGAAGCCGGCCGCCACGACGTCGATGAGCCGCCCCTCGGTGACGATGTCGACATGAACCTGGGGGTAGCGCTGCAGATAGGTCAGCACCAGCGGCACCATGATCTCGCGCGCCGCTGTTGCGAACGCATTGATGCGCAACGTGCCGGACGGCGTCTCCTGCTGGGAGCGCGCGGCGTTCATCGCCTTCCGGATATCTTCGAGCGCCGATTTGATCTGCGCAACGAAGATCCGCCCCGCGTAGGTGAGGGAGACGCTGCGCGTGGTGCGATTGAACAGCCGCACGCCAAGCTCCCGTTCAAGCTTGCCCACGGCGTTGCTGACGGCGGTGGTCGACATGCCAAGATCGAGCGCGGCGGCGCGGAACGAACCGCACCGGACTATGGCGAGCACCGCCTCCAACTCGATCAGCGAATGACGCATCATTGTCCCGTTATTCGTGACACCCCATATCAATTTGTCACGATTATCAGGCGAAAAGTCCATCGCTAAATGGGTCTCATCACTGTTGAGGAGATGACCATGCCCGTGAACTTACCCAAACCGATCGCCGACTTCGTCGCCGCGAACGCCCGTCTCGATATGGATGGCATGATAGCGCCCTTCCTGGTCGACGCCGTCTTCATCGATAACGGCAAGCGCTTCGAGGGACAGGCGGCGATCCGCCAGCTGTTCGAAGAAGAAGTGATGCCGGTGAAGGCGATCTTCGAGCCCGACGCGGTTCGAAAAGAAGGTGGCGACATCATCCTTGAAGGTCTCGCCCGCGGCGATTTCCCGGGCAGCCCGCTCCGCTTCACCTACCGCTTCACGCTGAGCGACGGGGCCATCAAGATGTTAGAGACCACGGTATGAGCATCGCGGTCGATCCCATCGAGTTCGCTGGCAAGCGGGTGCTCGTCAGTGGCGGGACCAAGGGTCTCGGTCGCGCTACGGTCGAACGCTTCCTCGCCGGCGGGGCGCGGGTCATCACCGCCGCCCGCGCGATCAAGGATCCCATTGCGAGCGTCGACTATGTGGAGGCGGACCTGACAACGGCGGAAGGCGGTGAAGCGCTGGCCGCAGCGGCAATCGAGCGGCTGGGCGGCATCGACATCCTCGCCCATGTCGTGGGTGGCTCTCATGCGCCCGCAGGTGGCTTTGCCGCGCTAACCGATAAGGACTGGTTTGCCGCGCTCAATCTCAATCTGCTGGCGACAGTGCGGCTGGACCGCTTGCTGATACCGCAGATGATCGACCGCGGCCGAGGCTCCGTGGTCCACGTGACATCGATCCAGTCCGTCCTGCCACTGCCCGAGTCCACGACCGCCTACGCCGCCGCCAAGGCGGCTTTGAGAACGTACAGCAAGTCGATCTCGAAGGAACTCGGCCCCAAGGGCGTGCGGGTCAACGCCGTGTCGCCAGGCTGGATCATGACAGAGGCTGCGGGCGACTTCCTCGAAACGCTTCGTGCTGCCAGAGGCGGCACTACCGAGGATGCGCGACAGTCCGTGCTTGATGCCCTTGGCGGCATTTCGATCGGGCGCGGGGCCGAGCCGGATGAGGTCGCTGACCTGATTGCCTATCTTGCAGCCGACCGCGCTGCCGCGATCCACGGCGCCGAGTTCGTCATCGACGGCGGAACGATCAGTACCGTCTGATGCCACCGCCACGCTCCCGGCGAGCCTCAGCACGTTCATCGACCGTGCTGGGGCTTTTCACGTCGCTAGAG
The DNA here is from genome assembly GCF_034424525.1 of Sphingobium yanoikuyae. Taxonomy (NCBI): domain Bacteria; kingdom Pseudomonadati; phylum Pseudomonadota; class Alphaproteobacteria; order Sphingomonadales; family Sphingobiaceae; genus Sphingobium; species Sphingobium yanoikuyae. The sequence continues at coordinate 162,661 of NZ_CP139979.1, forward strand.
CGAATATTGCTGACGCGCGATGTCCGCCCCGCTCTCCGACGATCGCGCAAGGCGCGTGCTGGTTGTCCGTCGTCACCCTCGGCAGGATTTAACCGTCCGCGACCCGCAGATTTTGGATGCCATACACGGCGAGGGAGCCGTCCACGCCCCGACCCAAATAAGACCTTCAGCCTCGATTCTTTGATCAGCAGCTGCGGCCGGTCCGCTTTCCCATTCTGGACGCCCGGGTCTGGCCGGTAGACGACGGTCGCGTTTGGAGCGCAGATACAGAGATAGTTGCCTCTCAGCTGCGTCGCCTGCCGACCAAAGCCAGACGTTCCCATTCGCGCCGGTAGACGTCATATTCTGCTGGAAAGCGATCGATCGCGGTGGTTGGATCTGATGGTCAGTCCTCGCCTCGAACACACCTGCCCAATCACTACGTCGATCGGCACAATGTAATTCTAATCGATTATTTGAGCGAAACCGGCAACACCCTCCGGAGATGGTGCGCGTTTTGTCAGATGTAAGGGCGGGCGCAGATCGTCGACCTCACCCAGCCCCCCGAAAATCGCTTCCATCGTTCGGACACATAAAGCGACGCCCTCGTCGGCAAGCGTATACCAGACCAACTTGGCCTCCTTGCGCGTTTGAACGAGATTGGCGCGGCGCAATTCGCCGAGCTGCTGGCTTAGTGCTGGCTGAGCGATCTGGGTTGCTTCACCGATTTCCGACACGTTGCGCTCACCGCGCAACAGACAGGAGAGGATCATGAGGCGCTGAGGTTGCGCAAAGACCTTGAGCTTGTCGCATGCGACGGTCGCAGCATCGCGGTCCTCGTAAAATGCGGCCGTCATGGCGCGTCCACGAAGCGGCAGAACCAGTCCTCGCGATCTTCATCAATGTCGGATGGGGGACTGAGTAACGGTTTCCCTTCGCGCCATCCTTCAGGAGCCAGGGTTTGGGCATTGCTCACAGCCTTCAACGCTTTAAGCATCCGCAGCATCTCATCAACCGAACGCCCCACATTATGGGGATAGCAGGTAATCGCTCTAATGACGCCTTCAGGGTCGATGAAGAAAGTCGAGCGCATCGCCATGCTGTCGGCCGATTGCTCATCGATCATGCCATAGGCACGCCCGATCGCCATGCTCGGATCTTCAATTATGGGAAAGCGGACATCGGCGTCCAGCGTCACACGGATCGCCCGGACCCACGCCAAATGCGAGTAAAGGCTATCGACGGATAGCCCCAACAGTGACGTTTCGAGGGCTTCAAATTCCGACTGACGCCGGGCGAGTTCAGCGAATTCCGTGCTGCAGACGGGCGTGAAGTCTGCCGGATGGGAAAAAAAGAGGACCCAGCGTCCGCGCAGCTTGGAAAGCTGGATCTCGCCTCCCGTCGAGCGGGCGCGGAAATCCGGCGCGATCTCTCCAATGCGCGGTGACCGGCTCTCCGTTCTTTGTGCGATTTCCATAGCGCTTCCTTCGACACTCCCGCCCCTTGACGCAAGAGGGTTAGTCAATTACACGATATGTGTAAATATGAATTCATGAGGTTTTCCGTGACCGACTCCGCGCTTGCAGCAGCCTCGTCGCAAATCTCTGCCGCTCAGGTTGGCATTCCCCAGATCAAGGCGTTCTTCGACGAGCCGACCTTCACGGTGACCTACGTCGTGCACGATCCAGAGAGCCTTCGCGCCGCGATCGTCGACAGCGTTCTGGATTATGATCCGGCTTCGGGGCGCACATCTTTCTCCGCAGCCGAGGCGGTGCTCGCCTACGTCAAGGAAAAGGGGTTATCCGTCGACTGGCATCTGGAGACCCACGCCCACGCCGATCACCTCTCGGCCGCGCCCTATCTGCAGCAGAAGATCGGCGGAAAGATCGCCATCGGCGAGCACATCGTCATCGTGCAGGAGACATTCGGCAAGCTGTTCAATGCCGGTACCGACTTCGAGCGCGACGGCTCGGACTTCGATCGCCTTTGGAAAGATGGCGACCGTTTCCGCATCGGCAATCTCGATGTCACGGTGTTGCATGTCCCGGGGCACACGCCAGCTTGCATTGCTTACGTGATCGGTGACGCCGTCTTTGTCGGCGATACCATGTTCATGCCCGACTACGGCACGGCGCGCGCCGATTTTCCCGGTGGCGATGCCCGCACCCTCTATCAATCTGCGATGCGGCTTTTGTCACTGCCGCCGGAGACGCGGCTCTTCATGTGCCACGATTATCTGCCGGAGGGGCGCAAGGACTATGTCTGGGAAACGACCGTAGAGGCCGAGCGCAAGGCCAACGTCCATATCCATGAAGGGGTAAGTGAAGACGAATTCGTCGCGATGCGCGAAGCACGCGACAAGACGCTCGCGATGCCGCGCCTGATCCTGCCTTCTGTCCAAGTGAACATGCGCGCGGGGCACTTGCCGCCGGCCGAGGACAATGGCGTCATTTATCTCAAGATCCCGGTCAACGCGGTATGATGCTGCCCGGCTTCCCTAATGCCATGCCCGTTGCGGGGCTGGCAGGCGGCCTGCTGATCGGTCTTGCCGCCGCGATCATGCTCCTCGGTCTTGGTCGCATTGCTGGCGTCAGCGGCATGCTCGCCCGAGCGTCGGGCATTGCCGATAGGGGCGCGCCGCGCGCCGTCGCGCTCGCCTTTGTTATCGGGCTGCCCGTGGGAGCGCTGCTCGTCACGCTGACTTCCAGCGGCGCCAGGCCTCTTTTCACAGGATCGATCCTGCAACTGGCCATTGCCGGACTGCTCGTGGGTTTCGGCACGCGCCTTGGTTCAGGCTGCACGAGCGGTCACGGAGTCTGCGGTCTCTCCCGACTTTCGCGCCGATCGATGGTCGCAACGCTGACTTTCATGGTCAGCGGCTTCGCCACCGTCGGGCTGATGCGCGCTTTCGGTTTCATCAATGGATAGTCGGAGGACACCGGGCATGAAAAAGAATATGGGAGCGGTCGACCGGGTGCTGCGCACCATCATAGCCTTGGTGATCGCTTATCTCTGGTGGACCGGAACGATCAGCGGCGGCCTCGGTGTCGCCCTGGCGATCCTCGCAGCTATATTTCTTCTGACAAGCGCGATCAGCTTCTGTCCTCTGTACCGCCCGCTCGGCCTTTCAACCTGCGGCAGGGCCAAGTGAAGATCCCCGCCATATCGTTGCTTGCCGGCCTCCTGTTCGGAGCGGGGCTCACCGTGTCGGGCATGGCTGACCCCGCGCGCGTGCGCGCTTTCCTCGATCTGTTCGGGGCGTGGGACCCCACGCTTGCCTTCGTAATGGCTGGTGCGATGATGCCTATGGCGATCGCCTGGCTGATCCAGAAGCGGATGCCCAAGCCGATCGCCTGCGACGCCTTCGACTTGCCTGGCACAAGCCTAATAGATGCCAAGTTGCTTGGTGGAGCGTCGCTGTTCGGAATCGGTTGGGGGATCGTGGGCCTATGTCCCGGCCCCGCACTCGCCGACCTTGCCATCGCGCCATTCGAGGCGGGGATTTTCGTGGTCGCCATGCTCGCCGGCATGATTTTGCACCGCATCACCACAAAATGAAAAGAGGCCCGCTTCGGAGCGGGAGCGAGGAGAAGCCATGAACATCAAGCCGCTCAACCAGGATTTCGCTGTCTCCCCGCAGATCGCACTCGCCGACATCCCTGCGATCATTGCGCAAGGCTATAAGGCGATCATGTGCAATCGACCCGACGGTGAGGAACCGGGCCAGATCGCCGCCGCGCAAATAGGTGAAGCTGCCGAACGACAGGGCCTGCGCTTTGCCTATGTCCCCGCAATCTCCGGAGCGATCACTGATGCGAATGTCGCGGCCATGGCGGATGCGCTTGCGCGCCTACCTAAGCCGATTCTGGCCTTTTGTCGCTCCGGCGCACGATCGACGAAATTGTATGAATTGGTCTCATCGCAAAATCCTTCGGCACCTGGCGCCCGAGTTCACGATGTTGTGATTGTCGGCGGTGGCGCGGCCGGGATTGCAACGGCGTCCAGCCTCCTGAAGCGCAATCCCAAGCTGGATATAGCGGTGATCGAGCCTTCCGAGGAGCATTACTATCAGCCTGGCTGGACGATGGTTGGCGCGGGTGTCTTCCACAAGGATTTCACGCGCCGCACCGAAGCGCAGGTCATGCCCAACCGAGTGGCCTGGATCCGGGCCGCCGCCTCAGGCTTTGCTCCGGATGAAAACAAGGTGATCCTCAGTGACGGCAGCGAAGTCCGCTACCGCATTCTCGTTGCCTGTCCCGGCATTAAACTGGACTGGGATGCGATACCCGGCCTCGCCGATGCAATCGGCAAGAACGGCGTGACCTCCAACTATGGCTATGATCTGGCGCCCTACACCAACCGACTGGTGAAGGAATTCAAGAGCGGTCGGGCGCTGTTTACCCAACCGGCGATGCCGATCAAATGTGCGGGCGCGCCGCAGAAAGCGATGTATCTCTCCTGTCATCGCTGGGAAAAGGCGGGCGTCCTGCAAGACATCGACGTCCAGTTCCACACCGCTGGCGCGGTGCTGTTCGGCGTCGCCGCCTATGTTCCGGCGCTGATGGAATATGTCGAGCGCTACGGGGCCCACCTCAATTTTGAATCGAAGCTCGTCGCGATCGACGGCGGCGCAAAGGTGGCGACGTTCGAACGCAAGGATGGCGAAGACACCCGGCGCGTCGAGGAGCGCTTTGACATAATCCACGTCGTGCCGCCGCAGGTCGCGCCCGATTTCGTACGCACCAGTCCGCTCGCCGCAGCCTCCGGCTTCATCGAGGTCAACGAGGCGACGCTGCAACATGTGCGCTATCCTAATGTCTTTGCATTGGGCGACGCCTGCTCTGCCTCGAATGCTAAGACTGCCGCTGCTGCACGGAAGCAGGCGCCGGTCGTCGCGGTCAATGTTCTTGCCGCGCTCGAGGGCAAGCCGCCGGTCGCAGACTATGACGGCTACGGGTCCTGCCCGCTGACGGTCGAGGCGGGCAAGATCGTCCTCGCCGAGTTCGGCTACAGCGGGAAATTGCTGCCCAGCTTTCCCAATTGGCTGATCGACGGAACGCGGCCCTCGCGCCTGTCCTGGCTCCTCAAGGACACCATCCTGCCGCCGGTTTACTGGCATGGCATGCTCAAGGGCCGGGAATGGATGGTCGCGCCGCACGCAATCGAAGCGGCGCACTGAGCCATGCTTGAGCCGCTTCAATATGCCCTCGGCGGACTGTCAGGTGCGCTGGTGGGCTTTGTCCTCGGGCTTGTCGGGGGCGGCGGGTCGATCCTCGCCGTGCCGCTGCTGCTCTATCTCGTAGGTGTCCGCAATCCGCATGAGGCGATCGGCACCAGTGCATTGGCCGTCGCGGCCAATGCGCTTGCTGGCCTCTGGAACCATGCCCATGCCCGCACCGTGAACTGGCGGTGCGGGGGGATCTATGCTGCTGCCGGCGTCGTCGGTGCGCTCGGCGGCTCAACGCTCGGCAAGAGCATCGATGGGCACAAGCTGCTGTTCCTGTTCGCGATCCTGATGATCGTTGTGGCAGTCCTGATGTTTCGCGGTCGCGGCGACCAGGGCGTCGAGGGCGCGCGATGCAATCGGGAGAATGTCGGCAAGGTTGTCAGCTATGGTCTCGGGACCGGCGCCTTTTCCGGCTTCTTCGGGATCGGCGGCGGTTTCCTCATTGTGCCGGGGCTGATCGCCTCGACCCACATGCCCATCCTGCGCGCGATCGGCACCTCGCTCGTCGCGGTCGCGGCCTTCGGCCTGACGACAGCGCTCAACTATGCGCTTTCGGGCTACGTCCTTTGGGGTCTGGCCGGCGTGTTCATCGTGGGCGGCATTGTCGGGAGCGTCATCGGCACGCGTGCATCGCAGGTACTGGCCGCCGAAAAGGGCCGGTTGAACAGCCTCTTCGCAGTCTTCGTGCTCGTCGTTGCCATCTACATGCTATTCAAGAGCTGGTCCGAACTCGCCAGCTGAACGGGGATATTCATGGACGCCATCATTCTCGCAAGGGCGCAATTCGCCTTCACGGTGAGCTTTCACTTCCTCTTCCCGGCCTTTTCCATCGGGCTGGCAAGCTATCTGGCCGTGCTCGAAGCTCTGTGGCTGAAGACCGGCAAGGGCGTCTATGCGAACCTGTTTCGCTACTGGCTGAAGATCTTCGCCGTCGTGTTCGCGATGGGCGTCGTCTCGGGCATTGTCATGTCCTACCAGTTCGGCACCAACTGGTCAGTGTTCTCGGACAAGGCGGGACCTGTCATCGGACCGCTGATGGCCTATGAGGTGCTGACCGCCTTCTTCTTAGAAGCCGGATTCCTCGGGGTCATGTTGTTCGGGATCAATAAGGTCGGGCGCAAGCTGCACTTCGTTGCGACGCTTGCAGTCGCGCTGGGGACTTTTATTTCCGCATTCTGGATCCTGTCGGTCAACAGCTGGATGCAAACGCCCGTTGGCTATGAGGTCGGCGCCAACGGCCAGTTCCTGCCGGGGCCAAGCTGGCTGACAATCATCTTCAATCCCAGCTTCCCCTATCGGCTCTTTCACACAGTCCTTGCCGCCTATCTGACGACCGCGTTTATCGTCGGCGCGGTGGGTGCCTGGCATCTTCTCAAGGACCGCAGCAATCCCGGCGCGCGCAAGATGTTCTCCATGGCCATGTGGATGGCCGCGATCGTCGCGCCCGTCCAGATTTTCGCGGGCGACATGCATGGCCTCAACACGCTCGAACATCAGCCGGTGAAGGTCATGGCGATGGAAGGGCATTTCCAGAGCCATCCGCATGGCGCGCCCTTGATCCTGTTCGGCATTCCCAACAGCGCGAACCAGCGGGTGGATTATGCCATCGAAATACCCAAGGCATCCTCGCTCATCCTGAAGCACGACCCCGATGCGCCCCTGAAGGGTCTCGATACGGTGCCGCAGGCTGATCGTCCGCCCGTCGGCATCGTCTTCTGGGCGTTCCGGGCGATGGTCGGCATCGGGTTCGCGATGCTCGGGATCGGCGCCCTGAGCCTCATCGCACGCTGGCGCAAGGCGCTTTATGACTGGCCGCTGCTGCATCGCTTCGCCGTGCTGATGGGGCCGTCGGGACTGATTGCGGTGCTGTCCGGCTGGATCGTGACGGAAGTCGGGCGGCAACCCTTCACGGTCTATGGGTTGCTCAGGACCACGCAGAGCGCTTCGCCGCTCGATGCCCCGGCGGTGGCCTCGTCGCTGCTGGCATTCGTTATCGTCTATTTCACCGTGTTCGGCATGGGTATCTGGTACCTGCTTCACCTGATGAAGAAGCCGCCCGAGGCGCATGAAACCCCGCTGGGCGATGCGCCCATCCGCAGCGCGGGAATCACCCCGGCGCCGGCCATCATCGAGGGAGCTTCGGCATGATCGACCTCACTGTCATCTGGGCCTGCATCATCGGCTTTGCGATCATCGCTTATGTCGTGATGGACGGCTTCGATCTTGGCATCGGCATCCTGTTTCCGTTCTTCAAGGTTGGGCAGGACCGCGACACCGCGATGAACAGCATCGCGCCGGTCTGGGACGGCAACGAAACCTGGCTGGTAATGGGCGTCGGCGGCCTGTTCGCGGCATTTCCCCTGGCCTATGCCATCATCCTTCCTGCGTTGTACGCGCCGATGATCGCGATGCTGCTTGGGCTTGTATTCCGCGGCGTGGCATTCGAGTTCCGCTGGCGCGATCCGGCACATCGGGCCTTCTGGGACAAGGCGTTCACGACGGGGTCGGTCATCGCCACCTTCGCGCAAGGCATTGCGCTGGGCGCGCTGCTGCAGGGCATCACGGTCCGGGGGCGCAGCTATGCCGGTGGCTGGTGGGAATGGCTGTCGCCGTTCAGCCTGCTGACGGGCGTCGGCCTGCTCATCGGCTATGCCCTGCTCGGGACTTGCTGGCTCAACTGGAAGACCGAAGGCGGCCTGCAGCGGCAGGCGGTGACCTACGCCGGACGGCTTGGGATCGGCTTGCTCATCATGATCGGCGCCATCAGTCTCGCGACGCTACGGCTCGAGACGCAATACTATCATCGTTGGCTGAGCTTCCCCGGCGTGCTCGCAACTGCGCAGGTGCCGCTTGCTACGCTTATAGCGATATTCCTCTTCTACCGGAGTCTGCGGTTGAAGCGCGACGCACAGCCGTTTTTCTGGGCGCTGGCCCTGTTCGGACTGTGCCTGGTCGGGCTCGGCGTCTCGATCTGGCCCGACGTCGTCCCGGCGCGGGTTACGATCTGGGAAGCGGCAGCGCCCGTCCGCAGTCAGGTGTTCATGCTGGTCGGAGCCTCGATCATGGTGCCCGTGATCCTGGCATACACGGCTTGGTCCTACTGGGTCTTTCGCGGCAAGGTTGGCACGGAAGGATATCACTGATGCGCCTGTTGCTGAGCCGTCTCGGTTGGTTCGTCGGCATCTGGGCTGCGAGCGTTTCCGCGCTGGCGCTTGTGGGAGGACTGCTCCGCTGGTGGCTACGCTAAATGGCCCCTCGCCATAGGCAAGGAGCCAACACTCAAATTTCGATATTTTCAGCGAGGGCGAGCGCGTCTTCTTCGTCGATCCCAAGATAGCGCACCGTATTTTCGATCTTGCTGTGGCCGAGCAGGATCTGGACAGCCCGTAGATTGCCGGTCGCCCTGTAGATGATCGATGCCTTCGTTCGCCGGAGCGAATGGGTACCATACTCGCTTCGCATCAAACCTACTCCTGTAACCGGACTGGCCGCTCGTAGGCGCGATACTTTTCCAATTGAGCGGCTTGGATGGGCGCGTTGCTGCCCTCCGACGGAAGCCTTCTGCAATCCTGTGAATGGCCGCATTTCTAGGGCAAGTTCTCGAAAGCCGCCCTTCCGAAAAGTCCCATCCCTTGCCGTTAGCAGCCCCACTCCCGTCCCAAATTGATAAAAGTAATCCGGCCGGAGAAAATCTCCCGGCAGGACCATAGTTCAGGGAGGTGCCGCTCCGAGGGGGAGGGGAGCGACAGGCTTGATGTGATGGGCATCGATGACCTTATAATGACGACGTGTTTTGCCGCTTGTCGGCATCCTCGACCGTCCAGAACATGGGATTGCGCATCCAGTCGTTGATGGCGGATTCTCGCCATCCCATGCAGCGCGTGGCGATACGGACCTGCTTGGGAAAGGTTCCGGCCTGGACCTTCCGATAGAGTGTCGCCCGACTGAGCCCGGTCCGATCTAGGACCGTGTTGAGCCGGATTATGCGATCGGGTGGCTGAGAGATCATGGTCGTTTTCCATCTCTTGAGTGGTGACATGAGCGCGCCTGATCCCAAGGATTGTTTGGCGGTCGCCGCACGTCAACCGCCTGAGAATGGGCCAATTCGGCCTTGTCGAACCCCGGCAAGCCGAGGCGCACCCAGGCGCAAAAAACGGCCATCAAAATAATTTGATGATGTCTGGCTGATGCCTCGCCGGCTCCACCGGCTGATACCAAGATGCATTGATCACGACCCACGCGCCCATTTACGGCGTCCGATAGTCATGATGCGCCACGGCTGATCGACCAGCTTGTTCCAGGCTTCGCAGCAAAGGTCGATGATGTTGTCGTGGGATATGAAGATCCGGTTGGACAGCCAGTTATCCCGCATGAACTGCCAGATATTTTCGACCGGGTTGGGTTCGGGGCATTTCGGGGGCAGCGGAATGATGCTGATATTCTCTGGCACTTCCAGCTTTCCGGTCATGTGCCACCCGGCTTGATCCATCAACACAACACCGTGGGCACCTGGCTCGATAGCGAGCGATATCTCCGTCAGGTGCAGCGACATGGTCTGGGTGTTGCAGAACGGGAGGATCAGGCCCGCCCCCTTGCCGAGTTCGGGGCAGATGGCACCGAAGATGTAGGCCGATTTCGTCCTCTGGTCCTTGGGTGCCGACGGCCGGGTGCCACGCCTGGCCCAGCGCCGGGTGATCTTGTTTTTCTGGCCGATCCGGGCCTCGTCCTGGAACCAGACCTCTATCGGCGTGCCACGCGGGAGGGCGGCTTTGATCTTTGCCAGCTCGGCTGCAAAGCCCCCTTTTTAAAGTCCTCCATCGCATATTCGTTCTGGGCATGGTGACGCGGGCGTGCCGTCAGTTTGACATAGCCCAGCTTCTTCAGCTCCCGCCCCACAGTCGTTTCCGTCAGGGACACACCAAACTCGCCATGGAGCCACCGCACCAGATCAATCAGCCGCCAGCGAACAACTCCATGGATCGCCGGGATCGGGCCGCTTTCAACGATCTCCGCAAGAGCCCGACGCTGGGCATCGTTCAACAACGGGGACTTGCCCGGCGCCTTCCCGTCGAGGAGTCCGTCCGGCCCCCGGGCATTGAAGCGCACCACCCAGTCGCGCACGATCTGCAACGTCACGCCACCAATCCGCGCGGCATCGCTGCGGCTCCCACCATCATAAATTTCCGCCAAGGCCAGCAGCCGCCGTCCCTGGTTCGCGCTCCTGGTCGCACGCGCCAGTCGCCTCAAGCCCACCGCGTCAAAGTCGTCCCGCAATCCGATCGCTGCACCCATAGCCATGCCCTCCAACGGGAAGCCATAGATTCAGAAATTCAGCGCCTTGGGAATCCCCCTCGTGAGTCAGCATCACTGGAGGTCGGTATGAGACGTTTTGAGCTGATTGATTTGGTGGCTGTGGCGCGCGCGGCGGGCCGCGCGCATAGCATCTGATTCGGGTCGGGGCGGCGCTGCGTGCCGCCATGCGGTCATCGCGCTTCGCGCGATGGCGTTGGCCTCCGGCATCGGACGGGCAAAGGCGGGCGTCGCTTGTCCCTAGCCCCGCCTCGGCGTCCTGCAACCCCGGCTGCGCCGAGGTCCTCCATGTCCATTGCGGCCCTGCGGGTGCAGGCCGCCGCTCCCGGCGGCGCTGATGGACCGCTCCTGCCACCCGCCTTCGCCCTTCCGGCGCCGGTTGCGGTGTGAAGAAGGAGTTAGGAACATGGGTAATACCGAACGCCAGAGCATCTATGGCGAAGTCACCTCCCGGATCATCGCTGAACTGGAAGCTGGGCATCTTCCCTGGGTGAAGCCATGGGACAGCAGTGCCTGTCCCTGCACCATGCCGCACAATGCCGTCACCGGGCGGCGCTATTCGGGCATCAATATCCTGATCCTGTGGGCCACCGTGATCGAACGCGGCTTTACCGGTCAGCGCTGGCTCACCTATCGGCAGGCCGAAGCGGCTGGGGGCCATGTCCGCAAGGGCGAGAAGGGCAGCGTCATCTGCTATGCGGATCGGTTCATTCCCAAGGCCGAGGAAGAGCGAGCGGGCCAAGAGGATCGCGAGGCACGGACGATTGCGTTCTTGAAGCGCTTTACCGTCTTCAATATCGATCAGTGCGAGGGGCTGCCCGAAGAGTTGTTCCATGTGCCCGAACTGCCCGGGCCGCTGGTGTCGATCGCCGAGGCCGACAGCCTGATCCGAAACAGCGGGGCGGACTTCCGCATCGGCGGCGGCGAGGCCTATTATTCTCCGTCCGGTGACTATGTCGCCGTGCCGCCTCAGGCGGCTTTCCATGAGCCGATCAATTGGTTTCGCACGGCACTTCACGAGATGGGTCATTGGACGGGCCATCGCAGCAGGTTGGCGCGCGATCAGTCGGGCGGGTTTGGCACAGCGCTCTACGCAAAAGAGGAACTGGTCGCCGAGATGGCCAGCGCTTTTACCTGCGCGTCGCTGGGGATCGTGCCCACCGTCCGGCACAGCGACTATATCGGTTCCTGGCTTGCCGTCCTGCGCGAGGATGAGCGGGCGATCTTCAAGGCGGCAAGCGCGGCCAGCAAGGCGGCCGATTATCTGCTGGGCATGGAAGGGGCAGCGGCATGACCGACAAACTTCCCTTGCGCGTCTTCCTGCGGAGCGGGCGTCGATCGCTCCGCCGCATGACGGCGCTTCAGCGCACCATATTCTTCGACATTCGCATGGAGGATCTGACCTATGCCCAGCTTGCCGAACGGCACGGCATCAGCGTCGAGCAGGCCGAGGAGGAGTTTGCCGCCGCGCTGCGTGTTTTCCTGCGGACCTTGCGCGAGCCCGAACCATGGTGGCGACGGCTTTCATTTCGCCTGTGATCAACCCGCCGCGCCCGACGGCTTGCCATCGGGCGATCGGTCCGACAGGGTGCTTGCACCATGCGTAACGATCTCGATCATCTTCCCGCCGACAAGCAGCGTGAACTCGCGCGCGTCGTGCAGATCATCTTCGAGGAATTCGAGGACGGGCTGGCGCTAGCCACCCAGGCGTGGCGCAAGAAGGGCCGCATCCAGAAGATCATCCTCTATGGCAGCTATGCCCGGGGCAGCTGGGTCGATGAGCCGCACACAGCAAAGGGCTACAAGTCCGACTATGATCTGCTGATCATCGTCAACGATCAGCGGCTGACCGACCGCGTCAAATATTGGCTCGCAGTCGATGAGCGTCTGATGCGCGAATATGGTATCACCGCCACGCTCAAGACGCCGGTCAATTTCATCGTCCACACCCTCCAGGAAGTGAATGATGGCCTTGCCCATGGCCGCTATTTCTTCATGGACGTCGCCAGGGACGGCATCGCGCTTTACGAGAGCGACGACAAGGAACTGCACACCCCCAAGCCCAAGACGCCCGATAAGGCGCTGGCCATGGCGCAGGAATATTTTGACGAGTGGTATCCGAGCGCGATGCGCGCGCACATCAACTTTGGCGATGACCTAAAGCGTGGCTGGAATAAGGATGCAGCGTTCATTCTCCACCAATCTGCGGAACGCCTCTATCACTGCGTCCTTCTGGTCTGCTGCTCCTATACGCCACATGTTCACAATCTCGCTTTCCTGCGCACACAGGCGGAGCGGATCGACCGGCGGCTGGCCTATGTCTGGCCAAGTGAGCGACATATCGATCGGGCGCGGTTCGAGAAGCTCAAGGAAGCCTATGTGAAGGCCCGCTATTCCAAGCATTACAAGATCAGCGAAGAGGAACTCAGCTGGCTTGGCAAACAGGTCGAGGAACTGGGCCGGGTCGTGCATGAAGTGTGCGCCGAACGCATCGCTGAATTGAAGCGCACCGCCGGCGTTATCGCCTGATCACCTGGACCTGATCATTCAGGCTGTTCGGCCTGCTTTCTGATGGCGTCGGCAATGATCATCGCCAGCGACTCTTCCGCACGGGTGCGGGCCGCCGGATCCTTCGACGTCAGGTCCTGCCTGATCCACTGCGGCGCGCGCTCGATCACGGCGAGAATGGCGGCTTGCATCTGTTCACTCATGGCAGCGCCTATGCGCTGTCATGGCTGTTGAGGCAATGCATCGGCCGCGAACCTGCGCCGCCGGCTCCTCGGCGGCCGCCTCGGCAGCCTATCGCTCAGGCTCCTCGCTGTTCGATATGCTGTTTGGGCGCGATCATGACTTCTCTAACAAGGCCGGCGTCGTCCACAGCGAAGTGCTGCTGCCAGATGGTGCGCCAGAGCAATGGCGCGAGCGCGAGCAGCTGTGGAATGATGTCGAGGCCGCCGAGATCCGCAAGGACGCGCAGCTGGCGCGCGAAGTGGAGTTCGTCATTCTCCGAGAAATGCCGGAGGCTGACGGCATCGCCCTGGCCCGAGACTTCGTCCAGCGCGAATTTGTCGATGTCGGCATGGTCGCCGATCTCAATGTCCATTGGGATATCGGCGCCGATGGACTAGCCAAGCCCCATGCCCATGTGATGCTGATCCGAGATTGATATCTAACCTTACGCGCGCCCCTGAACTTTTCAACGGCGGGACGACACTCGCTGAAATGAGATCCCTTTTTAAAGCCGCTTCCCGTCGGAATGACGTAGGTCCGCTGTGATAAGCCTTTCGGCTCAGCAATTGAACCGGGCTGAAAGATCAGCAGGCTGGCGCTTTCGTCGACTGCGATGTCATAAGAGCTTCCAGAAGCGGGAGGCGAACAATGAGCAACGCAGAGTTTGTGACGGCTGAATAGCTAGCGGCGGTGAGCATCTGCCTTCCACCGCAGCTCAACATTACCCAGATTACAAACCCCGCCCCACCAGCTCGCAGCGGGGTTTTTGTGGAACGATCACAGTTTACGGGTGTAGTAGCAAAGCAAGTTTGCCACGCTGCTTGCACCTTCTCGACTAGGCCCCGCTCGAGCAATCAGAGCGGGGCTTTTTACTTGTTGCCATCAAGCCGCAACCGAAACATGCTGTGGAGATGGTGACAAGGCCCTTACCTCGTCACCCTCCCCGGACTGGCCCCGCGCGATCATTCGCTGCGGGGCCTTTTCGTGGAAAGTCCCCTTGAAGAATCGTTTGGCTTTTTGGTAAATTCCGGGCGTCCCAAGGTTCGCAGCCTGGGATGGCGCCCTTCTAACGAGGTCGCTTTTGTTCAACTCAAGGAGGAGCAAAATGCGCAGAATTTCGGACAAAGCCTATTATGAGCGCCGTGCGAGGACGGAGATCCGGAAAGCCAACATGACCAGCGACCCGTCAGCCAAGCGGGTTCATCTCGCTCTGGCGGCCAACTATCTCAAGCACGTTCGCTCAATGGAGGCGGATTCTGACCAGGACAAAAATCTTGAATTGGCCTAGACGTTTGATCTGCCACATCGTCGTAACATAACCCTGCTTTAGCGGCCGGTGACGAAGCCCCCTTGCTCGTCACCCTCCCACACTAGCCCCGCCGAGCGATCGAGCGGGGCTTTTCGTAGTGGCCACAATTCTGCAATGGAACCTCTTGTCAGCCTGCATCCGATCGAGGTTTATTGCATCAAGACCGCAAATCTTAATTTCGATTAATTTACAATGTTGTAATTAACGATTAGTGGAGCGGCATCTGTCGTGAAGGTCGCAGCCCGTCCTTGACGCGGAGACCCCATCCTTATCTTACAAGTTGTGCGACCTGTCGGGATTTGGATGGGGTCGCTTGGCTTATGCTTTTCCCCAAACGTCACGCCGTTAGGTTTTGGCACCACACCTTGCTCTCATGCCGCTTAGCAGATCGGGACATCCATAGTTTCGGGCGCGAACAATTTTTGGGCCTGCCATTAACTATGATCGTTACAGAAATATGAGCCGTAAATCTCTAAATCGAAGCCGTTGGGGTTTGGCTCCCAACCAGCTGCAAGGCCCACCTGAGAGGTTCTCAGGTGGGCCGTTAGGTCTCAATTTCTAAGCCTTCTTTCCGGAACTGATCAGAATTGAAGAGTATCGTCTTAGGCATTCTGCTGCCCTTTCTGGCTTGTCGATCTGCCCCCCCCGGCTCACTCGCGACTGCTTGCTACGGGGCATTTTTACGGATTGCGCTGAGCAATACTTCTGGCAAGACTATCCATCCGGGTTTGGAAAGGGGGCGTGGCCATGGTTCATTCAACCCGCAACTCTGATGAATTATTCCAGCGGCATGCGCGCGAATATGCTGAGTTTTTTGGTTCGCTATCAACAGGTGCTGTTGCTCGCCCGGTATTTTTGAATGTAGCGGTCGAGTTGGTCATTTCGGAATTGAAAGCGGAGTTTCCGGACAACCCAGACACGCTGAGATCAGCGCTGATCAACCAAATTCGAGCAATCGATAGCGCTTCTAAACCGAGGCCTGCGAGTGAGGAGCGTTAATTTGAGCTGCGCAAGGCCCGCACGTCACGCTTGATCTGGATTGCCGACATCCATACTATCCGCGCGTTCCTGCCGAGGTTCAACGTCATAGCGGCGCGCGTCAGGAACACCTTCTCGTGATGGGTCTGGCGCTACTCATGAAGCGCTGCTACCCGAGACTTGAGCCCGGCACGAACTCCCGAAGGTCCGCAAATTTTCGGCCGCGTCGGGCTCACCTTTCCTTGATCGACAAACCGCAAGCGCTCCCAGCCTTAATCCTGAGAAGCGAGGTGATCATGAATTCCGTTTCCCTCATTCGTAAGCGCTGTTCTGCCCCCACCTTGCGCGTTTGAAGCGTAGCGCCGAGTTTCCGCGCCCTGATTGGGCTGGAGTGCGCTGCTACTATGATAATCTCGGGTGATGATCCTGTGAGCAAGGGCGCGCAGCGGTTCGAGGTGTTTACGGGCGCGGGCAAGCGGCGAGAGTGGCCGCCCGAAGTGAAGGCCTCGATTGTTGCAGAGTGCTATTCGGGCCGGGACGGGGTCAGTGCCGTGGCTCGCCGGCATGGGCTCGATCCCTCTCAGGTTTACGCGTGGCGGCGGGATTTGCGCAAGCAGCTCGAGGCCAAGGGGGGGATCCTGCCTTCGGAAGAGCCGGAAGCGGTCGCGTTCGTGCCTGCCGTAATCGAGCCCAGCGCGGTGTCCGGTCCTGCTCCCACGCGGCGTCCCCGCCGTCGACGTTGCGCAGCAGCTGCAGCTGTCGAGCTGGAGATCGACGGTGTGGCAGTGAAGATCGGCCGCAGTGCCGACGTCGGTGTGATTGCCGCGGTGATCGAAGCGCTCAAGGCGACGCGATGATAGGACCTGGGGCTGGCGCGCGCGTGATGGTCGCGACGCGCCCGGTGGATTTCCGCAAGGGACCTGACGCCCTGGCCGCGCTGGTCGGAGCCGAGTACGGCGGCGATCCCTATTCGGGCGTGATCTACGTGTTCCGGGCGAAGCGTTCGGACCGGATCAAGCTGGTCTGGTGGGACGGCACGGGCCTGTGTCTGATGGCCAAGAAGCTCGAGACCGGTGGCTTCAAGTGGCCGGGCATCCAGGACGGCGTGATGCGCCTGACCTCGGCGCAACTCGGTGCCCTTCTGGAGGGTCTGGACTGGCGCAGAGTGCACGGTGGACGCCGTCCCATTGTCCCGCAGATTGCCGGTTGACGGGGCCTTCGCCTACTGATTCACTGCCTGCCATGCTCATGGAAGCGGACCTCCCCGACGACGTTGAAGCGCTGCGTGCGCTCGTCCTCGAACAGGCCCGCGAGCTCGACACGCTCAAGGTTTTCCAGGCTGATGTGGAACGCCTGAAGGCGATCATCGAGGCTCTGCAGCGCCACCGTTTTGGACGCCGGTCAGAGCAGTTCGATCCTGATCAGTTCGAGCTTGCGCTGGAAGAAGTCGAGACGGCGTTGGCTGAAGCCGAGCATGCCAGGGACAAGGCAAGCCGGACTCCCGCCGAGCGCCCCCGCAAGAGCAACCGCGGTTCGCTCCCTGCCCATCTCGAACGGATCGAGCAGGTCGTCGATGTCGAGGACAAGGCCTGTCCGTGCTGCGGCGGCGCGCTCCACCAGATCGGCGAGGATGTAGCCGAACGCCTCGACGTCGTGCCCACGACCTTCCGTGTCCTCGTCACCCGCCGCCCGCGCTACGGTTGCCGCTCGTGCGAGAGCGCCATTGTGCAGGCCCCGGCACCGGCGCGGATCGTCGAGGGCGGCATTCCCACCGAAGCGCTGATCGCCCAGGTGCTGGTCGCCAAGTACGCCGATCATCTACCGCTGTACCGCCAGGCGCAGATCTACGCCCGGCAAGGCATCCAGCTTGATCGATCCACCCTGGCAGACTGGGTCGGACGGGCAGCTTGGTATCTGCGCCCCTTGCGCGATCACATCC
Source organism: Sphingobium yanoikuyae (assembly GCF_034424525.1). Taxonomy (NCBI): domain Bacteria; kingdom Pseudomonadati; phylum Pseudomonadota; class Alphaproteobacteria; order Sphingomonadales; family Sphingobiaceae; genus Sphingobium; species Sphingobium yanoikuyae. The sequence goes on from NZ_CP139979.1 coordinate 180,133, forward strand.
TTGAGCGATTGCGACGATCAGAACGACTATTTGCGGACGAAACTACGGCGCCGGTGCTCGATCCGGGGCGTGGGCGAACCAAGACCGGCCAGCTATGGGCCTATGCCCGCGATGACCGACCTTGGGGCGGCGATGATCCGCCGATGGTCGCCTATGTCTATGCAGCCGATCGCAAGGGCGAACGGGCAGAAGCGCATCTCGGTGATTTTGCAGGTATCCTGCAGGTCGATGGCTATGGCGGCTATGCCGCGCTCGCCAGGCGCCGCCAGCAGATCAGCCTCGCTTTTTGCTGGGCACACGTCCGGCGCAAGTTCTACGAGCTGGCCGACAACTCGCCGGTGGCAACGGAAGTGCTGCGTCGCGTCGCCTTGCTCTATGCCATCGAAGATGAGGCGCGAGGATTATCGGCGGAGCAACGCCGGGCTGTTCGCCATGACCGCAGCCGCATCATCGTCGATGATCTTCGCCAGTATCTCGAGGCCCGCATCCGCCAGGTCAGCGCCAAGAGCAAGCTCGGCGAAGCGATCCGCTACGCGCTCACCCGCTGGGATGGGCTGTCACGCTTCCTCGAGGATGGCCGCATCGACCTCGACAGCAACACCGTCGAACGCTCTATCCGGCCCCTCGCGCTGAACCGCAAGAATGCCCTGTTCGCCGGTTCCGACGAAGGCGGCGACAACTGGGCGGTGATCGCCACGCTCATCGAAAACTGCAAGCTCTCCGGCATCAACCCGCACATCTGGCTGACCGATACGCTGAACAGCCTGGCCAACGGTCATCCTGCGAACGGCGTCGCCGAACTCATGCCTTGGACCACCGTGGGCTGAGAACACCGCTTACCCTCATTCCCTGGCAGGCAATGGAACTCCTACCGGAAGATAGGAAGGACGGCCGGCCGATGCTGCTTTGGAACCAGTTAGGAGTGTCCGTCGCAGCATGGGATAATTCGGACGGCGTTGAGTACTGGTGTCTTGCTTTCGGCGGGCTTCCCACTGGTAAATTCCCGGTCATTGCTCCCACACACTGGTCGGATATCAGTCCGCCGGTTTGAATACTCTCGATCCGTTGGTATATTGATTCTGCTCCTGGCGCGATTCATCGTCATCGCGGCGCGCGTCAGGGGCAATCGGGGGATTGTCGCATGCTTAGTGAATGGCGTGATTGGGATGCGGATCCTTTAGCTCCGCTCGAATGGCTTTTCTGGAGCGTCTCCATTCTGGGCGGTGCCGTTCTCATCATCCGAACCTTCTGATGTCGAACGCTTGATCGCCCGGCCGAGGGCCTTTGCAGTGGTCAGGACGTAGCCCAGCGCCTCCAACGCCTGCCCCCACTTTGCCCGCCCCGCGCGTGACCTTGCCCAAACCCATCAGTCGTCCCCTCATTTGGATATGGGCAGAGGAACGGTTTGACCGGCGAGTTCATGCGTGATGTCGGCCAGGAACTGGATTTTCCCGTCCGTCAAGAACGAATGGCAGCCCACAATCTTCCGCGCCGCGCAGGATTGGGGAGAGCGCGCCCATCAAGCGGCCCGTCGCTTCGCATACGCACCTAAGCCGAACGGATCGACCGGCGGCTGGCCTATGTCTGGCCGAGCGAGCGCCATGTCGATCGGGCGCGGTTCGAGAAGCTGAAGGAAGCCTATGTGAAGGCCCGCTATTCCAAGCATTATAAGATCAGCGAAGAGGAACTCAGCTGGCTCGGCAAACAGGTCGAGGAGCTGGGCCGTGTTGTGCATGAAGTCTGCGCTGAACGCATCGCTGAATTGAAGCGCACCGCTGGCGTTATCGCCTGATCATTCAGGCTTTCCAGCCAATACATCGCTCGCAAACATGCGCTGGCCTCGTCGGCGCCAGAGCAGCAACAACTGTTCGCGATCATCGGTCCGCAATCGCGCCGCCGCTTCGCCGAGCAGCCCGAGCATCACGGCGCGATCATCATCGGTGAGCGTGACCAGTTCTGCCTTCACGACCAGACCGCCGAGCTCGATCAGATGCCGGGTGCGCTCGCGCCGCTTCATCTGCCAGTCCCGCCGATCATGCCGCGCCTGGCTCAGTTGCAACCGGTTGCGCGCGACCGTCACCCGGCGCAGCGCTGCCCGGCTTGTCGCCAGCGCCCGGCCCAGCATCATGCCGCTGCCCTGAAAAGAAGGCGGCTCCCCGTTTGCGCCACGCCTCCCGCCTTGGTGCTTCGGTTGTGCTGGCAGCGGCAAGCAATGCGCCAGCCAGTTCCTCGGCGCTGAGCCCATCGGCTCCCGTTGCCATCACCAGTTCGCCCAGCTGGCTCTGCTTGCGGGCTTTAAGTTGTCGTGCCTTGTCGGTGAGAGCCTTGAGCTCTGCGTCATAGTCCCGTGGTCTGCGCATGGAGTATGGCCTTGCTGTTGGTGTCAGACCCCTGGCGTTATCGACCGTCTCGATCAGTCACAATGCGCTGGAATTTCCTGGGATCTCGTCATCCCGAAACTGATGAAATCTTTTGAGGGCGCGCTTATACGTCGTGCCGACGTGCTGCTTGAGGTGTAAATGGTACGCCGTCATGGCGATCTACCATCTCTCGGTCAAAGTCATCTCGCGCGCCGCCGGCCGCTCGGCGGTCGCCTCGGCCGCCTATCGCTCAGGCTCCTCGCTGTTCGATATGCTGTTCGGGCGCGATCATGACTTCTCCAACAAGGCCGGCGTCGTCCACAGCGAAGTGATGCTGCCCGATGGCGCGCCAGAGCAATGGCGCGATCGCGAGCAGCTGTGGAATGATGTCGAGGCCGCCGAGATCCGCAAGGACGCGCAGCTGGCGCGCGAAGTGGAGTTCGCCATCCCCCGAGAAATGTCGCAGGCTGAGGGCATCGCCCTGGCCCGCGACTTCGTCCAGCGCGAATTTGTCGATGTCGGCATGGTTGCCGATCTCAATGTCCATTGGGATATCGGCGCCGATGGACTGGCCAAGCCCCATGCCCATGTGATGCTGACCTTGCGCGAAGTGACGCCAGAGGGCTTTGGCGCCAAGGTGCGCGACTGGAACAGCACGCAGCTTCTCAGCCATTGGCGCGAGGCCTGGGCGGAGCATGTGAACGAGCGCCTGGCTGCTCTCGATATCGATGCGCGCATCGATCATCGCAGCCTGGAAGCCCAGGGCATTGATCTCGAGCCCCAGCACAAGATCGGCCCGGCCGCAGCGCGCATGGGGGAAGCGGGCCAGGCCAGCGAGCGGATCGAAGATCATCATGAGATCGCCCGCTCCAATGGCGAGAAGATCCTCACCAATCCGGGCATTGCGCTCGATGGCATCACCCATAACCAGGCGACCTTCACCACTCGTGATCTTGCCATGTTCGTTCACCGCCATAGCGAGGGGAAGGAGCAATTTGATCGGGTGATGGCGGCGGTCAAAGCCTCGCCCGATCTGGTGGCGCTGGGCAAGGATGGGCGAGGGGAGGCGCGGTTCACCTCCCGCGCGATGCTGGAGACCGAACAGCGGCTCGAAAAGGCCACCGCCACGCTCGACGCGCGGCGCCATCATGGGCTGGCCGATCGCCATGTCGAACGCGCGCTGGCACGGGCCAGCGCGAGCGGGCTCGACCTTTCGGCCGAACAGCGTGGCGCGCTCGAGCATGTGACCAGTGCCAAGGGGCTGAGCAATGTCATCGGCTATGCCGGCACCGGCAAGAGCGCGATGCTGGGCGTGGCGCGCGAGGCCTGGGAGCGGGCCGGCTATGATGTGCGTGGCGCTGCGCTCTCGGGCATCGCTGCGGAAAATCTGGAAAGCGGGTCGGGCATAGCCTCGCGCACGATCGCCAGCCTGGAGCATCAATGGGCGCAGGATCGCGAGAGGCTGACCGACAGGTCGATCCTGGTGATCGACGAGGCCGGGATGATCGGCACGCGGCAGATGGATAGAGTGTTTGAGGAGGCGCAGGCGCATGGTGCCAAGGTCGTGCTGGTCGGCGATCCCCAGCAGCTGCAGGCGATCGAGGCCGGCGCCTCGTTCCGCGCTATTGCCGAGCGCCATGGCAGCGTCGAGATCAGCTCGATCCGCCGGCAGGCGCACGACTGGCAGCGCGAGGCGACCAGGGCGCTGGCGACCGGTCGCACCCATGAGGCGATCACCGCCTATGGCGACCATGGCCATGTCCATGCCGCCGAGACGCGCGAGGATGCGCGGGGTGACCTGATCGAGCGGTGGGATCGCGATCGCATCGCCGACCCACAAGCCAGCCGCATCATCCTTACCCACACCAATGACGAAGTGCGCAGCCTCAACCAGGCGGCGCGCGAGCAACTGCAGCGGGCAGGGGAACTGGGCAGGGATGTCAGCCTCACCGTCGAGCGCGGCGCGCGAAGCTTTGCCGACGGGGACAGGATCATGTTCCTCAAGAATGAGCGCAGCCTTGGGGTGAAGAACGGAACGCTCGGCACCATCGACCATGTCGACAAGGCGCATATGCGGGTATCGCTCGATGATGGGCGCCAGGTGGGCTTCGACACCAAACATTATGCCCATATCGATCATGGCTATGCCGCCACCATCCACAAGGCGCAGGGCATGACGGTGGACAAGGTGCATGTGCTGGCGACGCCTGGGCTTGATCGCCATGCCAGCTATGTCGCGCTCTCGCGCCACCGCGAAACCGTCAATCTTCATTATGGCAAGGATGACTTTGCCAATCAGGGAAAGCTCGTGCGCGTGCTCGAGCGGGAGCGTGGCAAGGATATGGCATCGGACTATGGGCGCGCGCCGGAGGCGGCGAGCCTGGCCCAGCCCCAACCCGAGCCACAGCCACCCCATCAGGTCCAGCCACCGCATCAGGTCCAACCCCAGGCCGAGCCCCCGCTTCAGCCAAAGCGCAGTATCTTCGCCGGGCTGAAGCTCAATGCCGCGCCGCTGGACCGGCGACCGGCCATGCCCTCGTTCGACAAGGCGGTTCAGGACTATGCCAAGGCCTTGCAGCAAGAGCAGGCCATGCGCGCCCAGAGCTATGAGCCGCTGATCGAGCAGCAACAGGCTGCCCAGCGGGCGCGCGACGCGCTCGATGCGCTGCGCCCCCAGGCATCGCAGGATCTGAGCGCTGCCTTTGGCAAGGACCGCGGGCTCATCCATGAAGCGGCCACCGGGCATAGCGGCAATGCCATCAGGCAGATGCAGGCCGAGCGGGACATGCGTATCGCTGGCCAGCAGCGCGCTGATCGGTTCATTGCCGATTGGCAAAGCAGCGACAGCCAGCGTCAGGCGCTCAGCCGCAGTGGCGACCATAGCGCAAGCGGGAAGGTGCGCGAGGCGATGGCGGGCATGGCCAAGGGGCTGGAGCGCGATCCACAGCTGGAGTCGCTGCTGCGTAATCGCACCAAAGAGCTCGGTCTGTCCTCCCAAAGCGGCCAATCGCTGTCGCAGGATCTCCAGCGGCATCTCGGACGCTCGCTAGGCCGTGGTCTTGGGCTCTAAGCTTCAGTCATGACCCAAGCAGCCCCCAAGAAGATGATCCCGCAGAAGCTTTTGATGCTGTGCGTCGGGAACCGATGGCACGCTGGTTGCGTGTCAGATTGAAGGTCTCGCAGAGTTCGACCTGGGCACAGGAGATGATCTGACGCTGCCATGTTTAGCCAGCGTCAGATGCTGGTTAAGCGAGCATAGCGATCAGAGCCTTGGCAACATCCTCGCTACTGGCCGGATTTTGCCCGGTCACTAGCTTTCCATCCTGCACCACGAAAGGCTTCCAATCGGGACCTTTGCGGTAATCAGCGCCTTGCGCGATGAAGGTGTCCTCGATCAGAAAGGGGACTACATCAGTCAATTCCACGCCAGCTTCTTCACCGTTGGTGAAGCCAGTGACGGTACGCCCCTTGACGAAGGGATCGCCATCGCCGGCTTTTACATTCTTCAGCACGCCGGGCGCATGGCACACAAGACCGACAGGTTTGCCTGCGGAAGCAAAGCTCTCGATCAACGCGATCGACGTGTCGCTTTCAGCTAGGTCCCATAGGGGGCCGTGACCGCCGGGATAAAACACCGTGTCGAAATCGGCCTCCCGCACCGTTTGCAGCATCACCGTGCTGGCCAGAACTTGCTGGGCCTCCGGATCGGCCTTGAAGCGCTCCGTATAGGGGGTCTGGAATTCGGGCAGGTCGCTCTTTGGATCGAGCGGGGGCTTGCCGCCAGCAGGTGAAGCGACGGTGATGTCGGCACCGGCGTCGAGAAAGGTGTAATAGGGAGCTGCGAACTCCTCTAGCCAAAAGCCGGTCTTCTTGCCCGTGTTGCCGAGTTCATCATGGCTTGTCAGGACCATCAGGATCTTCATCTGTCATCTCCTGTGTTGTCCGTCCGGCGTAGCAGGGCGCCGAAGACGGAAGGAAGTCATGGAAGTGTTTCAGCGCTCCGCACGCCGTGTAGTTTCAAGGGTGACCTGCCATTCGCCGTAACGCGCGCATCGTCTGTCCGGTGAGCCATCGGTAAGATTGGGTCTTCGCAGACAAAAGGTCTGGAGCGGCGCAAATTTGAATGGCTCGCTGATATTGAATGCTGGTTGCAAGAGGTTGGCGACCTGAGCAACCAATTCTACTAACCTGCGTTAACCGGTCGATTCTCCCCCTCAGCATGCGTGGTACGATTCAGAAATGGATGACCTCCCGATAGCGCTTTCGCCTGTTTCTCTGGCTAACGTCTTGGATCAAAGCGTCGATTGCGTGAAACTGATAAACCCTGAAGGTCAAATCCTTTACATGAATCCCAATGGCCGTTGCGCGATGGAGATCGACGATTTTGCGACTGTAAAGGGCAAGCGTTGGTCCAGCTTTTGGCCAATCGAAACTGCAGATAAAATAGAAGCCGCATATGATCAGGCAAAATTCGGCGAGGCAGTTCAATTCAGAGCTTTTTGTCCTACGGCGAAAGGGAATCCGCGCTGGTGGGACGTTAGCATTTCAACGGTTTTGGACACCAACGGCTCACATGGTGGCTTTCTGGCAATTTCGCGAGACGTGACAGAAAATCAAATGATCCTCGATGATGCGATCGTCACGACAGAATATCTTCGACACCAGCTATCCAATACCTACGCTACCGTTTGCGCGACACTTCGTCAGTATAGCGTTGGAAACCCAGTCAGATCGGATTTTGCCGAGCCCATGATTAAGCTTTTTAGTGCAATGGGTCGTGCGAAGGAAGCATTTATGCTTGAAAGTAAATCCTGTAATATTCAAGATTTGATTAACGCAGTGACCGCACCATTTCGACAGGATGTAGTACGTCTGGATTTGACTGGCCTCCCGGATACATCTGTATCTGCACATTGGGCTAACACTTTATCATTGGTTCTTGCGGAACTGGCGTTGAATTCTTCTAAGCATGGCGCCCTGGAATATGGCGGTAAGATCCTCATTTTTGGGCACTGGGTTGAAGGCGTCTTGTCACTCACATGGTCGGAAACCTCGCGGGGACATGTCGACATGACAGAGCGAGACAGCGGACATGGCTTACGTCTGATTAGCCGACTAATGGTTATGCAAGGCGGCGCGATAGAATATGTCTGGAAGCCAAATGGTTTGGACGCAAAGCTCACCCTGAAGGCGGATTTCGGGGCGCCAATGGTCACAAGGAGCATCAAGGCCACCGCGTGAATTTGCAGCACTGCTCTAATATTATTTGAACATTTTGATAGATGGTTGGGCCTATACGGCTCGGCGAGCACCAGCAGGGTAGATAACCAAGCTCAGCACCATTTTTTGATCGTAACGGCAATTATCCACCAGGTCGACTTTGTGCGTCGATCATCTGGGCGGATGGCGAGAAGTGTGGCGTGCTGCTTGAATATGATGTCAATCCTGCCGACGGTGATTGGACGCAGCGCAGCAGCGATGGAGTGTCGGCTCACACGTTTCAGGATCGGCGGGCTTTTCGTCCAGGCATTCGGCGGCTCGGACGCTAGTCATTGACTAGGAGGTGCTCCACTAGTTGGGGAGTTCCTCTCCATGTGGTCACAGGCCACAGCTTGGATTGAGGCGCCACTCGGGTCACATGGCGATCCGGCTGAGCTTGGGAACCATTTTGCTGCCTATCGGTCTCTTTATTGGGGACCGACAGGATAGAGATGATGTCGAACGCACTTGCCTGTACCTCGGAGCGCCGCCACAGCTCACGTGAGTGTGTCGAGATACACTGCACGGTCAATTGGGCTGGCCTTTACGAATTTGCCACGATCAAAAACATGTCGATCTACGGCGCGCAGCTGGAAGGATTTGAATTTCCACCAGTCGGCACGCCGGTGACTATCGTCGTCGATCAGGTCGAGCTTTGTGCGTCGATCATCTGGGCCGATGGCGAGAAGTGTGGCGTGCTGCTTGAACATGATGTCGATCCTGCGGTCTTCATACGTCAGCATTCCATCAGGCCGCTGGGGTATGGCGCAAAGCCGATCGGAACGATCAGCCAGCTTCGGCCGCTCGGCGGTTGCTGAAGGGCCTCGCGAGCCGCTGCACAATTGCTACCGAAGCGCACACTCTAGCAATCGACTGGCGGGTTGAACGAAGCTCATTGAAGTGCAGCTCTCGCAACGACACTTCTTCCGCAGCCTGACTGCCGAGACAGGAGGAAATTTTCGTCACACCAAGCCGGCCTATCAAAAACCCGCCCCCGGCAGGCCGGAGGCGGGCAGGCTATGAAGACCGCAAGGGAGGGGGCGCCGCTTGCCCTCACAATACGAAGCCCAATCGCTATGGTTCCGTCTGAAATGGGAGTTGCATATATGCAACTTTCTCAATTTAATGACATTTCTGTGCAACTCGTCGTGAGCCGGCAGGTTCTGCGATCCACCTAATCTAAACAAACAGGGGTTCGTATGAAGAAGTTTCTCGCTGCCGCAGCCATTTTCGCTGCCGTACCCTCAATCGCTTCCGCGCAGGAAACAGCGCCTGATGGCACCGACGCCTTTGGTGTTGAGCCCTATGTCGGTGTGCTTGGCGGTTACCACACCTTTGATCGTGGTTCCGAATTCGGCGCCATCCCTGGCGAAACGATCATGAATGGCGCGCTGATCAGCGGTATTGCGGGCGTCAATGTCCCCCTTGGGCCGGTCTTTGTAGGCGTGGAAGGCAACGCCACCAAAGGTTTTAGCGACATCGACTGGGAATACGGCGTCAAGGGGCGCTTCGGCGCTCGTGCTGGCGAAAGCGGCATGATCTATGCGTCGGCTGGCTATCAGTGGGTGAATGGCAAGGGCGGCTGGCCCGACCGTAAGGATTGGATGTACGGCGCTGGCGTTGAGGTCGGTCCCAAGGAAATCGGTCTTGGCGGTATCACGGGCAACAGCGGCGTGCGCCTGCGTGTGCAGGTAGACACCTATGATTGGGACAGCTTCCGTCCCATGGCTGGTGTGATTTTCCATTTCTAAAAGCTATGTGACCATGATGGCCTCGTCAGCGACAATCGCTGAAGAGGCCATCATGTCTATTGATAGCTGTTCCGCTGTTGGTGCTTTTCTGCGGCTTCCTGTTGTGAGTTCACAAGCTCTTCGGTGTTTGCGTCGCCCACGTCTACGGTCCCGCGGTTCGTGCCGGGCAGATCGTCCATCGACGTGCCCTGCATGTCAGCCTTATCATTGTCGGATGGCATCGGTCCAAGGGAGATGGATCTCTCCTATCAATGTTGATTTCCACTGAGAAGTGACCCGGGTTTTCCATCGAGAAGTGACCCGTCTGCGGATTATGTTTCGGGTGTTATGGGTGGGTCAACCCGTGGTTTTCTCCTTTGGGTTCTGGCCTGCTTGGCAGAGCTGTTTTTGAAGCGGAAGCTATCGTTGCCGGTCTCCAGGATGTGGCAGTGATGGGTAAGCCGATCGAGGAGCGCCTTGGTCATTTTGGCGTCGCCGAACACGGTGGCCCATTCGCTGAAGCTCAGGTTTGTGGTGATGATGACGCTGGTGCGCTCGTAGAGTTTGCTCAGCAGGTGGAAGAGCAGCGCGCCACCTGAAGCACTGAACGGCAGATATCCAAGCTCATCCAGGATAACGAGATCGGAGTGCAGGAGGCGATTGGCGATCTGACCGGCCTTGCCCTGTGCTTTTTCCTGCTCGAGCGCATTGACCAGTTCGACCGTCGAGAAGAAGCGGACGCGCTTTCGATGATGTTCGATGGCCTGGATGCCCAGCGCCGTTGCCACATGGCTCTTGCCGGTGCCAGGACCGCCGACCAGCACGATATTGTCGGCGATGTCGATGAAGTCGCAGCGATGCAACTGACGCACCAGAGCTTCATTGACCTCGCTACTGGTAAAGTCGAAGCCGGCCAGATCGCGATAGACAGGGAAGCGCGCGATCTTGAGCTGATAGGCCACAGATCGAACCTCCCGTTCTGCTGTCTCGGCTTTGAGCAACTGGGAGAGGATCGGGATGGCGGCTTCGAACGCTGGAGATCCCTGTTCCATGAGATCGGTGACGGCCTGTGCCATGCCATGCATCTTGAGGCTGCGGAGCATCACGACGATGGCGCCGCTGGCAGGGTCATGACGCATGGCGCTTCTCCTTGCGCAGATCATCATAGCGTTCGACATTGGCCACCGGCTCGCTGACCAGCTTGAGCGCCTGGGGCGCCGTCACCGGCGGCGTGGAGATCGGTTTTCCGTCGACCAGCCTATAGAGCAGATTGAGGATATGGGTCTTGGTCGGAACGCCAGCCTCCAGCGCCATGGTGACCGCCGTCAGCACCAGTTTCATCATGATGAAGAACCAGCGCCAGTATTTCGACCATTTCCCTGTCGCCGCCGGGAGTGCGCAACAGATGTCGCTGCAGACGCTGGAACGCATCGGGTAGCTCAAGGAAGGGCGCTCCGTTGCGCAGGGCGCCGGGTTTGCGCTGCACGACCGCCAGATAATGGCGCCAGTCATAAACCGTATGACCTGGACCGTCGTGAGAGCGGTTGATGATGCGCTGATGCGCGCAGATTGGCTGCCCCTCCGCGACGGCAACCCGGTTATAGAATCCTTCATAACCCAGGCTCACCAGATCGGCGTGAAACTGCTTGATCGTGCGCTTCTGCTTGCGCGATCGGCCCAGTTCGCGCCGCAGCCAGGCCCCCAGATGCTCAGCAAATGGGTTCAGTTTGCTTGGTCGATCCGGCACCTTGAACCGCGGATCAATCGTCTCGGACCGCAAATATTTGCGGATCGTGTTGCGTGAAAGTCCGGTGCGCCGCGCTATCTCCCGGATCGGTAGATGATCGCGAAAATACCAGCGCCGGATAACGCTCAATAACGCCATGTCCAACACTCCATATACCCTCGCTTGTCAAAGCCAGGGACGAGTTCAACATGGGTCAATTCTCAGTGGAAATTTACGCCCGACCCGGGTCACTTCTCAGGGGAAATCAACAGTCTGTCGCAACATAGTTTGCGATGGCTTCCAGAATGGCGCTGTTCCTGTAGGGCTTGTCGAATACCGCCTGAAAAAGTTCGGGCCGCTCGCGGGCGATGTTACCTTGCGCGCCGCTGACGAGAATGATCGGCAGGTTTGCAAGCGCCGCATCTGCGCGCACCGCCTCGGCGAACTCAAGACCCGTCATCATGGGCATCATAAAGTCGGTGACTACGACATCGGGCCGCCTTTTGCGCACAGCAGCGAGTGCGGCCTCGCCGTTGGAAACGGTGTCCACCTCGTACCCTTCGTCCTCCAACATATCGGTAAGCATCATGGCGAGGAGAAATTCATCGTCCACTACGAGGATATACGCCATGTTCTAATCTCTCCCCGGGTCCATCCCCACGGCTATGCGCCGCTTATTGTTGAGGATGGGGGGGCACCTGGCGGGCACTGAGCGCCTCGCCGAGCACCAGCCCGTTAGGAGCGAAATCCACGGCGTGGACCGAGGTGTCGAAATGGCTGTCGCGCATTTTCTGGACGGAAACAGCCCTGATGAGCTGGTTATCCTCCTCAAAGAGCCGCAGGAGGATCATATTATCGAGAATGGCGGAAATTTCCCTGGCTGGTGCCGCGACGTCGGAACCGACAAGTTCGCGGATTTCCCATGTCGCCAATGTGGTAACGCCGTCCGCCCTGAGTTGATCCATCAGACAGGCGAAAAACTCAATAAGCCGCGGGCGGTTAACAGCCGCGCGTTCGAAGCCGCCGAAGCCATCGATGAACAGCCTCTTGATACCGAGCGAGCGTACCTGGGCAAGCAACTGATGGGCCAGCTTGTCCAGGATATTGTCCGCGAGCGGCATGCGTTCGATTGTTAGCACCCGGCGTTCCTGATCGGCCAGGCGAATGCCGAGAGCCGCCGCTTTCTTGCGCAAGCGATCAGGCGTTTCGAAGAAACCGAAATGAAGCGCGGGTTCAGCATCGCTTGCTCGCGACAGAAAATGAATCCCCAGGGTCGTCTTGCCACTGCCGGAAGGCCCGGCCAGCAAGGTGATCGACCCTTCAGGAAGGCCGCCGCCCAGCATCGCATCAAGCCCAGGAACACCGATGCTGAGCTTGCTCTCGGCCCGTACGCTGGCCTCAGCCCGTGTCGGCAGAGACTCGATCCGGGGATAGACGGTGATGCCCGCATCACTGATTTCGAATTTATGCAGGCCCCCCAGCGCCTGGCTGCCGCGCGACTTGCGGACCTGCAGCTCGCGCACGGTGCGGACGCCGGCAAGCGTATCGGTGAGATCGATCACGCCATCAACCATCGTATGTTCGGGATTGAGATCGGTCACGCTGGAACTGGTGAGGAAAAGCACTGTACATCCAACGAAGGCAGCCTGCCCCTGCACCTCCGCGACAAAGGTCTTGACGTCGAAGTCCGTGTCGGCGCGGTCCCGTGCGTTAAGCAGGCCGTCAAACACGAGTAGGGTGGCATCTTGGCGTTTGGTTTCTTTGCGCAGCATCTTGACGACAGCATCGAGCCCTTCGTCGCGCAAAGTCTGGAAGACGCTGATATAGGTAATCGCCGCGCCCAATTGCGAGCGATCGAAAAAACCCAGCGGATCCATTGTCTGGAACAGCCGCTCATGGCTTTCGGACAGGAGTGTCACATAGAGCACTCGCCCTCCCCCCGCGACATGCGCGAAGGCGATCTGGTTGGAAAGGATTGTCTTGCCCGCGCCCGGCTGCCCCTGGATGATGTAGGAGGCGCCGGAGATGAAACCGCCCGCCAAAATCTGGTCTAGGCCGTCTATCCCGCTCGCTAGACGGTGTGCTTGCTGCATTGGTCGGTATCTCCTGAGCGGTCGTGTTATGTTCCTACAGTTCCCGCCCGCCGGGTAAAGCGAAAGCTCGAAGCTCTCCGAATTTTAGCAATTTGCCATAAGGCGGCGGACCTCGGTCAGCAGCGTTTGATCGTTGTAGGGCTTGTCGACGACAGCCTGAAAAAGATCGGGGTGGCTACGGCCGATCTGGGCTTGTGCGCCGCTCACCAAGATGATCGGCACATCGCAAATCTGTCCTTCGGCGCGAACCGCGCTGGCGAGATCAAGGCCGGTCATGACCGGCATCATGAAATCAGTGATGATCAAAAGACGGTGCACATGCTCTGGCGCAGGCTAAAGCCTCAGCGCCATTTCAAACTGTTTCGACATCGTAACATTAATCCCCAAGAATGTCGGCGAGCAGCATGAGAAGCAGGCTTTCCTCGTCGACAACTAGGATATGGGCCATGTCTGTCACAAAGTCTGGTGGTGTGCACTGGGTCTGGCGCCTACATGCGCCTGACCGTTATATTGAGCGAATGAAAAGCCGATCTTGAAGCTATGTCCTGCTCGACAGGAGCGGACGAACCGGTTTGCGGTCCCCCCACAAAAAAACGGATGCTTTCCCTAAAGGATGCTTTCCCTAAAGAATGTCTACGTTTGCCCTGATCTGGCGCGGTCGAGCCGGGTCTGGATCTCAAGCATGATCTGATCGAGGGGGATATCGTTGCAATTGCCTGCAATTCGGATTTCGCTCTGCGCGATGTCGACCATGTGCTGCGACGCCTTCTCGTTATGCGCCGTAATGAGGGCTGTTCTCGATCGACTATGCCGCTTAAGCGCGGCGCATCCGCCCGGCGATCAGGCGCTGACAGGGAAACGCGCGGCTTTAGGATAGGAAACCGATCAAATCCTGACCCGCTTGGCATTAACGACAAGTCCGCCGGTCGCTCCCGGTTCGGCGCTCTCTGCGTGCCCCCTTGCGTCTTAGCTGCACAGGTCGCTAGGCAGGAGGCCCGTTCTCGCGAGATCCAATTCAGTGAAGAATTCAGCTATAGCCTCCAGCTCACGCAGTCCAGCAGATCGGTGGTCCATTGTCGGGCTGATTGCCGGCCTAGTCTTTTTTCTTGTCAGCGGGGCCTTGGCCTATCTGAACATCCAGAACATTCGCGAAAGCGACGGCGCCATTCGACATACCCACGAGGTCATACTTGCACTGCAAGGCCTCCGCTCGGCAGCCCAGGACGCCGAGACTGGCCAGCGAGGGTATTTGCTCACGGGCAATAATCGCTATCTGGAACCCTACACAGCCGCAGCCGCGAGCACCAGCCAGCGCATGAATGCCCTGGCGGCTTTGACCCGGGACAACCCGGTTCAACGCGAGAACCTGGCCGTCCTGCGACACCACGTTGACGCGAAGCTCAGCGAACTTAGCGCGACGATAGAATTGAGGCGAAATGAGGGCTTCGCTGCGGCGCTCGCCGTGGTGGCGACCGATCGCGGCAAAACGGAGATGGACGCCATTCGGTCGCAGCTCGAGACGATGGCGCGCGAGGAACTAAGGCTACGGACGTCGCACATGGAAGATATGGGTTTGGCGTCCAGGACCGCGATGACAGGCGCGATCATGACCAGCCTCATCGGCAGCATCCTTACAATCGCGATTTTCGTGCTGCTGATACGCAGCAGCCGCGCCCGCACCCGCCAGCAATGGCTGCAGACAGGGCAGGTCGGTCTCGCCAACGCCATGCGCGGCGACAAGACGATCACGGAACTCGCCGAGGCGGTTCTCGCCTTTCTCTGCGATAAGACAGGTGCCCAGGCCGGTGCGCTCTACAAAGGAGAAGCGGGCCGCTTCCACCGCGATGGTACAATCGGTGTCCCCGGCGACGCCCCGATGCCAGAGGCCTTCGCGCTGAACGAGGGTCTTATGGGCCGGGTCGCAGCCGAAGGGAGGTTGATGGCTTTCAACGATGTTCCACCAGGCTATCTAACCATCGGATCGGCGCTCGGTCGAGACGTCCCACGCCATCTAGTGATTGCACCTGCAAAAGCCGACGATGCGGTAAATGCCGTGCTTGAACTCGGTTTCTTCGAGCCCGTGGATGACCTCGTCGTCGAATTGCTCGAACAATCGGCGGCATCGATCGGAATCGCCCTGCGCTCCGCGCGATTCCGATCGCGGCTTCAGGACGCCCTGGAGGAAACTCAGCGTCAGGCAGGCGAACTCCAGGCGCAGAGCGAGGAACTGCGCGTATCAAACGAGGAACTGGAGGAACAGGGCACCGCGCTCAAGGAATCGCAGGCGCGCCTCGAACTGCAACAGGTCGAACTCGAGCAAACGAACAGCCAGCTGGAGGAACAAACGCAGACGTTGGAGGCGCAGCGCGACGAACTGGAACGCGCGGGCGCTTCCTTGCAGTTGAAAGCCCGAGAGCTCGAACAGGCGAGCCAGTACAAGTCGGATTTCCTGGCCAATATGAGCCACGAGCTGCGCACGCCGCTCAACTCGCTGCTGATCCTCTCGAAGCTGCTCGGCGACAATGCCGACGGCAATCTCTCGGCCGACCAGATCAAGTTCGCCCGGACTATCGAGTCCTCGGGCAACGACCTGCTGACCTTGATCAACGACATCCTCGACCTCTCGAAAATCGAAGCGGGTCATGTCGAGATCCAGCCGGCACCGATCCCTCTCGACCGTCTAACCGGCGACCTGCAAAAGGTTTTCCAGCCAATCGCCAACGAGCGCGGCCTTACCCTGCAGATCGAACTTTCCAGCGACCTCCCACGGACGATCGAGACCGATCGCTTGCGCCTGGAACAGATTCTCAAGAACCTCCTGTCGAACGCACTAAAATTCACCGAACGAGGCAGCGTTCGGCTCGCCGTTTCGCGCGTTGGCGACGACAAGCTCGCGCTGGCCGTCACGGACACGGGCATCGGGATCTCGCCGGAGCAACAAGCCAATATTTTCGAGGCGTTCCACCAAGCCGACGGCACGATCAGCCGCAAGTACGGCGGGACTGGGCTCGGCTTGTCGATTTCGCGCGAACTCGCTCGCTTGCTAGGCGGCTCCATCACGCTCGAGAGCAAGGTCGGCGAGGGAAGCCAATTCACCGTCACCATTCCCCTCGCCTATGATCCTGCGCTTGTTCCGGCACGCAAGAACGCGCCAGCGTCCGCGGCGGAAGCGGTCGCGCCGGCCGCGACGTTCAGCGATCCATCCCCAAGGGTTTCGCCCTGGAGCATAGAAGATGATCGCGGCGCACTTGCGGAAGGGAAGCGGGTGCTACTGATCATCGAAGACGACGAGGTTTTCGCGTCGATCGTATGCGATCTCTCGCGCGAGATGGGCTTCCAGTGCATCGTCGCGGCCACCGGCCAGGAAGCCGTCGACCTTGCCCGCGAATTCCGTCCGAGCGCCGTCATTCTCGACCTGGGGTTGCCAGATCAGTCGGGCCTCACCGTGCTCGATCGACTGAAGCATGATGACGAAACCCGCCACATCCCGATCCACGTCATCTCGGCGGCCGACCACAGCCAGACTGCCCTGGCGCTGGGAGCTGTGGGCTATCTTCTCAAGCCCGCAAAGCGCGCACAGCTTGCCGAAGTCCTTGAAAGTCTTCAGGCCAAGCTCGCCTCCCGCATGCGCCGGCTCCTGATCGTCGAGGACGACGAGGTTCAGCGCGACGCGGTCGCCAAGCTGCTGCAGACGCAGGATGTCGAAACCGTCGGTGTCGGCACCGCCGCCGAATGCCTCGAGGAGCTACGCCAGCAAACCTACGACTGCATGGTCCTGGATCTCTCGCTGCCCGACGCATCGGGCTTCTCGCTGCTCGAGACCCTGAGCGAGGATGGCGACCACAGTTTCCCGCCGGTGATCGTCTATACCGGCCGCGATCTCTCGGCGGATGAGGAACAGCGCCTTCGCCGCTATTCGAGTTCGATCATCATCAAGGGTGCCAAGTCGCCCGAGCGCCTGCTCGACGAAGTCTCCCTGTTCCTGCACCAGGTGGTTTCCGAACTGCCGCCCGAACAGCGCAAGATGATCGAGAAGGCGCGGCACCGCGACGCCGCGCTCGAAGGGCGGCGAATCCTCATCGTCGAGGACGACGTCCGCAACGTCTATTCCCTCACCAGCGTGCTCGAACCGCGCGGCGCCCTCACCCAGATCGCGCGCAACGGACAGGAGGCGCTCGATGCGCTCGAAGCCGCCGGTGACGATCCCGCCAAGACGATCGACCTCGTTCTCATGGACGTGATGATGCCGGTGATGGACGGGCTCACCGCCACCAGCGCGATCCGCAACGACGCGCGCTGGTCCAAGCTGCCGATCGTCATGCTGACCGCCAAGGCCATGCCCGACGACCAGAAGAAGTGCCTCGAAGCCGGCGCCAACGATTACATGGCCAAACCCATCGATGTCGACAAACTGTTGTCGCTGGTTCGCGTGTGGATGCCCCGCTGATGCGCGAAACCGTCGAGGACATAGAAATCCAGCTGTTGCTGGAGGCACTCTTCCAGCAATATCATTACGACTTCAGGCACTATGCCCGCGCCTCGATCAAACGGCGCCTCGTCCAGGCCCGCGGGCAACTCGGCTATGCCAGCTTCTCGGCCATGCAGGCGGATCTCCTCCACGACGAGACGATGCTCCCGCGGCTGCTCAACTATCTGACGGTGCAGGTCAGCGAGATGTTTCGCGATCCTTCCTATTTCCGTGCGCTGCGCGAGAAAGTGATCCCGCACCTCCGCACCTATCCCTCGCTCAAGGTCTGGGTGGCGGGATGCAGTAACGGCGAAGAGGTCTATTCCCTCTCCATCCTGTTTCGCGAAGAGGGGCTTGCCGACAAGACCCTGTTCTATGCGACCGACATCAATCCCGCGGCGCTGAAGGCGGCGGAGGCGGGCGTCTATCCGCTCGACCTGATCCGCACCTACACCGAAAATCACCAGAAATCGGGCGGGCACTCATCGCTCTCGGATTATTATACCGCGGACTATGGCCGCGCGGCGTTCGACAAATCCCTGCGCAGCCAGGTCGTCTTCTCTGATCATAGCCTCGTCACCGACGCCGTGTTCGGCGAGATGCACCTGATCTCCTGCCGCAATGTCCTGATCTATTTCGACCGCGTGTTGCAGGATCGGGCGGTGGGACTTTTCCGGGAATCCCTCGCACGAAAGGGCTTCCTGGGCATCGGCGCGAAAGAGAGCCTGCGCTTTTCCGATCATGCGAGCGCCTTCAGCGAATTCGTCGCGTCCGAGAAGATCTACCAGAGGAACGAGCCATGAGCGAAAGGGCGATCATCATCGGCACATCGGCGGGAGGCGTCCAGGCCCTTTCCCGTATCCTGCCCCGATTGCCGGAAGCGCTTTCGATGCCGGTCCTCGTCGTCGTGCACGTGCCGCCCCGCAAGCCCAACGCGCTGGTCGAACTCTTCGCCAAGAAGTGCCCGCTCCCGGTCAAGGAGGCCGAAGACAAGGAACCGCTCGCCAATGGCATCATCTATCTCGCTCCGCCCAATTATCATCTGCTGGTCGAGACCGAGAACTCCCTCGCATTGTCGTCCGACGAGGCCATCAATCATTCGCGACCAGCGATCGACGCGCTGTTCGAGACCGCCGCCGACGCATTTGGGCCGGGGCTAACAGGAATCGTGCTGACCGGCGCCAATCATGACGGCGCCGCCGGGCTGAAAGCGGTCGGACTTGCAGGCGGGACCGCGATCGTCGAAGATCCCGCCAGCGCCGAAGTGCCGATCATGCCCGCTGCCGCGCTCGCGGCATGCCCGACGGCAGAAGTCATGACGCTCGACCAGATCTCCAACTTCCTGAAAGAGACCGCAGCGCAATGACGCCACTCGACCACCCCATCCGGTTCCTGCTGGTCGATGATCTCGAAGAAAACCTGCTTGCGCTGGTTTCGCTGCTCAAGCGCGAGGGGCTGGACCTCCACACGGCGCGCAGCGGCGAGGAAGCTCTCGAGCTCATGCTGGTCCATGACTATGCCCTCGCTCTCCTCGATGTCCAGATGCCCGGCATCGACGGCTTCGAACTCGCCGAGATCATGCGCGCCAACGATCGCTCGCGGCATATCCCGATCATCTTCGTTACCGCCGGCACCGCGGGCGTGTCGCGGCGTTTCCGTGGCTATGAAGCCGGCGCCGTCGATTTCATCCAGAAGCCGATCGAGGCCGACATCCTGCGGTCCAAGGCCAAAGTCTTCCTCGACCTATACGACCAGCGGCGGCAGATCGTCGCGCAGCGCGATGCACTCGCGGCCCAGCGGGATGAGCTCTCCGTGCTTACGGAAGCCCTCCAGAGCGCCCATCGGCAGAAGAACCGCTTCCTTGCCGTTCTCGGTCACGAACTGCGCAACCCAATCGCGGCGCTTGCCGCCGGCGTGCAGCTTCTGGAAAAACGGGAGGGAACCGACGCCGCGCACAAGATCCGCACCGGCATGGATCGCAGTCTCAAACATATGACCCGTCTCATCGAAGACCTGCTCGACATCGCCCGTATCGACCAGGGCAAGATTTCGCTGAAGAAGGAGCAGGTTCATCTCCAGGAGGTGATCGCTTTCGCGGTCGAGACGGCACAGCCCGCGATAGAGGCTGGCCGGCATTCTCTCCAGCTAACCATAACGTCTGAACCGATCTGGCTGGAAGCCGACCCGGCTCGTGTTGCCCAGATCATCGGCAATCTACTCGGGAATGCAGCGAAATACACTCCTCCCGGCGGCGAAATCGGCCTTGTGCTTCGGCAAGAGGGCGACTGGGCTATCATGGAGGTCAACGACAATGGAATCGGCATTGCACCTGAGCAGCAAGGCCGGATTTTCGAGATCTTCGAGCAGGTGGAACGGAGCACCCAGGACGGTCTGGGCATAGGTCTGGCGCTGGTCCGGCAGCTTGTCGATCTTCACGGTGGCACGATCGCGCTCGCGCGCAGCGCTCCGAACGAGGGCAGCACTTTCGAGGTCCGCTTACCGACGCCTGATTGACTCGGCTTAATCGAGCGGCGGGCAATAGCCATAAGTTTCGACGTTCTGCCGCGCATCCCAGCGCTGGGCCGCGTCATTGCATGCCTTGGTGAGCCGGACATCACCGCGAGACGGAGGCACATCGGAGAGCGGCCGGGACAATAACGGGGTGCTGCACGATGGGCGCCGAGCGGGAATGCGTGGAGCCTGCGCGGTCCTAGCCTTCGATCATATGAGTAACTGTCGCCCATGGAGACGCTTGGCGCGTCTTGTTCGGAATCCTTGGGCCAATTGGCCATTGCCGGACATTCCCTTATCGATTGAACAACTGAACCCGGGTGATGGCGTTGTGGATGTGGCCGCTCACAACCGCGCGATTGGCCAGCGATTGGGCGGAAACGATGACAAGCGCATGCTCAGTTGTCGACGCGCGCATGACGATGATCACGGCCGCATGGACCAACCCATTCACTTTCAATCATAGAGAGCTTAGCCGCATGGTCACTGAGAAGACGAGCGCGTTGGGAGTGTCGCAAAAAACTACCTCCGCCGCCCAGGAAACGGTCCGCCGTGCGAGTGAGGCCAATGCGCTCGGCAGGCTGACGGGCGGCGGATGGCTCGACTGGTCCGAATGGACGAAGATCGTCGAGCGCAATTTGAGATCGCGAACACACCATGCTTCCGACCGCAGTACTGGCACGGATCCATTCCAAAGCCGCAGCAAATGCTGGACGCCTCCCCAAGCCAGAAGCGCGCCCTCCGGTTCAGACCGTAAGCAGCGCACGATCGGCGTCGTCGAGCTTACCTGCGAGGCCCGGCACCTCGTCGAGCTGCCGCAGGGCGTCGAACCTGCCGCGCT
Organism: Sphingobium yanoikuyae; assembly: GCF_034424525.1. Taxonomy (NCBI): domain Bacteria; kingdom Pseudomonadati; phylum Pseudomonadota; class Alphaproteobacteria; order Sphingomonadales; family Sphingobiaceae; genus Sphingobium; species Sphingobium yanoikuyae. The sequence continues at coordinate 201,121 of NZ_CP139979.1, forward strand.
CTTCCCGATAGCGAACGATTTCGAAGCCGTGCCCCGCCAGCGCAAGCACCGCGTCGATTTGTTCGGCGGTAGCGGCGTTGATGTCAAGCTTGCCGTTGCTTACGAGCGCTTGGCCGCCGGCTAGTGCTTCGGCTTTGCAGGCGCCGCCCCGGTCAGCTTTTCCTCCGCCACTTTGACAATCTTGGTCACCACGCCTTCTTCGGCCGCCTCCGCATCGGCCTTGGTCTTGTGCTAGACGCCGTGCGCGATGACGATCATGTGGTCGGCGGTGACCTTATTGCTGCGTCCGTCGATCACCGCGCTGCCGGTCCCTCGACGAAATAGGTCGTCTAATCGGCGCGGTGAGTTTCCTCGCCGATATACTCGCCCGGCTTGAGGCTCATCAGGACGATCTGGATATTCTTGTCGAGATAGACTTCCTTCCGGGAAAAGCTGTTCGCCTTGGCGAGTTTTGCCGTGTCCTTGTTGAACGCCATTTCGGGAGCTCCCGGATCAGCGTTTGCCGCGCAGCGTGTTGAGCAATGCGAGACCGATGACGCCCGCCAGCGCAGCTGACGCCAACGGTCGCTCGCGGGTGAAGCGCCGCGCCTTGTCGAGCAGCGGTACGCCGTCGGCAGCGATCACGTCCTTAGCTGCAACGACCACCTTCTGCACCTTGCCGCTTAATTGATCGGCAAGGCCCTCATGCTGCAGCGAACGATCGCCTGTCACGTTGCCAGCCATCTCCTTAACTTGACCGACGATGTCGCGCCCCTCGCCGGCCAGATTGTCTTCTTTCATCGCACTCGCTCCCGAATGACCAGGTTCATCTTTCACAGAACGCCCAATGTCGGGGACGGTGCCGATCCAAGCGACGCAAAAGCACCAGAAGCCTAAAATTGTCGTGGGGGAACTACCTGCCGCCATTTGAGATTTTGCGGTGATGGCATCACAACCGATCATAGCCGACAGCGAAAGCGGCTCCGTTGTCCACCCGCAAGAGGCCGCCGAGAGCGCCGGGCTGACCTATGTCAACGACAACGAACCGGGCATCACGAGGCTTAGGCATGGTAAGAGCTTCCGCTACGTCGACCAGGGCGGAAAGCCGTTGCGCGATCGCAACACGCTTGATCGCATCCGCAAGCTTGCCATCCCGCCCGCTTATACCGATGTGTGGATCTGCGCTGGCGAGGACGGGCATATTCAGGCGACCGGCCGGGATGCCAAGGGGCGGAAGCAGTATCGCTATCATGCGCGATTTCGCGAAGTGCGTGACGGCACGAAGTACGAGCATATGCTCGAATTCGCAAAGGCGCTGCCGGCGATTCGCGCCAAAATCGACGAGCATTTGGGCCTGCGCGGTCTGCCGCGCGAGAAAGTGCTCGCGACGATCGTTCGCCTGCTGGAAACAACCATGATCCGCGTCGGCAATGCCGATTATGCGAAGCAGAACAAGAGTTACGGCCTGACGACGCTCAAGGACCGGCACGTCGCGGTCGAAGGTGCTGAGCTGCGCTTCAACTTCAAGGGCAAGAGCGGCAAGCAGTGGCGGCTCAGCATCCGCGATCGCCGTATCGCCCGGATCGTCAAGGCGAGCCAGGACCTGCCAGGCCAGCATCTGTTCCAATATCTTGATGAAGATGGCGCTCAGCGCGAGGTCAGTTCGGGCGACATCAACGCCTATCTCAAGGAAATCTCGGGCACGGCCATCACCGCCAAGGATTTCCGGACGTGGAGCGGCACCGTCCTCGCCGCCATCGCGCTTTCCGAATATGAGAAGGTCGATAGTGCCGCAGCAGCCAAGCGCAACGTCCGCGAGGCTATCGAAGCGGTCTCGGCACGACTCGGCAACACCCCGACAGTCTGCCGTAAATGCTATATCCATCCCGAAGTGTTCGAAAGTTACCTCAGCGACGCGTTGGTGCTGGAGGCACGCGACGAGGCGTCCAAGGAACTGCGCGGGGATCTTGCGCACCTGCGCCCGGAAGAGGCTGTCGTGCTCGCCTTCCTGCACGAGCGGCTAAGCGCCAAGGCGAAGGACGTGGCCGCATAGCAATCGAGGTCAAACTCGCTTCGATGTGGAGGAGCCCCAATGATCGCTGACCTGGCTGGGGGGGTGGCCCCCGCCGCCACCATGATCGCCGCGATGATGACCGCCGCCAATCTCGGTGCACGGATCACCGGATGGGGTTTCGTGGTCTTTACGATCGGGTCTGTCGGCTGGTCGATCGTTGGTCTATCGAGCGGCCAGACCAACCTCGTCGGTACCAACGCCTTCCTTACGCTCGTCAACGGCGTCGGAATCTGGCGCTGGCTTGGTCGCCAGCGCGTCTATGAAGATGGCGGCAAGGCGGCGCAGACGGCGAGCCGACGTTCGGGTTCGCCAACCCTGTTCACTGCCACCGGCTTTGCCGGCATGCGCGTGCTATCGCGCGAAGGACGGCATATCGGCAAATCGGTCGAAGCCCTGCTCGAATGCGGGACCGGCACGGTCAGTTATGTGGTCGTGTCGAGCGGCGGCGTCGGTGGTGTGAAGGAGACGCTGCGCGCCGTACCAGCCGACGCCGTCCAGTTCGACTGCGAGGAGTTGCGGCTATCCTTGTCGATGCAGGATTTCGACCTGCTAGACTCGATCGTCGATGACAAATGGCCTGCAAGCCCGCCTCGGCATCACACTCCCGGCCAATCCAGCGCCTGACGCATCTCGTCTCTAGCGCACCTTCTTGGAGACTGCGTTAGCTCACACATTCAATGCGCGTAATTGCGAAGGTCCGCGATCTCCTCCACCGAGCGAAAGGGAATAGCGTTCACACTTCGTTCCGCCTATACCTCCTCGGCCAATTGCGGGAAAATTGGTGTCATGGCTGGAACGATCCTTGAAAGATACTGACGAAGACGCTCGCATTCTTTTCGAGCTTGCCCGGAAAGGAAGTGGTCCCGACCCATTTTCCTCGGCGGTTCGCGCCACGCGGATGCCGATGCTCATCACCGATCCGAACCAGGCCGACAATCCGATCGTCTTCGTTAACGAAGCTTTTTCGCGACTTACCGGCTACGCTCATCAGGAGATCATCGGCCGCAATTGCCGGTTTCTCCAAGGCCCGGACACCGACCGGAACGATGTCGCGCGGCTGCGCGACGCGATCGCCGCCAAAACGCTGATCGAGCTGGACCTGCTCAACTACAAGAAGGACGGCACAACCTTCTGGAATCGGGTGCTGGTGTCACCGGTCTTCGACGGCGAAGGCCAACTTTCCTATTTCTTTGCATCGCAATTCGATGTGACGCTGGAGCGGGAGCGCCTGTCACGGCTCGAACGCGAGCGCGTCGATCTGGAATCTGAGGTCGCGCGGCGCGATGCCGAGCTGATCGCGAGCGAACAGCGGCTGCGCTTCGCCCTTAAGGCCGGGCAGATGGGATCGTGGAGCCTCGACATCCAGTCGCAGCGCATGATCGCATCGGAAGGGTGTAAGGAGAATTTCGGCAGGCCCGTCGACGAGCCATTCACCTACGAAGACCTGATGGAAGCGGTGCATCCCGACGACCGTGCGATGCGCGACCAGGCGGTCACGACTGCGATCGCGAAGGGCACGCTGCTCGACGTCGAATATCGTCTGCTGACACCTGGCGGCGAGGAACGTTGGGTGCAGATCAGGGGGCAAGCCAACTACCGCGCCGATGGTACGCCGCTATCGATGGTCGGCGTGTCGCAGGACATCACCGATCGCAAGCGCGCGGAGGAACATCGCGCGCTCCTCGCCGGTGAACTCAGCCACCGGGTGAAGAACAGCCTCGCAATGATCCAGGCGGTTATCTCGCAGACTCTGCGTCGGGCAACCTCACTCGAGGAGGCGGGGGAAGCGCTGCAGGCGCGCGTGTTCGCGATGGCGGCCGCCAATGACTTGCTCGTCCAGCAGAGCTGGGAAGGCGCGTCGCTTCGCGATCTCCTGGGGCGGACGCTGGCGCCGTTCGGAGCAGATGATGGGCTGCAGTTCTGGCTTGCAGGGCCGAATGTCCAACTTCCTCCGAGGATCGCGACTTCGCTGGCGCTCGGAATGCACGAGATGGCGACTAACGCTGCGAAATATGGCGCGTTGTCGGTGGAGGGGGGCTCGGTCCAGATCGGATGGGAAATCGGCACCGAAGCCGGTCGCAGGAGCTTGCGCCTGAACTGGGCCGAGACCGGAGGGCCGCCGGTGTCAGCGCCGGATCGCACCGGCTTCGGCACGACGCTGATCGAGCGCGTGCTCGCGCGTGAAACGGGCGGAAAGGCCGTGATCGACTATGCGCCCGGAGGCGTGAAACTCACCGTTGACGTTCCCATGCTTGGTGATGACGGTGACGGTGCGCCCCTTGAGTAGCGGCGGGGCGACGTTCCCAAGCCCGCCTCATTCGTAGCGGGACAGATCGACTTCCTTGCCCGGTCCGCTGAAAATTTTGGCGCTGAGATTGCGGACGAGGTCCGAACTGGCGACGCCGAGCACGCCGTGGAGCAGGCTGATGCCGAGCTGGCTCTTGGGATGCATGAGCCGGGGCGCTATCTTGGGCACACCTTGGCCGTCCTTGACCATAGGCCGCATCTGGTCCTCATAGGCCTGAAACGCTTCATCGATATCGGTATTTCGGATGAGCTCCTGCGCCAGCACATAGGCGCCAGTGACCGCCAGGGTGGTGCCGATCCCTGCGAGCGGCGTGGCACACCAGGCGGCGTCGCCGGTCAGGACTACGCGACCCAACGACCAGCGCGGCAACCGCACCTGCCGGAGCACGTCCAAATAAAAGTCGTCGGTGCCATCCATGGCCGCGAGGATGCGCGGCGTCTTCCAACCAGCATCGGCAAAGCGCTCGTGCAGGAAGGCCTTCTGACGCTCGACATCCCAGTCCTGCTCGCCCTCGGCTTCCTTTGAGAGCGACAGCATCGCACGGGTGGTGCCGTGCTGGTCGGGGCGGAGCGAGACGCTACGCTTGCCCGGCGCGTTGAACCAGCGCCACATCCGATCGTCGTCATCCGATCGCGGAATAGTGAAATAGGCGATGGTCATATCCATCCATCGCGGATCGTTTTCGCCCTTGAAGACCAGTTCGCGTGTCGAGGAGCCGACGCCCTCTGCGACGATCACCGCGTCGAAGGTCTCAGTTTTGCCACTGGAGAAAGTGACTCTGGCGCCATCCGGCGTGTCATCGACCGCCTTGATGTCGTCGCCAAACCGATAGGATGCTCGATCCTTCGCAGCGTTATACAGGAGACGCGCCAAATCGCCGCGCAAGATCTCCATCTCCGCAGTCGGACCATCGTTTCCGTTCTTGTCCACTGCGAAACGCGCTGCCTCGCTGCCGTCCTCGTTGACCCAGACCGTGCCTTCCTCGCCGGTGCCGTGATCAAGCGCACCCGCCTCCAGGCCTAGCCGGCGAAGCACCTCGCGCCCGATGCCGCGTACATCAATATTTTGCCCACCATCACGAAACGCCTTGGACCGCTCGACCACTACCACCTCGTAATCGTGACCGGAAAGCACCGCAGCGATAGTGTTGCCGGCGACACTGGCACCGGTGATGAGGATGCGTTTGGGCATGCAGCTCTCCTTGTCTCGACAAACCACATCGCCCATGATTGCGTTCCCCGTCTGATCAGCGCCTGTCGTTTGCGACGCTTGCGTGCCAATCCGCGCAGGGGCCCATGCGGACACGATAGCGGTTCAGAGTGGGGGCGTTGTGTTTAGATGAGGGCATTAGGATCGCGTTGCTGTCAAACGGTTTCAGGCCGATCGAGCGGCAGGTTTTGACAGAAGCTTTCTTCGCGAACCCGACAGGCGAAAGACGTATTCTGGTCGTTAGCCGTCAATGCCCAACATCGTCATTGCGAGCGTAGCGAAGCAATCCACCGGCGCGAGATGGGGTGCTTCGCTACGCTCGCAATGACGGGAATTGCTCGGCCGCCGACTCCGCACGACTGTTAACTATCCCCGTGACCCGGCTCCGATCCGGACGTTCGCCTATCGGCCAGATGCGCCGATCTGGTACAGCTGATCGCGAACAAATTATGAGGAAGATGTTGTCGGAGTAATCGTATTTGATTCACAAATTCGGAATCAAACGCGCCCATCTTCAACAGCTTATAGAAAATTTGGGGGCAGAATTGGGGGCATTTTTGGAGATCTGAACGAAGGTTTCATGCAATATCAAATGCTTAAAAACGATATATGAGTCCCGTAAGCGCACCAGTTCCCGGAAAATCGTTGGAAAACAACCGTCTGCCGGATCGGCACGCCCAAACTGTAGCACACGACTGTCGCACAACAGGGTTCGCGAGACGGGGTTAAGTTGCTCGAATCAAAGAAGAATACAGCCGCGAAACTGTAACACAGCAGTGTCGCACAAAAGGCCGTCTGGCTTGTGGCGAAGAGGCGCGGTTTATCAATATCGTGTGCGGGTGCCGGGCGATCTCGTCACACTGTTCGGCAAGACGCATTTCAGTCGGTCACTGAAGACGGCAGCGCGCGTAGAAGCCTTGCGGGCAGCGAGGAAGATGGCATTCGAGATTGAGCTTGACTTCGATCGTGCCCGTATCAGCGAAGGCCAGCCCGAGGTGCCGATGGCTGAGCCGACGATTCAGCTAGAGACAGTGAAGCTGACGATAGCTTCGAATGTGGGCGGGCCGACGCTCCAACAGGCGATTGATGGTTATATGACTGACCCGACCCGATCCCGGAGTCCGAAAAGTCAGGCGGTGTATCGAACGACCTACGCCACGATTGCCGCAATTTTGGGTGGAAAAACAGCAGTCAGGGACATTGGGCGAGACACATGCCGCGATCTGCTCTCCGTTCTCCAGAATCTACCTTCGAACGCAAACAAGCGGTTTCCGGCACTCACGCCGCGCGAAGCCGCAGGGCACGCGCTTTCTCATGGCATTGCTCCAATGTCGGTGGCGAACGTCAATGAATACATGAACAAGTTTTCCACTCTCCTGAACTGGGCATGCAGAGAGGAATGGGTATCCCGTAACGTCGCGAACGGCTTGCGCCTCGCAGTGCCAACTTCAACGGCTGAAAAGAGGAAGCCATTTTCTGCGGCTCAACTGAAAGTCATTTTTGATGCGCCCCTCTATCGAGGGTGCCGAGATGATGAAAATGGATATGCGCTCTCCGGCCTCAATCTGCCGAGGCGCAGTAGATTTTGGATACCGTTGATAGGGCTTTATTCCGGCGCAAGGCTCAACGAAATATGCCAGTTGCATACGGCTGATTTGCGGCAGATTGATGGCGTTTGGTGTTTCGATTTCCATGCGAACCCCGCCGCAGGAAAAAGACTCAAAACTTCAGCGAGCCGCAGAATCGTGCCGATCCATCCTATGCTCATTAGGCTTGGCATTCTGGCCTATTTGCGCAATCTTTATAAGGCTGGCGACCAGCGCCTGTTCCCGGAAATCGTGATCGACGCTTTTGGCCTGCACTCCGGGAGAGTGTCACGATGGTTTTCCCGCTTCCTCACTACCTGTGGAGCGGCAGCCGACGGCATATGTTATCACAGTTTTCGCCATAGTTTTAGGGACGCTCTTCGTGAAGCGGGAGTTGAGCGGGACGTGGCATTGAGGCTTGGAGGATGGACTGAATCCGGCAATGCTTCGATTTCAGTTGGCGATTCATACGGCGTTGGCTTCAGCGCGGCGCGACTGTTTGCCGCAATTGTCCGGCGTCAGCACCCATGGCACAGATTATGGGTTGAGATTTAAGGAGGGTTTGGGCTTCGTCGTAGTGACGAAGGAACGCAGATGAAGCCCAAACCCTCCTTGCGAAAATCGCCGACGAAGGCCTCTGCCGAAGCCGTGGTGAAGGATATTCGCCGACAGACGCGGCGGCATTTCTCGGCCGAAGACAAGATCCGCATCGTGCTCGACGGATTGCGCGGCGAGGACAGCATCGCCGAACTGTGCCGGCGTGAAGGCATTGCCCAGAGCCTCTACTACACCTGGTCGAAGGAGTTCATGGAAGCCGGCAAGCGCCGTCTTGCCGGTGACACCGCCCGCAGTGCGACAACGGGCGAGGTTCAGGACCTGCGCCGCGAAGCCCGTGCCCTCAAGGAATGCGTGGCCGATCTGACGCTGGAAAACCGTCTGCTCAAAAAAAGCATGATCGCGGATGGGGGCGACGACGAATGAGGTACCCTGCCGCAGAAAAGCTGGAGATCATCAGGATCGTCGAGCAGTCGCACCTGCCCGCCAAGCACACGCTGGATAAGCTCGGCATTCCCCGCCGGACGTTCTACCGCTGGTATGATCGCTTCCTCGAAGGCGGCCCCGAATCGCTGGAGGATCGCCCCTGTGCGCCAGGCCGGGTGTGGAACCGCATTTCCGAGGATGTCCGCGAGCAGATCGTCGAGATGGCGCTTGATGCGACCGAACTCTCCCCCCGCGAACTGGCCGTGCGCTTCACCGACGAGAAGCGCTACTTCGTGTCGGAGGCCACGGTTTACCGCCTGTTGAAGGCGCACGACCTGATCACCAGTCCGGCCTATACCGTGATCAAGGCCGCCGACCAGTTCCACACGAAGACCACCCGGCCGAACGAGATGTGGCAGACAGACTTCACCTACTTCAAGATCATCGGGTGGGGCTGGATGTACCTTTCGACCGTGCTCGACGACTATTCGCGCTACATCATCGCCTGGAAGCTGTGCACCAACATGCGCGCCGAGGACGTCACCGACACGCTCGACCTCGCTCTCAAGGCCTCGGGTTGCGATAGTGCCACGGTGCTGCACAAGCCCCGGCTGTTATCGGACAACGGCCCCGGCTACATCGCGGGCGAACTCGCCGAGTACATCGAGGCCCAGCAGATGAGCCACGTTCGCGGAGCCCCGTTGCATCCGCAAACTCAGGGCAAGATTGAGCGCTGGCACCAGACCTTGAAGAACCGCATCCTGCTGGAGAATTACTTCCTGCCCGGCGACCTCGAGGCCCAGATCGAGGCGTTCGTGGAGCACTACAATCACCAGCGCTACCACGAGAGCCTGAGCAACGTGACCCCGGCAGACGCCTACTTCGGCAGGGCTCCCGCCATCATCAGGCGCCGCGAAACCATCAAGCGAAAGACCATCGAACATCGCCGCTTGCTTCACCGCAAGCTCGCCGCCTAACATCAAGCCCCAGACGAGGCCCGCTCTCCGCTAATCCACGATCCCATCTGTGCCAAATGTTTCGACGACGGACACTGCTCGACGAGGCGACCGCCGCGATCGACCCGACTAACGAACGCACGGTACAGCAGGCCCTCGCCAGCCTCGTCGCGGACAGGACGCTGATCGTCGTGGCTCACAAGCTCGGCACCATCCGCGCCGCCGACCAGATCCTCGTCGTCAGCGAAGGTCGCATTGCCGAAAGTGGCTCGCACGACGCGCTGATGGCGGCGGGCGGGCATTACAGCAGCTTATGGAATGCGCGCGCTCGCTCGGAAAGCTGGCGGATCGAAGGGCACCCGTCAGATTTTGCAGAAGGACAACCCTGAGATGGCCGAACATCACGTCGGAACGTCGACTGGATAGACATCGACTTCCCCGAGGTTGTGTCTCTGCGCCGTGCCCAGGTCCCGCCATTGGCCAACGTGCGGTCGCTGGCTGGCGACGGCACACCGGTTGCCGGGTGGATCGACAATGTGCCCTGGCATGAAGGTCGCGCGGCGCTGATGATCGCCGAGGGCGTCTCGATATACCTAAAGCCGGAACAGGGGATCGCCTGGCGTGAAGCGATAACGGCACAGGCAAGGGGACACCGTTCCTCGCTGACTATCGGGCCCGACCTTGCCTCACCATTGATGGTCAGCCAATCACATCGCCAATCGAGCGTGTCGAAGACCTATGCAGTCTTTTCATGGGGTGTGAAGCATCCCGCCGACATCTCGGAGGAGGTGCCATCGCTTAAATTGACCGAAACCTATGATATTGTACGCTAGTGCGGATTGCCATCCTATCTGGTCGCATCCGCTTATCGGCTGTTGACGTTCGAACGGCCGATATACAGTTGCGCAGCATTCCGCATGTGAAGGATCGATATTCCAGGCGCCAGCAACGATCATTCTCATTGCGCTTGATCCGATGGCCATGAAGCTGCTGAACCTTATCTGCTGGCGGTGCCCGACGTGCTGTTCACCCTCAAGCTGGAGTGGTCCTGCGGCCACAGAGAACGCGACGACCAAACTGGTCGTGCCAGCGTCGATTTTTCCCGCTGACCCGAAATGCAAGGGCAGCTATCATATTTTCGATGGATCAGACCTGCGAGTCTCCTTACGATCTGCTTTCAAGTGCGCAGATTGTATGGCTGCCCTTGCGGACCTAGAGATCGAAAATTGGCCTCCAAACGGCGACAAAGGGTCGAAGTTGGTTAGCCTTTTTCTCTGCTTCGCCGACGCCCATCGACACGAAACATGAAAAGCAGAATGCCGGTGATCGCGGTTAGAACCGTGGCGATGCCGGCGCAAAATATGGCGATCCTGCCGGCCAGACCAAAGGCCTTGCCGGAATGCAGCGGATATTGCCAGGCGAAGAAATGATCGCCAGCGGATACACCGTTATCGTGCCTTGCACCGGCAGCTCTTCCATCCTGCTGACGGACATAGAGCCAAAGCCGCCCCATGCCGTCGAGATCGCGCGGATCATGCGCGCGAAAGGCATATAGGCCCTGGTGCGGGAGCAACTGGATCATGTCGATCCGCCGGCCTTGCACGCCCATCTGTTGCAGGATTGGGTCGATAGGCACGGCGTGCGAAGCACCGGACATGGGCGGCAGACTATAATGGAGCCGCTCCGAAACCGGAGAGGCCAAGCTGACCAATGACCGCATCTCCTCCTGCCAGCTCAGGCACAGGCCGGTGATCGCCAGTGTCAAAGTGATCGGGAAGGCCCAGACGCCCGGCGCCCGGTGCAGGTCGAACAGGCGGCGCAGGTTGAAGCCGCGCCCCTGCACCTGAAAGGCGGTACGCCATTTGCCGAGGCGCGGGATGGCAAGGATGATCGCGGGCAGATGATCGAGCACCCATGCCAGCGCGACCAGCCCCAGAAACCAGGCCATTGTTTCGCCGAGCATCAGGTCCATGTGCAGCGCATAAAGGGTGTCCATGACATGGTGCCGGTCGAAGGCCAGCCTGCCGCCTTCCCGCCAGCCAAGGACATGGCCGTTGCGCGGATCGGCGAAAAGCTGGGCCGGTCGCGGACCTTCGCCCGGTCGCGCCAGGCTGCCTACGATCAAGATACTGTGCGATGGCGCGTCCGGCAGGTCGATGAGTCGCGGCGTGAACGCAGGCAGGCGCCGGGCGGCGTTGGCCAGGGCGGCATCCAGCTGCGGCGCGTCGGTCCAGGGCTGCGCGATATGGCGCCAGTCCGGGTTCAGCCAGCGGTCGAGCTCATCATAGAAGGTGATGGCGCAGCCGGTCACCGCCAGCAGCAACAGCCATAGCCCGGCACCGATGCCGAAGCATCGATGCCAGAGCCGAAGCACCCGGCGCGCGCCGCGCATCGTCAGAAGCGCACGGATGCCGTCAGACGAATGTCGCGCCCCGGTTCGCGCACGCCGACCACGCCCTCGAAATCGGGAATGGCGGTGTAATCGGCGACGCTGGCATGGGCGCGATAATTGACGTCGAACAGATTATACCCCCGCGAACAGGGTCAGCCGCTCAGTGCCGAAGGGCTGCCAGCGGCCGAACATGTCAACCACCGTATAGCCGGGCTTGTCGACGAACTGGGTAGTGTCCGCCCAGCCGATCTCGACATTGCGCTGCAGCACTTCGATATCATTGAGGTCGTTATAATGGGTGACGCTGACTTCGAAGCCCAGCGACGGCGAGGGCTTGTAGCCGGCGGTCACGTTCCAATTGTCGCCGACCGAGGTGCCAAGGCCGATATGCTCATAGCCCTCGATCAGGTCGCCGTTGAGCCGCGAGCGATAATGATTGAAGTAGGCCTCGATGGAGAAGGGGCCGGAGGCATATCCGGCGCGCAGTTCCACCCCCTTGGCTTTGAACTTCCCGACATTCTCATGATAATTGGGCGCCTGGGGGAAGGGGCCATTGCCAATCTGGTCGAGGATCACGTCCTTGATCCGCATATCGTACCAGACCGCCGACAATTTTAGGCCGCCTCGTTCGAAGGAGGCGCCCGCCTCGATATTGTCGACCCGTTCGGGGCGCAGGTCCGGTTGCAGCGAGATACGGCCGGGGCGGCGCTCCAGCGTGAAGGCGTCGCCAATCTCCTTGCCGCGAAACGCCTCGGCAAAGCTGCCGCTGAGCGCCAGTCCGTCGAGGATCTCGTAGCGCAGGCCCGCGTTCCAGCTGACGCCTTCGCTGGCGGTGCCGTCGCGATAGGTGACCTGGGTCAGATCATAGGCGTCGTAGCGCAGGCCATAGCTGAGCGTCAGCGGATCGATGATCTTCCAGTGATCCTGCGCATAAAGGGCGAACACACTGCCCTTTTCCTCGAACTGGCCGACCGACGCATCCCACGCCCAATCCCCCCAAACGCTGACATCTTCCAGATATTCGCTGCTGACCTTGTCGTCGCGATATTCCGCGCCGACGATCAAATCATGACCGGCCTGGCGGAAGCGCGCGCGTGTGTCGAAACCGGCCGAACGGATGGTCGCGCCATAGAGGCCCCACCGATCGTACCGGTCCTGGATGAATCGCGAGCGGGTCCAATAGCCGGTTGCCTCCAGATCGATGCCGTCGGCGGGTGAATAGCCATAGTTGAGCGTTGCGGTCTGGCGCTTGCCCTTGGCTGGGAACAGTGGGTCACCAGCCAGCACGGGCCAGTTGGGGCGCTGGCCAAAGGACGCCTTCTCGTTGCGCTGCTCATAGCTCAACGAAAAACGGTGCCCGCCGCCCAGATCGCCACCGACCTTGACGAAGCCCAGATTCTGCGTCGCGGCCGTGCCGTAAAGCTCGTTGCCCGCGCCATCCTCCATATTGTCGCGGTCGACATAGGTGTAGGATCCGATGATGCCGACATCGCCAACCAGCTTGGCGTAGAGTGTGCCGCTCAGCTTATAGCCGTCATTGGAAAACCAGCCCGCCTTGGCCATGCCGCCCAGACTCTGGCCGGGGAGCAGCAGGTCGTCGGCGTCGCGGGTCTGGAACCGGATCGCCCCGCCGATCGCGCCGAAACCCGACGTTGCCTCGCCCGCGCCGGCCTTCACATCGACCGTCTTGAGCAGTTCCGGTTCGATCGAGACGCGGCCAATATGGTGGAACAATGTGCCGCGCTGCGGGGCGCTGTCGACCGTCACATTGAGCATGCTGTCTTCCAGACCGCGCACATAGATTTTCTGCGCGATGCCGAGCGATCCGCCGACCGTGACGGAGGGCACCTGCCGGAACAGGTCTGACAGGTTGTTGACCTGGCGAAATTCGATCTGCTTCTCGTCGATCTCCACGTCGGTCAAAGCGCCGACAACGGTGATGCTGGCCTCGGCCTCGCCATCGTCGAGCGGGACGGGGGCGGTGGCAGAGGAGGGGGCGTAGCCAAGCGATGTCGCCTGATAGCTGGCGCGCGGAACAGCAGGGGTCGCCGGATCGCTGATCACGCGATAGCCGCCCCGGCCATCCGACTGCGCCCGCAGACCGGCGGGCGCGAGCAACCGGCCGAGCGCCTGCTCCGTGGCATAGGCGCCGCGCAGCCCCTTCGACTGTTTGTTGCGTACCAGCGCGGGATCGACCGCCACCACGATGCCCGCCTGCCGACCAAGGCGGGCGATCGCTGCGCCCAGAGGCCCGGCGGCGATGTCGAACTGCTGCGTGGCGGCCGCCTGTGCCTGGGCCGTTAGCGGCAGGGCCTGTCCGGCGGCGAGGCACAGGGCCAATGCGCGCAGGGATGAAGCGTGGATGATGGTCATAAATCCCCCGTGTATGAGATGGTCGCAACGGGGACGGACGCGGGCGGCAAAAAGGGACAGCGGCCCAGCAAAAAATCATGGATCGCGCGTGATGATGCTGTTGCCGCCTGATTGGTTGATCCACAAGCCGCTCGTTTCGGCGATCGCGGCCAGCGCCCGGTCGCTATCGCGCAGCGGGTAACTGCCGGTAATGCGCATGTCGCGAAGGGCCGCCGGATCAAAGCGGATCGGGCGATCGCGATACCGGGTGAGCTCCGCCAGCGCCTCGGTCAGGGGCATGTCGTCGGCCTCCAGCCAGCCCTTGCTCCAGGCCGATGCACGTTCGACGTCAACGGCGGGGAGCCGCTCTATCGCCCCGTCCGACAGGCGGACGCGGTCGCCGGCGCGCAGATCGACGCACGACTGCCGGACCAGCGCGGTGGTGCAGGCGCGCACGCGCGATTCGATCACGGTGACGGTCGTGCCGTCAGCATCGCGCGCAACGCTGAAGCGCGTGCCCAGCGCCGTTGCGGTGCCGTCGGCCGTTTCGACGATGAAGGGCCGGGCCGGATCGCGCGCGACCTGCGCCATCAGGCGCCCGCGGAACAGGCTGACCCGCCGTTCCTCCCCGGTCAGGCTGCGCGACACAGCACTGTTGGTATCGACATGCAGCGTCGAGCCGTCCGCCAGCGCCACTTCGCGAATGTCGCCGGGCGCAGTACGCAGGTCGGGAAAATATTGCCGCACCGACAGGCTGTGGCTGGCGAGCCAGGCGGTCCCGGCCATCAGCAAGAACGTGGCGAAACCGGTGCCCATGCGCCGCGATGTGGCGGAGCGCCGGGCCGTGTTCGACAAGGCGGTCCGCTCGGTCGGTGCGAGATCGGCAAAACGCTGGTCGAGCGCGCGCATCCGGTCGAACGCCAGCCGGTGCCGCACGTCCTGCGCGCACCAGGATTCGCAGGCTGCGCGCTGCGCCGGGGATATATTGTCGCCATCCAGTTCCGCCGCCCATTGCGCGGCGCGGCTGACCATCGCGGGCGTTGGGGCGGCGCTGGCGGCCATGCTCAATCGTCGAACGCCAATGTGTAACAGAGCGCATAGGCGCGTGCGACATGGCGTTTGACGGTCCGGTCGCTGATGCCCAGGCGCGCGGCGATCTCGGCATGGCCAAGGCCATCGACCCGGCGCAGCAGGAAGGCTTCGCGCACGTCGGCGGGCAGCGGCGTGAGCAGCGCCATCAGCCCTTCGAGCATCTGCACGGCTTCGACGATCCGGTCGGGCGTCAGTTCGTCCACCTGTCCGCCCAGCATGGCGGCCGCATCGACCAGCGCCTGCTCCAGCTCGCGCCGCCTTATATCGTCGACGAGCAATCGCCGCGCGACCACGGTGAGATAGGATCGCGCATCGCGCAACGGCGAGGGTATGCCTTTTTCGATCAGGCGGCAGAAGGTTTCCTGCGACACATCGGACGCCCAATGCGGGCATCGCGTCCGGGCGACCAGCCACCGCACCAGCCAATGATGATGGTCGGCATATAGCTGGCCGATCGCAGAGGGGGCGACTGCGCTGCTCACGATTGTCTCCGGCTGGTTCTGGCACCGGTTAACGCAAATGAGATTGATTAGCAATTTGTTGCATTGAGCGCTGTAAAAGGCCAGCACCGGTTCGTCAGTAAATAGGGACGACAATCAGAAGCTTGAACGACCGAATAGGGGCGATCACATTAAGTCGTTCACCACCGACCATTCCAAGTCGAACCGTGCCAGATATTTTCGCAGGCGATCTGCATCATTCGAGCTGCTGCGGCGCATGCGCGAGGCGTTGAAAAGAGTTCGCCCTGCTTGCGAAAGCGAGCGGCTGGCGCGGCATATCCTGATCGTCTCGGCGAGTTGGACGCGATCGAACAGGTCGAGTTCGGCCATCTGCTCGTCGCTCAATATCTCGGACAGAATGTCTGCGGCGTTGTCAGCCTGACCTGACCATAGCCGCCGCAGCCGCTCGATTTCCTTGTCGACGCAGTCCACATCGATCCGCCCCTTGGGGCTGAGTGTGGCCATGCGGGTGATGCTGGCGGCGAGATCACGGAAGTTGCCCGGCCAGCTTGCCTCTCCGGATATCGCAAAAGTCAGATAGCGCTGGCGCGCTTCCTTGTTGAAGCTGGCCTGATCGCCTTCGCGCTCGGCGAACCGATCGAGTTCATAGTCGAGATTGGGCTCGATATCCTCTCGCCGGTCAGCGAGGCCCGGCAAGCGGAAAGTCCAGAGGTTGAGACGCGCGTACAGATCGTCGCGAAACGCACCGGCTGCCACTGCTTCGCCCAGATCGCGGTTGGTGCCGGCGATCAGCTGGAAATCCGACGCGACCTCCTTGTCTGCACCGACAGGAAGGAAGCGCTTGTCCTCGATCGCGCGCAGGATCATAGCCTGCTCGTCGAGGCCAAGTTCGCCAATCTCGTCGAGGAACAGCATGCCCTTGTCGGCGGAACGGAGCAGGCCCGGCCGGTCGGCGACCGCACCGGTGAAGGCGCCCTTTCGGTGGCCGAACAATGCCGGCATGGCGCTGTCGCCCTTGAGTGTCGCGCAATTCACCTCCACGAACGATCCGGCGATTTGATGCTTGGCCTTTTTCAGCTCGTAGATGCGCCGTGCGAGTTGGCTCTTGCCTGCGCCAGTCGGCCCCATGAGCAACACGGGCGCACGGGACCGCAACGCGACCTGCTCGATCTCGTCGATCATGCGGTTGAAGGCGGCGTTGCGCGTGTCGATCCCGGACTTGAGGAAGGACGTGCTTTCCGCGCTCGCGACAGCAAAGCGGGTGGCGATGCTGTCGTAGCGCGATAGGTCGAGATCGATGATGCTCCAGCGGCCGGGCGCTCCGCCATCTTCGGCGCGCTTGGCGGGCTGGGTCTGGAGCAGGCGCCCCGGCAAATAGCGCGCCTCGGTCAGCAGGAAGAGACAGATCTGCGCGACGTGCGTGCCGGTGGTGATGTGTAGGAGGTAGTCCTGCTCGTCCGGATCGAACGGCTCGGCTCGCGCGAAGTCGAGCAGCTTGCCATAGACCTCCTCGAAATCCCACGGATCGCGGAAGTCGAGCACGCGCATGTCGACCTGGGTCTCCGGTGAGACCGAGGCGATATCCTCCGCAACATGTTCGGCCAGACGCCGGTGAGCGGTGCCGTGGAGCAGCACCAGTCGATCGACCCGCAAATCTTCATGCATCGTGAGCGCGACCGTCGGCCGCCACTTGTTCCAGCGCGAAGGCCCGAATTTGCTCGCATCGAGCGTGGAGCCCAGGAATCCGATCACGGTCAGCGGTTTCATTATTATATAATAGGATAAAAGTATATCCTATGCGATAGGAAAATTGATCTCCGCCAAGCGATGTGAATCGCGATCTATAAAAATAAATTGCTATATATCAATAGTATATGATTTTCATTCGCCCCAATCCGCAGATTGGCACACCTCCTGCTATCTGGATATGCGTTGGCCGAGGCGGATTACTCGGTCGGCATGCGGAACCGGGGCGGCCGGAATGGGCCGGCCGCCCCAAGGACCGGAAATTAACAGGGCGCAGCTCAGTCTGCGCAGAGCGCCTGCCCAAAAGGCAGGATGCTTGAGCAGGAGCCCGCAGGTTCAAATCCTGCCGCCCTGACCAGATGTGGCTGAGGTGGAAGCCGGACGCCCAGAGCGAATGAGGAGGTCGTAATGACCCAGTTGAGTAATTTCGATGTTCAGCATGTCGAGGGCGGCAAGCCGATCAAGCTGTGGACGCGCGGCGTGCCGGTCGACGAGAAGGCGCATGAGCAGCTGCGCAAGGCGGCGCAGATGCCCTTCGTCTTCAAGCATGTGGCGGCCATGCCGGATGTGCATGTCGGCATCGGCGCCACGGTAGGCTCGGTGATCCCGACCAAGGGCGCGGTGATCCCGGCGGCTGTGGGCGTGGACATCGGCTGCGGCATGATGGCAGCGCGCACCTCGCTGATGGCGAGCGATCTTCCGGACAATCTGGAGGGCATCCGATCGGCCATCGAGCAGGCGGTCCCGCATGGCCGTTCGGTCGGTCGCGGCCAGCGCGATCATGGCTCATGGGGTGCCCCGCCGGTCGAGATCGTGGACGCCTGGGCGACGCTCGTGGAGCGGTTCGACCGGATCACGGCGAAATATCCGCGCTTCAAGAACACGAACCAGCTTACCCATCTGGGCACGCTGGGGACGGGCAACCACTTCATCGAGCTGTGCCTCGATACCGAGCAGCGCGTGTGGATCATGCTTCATTCGGGTTCGCGCGGCGTGGGGAATGCGATCGGCACCTTCTTCATCGAACTGGCCAAGCAGGACATGCGCAAGTGGTTCATCAACCTGCCCGACGAGGATCTGGCCTATTTCCCCGAAGGGACCGACCATTTCGACGACTATGTCGAGGCGGTCGAGTGGGCGCAGGACTTCGCGGCGCTGAACCGGCGGATGATGATGACCAATGTGATCCGGGCGCTGCGCGGCCAGATCGCCAAACCTTTCGACGCCGAGCTGGAAGCGGTAAACTGCCATCACAACTATGTGACGCGGGAGAATCATTTCGGCCAGAATGTGCTCGTGACCCGCAAGGGCGCGGTGCGCGCGGCGAAGGGCACGATGGGCATCATTCCCGGCTCGATGGGCGCGAAATCCTTCATCGTGCGTGGTCTCGGCAATGCAGAATCGTTCGAGAGTTGCAGCCATGGCGCGGGGCGCGTGATGTCCCGTACCCAGGCGAAGAAGCTGGTGACGCTCGATGAGCATATCACCGACACGGCGGGCGTCGAATGCCGCAAGGACGAGAGCGTCATCGACGAGACGCCCAAGGCTTACAAGCCGATCGAAGCCGTGATGGCCGCCCAGGCCGATCTGGTGGAGATCGTCCATACGCTGAAACAGGTGGTGTGCGTCAAAGGCTGAGCCTTTGGCGTACACTTCCAGAGGAATGTGTCATGTCCAATGACGTCAATGACTGGCACCAAGAGGGGCGGCTCTTCGTCTGGCGCTATCCTAACGCCAGAAAGGGGTGGGCAGGTTGGCACTTCACGGGAGATCCGGCGGGCTGCCGATCAATCAGAAATCTGCTTGATCGGATGCATGGCGGCGGTGCCTGCCACCGGACCATCAAACTCTCACCAGTGACCGAGGCGATCCTGTCCGTGCCCAATTATAAGTTCAGGACAGAGGGACGTTTCGAAAAGCTCAGGCTCGAGTACCGCCCGGACTTTCCGGACCTCCTCCTGGAACCGGCTGATGGGGCTTTGGTGATGACCGTCGGCATGCATCGGCTCAGGGCGTTAACTGCTGCCTTTGCGGAAGTTGAAATTGGGCTTGGTGACTTTGGTATCCCCACCTCCCGCAGCCACAAAGCTCTAGCGTGGATGTTCTGGTGGATGCCCAGCATCAACTATAACTATGGAAGAAGATTGTGATCATCATTGATGGATCGGAAGGCGAAGGCGGCGGGCAGGTCGTGCGCAATGCGTGTGCGCTTTCGCTCGTCACCGGCAAAGCCGTCCGGATCGAGAATGTCCGCGCCAAGCGGTCCAAACCAGGGCTCATGCGTCAGCATGTCACCGCGGTGGAAGCCGCGCGCGTCATCGGCAATGCCGAATGCGAGGGGCTCAATGTCGGTTCGTCTGCACTCAGCTTCACGCCGGGACGCGTCGTGCCCGGCGAGTATCGCTTCGCCGTCGGCACGGCCGGATCGACAGGGCTTGTCCTGCAGACGGTGTTGATGCCGTTGCTGCTCGCCGATGCGCCATCAAGATTGGTGTTGGAGGGCGGCACGCACAACATGCTGGCGCCGCCATTCGACTTCATCGCGAAATGCTTCCTGCCAGTCATCAATCGCATGGGGCCGAAGGTTGAAGCGCGGCTCATCCGTCATGGCTTCTACCCGCGTGGGGGAGGGCGGATCGAGGTCGACATCAGCCCGGCGCCGTTGCGGCCGATCAATTGCCTGGAGCGGGGATCGCTCATCGGCGTCAGTGGTCAGGCACTGTTTGCCGGCCTGCCGTTCGAGATTGCGGAGCGCGAGATCAATATCGTGCGTCGGGATCTGGGTTGGTCGGAGCGGGAAGCCTGCGTGCGCGAACTGCCGGAGGATCAGGGGCCAGGCAACATCCTGTTGCTTGAGGTGCAGTTCGAGCATGGAACCGAGATCGTCAGTGGCTTCGGCCAACTGGGCGTAACAGCCGAGCGTGTGTCCAAGAAGGCGGTCGGGCGAATGTCGGGGTTCCTGGAGTCCAATGCCTTTGTCGGTCCCTATCTGGCCGACCAGTTGCTGCTTCCCTTCGCACTTGCCGGTGGAGGCAGCTTCACGACCGTCAAGCCGAGCCAGCACAGCCTGACGGCAATCGATGTGATCGGGCGCTTCCTGGACAGGCAGCTTGGCTTTACCCAGCAGCCGGGAGGGACGCATGTGCTGACCGTCCGATGAGCCCGAACGCCCAATCGCCGGAGCTGTCTGGAATGGGCAAGGGATTTGGCGAAGCCAATGCGCCATGCAACTCGATACGCTATATGCCCACTCCATCGGCACTGATGGGGTGGGCCAATGATATTTATAAGCCATTCCTTTGGGCCGGGGATGGGCGGTCGCTTAGACCTCATTTCGATGTTGTGTCACAAACACCTGCCATCACGGTCGGCCAAACTATCTAGCGCATCCGAGAAGAGCATGGCTTTACGCAAGAAGGGTTCGCCTGAAAGGCCCGCCTAGATCCGTTTTTCTACGGTCGGTTGAGCGCGGATCTCGGAATGTCGCACTCAATAGGCTGTGCGCCATGGTCGTGTCCCACGGGGTGGTGTAGGAAGGTTTCTCTGAGAGGGTGGCCACCGTCGATCTTCTGGTAGGGTTCGGATGCGAACTCGAACCTGGAGAAGAAGACGATGACCGACGACAGAATGGCCCTTGTTGAGCTGATTGAGCAAGGGGCAGACAGCGATTTGGTGCGCGATATGCTGGCATTTGCCGCCGAGCGCATGATGGATCTGGAGATTGAGGCCAGAACGGGTGCGGCTGCGGGCAGTCGCAGCCCGGCGCGGCTCAACCACCGCAACGGCTATCGCGAACGGGGCTGGGACACTCGGGCCGGCCGGATCGAGCTGGCGATCCCCAAGCTCAGGAAGGGCAGTTACTTCCCGAGCTTCCTTGAGCCACGCCGCACGGCTGAGAAGGCGTTGGCGGCGGTGATCCAGGAAGCCTACGTCCACGGTGTCTCGACTCGCTCGGTCGACGATCTGGTCAAGGCGATGGGCGCCAGCGGCGTCTCGAAGAGCCAGGTGAGCCGTCTGGTGGCCGAGATCGACGAACGGGTGAACGCCTTCCTGCAGCGGCCGATCGAGGGCGAGTGGCCCTACCTGTGGATCGACGCCACCTACCTCAAGGTCCGCGAGGGCGGGCGGATCGTCTCGACGGCGGCGATAATCGCCGTCGGCGTCAACACCGATGGTCGGCGCGAGGTTCTGGGCGTTGCCACCGGCCCTTCAGAAGCGGAACCCTTCTGGAAAGCCTTCCTGCGCTCGCTCGCCGACCGGGGACTTCGCGGGGTAAAGCTGGTCATCGCGGACGACCACAAGGGGTTGCGCGCCGCCGCCAGCAAGGTGTTCGCCGCGAGCCAGCAACGCTGCCGGGTCCACTGGATGCGCAATGCGCTGGCACATGCCGCGCCCAAGCAGCGACCGGCAGTCATCGCCATGATCAAGACGATCTTTGCGCAGGAAACGGCTGAAGCGGCTCACCAGCAATGGGAACAGGTCGCCGATGCCCTGCGCGAGAAGTTCCCGAAGCTGGCCGACATGATGGCCGGATCGCGCGAGGACGTGCTTGCCTACATGACCTTCCCGAAGGAGCACTGGGCGCAGATCGCGTCGACCAACCCGCTGGAAAGGGTGAACAAGGAGATCAAGCGAAGGGCCGATGTCATCGGCATCTTTCCGAATGACGCCGCCGTCGTCCGCCTCGTCGGAGCACTCATGCTGGAACAGAATGATGAGTGGGCGGTGTCACGCCGTTACATGACGCTGGAAACCCTCGGCTCGGTAAGCCATAACCCCATTGTCAGCCTGCCAGCTCTGGCTGCCTGACCCGAACCTGATCCTACTGCGGATCGACGGTTCCTACACCACCCCGTGGGACACGACCTGCGCCATTACCCCGAGACTCTCGTTGGTGCTGGCCCGAACGATTTCAGATAATATGAGAAGTTTATCTGCGGAGTCGGGTACCGGATGAGGAGAACGACAGTCAGTGTAAAACGGGCTGTAAAAAGGGCCAGTCATTCTAAAAAATGTCGACTAAATTCATCGCGTTGACTCTGTTATGTCCGCTAGCCTCGTCAGGCTCATAACCTGACGGTCATGGGGCCAATTCCTACCCCAACAGCCAACACACCACACGCGCATTAGAAGCCCGCGCAGATCACGCGGGCTTTGTCGTGCCAGCGCCCCTGACCGCCTCTCTCACTCAACCCCTGTTGCGCGCGCCGGCTTCGCCTTGCCGGGCGTGGTGCCCGTGCCGGCGAAGGGGCTCAGGCGGAAGCTGAAGCGCGTCGGTGCGCTGGTGGTGCGATAGGCGGCCATGGGCTTGCCGAACTCGCTCCACTGGGTGTCGCCGCCCACGCCCCATTGCGCCGCGTCGATCAGCAGCGTGCCCTGGTCGCGCGGCCGGATGTCCGACGATTTCCAGGTGCCCGGCTTGTACCGGTCGAGATCGGCATAGGGGAAGGCGAGGGCGTTCATCATCATCGGCCGCTCGCCCTGCACGCGCAGGCCTGCGTTGCCTCCTGACAGTTCCATCCAGCGGACATCGACCTTATTGCCGGTCTCCTGCGGTCGGATATAGTCGTGATTCTGGGCCGCCAGTGCGCCGCGCCACAGGCCGATCGGCGCCGATGTCCTGCGATCGACATAGCTTTCATGCGGGCCGCGGCCATACCATTCGACCATATCGAGATCGGCCGGCAGGCTGAAGGCGAGGCCGATGCGGAAGGGGGGCGGCAGGTCGGGTTTGACGGGGGTGAAGCTGCCGGACACGGTCACCGAACCGTCGCCGGCCATGTGGTAGATACTGGTGAAGCTGGCAGCGCCATCGCCCAGTTGATAGTCGACCTCGACGGCGCGGTTGCCGTCGGTCTGGGGCGTCAGGCGGATCGCGCTGACCTTGCGCTGCTCGCTCATCCCCTTCCAGATTGCGAATTGCTTGTCGGTGCCGATGCCGATGTCATTGTCGGTTACCGCGCGCCAGAAATGCGGCGAGCCACCCTGTGCCAGTATCCGGCCGCCCTTGCTGTAGGAACGGACCAGGCCGCTCGCCCGGTCGATCACCAGTGCTGCGTCACCGGCGTTGAGGCTGATCGCGCCGCCCTTGTCGCTGATAGCAACGGAGCCGCTGGCGGCGGCGGGCAGGGCAGGTGTGTCCTGTTGCAGGGCAAACTGTTCCCACCCGACCAGCGCATTAGCTTCCACGGCGGGGATTGAGCCGGCTTTGGCTCGGGCGCTGATCGTCACGAAATATTCCGACCCGGCCCGGCGCGGCATGGTTGCGATCGGCAGCGTCATTGCAGCCGCCCCATGGGCGGGAACATTGGGCGCGGCGAGCGACCCACGCGCAACCTCCACGCCATCCTCCAGCAGTGCCCAGTCGAAGCTGAAGCCCGACAGGTCGATGAAATCATGCCGGTTGCGGACGGTCAGGCGGCCGCTCGCCGGATCGAAGCCGTCGAACTGGATCGGTGCGTAGACTTTGCGCAGTTCGTAGAGGGCGGGATTGGGAGTGCGGTCGGACTGGAGCAGGCCGTCGCCAAATTCGATGTCGCCACCCGGATTGGGGCCATATTCGCCACCATCGCCCCAATAGCGCCGCCCATCCTTGGTGTAGCGATACATGGACTGGTCGACCCAGTCCCAGATGAAGCCGCCCTGCAACTTGTCGGGATGGGCGTAGATCGCGTCCCAATAATCCTTCAGATTGCCACCCGAATTGCCCATCATATGGGCATATTCGCACTGGATCATCGGCTGCCGGAAATTCCAGTTGGTGGCATAGTCGACCAGCTTGGCGACCGGATCATACATGGGTGCATAGATGTCGGCATAGTCATTGGGGCGGTGATCGCCGATCCCGTCCCATGTGCCCCAGCCCAGATAGCTGATCAGCCGATCGGGATCGCGCGCCTTGGCGGCGGCTGCGGCGGCGGCGAAATTGGGGCCGATCCCGGCTTCATTGCCCAGCGACCAGAATATGATCGAGGGATGGTTCTTGTCGCGCTCCACCATGTTGGCTACGCGGCTGACATGGGCATCCTTCCAGGCCGGGTCGAAGCCGATCTGGAATTCGGCGCGCCGTTCGCCATGCTTGTTGGCATAGTCCATATAGGCGTGGCTCTCGATATTCGCCTCGTCCATGACATAGAGGCCATAGCGGTCGGCAAGCTCGTAGAGGCGCGGATCATTGGGATAGTGCGACGTACGGATCGCATTAATATTGTTGCGCTTCATCAGCTGGATGTCGCGCTCCATCGATTCCAGCGAGATGACGTGGAAGGTTTCGGGATCATGTTCGTGGCGGTTGACGCCACGAATGGTGATCGGCTTGTCGTTCACTGTCACGACGCCATTCTGCATCGCCACGGTACGGAAGCCGATCCGCGCATAGCTGGACTGGATGATCCGCCCCTGCGCATCATAGAGTTCGACCAGCAGCATGTAGAGATTGGGCGTCTCGGCCGTCCATGGCTTCACCTTGTCGACCAGGCCGGTCAGTGTCACGCTGCGTTCGGCCTGGCCTGCGGCAACGGGCTGGCGGCCTTCGATCACGGTGCGATCGCCGTCCATCAGGACATAGCGGGCGCTGGTCGCGGCCCCCGGCGTCACCGCGACATCGACCGCCAGCTTGCCGGCGCCCGTCTTATTGTCGAAGCCGGCATGGGCGAAGAAGTCGCGGATGCGCGTCCTGGGCGCGGCCATCAGGAACACCTCGCGCTCGATGCCCGACACGCGCCAGAAATCCTGATCCTCCAGATAGGAGCCGTCCGACCAGCGGAATATCTGGATGGCGATGCTGTTGCGGCCGGGGCGGACGAAGCGGGTGACGTCGAATTCTGACGGCAGCTTGCTGTCCTCCGAGTAGCCGACTTTCTGGCCGTTGACCCAGACATAATAAGCCGAGCCCGCCGCCCCGATATGCAGCACGACATCCTGCCCGGTCCAGCCCGCCGGCAGATCGATGTCGCGGCGATAGGAGCCCACCGGATTGGTCGCATGAGGGATCAGCGGCCGGTTGGCGGGGAAGGGGTAGGTGATATTATTATAGCGGGCCTGGTCATAGCCCTCCGCCTGCCAGTCGGCCGGCACCTTGATCGATTTCCAGCCCGACACGTCGAAATCCGGCTGCTCGAACCCGGCCGGCAATGTGTCGGCATCGGGCGAGAAGGCGAATTTCCATTCCCCGTTCAGCGACAGGAAGCGGTCCGATTGGGTGCGATGGCCGGCCAGCGCGCGGTCCCGGCTCTCGAACGGAAAGGCGGTGGCGCGGGCGGGCAGCTTGCCGATTGCGAAGATTGCCGGATTTTCCCAGTCGGGCCGGGCGGGATCGACCTGTACGGGCTGCACCTGCGGCGGGCCACCCTGCGCCAACGCGCCGCCCGCCAGCGCCAGTGTGCTGACCGCCGCCAGGGTCCAGATCCGTCCGTGCATTCCCATCCCCTTATTTCAACTGGCAGATATCGAGGACGTCCATGTCCTCATAATCGAGATTTTCGCCGGCCATGGCCCAGATGAAGCTGTAGTTGCGGGTGCCCGCGCCCATATGCACTGACCAGGGCGGCGAGATCACAACCTCCTCATTCTCCATCACGATGTGCCGCAATGCGTCCGGCTGGCCCATATAGTGGAAGATTCTATCCTCATCTTCCAGATCGAAATAGAGATAGATTTCCGATCGCCGCTCATGGACATGGGGCGGCATGGTGTTCCAGACGCTACCGGGCTCCAGCCGGGTGAGGCCCAGGCACAGCGACGCGCTCTGACACAGATGGGGCAGAATCAACTGATAGATGGTTCGTTCGTTGGACGTCTCCAGGCTGCCCCGCTGCATCGGGTTGCTATCCGTCTGCGACAATTTGCGTAGCGGGAAAGCAGTATGCGCCGGGACGCTGAGCAGATAGAAACGCGCGCCTTCACCGCTGAAGCTGACCGCCTGCGATCCCATCGGGATATAGAGCGCTTCATAGCGGGCAAGCCTGTGGTCAGTGCCATCGACGCGGACCGTGCCGTCGCCCTTGCCGATATTGACGACGCTCATCTCGCGCCGTTCCAGCAGCGGATGGCCGGCCGCACTTTCCGGCTCGCTCTGGCATGGCAGGTCCAGCGTCCCCGCGCCCGGCACCGCGCCGCCGATGATGAAGCGTTCGCCATGGGAGTAGGTGAGGGTGATTTCCCCTGCGCGGAACAGGCCGGATACCAGATGCCGGTCGCGCAGATCCTCATTGCTGGCGCCGTCCATCATCGCGGGATGGGTGGCGTAATAGGTTTTCTCGAACATGCCGCTGGACCTCCCGCGCGTCAGCGTTGCGCGTCGAGCGCGGCCACCGCGGTCGCCGCCATCAGGAAGGCGCCGACGCCATAATATTGGGTATCGCTGGCGGCCACCTTGTCGGGCCGGTCGCCAACCTGCTGGACCCAGCCCAGTCGGCCGTCGGGCTGGATCGCCTTTTGCAGCGCGGCCCAGCCCTTGCGCACCACCGGTTCATATTCGGCGCGGGGCAGCAGCCCGGCCTTGATCCCCCAGGCAAGGCCATAAGTATAAAAGGCCGTGCCGCTGGTTTCGGGTGGTGCATTTTCCGGCGCCAGCAGCGAGGGTGCCCAATAGCCGTCGGGCTTCTGCAGCGTCTTGATCTTGGCGGCCATCTCCTTGAACAGCGCCTCCATTCGGATGCGATCGGGGCTGTCCTGCGCCAATAGCGGGAGGACGCGGGCGATGCCGCCGAACACCCAGCCATTGCCCCGGCTCCAGAACTGCTTGCGCCCCTTGTCGTCGCGCCGCTCGAAGAAGCGGCTGTCGCGATAATAGAGATGCTCGGCAGGGTCGAAGAGGAAGTCGGTGGTTGCCCAGAATTCCTTCATCGCAAAGCGCATATATCGATCATCGCCGGTCTGGCGCGACAGTTCGACAAAGGCCGGCGGCGCCATGAACAGCGCATCGCACCAGCACCAGCGCTTGAGACATTCGGTCGCGCCATAGCCCTGGGGCGGGATGGCGAAGGCAAGGGTGGTGACCGCCGGCTTGTCGACCACCGTGTCGAACGCGGCGCGGGTCGGCGCCAGCGCATCCTTGCCTGCGCCATGGGCTGCGGCCCAGAGATAGGCCTGGGCGATCGCCTGATCGTCGGCGAAATAGAGATTGTCGCCCGGCTTCCAGCCATTGCGCTGGCCCATGGCCAGGATCGCTTCCTCGATCCGGGGTGGTGCGCCGGCGTCGGCGAGGGCGGTCATGCCGACCCAGAACACCGCCTGTTCCCAGCCGCGCGTCTTGCGCGTTTCATCGGTGGCGCTGGGAATGTGCGACAGATCGTCGAGCCGCGCCAATTGCCAGTCGGCCAGCTTCACCGCCGCCTCGATCGGCGTGCGGGCGGGCTGGGCGGCATGGGCCGGCGCGGCGATGGCGCAGGCCAGCATGATCGGCGCGAAGGAGCGGAAGGTCATGATGCAAGCTCTCCAGTAGGCAAGAGACGGGGACTGATGATGTGGAGCAGCGCCAGCGCCACCAGATAGGCGCTGCCGGCGACGGCGAAGATCAGGGCATAGCTGCCGGTCATGTCCAGCACATAGCCGACGAACTGGGCGATCAGCATGCCGCCGATCGCGCCGGCCGTGCCGCCGATGCCGACCACCGATCCCACGGCGGCGCGCGGGAACAGGTCGGACGGCAGGGTCAGGATATTGGCGGAAAAGGCCTGATGCCCGGCGGTCCCAAGACCGATCAGCAGCACCGCCGCCCAGAGATTGTCGATCGACTGGACGGTCACCACCGGCAGCACCGCCAGCGCGCACGCCAGCAACGTCGCCTTGCGTGCTGCATTGACGCTCCAGCCCCGCGCGATCAGCCGCGACGATGCCCAGCCGCCCAGCACGCTACCAGCGTCCGACATCAGATAGATGACGACCAGCGGCGGACCGAAGCTCTTGAGGTCGAGGCCGTAACGCTTGCCGAGGAAATCGGGCAGCCAGAAGAGGAACATCCACCAGATCGGATCGATGCAGAATTTGGGCAGCGCATAGGCCCAGGTCTGGCGGATGGTGAACAGGCGCGACCAAGGGATGGGCGCGCTGGCGCGCACCGGATCGCTGCGGATGTAGGCGAGTTCACCGGGGGATACGCGCGCATGATCCTCTGGCCGGCGATAGATGAACAGCCAGGCCGCCACCCAGACCAGGCTGGCGAGGCCGGTGACGATGAAGGCGGCGCGCCAGCCATAGGCGATGGTGATGGCGGGCACGATCAGCGGCGTGGCGATCGCGCCGACATTGGCGCCGGCGTTGAACAGGCCGATCGCCAACGCCCGTTCTTTCTGCGGAAACCATTCGGCCACGACCTTCAGGCCGGCCGGGAAATTGCCGGCCTCGCCAATGCCCAAGGCAAAGCGGACGGCGATAAACTGGGCAATGCCGCTGACCAGGCCATGGGCGGCATGGGCGAGCGTCCAGAAGGTGAAGGCGGCGGCATAGCCGATCCGCGCGCCGACCCGGTCCATGAAGCGGCCCATTGCCAGGAAACCGAGTGCATAGGCGCACTGGAACCAGAAGACGATATTGGCATAGTCGCTCTCGCGCCAACCCAACTCCGCCTGCAACACGGGCTTGAGCACGCCGATCATCTGTCGGTCGACATAGTTGATCGCGGTTGCCGCGAACAGCAGGCCGCAGATCATCCAGCGATAGCGGCTGGCCCGATCGCTGGCGCCGGCAATGGCATCATCGATATTATCCGGGGCGGGGTGCGGCATGGTCATGATCGTCTCGTGAAAAGATGGGCACCGGGGCGTGCAGTCCCCGGCGCCCAAGGGGGGAGGGGTCAGAATTTGCCGCGAATGCCGAGCGAAATGGTGGTGCCGTTGAAGAAGCTGTTGTCGCGCCGCGACTGGCCATTGCCCTTCGGTCCGTCCGGATCCTGGTAATAGATGTAGACATTCTCGTTGGTGATGTTCAGCGCATCAACGCGCACCTCCAACGCATCGCTGAACCGGTAGCTGATCGTTCCGTCGAGGAAGCCCTGCGGCGCGGTATAAGGAATCTGGTCGTTGCCGGTATTTTGCGAGGTGATGCCGGTCTTGGCGCGGTAATTATAGGAACCGCGGATCGCGAACGGGCCCTTTTCGTAGAAGAGCGTCGCGCTGTAGCTATATTCCGGCACGAAGGAGATCGGCACGTGCGTTCCTTCGGTGGTGACGAAATCATCGCCCTTCTGGTCGATCAGCGTCAGGCTGCCGGTAAAGCCAAGCCCGTCGAACGGCTTGGGCAGGAAGGTGAAATTCTGCTGATAGGCAAATTCCAGCCCCTTCAGCTTCAACTGGCCCTGGTTGATATATTGGGTCCGACGGATCAGGAAATCGTCCGGGATGGTGCCGCCGGGGAAGCCCAGCGAGGTCGTGTTGAACGCGCTCGACGGCAGGCCGAGCGAGCCGAAGGTGACGAAGTCCTGCACCGCGGTTGCACGATCGGTAATGTCCTTCTTGAAGGCACCGACGCTCAGCAGTGCGCCGGGGGCGAAATACCATTCGACGCCGGCGTCATATTGGGTCGCGACCTGGGGCCGCAAATTGGGATTGCCGACCGTGACGTCGGGATTGAAGGCATTGGGCACGATGGTGCCGCCGGCAATGGCGGTCAGCGCCGCACGGGTGATCGTCTTGCCGGCTGACGCACGCAGCAGCAGGTTGGACGTCAGGTCATAGGCCAGGCTGGCCGATGGCAGCCAGTTTTCATAGCCGCCCTCGCGCCGCTGTGGCAGGAAGACGCCGGCGCCCGCGCTTTGATAATTGTTGATGATGGTGCGGGTGTCGGAATAGCGCAGGCCGGCATAGCCGCGCAGTTCCTTGCCGAACAGCGGCAGGGCGAAATTGCTCTCGAAGAAGGCCGTCTTGACGATTTCCTTCGCGTTGAAGGCAGCGTTGAGATTGACGTTGGCCGCCTCGTTCGCCGCGTTGGCATCGAGATAGTCCATCACGAAGGAGCGCGGGAAGCTCGCAAATTGGGACGGATAGCCCGAATTGCCGCCGTCGCGGATCGCGCCATATTGGATATAGGGATCCATGTAGGAAAAGACGTCGAGGCCGGCCAGCTTGCCGGCCGCGATGCTGCTGCCGTCCTGGGTCGAGATGCGCTTGCCCGTGTTCACGTAGCTGCCGCCGATCTTGAGCGCGAACCGGCGTTCGCCATCGTCCAGCAGCGACCAGTCGAGCACGGCGCGTGCCGTCTTCTGCTTGTCGATCTCGCGGTTGAGCGAGAAGCCCAGCGTCGGCGTGGTGTAGTTTGACGGATCGGTGAAATCGACCGGCGAACTGATGGTCGGATAGGTGACATTGCCGGTCGGGTCGAAGGTGCTGGTCACGCCATAGATGTTGCTGACGATCCGGTTGGCGGTGTAGCGGGCGTTGCTCTCGCTCAGATTGGCCTGGGCCGACAATTTCAGATTGTCGGTGAAGTCATAGACGCCCCGGATGATGCCATATTTGAAGCGGGTGCGGGCATTGCGGAAGAAATTCTCGTTGATGAAGCTGCTGTTCCCGAACGTACCGTAAAGATTATTATATTCGTCGATCTTTACGTCGAGCGGGATCAGGCCCGAATTGGTGCCGGTGCCCGGCGCGCTGGTCGACCCCGGCACGGTGCGGGAGTTGCGCACCGCGACGCCAAAGGTGAACTCGTCCGCCTGATCCTTGAGCTGCGAGAAGATGCCGTCGGCGCTCAGTTCCAGCCGATCCGACTTATATTGCAGCGACCCGACCAGGCCCAGCCGCTCGCGCTCATTGTTCGAGGTGAAGACGCGGTAGAAGCGCGGCATATAGGCGTTGGCCACCTGGTCGCGGGTCAGCGATCCATAATTGGCCAGCGGATTGTCCAGGTCGAGCTGGAACTGGAACGGGCCACCGGTCGTGGTCGGGCCGGCATAGGCACGCGAACCGATAACCGAGCTGTTATAACCGCCGGTCGACTGGAAGCCGGACCGTTCATTGACATTCTTGGCATAGGCCGCGCCCAGCAGCACACCGAAATCGCCCCATGTGTCGCTCAGCAGCAGCGATCCGCGCGGCTGCCACTTCTTCGACTGGGTATTGTAATTGGCCTGGGCGGTATAGCGGATGACCCGGTCCTTGCTGTCGAAGGGGCGGGGCGTTTGCAGGTCGACATTGCCGCCGATGCCACCTTCTTCCAGATTGGCGAGCGGGGTCTTGTAGACATCAACACGGCCGAACAGTTCGGACGGGAAGACGTCATAATTGAAGTCGCGGGTCGAACTGCCGACATTCTGTGACGATGTCGTGCGCACCGGCGCGCCGTTGATGGTGGTGACGGTGAATTCCGATCCCAGGCCGCGGATGCTGATGCGCTGACCCTCGTTCGATGCGCCGTCACGGCTGAGGAACACGCCCGGAATACGCTGCAGGGAATCCGCGACATTGGCCTCCGGGAATTTGCCGATGTCCTCGGCAACGATGGAGTCGCGTACGCCCACGGCTTCGCGCTTCAGTTCGATCCCCTTTTGCAGGCTGCCGCGAAAGCCGGTGACGACGATGTCGGCAGTCGTGGCTTCGCCCTGTGCTGCATCGGTCTGGGGTGTTGGCTGGGGTTCTGCCTGGGCCAGTGCGGGGGCCGAGGCCGCAATCATGGCCAGCATGCTCACCGACATGGCGACGCACGGAAACGCCTTGTTCATATCCAGCCTCCCTCATCACGACTCTGATCGTGTTGATCAGGTTATCATACAACTTTGAGGGGGATGTCAATTGTCAGACTTTAGTCAGCCGATCGTTCGTCCCGGCTGATCAGGTCGTTGAGTTCGGAATGGCGCAAAAGGCTTTCCTGCATGTGATGGCGGGCGGCATGGCGCGCCTTTTCGATGTCCATGCGGACGATGGCGTCAAGCACCGCGTCATGCTCGTCGCTGACCTTGTGGGTATAGGCGTCGTGCGATCTTTCTGGCTGATATTTGAGGTAGAGGCTGCTTGGCGGCACCAGGCGGACGCCCAGAAATTCGACGAAGCGGGCGTAATAATCGTTCCGGGTCGCGCGGGCGATCGCCATGTGGAACTGGCTGTCGGCTGTGGCGGCGATGGCCGGATCCTCGGCCTCGCGGATGCGGCGTAGTGCGTCGCGCATCGCCGAAATATCTTCGTTCGTGCGGCGGGCAGCCGCAAGACCGGCCATTTCGGTCTCGATCGCCAGGCGCATTTCCAGCAATTTGATCACGTCCGATAGCTCGGACAATTCATCCTTGGTGACCTGAAAGGCGCGGTAGCGCGCGGCATCTGACACGAACACGCCCGATCCCTGGCGGGCGACGGCAAAGCCCTGTGCCTCCAGCCGGGCGACCGCTTCGCGGACCACGGTGCGGCTGACATTTTCCTGCTCGGCAATGTCCTTTTGCGCGGGCAGGCGCGATCCGGGCGGGATGCGGCCGGACAGGATATCCTCTTCCAGCTTGGTGTAGAGCATGTCGGCAAGTGAGGCGGCTTTGGCCATGATGTCGTTCCAGTGAATATTCTTTTTCGAGCCTGCCAGCCTGCGGCAATGTGAGCAAGGGCTTGGCAAGTTTGATTCGATGATTTATCAGCTTATCATACAAATAATCGAGAGGAGCCTGTGGTGAACCGCCCCCAACCAACAGCATGGTCACGCCGCATTCGGGGGCCGTATCTGTCGATCGGATTGCTGGCGATCGGTCTTTGCGTCGGCACAGCTCTGGCGCAAGGCGATGGGGCGGGCGATCGTCTGCCGGTCGAGAAGCGCCTGCCGCCACCGCCCAGCCAGGCGGCCGCCGCCGTCGCACTGGTTGCATCCTATCGCTATGACGACCTGCTGTGGGAAAATGACAAGACCGCTCATCGCATCTACGGCCATGCGCTGGAGGCGGCCGAGCCGCCATCGGGATCGGGGATCGACAGCTGGGGCAAGAATGTGGCCTGGCCCTTCGCCGATCGCCAGCTACGCAGCGGCGACCAGCATGGCTATCATGGCGAGGGACTGGACTTCTACAATGTCGGCACCACGCGCGGCGCGGGCGGCCTTGGCATCTGGCATGACAACAAGCTGTGGACCTCGCGCAACTATGTCCGTGCCCATATTTTGAAATCGGGCGGACAGGTCGCCGACTTCAGCGTCGATTATGCGCCCTGGCCAGTCGATGTCGATCGCAAGGTATGGGAAACGCGGCGTTTCACCCTTCCGCTCGGTACCCATTTTACCCGGCTGGTCTCGACCATAGGATCGGACAAGGCGACGCCGCTGACGGTCGGCATCGGCATCGGCAAGCGCACCACGGGACAGGGGGCGGGCGACCTGACCGTAGATCGGGCCCGCGGCCTGGTGAGTTGGTGGGGCCCGGAAGATGGCGCGCATGGCCGTATGGCGCTGGCGTTGCGGGTCGATCCGGCGCAGATCGCCGATATCCGCGCGGATGCCGACAATCAGCTCATATTGCTGACGGTCAAGCCGGGCCAGCCCTTCGTTTATTATTCCGGTAGTGCCTGGAACAAGGGGGAGGGTGGCTTTTCCACCCGTGCCGCCTGGGATGCCTATGTCGCCGGCCAGTCCCTCGACTTCACCCCGCCCAAGGATTGATCATGACCAGCCATATCGACCGTCGCGCGATCCTGACTGGCATGGCGACCGGCACTGCCGCTTTCGCCGCCATGCCCTCGCTTGCTAAAGCCGGGGAGGCCGCGCCCGTCGCCGCCAATGCGGACGACCGCAGCTATGCCCTGGCGCTGCTCGAACGCATGGCCAGCCCCGTGCTGTCGCGCATGGCCAGGGGGCAGTTGCAGGCGCAATGGAGGCCCGAGCTCAGCCCGACCTGGGATGGCCGCAATCCCAAGGTCGCCTTTCTGGAAGCCTTTGGCCGGTTGATCGACGGCATCGCGCCCTGGCTTGCGCTGCCCGATACCGATGGCGCGGAAGGGCGGCTGCGCGCCCGGCTACGTGGGCAGGCGCTGGCGAGCTATGCCCATAGTGTGGATCCCAAGAGCCCCGACTATCTGCTCTGGCAGGCGGAGGGACAACCGCTGGTTGATTCCGCCTATTTCACCAGCGCCCTGCTGCGCGCGCCGCAGACATTGTGGGATCCGCTCGACCGGGCGACCAAGGACCGGATCATCAAGGAGATACAGGGGCTGCGCCGGGTCGCGCCGCCTTATACCAACTGGCTGCTGTTTGCGGCGATGAACGAGGTGTTCCTGCTGTCGGT
Source organism: Sphingobium yanoikuyae (assembly GCF_034424525.1). Classification (NCBI taxonomy): domain Bacteria; kingdom Pseudomonadati; phylum Pseudomonadota; class Alphaproteobacteria; order Sphingomonadales; family Sphingobiaceae; genus Sphingobium; species Sphingobium yanoikuyae. Next base: position 235,439 of record NZ_CP139979.1, read on the forward strand.
CGGGGCGCAATGGGATCCGATCCGGGTCGATCTGGCGTTGCGCAAGTTCAGCGAATGGTATGTCGGCGACGGCTGGTATGCCGATGGCGAGCATTTCCATTTCGACATGTATAACAGCTATGTCATCCACCCGATGCTGACCCAGATTTGGGACGTGCTGGTGCGCTGCAACGCGCGCTTCAACGCGCTCGATCCCAAGGAGCGGCTTGCCATCCAGATCCAGCGGATGCAGCGTTTCGGTGAGGCGCTGGAGCGGATGATCGGCCCGGACGGCGCCTTCCCGCCGGTCGGCCGTTCGCTCACCTATCGCACTGCGGTTCACCAGCCGCTCGCCTATCTTGCCTGGCGCAAGCTGCTCCATGCCAAGCTGCCTGAGGGCCAGGTGCGCGCCGCGACCATGGCGACACAGCGCCGCATTTTTGCGGATCCCAGCAATTTCGATGCCGATGGCTTCCTGACCATCGGTTTCGCCCGGCACCAGCCGAGCCTGGGCGACGTCTATTCCAACGCCGGCAGCATGTATATCACCTCGGAAAGCCTGCTGGCGCTCGGCCTGCCCGCGTCCGACAGCTACTGGACTGTGCCGGCCCAGCCCTGGACCATGCGCAAGGCCTATGAGGGCCAGGATTTCCCAAAGGACTATTATATCGCGAACTAACCATCTTCGGTCATTTGGATACGCGTTTGAGTTGTGGCGGTGCTATCCTTCTGACTGCCGGGTTACAGGAGCGGGAGCAAATATTGGCTTCTTACCGGTTCGTTGGGCGCTGAAATAAAATATGGCGGCTTCGCTTTGCGCGACCGCAGCCAATTTCCAACGGATCCTCATCCGATTTTAACGGATATCTTGCCTGGAAAATGCGCAACGGGAAAATCGCACAAACGGCAGATACTCGATTGAGAAGCGTAAAGCGGATTGTGACCTGCTGCCGTTTAATCGACATCGAGAAGGTGTTTTCGCCTGTCGGAGCGCCCCAATGCTCAAGCTTGGTCTTGCGACGTTATCGCCGGCGGCCGGCATAGCCTCGGTGCATTTCTCGATCATGGAGGAAAATAGAGGGCTGCGTCGGATTGCCAGCCAATGCCCGCACTGCCGGTGCTCCTGGTTGCCCTCCATCGCGACCAGCCTGGCGCAAGATCAGTTGGCACAACAATATTGATAGCGCTAACCAGAATAAATGCCACCGCGCCCGTGCCCATTGACTGGCGTGACATTTCATGCCTATTTTACGCGACTAATAATATAAATGGGTGAGGAAAATGACCAAGAGATACTCTTGTGCATCTGCAAATTGCGCCAAAATGATAGCGCTATCGATTTTTGCATCTGCGGTTTCAATATCCATATCTCAACTTGAGAAATCCCGCCCGGCCGGCGACCTTCATGATGGTGGGCGTTAATGGACCGCAGAGCGGCGCTCGCGTCCATCGTCGGCGCGCTGGGCGCGAACATCTTCGCCCCGCTTGCGCGGGCCATCGCCTACCAGCCTAACCCGGTCATCAATACTGGCGCGCCTGAGATCATCTTCACGCCCGCACAAAGAGCGCTGGTCACGGCGCTGAGCGAACGCATCCTGCCGACATCCGATACGCCCGGCGCCATTGCTGCAGGCGTGCCCGAATATATCGAACATATGCTGGGCGACTGGGCGATCACCGATGAACGGGCAACGATCTTCGACGGTTTGGCCGCGATCGATGCCCGCAGCATGGCCGATTATAAAAAGCCGGCCGTAAAAGCCTCGGCCGCGCAGCAGGACGCATTGCTGACCCTTGCGATGAACGGCGAACTGCCAGGTGGAACTCCCTTTTTCGAGGCGTTCCGCCAGCTTGTCATCACCGGCTATTACACGTCCGAAATCGGCATCACGCAGGAACGCGAATATCTGCCCGTCCCCGGCGAATATGACGGGGCCTACCCCTATGCGAAGGTCAAGCGGATCTTCTCCTCATAGGGCGGGCAATCGCCTTCGATCCTGGATCCATTCATTTCCGACACGCTTATCGGAAGGGCAAAATCATGGCAGCAACAGATCGTTTCGACGCTATCGTCATTGGTTCGGGCGTCAGCGGCGGCTGGGCCGCAAAGGAGCTTACGGAAAAGGGGCTGCGCGTCCTTATGGTCGATCGCGGTCGCATGGTCGAACATGGGGAAGATTATCCCTTCGACGGCAAGTCGGCCTATGACATTCCCGCGCGTGGCAGGATGCCGGCTGCCCTTGCCAAGAGCGATTATTTCGCGCTCAACGGCTGGGTCTCGCCCGCCACCCAGCCCTTCTTTATCAACGACCGGCTCAACCCCTACGACTATGACGCGCCCAACAAGTTCAACTGGGTTCGCCCGTCAGTGGTCGGTGGCAAGTCGCTGACCTGGGGGCGCTGGAGCTTCCGCTGGAGCCAGGCCGATTTCGAGGCCAACAAGAAGGAGGGTGTGGGGACCGACTGGCCCATCCGCTATAACGATGTCGCGCCCTGGTACAGCTATGTCGAAAATTATATCGGCGTTTCGGGTGCCCGGGAAAATCTGCCTTATCTTCCCGACAGTGAATTCATGCCGCCCTTTCCGATGAACGTCGCCGAAAAATGGCTGAAAGAACGGCTGGAAAGCGAATTTCCCGGACGCAAGCTGATCAACGCGCGCCTCAGCAACATCACGCAAGACAAGCCCGAGCAGAATCGCACCCGCTGTCAGAAGCGGGCACAATGCGACCGGGGCTGCAGTTTCGGCGCCTATTTCTCGACGCAGGCCGTCACCCTGCCCGCCGCCCGCGCTACGGGTCGGCTGACGCTGCGTGCGGACAATTGGGTCACGAACCTGGAATATGACCCGACCCGAAAGCGCGTAACCGGTGTCCGGATGGTCGACGCCAATACTGGCCAGGTGGAAGTTGTTCAGGCCCGTATGGTCTTTTTGTGCGCATCAGCGATGAGTTCGCTCCACATCCTGCTCAACTCCCGCCCGGCAGGCAGCGAACGCAGCTATTTCCATTCCAACGGTGCGCTCGGCAGCGCGGTGATGGATCATATCTTCCGTGTCGGCGTGTCGGGCGACATTCCGGGCATGAGCGAATTTGTCGAATATGGCCGACGGCCCGGCGGCGTCTATGTGCCGCGCTTCCGCAATCTGGAAGCGGAGGATCTGCCCTTCAAGCGCGGCTACGGCTTCCAGGGTGGCGCTGGCCGTCAGGCGTCCGCGCCTGAAGGCTTTGGCCTGTCCATGAAGCACGGGATGCGCGAATATGGGCCGTGGCGCTTTACCATGGGCGCCTTTGGGGAATGCCTGCCCTATGAGGACAATCGCGTCATGCTGAACCACAGCAAGACCGATCGCTTCGGCACGCCGCTGTTGCGCTTCGACGTCCGCTTCCGCGACAATGAAATCAGGATGATGGACGATGCGCTGGAACAGGGCATGCTGATGCTGCGCAAGGCGGGGCTTAGGAACGTGACCGGCGGTCGCGGCAAGCATGTGCCAGGTGAGGCGATCCATGAAATGGGCGGCGCCCGAATGGGGCATGATCCCGCCACGTCGGTGCTCAACAAATGGAATCAGGCGCATGACGCCGCCAATTTGTTCATCACCGATGGGGCCCAAATGGCTTCTGTGTCCTGCGTCAATCCATCGCTGACTTTCATGGCGATGACCGCCCGAGCCGCCGATCACGCGGTCAAGCAGATGCAGGCTGGGGTGATCTGACTCGACACGCTGGGTTCAGCCCGTTTTACCTGCCGCATTTTGCTCCTTCCACCGTGGGCAAAGGGGCCGGTCCAGCCACCGACGACGCTTCCGGGCGTGCGACAAGCAACGTCATGGGCCAGCGCGCCAAAGGAGAGAAGATGTACAGAATATTCGCGACTATCGCGCTATTGACCATGGCACAGGCAGCGCCCAACCCTCATCTGCCCGCCCCCACCTATGATAATGCTGCCCCGACCCTTCCGAAAAACCTGAAACAGGCGGTGCTCATCCTGTCCAAGACCAATGGCTGGCGGCATATCGAGCATATACCTCATTCAAACATGGTCCTGGCTGATATTGCCGCCAATCTGGGACATGCCAGCTACACCACCGAAAATGCGGCAATCTTCAACGACGAACAACTACGGCATTTTTCCGTCATCATTCTCAACAGCGCGAGCGGCGATTTCCTGACCGAAGCGCAGCGATCAGCCTTTGCGCGCTTCGTCGCGCGCGGCGGTGGCGTGGTGGCGCTGCACGCGGCCGGAGACAACAGCCACAAGGCGCCCTGGTATACTGGGACGATCATCGGCGCCAAATTCATCGGGCATCCGGGAGGCACGGATCAGTTTCAATCCGCGCAAGTCATCGTCGACCAACCACGGCATCCCGTCATGGCTGGCGTGACCATGCCTTGGGCGCCCGTCGATGAATGGTATTCCTTCGATGCGAACCCGAAAATGCAGGGCATGACGATACTCGCCCGGATCGACGAGGCGAGCTATCACCCCGGCGCCAAGCTGACGATGGGATCGCATCCGGTGATTTGGACCAATCCAGCCACCAAGGGGCGTGTCGTCTACTCGGCGCTCGGACATTTGCCGGAAAGCTACGACGATCCAAATTATCGCCGCATCCTTACGAACGCGATCCACTGGGCTGGAAAATTCGGTCGGTAGAACGAGAATATTGAAGTGACGTGCATTGATGTACTGCCGTTAGGCTAATCGCGGCTACGCACAGGGCTTCCAGAGAAAATTGCATATCTCGATCTGATAAAGAGCGGCGTCGCAGTTCAAAGGTTGGTCGTCGGAATGGCGATCATAAACTGGACCGAGATTATGGCCACAAGGGCCAGGAATTGCCTACCTGCCGTCTGCGCTTGATCCCGCACCAATGGTGCATGGGAGTTGCCGCCGTGCCAACTTCCAGATCCTTCGAGATCGTGATGGCCTTAACCGGCTGCGGGCTGTTCCGGTCCACGCCGTTCGTCCGCTTCTGATCAAAAATGGTTATATTTTGCGAGAGTGCGTCAGTCTCCGGGACGGTCATGCTCGCCACGTGACGCGCCGATTGGCATATTGTGCGGCAAGCGTTCTATTAATCCGACTGGCTAACTCTCGAAAATTATACGAAATTTATGCAATAAATTTGATCTCTTAAGTAAAAATGCCTATTTTGCTTGTTAAAATCGATTTTTATTTACTTTATTGAAATAATTGTAAAAATTGATGGTGATTTGTCAGGTGGATTGAGAAATTTATGCTATGTATACTAGGTCATTGATTGATTCGTTTGCGTTTTCGAATTTGTGAAATTCGATGTGATGGCTGTGATCAAATCCGATTCAAAATATGATTTGTCCTTGCTGCATGCGGCTGAAGCAGAAGCGCCGCATAACATGATGTTCCAGCCACAATGGATGATGTTTGGCGCGACGGCGGGGTAGCGTTTCGCCAGATTGGAACGGTGAGGGCGCGATCCTGTTTTCGCAGATCAAGGCGACAGCGAACAATGCTTCGGTCTTCGATAGGGCCGGTCTTGAAAGATGGGGTGAAATAGCCGGTTTTCTTGGAGAAGCCGCGGGGTTGTCGTCGTGGCTAGGGGATGTGCATTGACGGGACGTTAGCATCGAAAGGGCGAGGAAGATGCGGGATGGAGCGGAAGTCATCGTCCATAACCAGGATGGTGCGGGGCGGGTGCGATGCACGGCTTACAGGGATTTGCGGCTCGCTAACCCTGTCTTCATCGTTCTGGCCGCTTACGGATCGCGGAAAGCGATAGACAGCCAACATGACATTGCCAGCGCACTCCATGCCGAACTGACGGGGCCGATGGGGGCTTCGGTCATGACCGCCGCTTGCGGCGGATCGGCTCCTGATCTTGGACAATGTCATGCACGGCATGAGCATGGCGTCGAGAAGTTGCTTGTGCTGGTAGGCGACGATCACTCGCTACCTACTGATGAGCTGGTTAGGCTCAGCGCCGACTGGGCGCACAACGGCTGGCCGATCCTGCCGCTCTTTCCATGGTCGGGTCAAGGTGGGCTGAGCCGCCGCCTGCCCGTTGCGGCTACGCCCGCCAACGCGCATTTCTGGAAGGTTGATGCGGCGCAGACGCTGCCCGCGGTGATGGCGACGGCCAATATCACGACACGCCAGCCGCGCATCTTCATCAGCTATCGTCAGATCGATAGCGCTGCGCTCGCGATCCAATTGTTCGACGCCCTGTCCCATGCCGGGTTCAATGTCTTTCTCGATCATTTCCGGATCCCTCCCGGCGTCAATTTCCAGTCCAGGCTGTCCCAGGAATTAGGCGACAAATCGATGGTCCTTCTCCTCGAATCCGAACGGCTGGATGAGTCCCAATGGGTTGCCCATGAAATAGCTGTTGCAAAGACGTGCGGGCTGGGTCTGCTCGGTCTCCTGCTGCCTGGAGGCCAGCCGCAGGCCAGCTTGGAACCGGAAAACCGCCGGACGGTGCCGCTGGCCGATTTTGCAGGAGGCCAATTCGACAAGGATGCCACGCTGTTGCCGGCGGCGCTGGAAAGGATTGTGCAGGAAATCAAGCAGACGCATGACCGCGCGCTCGTGGCCCGACGCCGCATGATCGAACACTCTTTTGAGGGCGCCGTGTATCGGAAAACGGGAGCCCTTCCTCATCGATCGGGTGATGGCGCGTTCAAAGTCACAGGTGGTGGGAAGACCTATCAGGTCTGGTTGAGTCCTTATCCGCCTGACACGCCAGACTTCCATCGAGCACATGGCAAGATTCAGCACCTGGAGGACGGTGTGTTGATCGGGCTGTCCCGCCTTATGGAGCCCGCCATCCAGACACGGACGATGTGGCTCGCTGACCTGTGCAAGCTGCACCATGTCGATGAAGGCCAGATCGCCAGGGCCGCCAAACTGATGCTGCAGGGGAAGCTTTGATGCCCGTCGCGCATGGGAACAGCTTGCAAGGCCGATGCATTCTGCTTTCCGCGAGTGTCCCTGATACAGAACGCGATCACCGGTTTCGCCAGATCGACGACGCCGCATTTCAGATCGAGCAGGCGGTAGTCAGCCTGGCGCGTGCTGTCTTCTCGGAGGGCGGACGGCTCTTATTCGGCGGTCATCCATCGATCTCGCCGCTGGTGTCCATCGTGGCAGGTGAATATCGGCCGCCGGTCCGGGCGGAATCGCGCGAGGAACGTCCTCCCGCACAGGTCATCATCTATCAGTCCGAAATATTGCGGGACGTTATCCCCGGCGATAGCCGTCTTCTTATCGATCTTGGTCTGGCCAAGGCTTGTTGGGTCCCGGCCGATCCGAAGGAACGCTTCGTGATGGGCGGTGGGCCGGTGGCCGAGCAATGCCCGCAAAGCCTCTACGAGATGCGCCAGCGGATGATCGAAGACAACAGCCCGATCGCGATGGTCTGTATCGGCGGGATGGAAGGAGTCCTCGCGGAGGCGGCTATCTACGCCGGTCATGGGCCGATTTTCACGCTTGCGCGAACCGGTGGTGCAGCGGCGTTGCTTGCCCAGGAAAATCCCGATGTGAAGGCGATCGACAATGAGATCATGGCCTTGCTCAGTGATGTCGATGGCGGCTGGTCTAAGGACGACGCGGTCGCCAGCCATCACCGCAGATTCCGCGAGGGGGATATTGCGGTGATGCCCTATCCTTTGATCATGCAGACCATAGTCGAGCAGCTCCTGGGCGAGTTGTCGTAATGTCAGGGGACATGGCGATGGACTATCAATATGATGTATTCGTCAGCTATCGACGGAACAGCTTCAGCCTAAAGTGGATCGAGGAAGAGTTCCTGCCCGAACTGGTGCCGCGGCTAGAACTGGAGCTGGGGCGCGAGCCCAAGGTCTTCTGGGACGAAGCGAGCGTCGACGATGGCCAGGTGATCCAGACACGGATTCTCGATGCGCTTCGGGATTCGCGTTGCCTGCTTTCGCTTCTATCCGGGCCGTATTTCACGTCGATATGGTGTTCGGCGGAATGGCATACCTTTCGCGAGCGCGCCGAACGCGCGGGGCTTTTGGCCAACGGGCGGACACTGACAATCCCCATCCAGTGGCACGACGGTGACAATTATCTTGACCTTTTGCAAGGCGGTCGCGGACCGCACACCCTCAATTTCTCGCGGTTCCGCCTAAACGGGGCGTGGCGCGGAACACCGGTCCATGTCGAATTCCAGAATGAGCTGAACGGCCTGGCCGATTCCATCCGGCGCTTGATAGAGGGAACGCCGCCCTATGATCCTGCCGGTGTGATCGTCCGCCCCGAACAGGTGACGCGCACGCAATTGTCTCCTGGAGAGTGGACATATAAGCTGGGTGGGCTGCCGCGATGAAAGCCGCGGAAGATAGCCAGTCGCCGCGTACCAACCGCATTATCACATTCTATTCATACAAGGGCGGTGTCGGCCGATCGATGGCGCTTGCCAATGTCGCGGCGGTGCTTGCGCAACTGGGGCGCCGCGTGCTGGTTATCGATTTCGACCTGGAGGCGCCAGGTATCGAACGCTATTTCGACCAGCCGGGCCTGCTGGAGAGAAAGGCGGACCCCAAGTGGGAGGTTGTTCCCGGCTTCGTCGACATGTTGATCGGCATAAGGGACGGGGGGCCGATCGATTGGCGGCAGTGCATCACCGAGTTCAACGGGCCGTATCTGGCGGCGCCGATTCACCTTATCCGAGCCGGAAGCGACCATGGAAACTATGCCGCCAAGGCGCAGAGCCTCAACTGGGAGAAGCTGTTCACGGAGCATGGCCTGGGCGATCATCTCGCAAGACTGCGCATGGAGTGGAGCGAGGCCTATGATCTTGTCCTGATCGACAGTCGTACCGGCGTGTCGGACATCGGCGGCATCTGCACCATCTTGCTGCCTGATGCCCTGATCATGCTCTTTACCGCCAACCGGCAAAGCATCGACGGCACGATCGCAGTCGCTCGGCTCGCTCGCCAGGCGCAGGAGCGCCTGCCTGTTGAGCGCGCCCGACTGCAGGTCGTTCCTCTGTTGAGTAGAGACGACCGACGGACCGAATATGAGCAGTCCGAGCGATGGCGAGGCATTGTCGCCGAAGCCATGGGCGATTTTTTCAGCGAATGGGTGTCGGAGGGCGTTTCCCCACTGCGCGTGCTCAGCCGGCTCTATCTGCCTCAGATCGCCTTCTGGAGCTTTGGAGAGCGGTTGCCGGTTATAGAGAGACCTGCCGAACTGGATGATCCGGGGACGCTGGGCGCCGCCTATTCGTTGCTTGCGAAGCTTGTCGATCTCGATCTGAACTGGCGTGCGATCGACGAGGAAGGTAAAATGGCCCTTCCGGCGTCGGAGATCGTACCGCCCACTACGCTCTCTCCACCGGAATTCGAACCCGCGAGGGGGGCTGCAAACTATGCGGGTCCGGGCGAGTGGCCGGGCGGTTCTTCCGCCGCACTACCGCCAACTTTGCGGACCAGCGGGTTTGCGACATTGAAAGGGCTTTCCAGGCCATTCCTCATTGCATGCATCGTCGGCCTTGCGGCGGTGGCTGTCATGATTTGGCGGCACAGTCCGCAAGATGCGGCGATCCCCGTAGCGGGTGAGGCCGCACCCGCTACGCGCTCCATGACGATCGACCAGGCACAGGCGATGATATCCTCCCCCCAAACCATGGCGGAACAGCGCATCGATGCCCTGAATTTCCTGGTTGGTAGCGGCGCCGTTCCCCGCGGTGCGATCCTCGACGGCCTCTCCCTTGCCGACAAGGTTCCAAGACTCGCGGGCTGTGTGGACTGCGCGCTCGCTGGCGCAACGTTGACCGGGGTAATATTCGACAAGGGCATTTTTACCGGGTCGAACTTTGTCGGCGCCAAACTATCCGGCGCCAGCTTTGTCGGCGCCACTCTGGAGAATGTGGATCTTTCCGGTGCCGATCTTGTCGGGGTCATATTCTCGGGCGCGCAGTTCAAGCGGACCACCATCACCGGGGCGCAAATGGACCGCGACCAACTCACTGCCGAGCAGGTCAAAGGCACCATCGGTACGCCCGATTGGACGAAGCCGATCGTCGATGCATCCCCGGAACCACGCGTCGGAACCCAGGTCATTGGTGGTAATGCGGACAATGGATGGGACGTGGACGTCTTCTGGTGCGAGGGGCCGGCGAGCGATAAAAACTATGCCCAGGCCGTGAGAGCCGCCGAAGTCCTGGTTCGCGCGGCGAACAGCAGGCAGGCCCTGGCTCCAGGCGTATTGTTGGGGCGGGTACGGATCGTTTCGCTATCCCTCGCCCGTCAAAAGACCGGGCAATTCATTATGGGCGCTCACTATGTGGCGGAGGACGGAGGCGAAGGCGAGCATGCTGCTACGACAGCGATCGCCAATGCCGTGAAGGAACGAACCGGCGCGATCTATTCGATCAGGTCGAGCAATGGCGCACGGACCCAGAGCTATATCAGCGTCTTTGCCTGCGCGATGAAATAGGCCCGTGATGCACCCCATTTCCCCGAAGATGATGAGGAATGTCCCATGGCAGAGGAACAGGATGGAGCGTCGAAACAGTCCGTTGAATTCGACCCCGACAATCTCAATCGTTCGCTCCTGTCCATTCCGCTGATCGAGAAGATCAAGCAGGCGGGTGAAGGATCGATCGATATCATCATCGATGCGAACCTGGATTATCCTGGCGGGCGTCAGGCGGCGCGCGAGCAAATCAAGCGCTACATAAAGGAGAAGATCAGAAGGCCGGAGGCTCTGAGCGAGCTAAAGAACCGCTATAGTCAGCAATATGTCTTCGCCAAGCTGAGTGGCGACGAGATTGTGGCGCTCGCCCAGGTGGACCTTGCGCTTCATTCTGAAGCCAGTCCGGCGAAGGGACCGGCTCCACGTCGTGCAATCTATAAGATCTGGCTCGACCACCCGATCAAGGCCCGCACCAACAAATCGGTCAGCACGGTAAAGGCGGACGCGGCGCGGACTGCGTTTGGAACCTTGGGCAGCGACATCATATGGGCTGTGCTGGATACCGGCGTCGACGGTCAACACCCGCATTTCAAGACACATGCGACGCTCGATCTCGAAAAGCCGCTCCAGCATCTCGATTTCACGGCGCTGGATGAATCAAGGCAACCGAAGGAACGCCCATCTGCGCTGGTGGATGTGGCCGGGCATGGCACTCATGTCGCAGGCATTATTGCCGGCGAATTCATTGCTGGACGGCAGAATCCGGTCGTCGCTGCCGATCCGCCTGTGGCGGCAGCGAACGCTATCATTATGGAAATGAGGAAGTTCGAGGAAAATGGCGACAAGACGACCTACAAGGTCAGGAACGAAACGGGGGCGATGGGAGGGATGGCGCCCAAGGCCAAGATCCTGAGCCTCAAGGTTCTGGACGATGACGGTGAAGGCAAGGCCAGCAACATCATCGCTGCGCTGGAATATATCCAGGAATTGAACAGCCATGGGCGACGTCTGCTGGTGCATGGCGTCAATCTCAGCGTTGGCTATGGGTTTGAACCGGCATGGTTCGCCTGCGGCCAAAGCCCGGTCTGTGTCGAGGTCAATCGCACGGTGGCGTCCGGGGTCGTCGTCGTCGCGGCGGCCGGCAACACCGGCTATGGCTATAACCAGCCGATGAGCGCCGGGCCACGTGCTGCCGGGCTGGACATCACGATCAATGATCCGGGCAATGCCGAGGACGCGATCACGGTCGGCTCGACCCACAGAGATATGCCGCATGTCTATGGCATCTCCTATTTCTCGTCCAAGGGACCGACGGGTGACGGACGACTGAAGCCGGATCTGGTCGCGCCGGGAGAGCGTATTCTGTCTTGTTCCAGTGGCGACAAGCTGGGGGCGCTCGCGACCGAGGAAAAGGCGAGCGATGGCTCGACAGTGGTTCTGTCCCAATATGTTGAAGACAGCGGCACGAGCATGGCGGCGCCACATGTATCGGGTGTGATCGCGGCTTTCCTGTCCGCCCGGCGCGAGTTCATCGGGCAGCCGCTGAAGGTGAAGTCGATCTTCATGAAGACGGCGACGGATCTTGGGCGTGAGCGCTATTTCCAAGGATCGGGGCTGGTTGACCTCATGCGTGCCATTCAATCGGTATAAACGGGAGAAAGATAGTGGAGACGATAGCCGGTTTTCCGTTCTTCAAGCTCGATTTCACCAAGGAGGGCGCCGTCGATGCATCAGATCATTCGGCCGCGGCTGCAGCGCTCGCCGATCCGGGGATCACCGAACTGCTGATATTGTCGCATGGCTGGAACAACGACATCGCTGAAGCGCGCGCGCTCTATGAGGAATTGCTCGGTAATCTGCGCTCGACGATCGACAGGGAGGCGGAGCAGGCGCGCAGCATTGCAGTCGTCGGCGTCTACTGGCCCTCGAAGCGGTTTACCGACGATGCCCTACGACCGAGCGCCGATCCTGGAGGTGGCAGCGCCAGCATCACGGGCGCGGGGGATGTGCGATTGCTGGCGGACAAGCTGGACCGGCTCGGTGAATTGTTGGGTGGCATCGATCCTGCCATTCTCGATCGCGCCAAGGCCGCATTGCCCGATCTTGAAGACCGGGCGAAAGCACGCACGGATTTCGTCGAGGCGCTTCAGGCCATGCTCCCACAGCCAAGTGATACCGAAGATGATAACTCCGCGCGCTTGTTCACCCCGCACAAGGGCGACGATATTCTGAACGCGCTTTCGGATCCGGTCGAACTTGCCGATGATCGAGACAGTGGCGGCGGGGTGACTGCGCTGTTGGACGAGGGCCGAGCCATGGATGCGGATGGTAGTGCATCCAGCCTTGCCGGTTTCTGGAACGGGGCCAAGGGCGGGGCATGGCGCCTGCTCAACTATTCGACCTATTATGTAATGAAGGAGCGCGCCGGAGCTATCGGCGCGGGTCTTAACAAGGTGCTGGCCGGGATCAGGGCAGGGCGGCCAGACCTGCATATTCACCTGGCCGGGCACAGTTTCGGCGCGCGCGTGGTGACCGCTGCCGTGGCTGGTGGGATACCATTTCGTCCGCAATCTCTGGCCCTGCTCCAGGGGGCCTTCTCCCATAATGGCTTTGCCGCGAACATTGATGGGAAGGCGGGCTTTTTTCGGTCAGTCATTGTCGAAAACAGGGTGTTGGGACCGATCATCGTGACCCACACCCGCAACGACATGGCTGTTGGTATCGCATATGCTATTGCGTCCCGTTTTTCAGGGGACAAGCGGGCGGCCGTCGGCGGTCCCGCTGACAAGTTTGGAGGAATTGGCCGCAACGGCGCCATGCGAATGCAGCAAGAAGCAACTGCGTCGAAGCTGGAGCAGGGGAGCTTTGTTTATCCGCCTTGGGCGCCCACGCGCATTACCAATTTGCTGGCTGACGAATTCATTGCCGATCATGGTGACGTGGCCGGGCCGGAGGTCGCCAATGCGCTGTTCGCGGCGATGCGATTGCCTGGTTGATCCTCAACATTTCTCTGGCTTACCCGAATGCAATTGATGGACGAATTTGCGGTTCATGGCGGTGTAGCCGCCTTTCCCCCTAGAAATGCTTCTGCCCCAAAGTGGGGCATGCGCTTTCAGGCTTACTATGGGGCTTGGCTATGATGCGGTCGGCGCCTAGCCTTGATGTCATGCGCATCCTCTCGACCCTGCTGCTGGTGTCCGCAGCCATCACCGCATCGGCCTTTGCCCAGAGCGCGCCGGCCCCTTTCACGCTCGCTGAAAATGGGCGGGGCTTTGCCTCGCTCGCCGATGCGATCGGCGCGATCGGCGATGGCAAGGGCACGGTCATCGTCGCGCCGGGCACCTATCGCCAGTGCGCGGTGCAGAATGGCGGCGAGGTGACGATCAAGGCGGCGACGCCGGGCAGTGCGATTTTCGACGGGGTGGTTTGTGAGGAAAAGGCAGCTCTGGTGCTGCGCGGCCGCGCCACCATGGTCGATGGCCTGATCTTCCAGAATCTGCGTGTGCCTGACGGCAATGGATCGGGCATCCGCCTCGAAAAGGGCAATCTTTCCGTCAGTAACAGCCTGTTCCGCAACAGCGAGGAAGGCATTCTGACCGGCGAGGATCGCGGCGCCTCGGTCCAGATCGACAAGTCGACCTTCCGCCATCTGGGCCGGTGCGACCGTGATCTCGATTGCGCCCATGGCATTTATATCGGCCGGGTCGCGCGCCTTAGCGTCACCCGTTCGCGCTTCGACCAGGGCGATGGCGGCCATTATCTCAAGAGCCGCGCCGCGCAGGTCGATATCCGCGACAACAGCTTTGACGACAGCGGCGGCCATCTCACCAATTACATGATCGACCTCAGCAACGGCGCCAGCGGCCAGATCGTCGGCAACGACATGGTACAGGGCAAGGACAAGGATAATTGGTCCGCCTTTATCACCATCGCGCCGGAAGGCCGCGAGCAGGACAGCAGCGCCCTGGTGATCGAAGGGAACAAGGCCGGCTTCGTGCCGGGCCTGGCGCGCGGCTCGACCTTCGTCGCCAATTTTACCGACGATGTCGTCCGTATCGGCCAGAACCAGCTTGCCCCCAGCATGAAGGTCAAGGACCGGCGCTGACTTGGTCTCGCCGATCTGATAGGGAAGAGCCATGCGCACCACCTATGACAGCGCGACCGTCCGCCTCTATCATCTGGGCGACGACGGCGCGGCGATGACGATCCTGTATGGCCCCCTGAGCGAAGCCCTGCGCGTCGCCGAGCAACAGCCGCAGGAGGTGCAGGACGGCCTGTTCCTTGCCACAGACAATGATGTCGTCGCCTATCTCGACCTGATCGAAAGCTGAGTCGCCGCGCATTTCGGACGAGAAAATAGGAAAAAGGCCGGTCCGTCAGGGTGACGGACCGGCCTTCGCTGGCCTGAAAACCAGAAGGGGGGACTGGTTCAGGCGGGCATTTTTCAGGCTGCCTCGGCCGCTTCCTCGGCAGTGGGCAGACGGATCAGATAGTCGAAGGCCGACAGGGCTGCGGTTGACCCCGCACCCATGGCGATGACGATCTGCTTGTAGGGCACGGTGGTGCAGTCGCCGGCGGCGAAGATGCCGGGCTGACTGGTTTCGCCGCGCGCGTCGATCTCGATCTCGCCACGGGGCGAGAGGGCGATCGTGTCCTTGAGCCATTCGGTGTTCGGGACCAGGCCGATCTGGACGAAAATGCCTTCCAGTTCGACATCATGCTCGGTGCCGCTGTTGCGGTCCTTGTAGCTGAGACCCGTGACCCGCTCGCCATTGCCGTTCACCTTGGTGGTCAGCGCCGAGGTGATGATCTTGACGTTGGGCAGGCTGGCAAGCTTGCGCTGCAGCACCGCGTCGGCGCGGAGCTGGCTGTCAAACTCGATCAGCGTCACATGGGCGACGATGCCGGCCAGGTCGATCGCGGCTTCGACGCCGCTATTGCCGCCGCCGATCACCGCCACGCGCTTGCCCTTGAACAGCGGACCATCGCAGTGCGGGCAGTAAGCCACACCCTTGTTGCGATATTCGTCTTCACCGGGCACGCCCATCTGGCGCCAGCGGGCACCGGTCGACAGGATGATGGTGCGGCCCTTCAGCGACGCGCCATTTTCCAGCACGACTTCATGATAGCCGCCTTCGGTCTTGGCCGGGATCAGCTTCGCCGCCTTCTGCAGGTTCATGATCTCGACGTCATAATCCTTGACGTGCGCTTCCAGCGCGCTGGCGAGCTTGGGGCCTTCGGTGCGGCTGACCGAGATGAAATTCTCGATATCCATGGTGTCGAGCACCTGGCCGCCGAAGCGTTCCGCCGCCACGCCGGTGCGGATGCCTTTGCGCGCCGAATAGATGGCCGCCGCCGCGCCGGCGGGGCCGCCGCCGACCACCAGCACTTCGAACGGATCCTGCTTGCGGATCTTCTCGGCCGCCTTCGCCTCGGCGCCGCTGTCGATCTTGGCGACGATCTGCTCCAGCTCCATCCGGCCCTGGCCGAAGGGTTCGCCGTTGAGGAAGATGGTCGGTACGGCCATGACCTTGCGGGCATCGACCTCATCCTTGAACAGGCCGCCGTCGATCGCGACATGGCTGATCCGGGGGTTGAGCACGCTCATCAGGTTCAGCGCCTGCACCACGTCGGGACAGTTCTGGCACGACAGCGAGAAATAGGTTTCGAACGCATAGTCGCCGTCCAGATCCTTGACCTGCTGGATCAGATCCTGCGCGGCCTTGGACGGATGACCGCCGACCTGCAGCAGGGCGAGCACCAGCGAGGTGAATTCATGGCCCATCGGCAGACCGGCAAAGGTGACGCCGATATCGGTGCCGACGCGGCGGATCATGAAGCTGGGCTTGCGCTTGTCACTGCCGGTGGCGAGGCTGACCTTGTCCGAAAGCTCGGCGATTTCGGTCAGCAATTCATTCATTTCGCGCGATTTGGCGCCATCATCCAGCGAAGCCACCAGCTCGATCGGCTGGGTGATGTTCGCCAGATAGGCCTTCAACTGCCCCTTGAGATTTGCGTCCAACATGTCTGTCTGGCTCCGTGGAAAAGATGGCGGGCCGTCCCGATCGGGAGGACGCGACGGCCCGTCCGGGGAATTGGTGCGACCCAAAAGCCCCGTTGAAACTAAGATAAGTCTGTAGAAAGCGTTTTGAAGGTCCGCCGGGTCCCCTCAATCTGGGCGAACCCGGCGGCCTGTCAGCACCTAATGGTGCTTAGATCTTGCCGACGAGGTCGAGCGAGGGGGCGAGGGTTTCCGCGCCTTCTTCCCACTTGGCGGGGCAGACTTCGCCCGGATGGCTGGTCCAATACTGCAGCGCCTTGATCTTGCGCAGCAGTTCGGCCGCGTTGCGACCCACGCCCTCGGGGGTGATTTCGACCAGCTGGATCACGCCTTCCGGATCGAGCACGAAGGTGCCGCGATCGGCCAGGCCGACGCCTTCGCGCAGCACGCCGAACTGGTTCGAGATGTCGTGGTTCTGGTCACCCAGCATGTAATAGTTGATCTTGCCGATGGCCGGCGAGGTGTCGTGCCAGGCCTTGTGGCAGAAATGGGTGTCGGTCGACACCGAGTAAACTTCCACGCCCATGCCCTGCAGGGTGGGGTAGATGTCGGCCAGGTCTTCCAGCTCGGTCGGGCAGACGAAGGTGAAGTCAGCCGGGTAGAAGAAGAAGACGGCCCACTTGCCCTTGACGTCGGCATCGGTGACATCGACGAACTTGCCTTCCTTGAAAGCGGTTGCCTTGAAAGGCTGCAGGGGGGTGTTGATGAGAGCCATGGGCTATCCAGTTCCTTGATTAGGGTTGCTGTTGCGAAGCCTGTTTAGGGAAGCGGATGATTCGGGGGAAATTGGTTTTCTCGGACATGTTGATAGATAAAAGCGATTACACACTATCCGATTAATCGAACGGTTCATTGATCCCGCAGGGCATGACCCATGGCTCGTTCAACCAGCTGCTGCGCCTCTGCCGCGCTGAAACTGGTGGGGTCCAGGCAATATTCCAGCCACAGCCCGTCGACCAGGGCCGTCAGGCCAATGGCCTTGAGTCGTACCTGCGCGGGGGAGAAGGCCGGCGCGGCGGCGGCGACCAGCCTCTCCAGTTGCGCGCGCGACGCGGCATAGATGTCGGCATGGGCGGCCGCCACATCGGCATTGGACTTGATCAGGCTCCAGAAGGCGATCCAGGTGGCGAGCAGGTCGGCGTCCAGCACGGGCTCGCGGAAATTGGCCTGGAGAAAGGCGCGCAGCCGGTCCAGCGGATCATCGCCCGCGCCTGCGATCGCTGCGTCCATGGCCTGGGACACGCGCTGCCCGACATCGCGATAAGTGGCCAGGATCAGCGCGTCGACACCCTCGAAATAATGGGTCAGCAGCCCGGACGACACGCCCGCGGCGGCGCAGATGGCGCGGACAGAGGTGCCTGCCACGCCCTTTTCCGCCAGACATTTTGCCGTTGCGTCGATCAGTGCCTGCCGCCGGACATCGGCGGACTCCCGTACGAATTTCGCTCTCACTTGCCCCCCGGCATGGGACGACCCGGCGCCCCGAACATGCTATTCTGTTGCCGCTCATTGTGCGGAAATGACGGGCGCTGGCAAGCGCCGTTCGACCCGATTGCGGATCGATCCGGCCGGTTCGCCCGTTTCCCCCCGCATATTGTCGTCATGACAGCAAGGAGACCATGGATGATCCGACAGCCCGCCACCACGTCCGCCCTTCGCCTGATCCTGCCCGGTCTGGGCGCGGTATTGCTGCTGGGTGGCTGCGCCAAGGGCGTGGACAATGAAGCGGTGGCGAACAATGCGAGCGTGCCGGCCCATGCCGAGGCGATCGAGGATACGGACTCTGTCGCGGCCCCGGACAATGTAGGTGCGGCGCTGCCCACCGACGAATGGGTTGGGCGCTGGACCGGGCCGGAAGGGCTGTTCCTCGACATCCAGCCCGCGCCCGACGGCAAGCCGGGCCATTATGCGCTGGCCAACAAGGATAATCTCGACCGGGAGGCGACCTATAGCGGCCTGGCCGATGGCGCGACGATCCGCTTCGTGCGCGATGGCCGCGATCTTGCCATCCGGCCGGGCACGGGGGCGGAGACGGGCTTCAAATATCTCGCCGACAAGCAGGATTGCCTGATCGTGAAGCCGGGCGAGGAAGGCTATTGCCGATAAAGCGGGATCGGCAAGGGGCATGCCGGCGCGACAGCGCCGAAGTTCACAGTGTCGTGCGGCATTTAGGGCCGTTTGCACCGGATATGCACCTGCCACGCGCCCATGACGCGACCGTCGCGCGTCAATTGGGTCAGGACAGCCTCGCACCGACGCGCCGGTCGGGCCATGCCGACGCGACAGGGAGGCGACACATGGGTCACCGCCTGTGGCCGGCTGCGGTCGGGGCGAGGGAAGGGCGCAGTGCTGGGGCATCGCCCAGGGTAGATCAGAGATTGGGCGAGTAGGACAGGGCTTCGCTACGCTTGCCTGACGATGTCGGGCTTTGATGGCTGACGACCAGAAGCGGACATTCCTCCCCGGAACGGGGAGGTGGCAGCGCGAAGCGCTGACGGAGGGGCAGGTTCCTATTAACGCTGCGCTATCGGGTTAGTGCCCCTCCACCACTCGCTACGCGAGCGGTCCCCCTCCCCGTGCCGGGGAGGAATGTCTTGTTACCACCCAACTTCATCATCCACGCCTTCGGAGGTATGACGGTGCTGAAGACGTTCGCTCATGGCTCCGTATCTGGGCCTTGCTCGGAGTGCGCCGTAGCGGAATCAGGCGCTGGTGGTTGCCTGGCCGAGCTGGCGGGCGAGGGTGACGAATTCTTCGACGCTGACGGTTTCGGCTCGGCGTTGCGGGTCGATGCCGATTGTCTCCAGCGCGTCGAGGGCGCCGGGGACGGACTTGAGGCTCTGGCGCAGCATCTTGCGGCGCTGGCCGAAAGCGGCGGCGGTCAGGCGTTCCAGGATCTTGAGCTGCACGCCTTCCGGCGCCGGCTTGGGGGTGATGTGGACCACGGCCGACATCACCTTGGGCGGCGGGGTGAAGGCGCTGCGATGCACCTTCATGGCGATGCGCGCGTCGCTGCGCCACTGGGCGAGGACGGCGAGGCGGCCATAATGGTCGGTGCCCGGTTTCGCGACGATGCGTTCGGCCACTTCCATCTGGAACATCAAGGTCAGGCTGGACCACCAGGGCAGCGGCGCCCATAGCGCAGACAGCCAGCCGACCAGCAGAGCGGTGCCGACATTATAGGGCAGGTTGGCGATGATATGGGCGCCATCGCCGGCCTCGGCACGGGCATCCACCTCCATCGCGTCGCCGGAAATGACGCGCAACTGACCGGGGAAGGCCAGCTCCAGTTCGGCGAGCGCCGGCAGGCAGCGCCGGTCGCGCTCGACCGCGACCAGCCGTCCGCCGGCGCGCAGGATCGCGCGGGTCAGGCCGCCGGGGCCGGGGCCGACCTCGAACGCGGGCTGATCCTGGATGCTTCCGGGAATGGCGGTAATCCGGTCGAGCAACTGTTCGTCGAGCAGGAAATTCTGGCCAAGCGCCTTGCTGGCCTGAAGCCCATGGGCGGCGATCACGTCGCGCAGCGGCGGCAGAGTGGGGCGGGCGTCAGCCGGCATAGGCAATCCGTGCGCGGGCGGCTTCGGCCGCCATCTTGAGGGCGGCGATCATGGCGCCGGGATTGGCGCTGTCGGTGCCAGCGATGCCGAAGGCGGTGCCATGATCGGGCGAGGTGCGCACGATCGGCAGGCCCAGGGTGATGTTGACGCCATCGTCGAAGTTCAGCGTCTTGATCGGGATCAGCGCCTGATCATGATACATGCAGAGCGCCGCGTCATAGGCTTCGCGGGCGCGGGCATGGAACATGCCGTCAGCCGCCAGCGGGCCGACGATGTCGATGCCCTCCGCGCGCAGCGCCTCGATTGCTGGCCGGATCACCTCGATCTCCTCGCGGCCGAGTGCGCCATTCTCCCCGGCATGCGGGTTGAGGCCGGCGACGGCGAGACGGGGACGGGCGATGCCGAAATTGCGCTGCAACCCCTTCACCGTGGTGAGGGCGCGGGCGCGGATCAGATCGATGGTCAGCGCCGAGGGTACATCGGCGAGCGCGATATGGATGGTGATCGGCACCACCTTGAGCGACGGGCCGGCGAGCATCATGACCGCGTTCTGGGCCGAGACGCCGCAGCGTTCGGCGACGAACTCGGTCTGGCCCGGATGGGTGAAGCCGACGCCGTACAGCTGTTCCTTGCCGACCGGCGCGGTGACGATGCCGGCAGCCGATCCGGTGCGGGCAAGGCCGACCGCGACCTCCAGTGCCTGGAAAGCGGTGCGGGCGCCGTCGATGCTGGGCGTGCCGGGCACGATCTCGCCCGCTTCGGCCACCTGCATGCAGGGCAGGGCGCGATCGAACACCTGCGCGGCTTCCTCGGGCGATCCGACGATCTCGACCGGGCCGAGCCACACCGCGCGCAGCGATGCGGCATCGCCGACGGCGAAGAAGGTGGGCAGGCCACGCGCTTCGCGCATGACCCACGCCTTGGCGACGATTTCCGGTCCGATGCCTGCCGGGTCGCCGAGCGAGACGGCGAAGGGCGGCAGGCTGACCGGATCAGTTATATTCGATAACGGCATCGCGGCGAAGATCGCGCAGATAGATGCGGGCGCGCTTGTTGACGCGTTCCTCTTCCAACTGGGCCTGGATCTGTTCGGGATTGGGGGCGTTGGCCGACTGCGGCTCGTCGCGGCCGCAGACGATCAGGACGCGGACGCCATCGTTGATCGAGCCGAAGGGCGGGGTGGATTCGCCGACCTGCAGATTGACCAGAATGTCCTGCAGCTGGGGCGGCAGGTCGCGCAGCTTCACATTGTCATTGTCGACCACGTCGGCGCCGATGCGGGCGCCGATTTCGTTCGCCTGGCCGCAGCCCTTGATCTCCTTGACCGCGGCGGCGAAGGTCGCGGCCTTCTGGCTGGCGGCTTCCTTGCTGGTGCCGGCCGGGAAGAGGACCGACAGCTGCTTGAGGCTGAGCAGCGAATCGCGCGGATCGGCGGTCAGCACCTTGCGCTTGTCCATCACATAGATGATCGACATGCCGCCCACCGTCTCGATCGGGCCGGCGAGCTGGCCGACCTGCAATTCGGTGGCGGCCTGCGCCAGTTCGGTCGGCAGCTGGCTGGGGCGGACCCAGCCGAGATCGCCGCCGACGACGGCGGTGGAGGCTTCGGAGAACTGACGGGCATAGGCGGCGAAGCTGCCGCCCTGCTTGATCTGTTCGATGATGTTGCGCGCGTTGGCCGTGATCTGGTCACGGTTTTCCGGCGTCGAGGACAAATAGATTTCGCTGATCCGCACTTCGTCGCTACCCTTGGCAGCGTTGAGGCGATCGACCACCGACTTCACTTCGTCCTCGGAGACGTTGACGAAGGGCTGGATGTTGCGGCGGAGCAGGCGGCTCCAGGCCAGTTCGCCCTCGATCTGGCGCTTGATGCTGCTGGCCGAGCTGCCCTGTTCGCGCAGATACTGGTTGAACTGGTCGGGCGACTTGCGGAAATTGGCCGCAACGCGCTCATAGCTCTGGTTCACTTCGGCCGGATCGATCTTGATGTCGTTGGCGGCCGCTTCCTGAATCTGCAGCGTTTCGTCGATCAGGTTGCGCAGAACCTGGACGCGCAGCCGTTCCTTCTCCTCGGCCGACACCTTGCCGCCATTGGCGGTGATGATCAGTGCCAGGCGCTGATCGACATCGGTGCCGGTGATGATGCGGCCGTTCACGATCGCCGTTGCCTTGCGGACATTGGGATCATTCTTGCCGAAGATGGTGACATCCTTGGGCAGGTTCAGGCCCTGATCGGCGTCATTGTCGACGGCCTGGGCCGATGCGGTCTGTGCCGCCATGCCCAGAAGGGCGGTGGACAGAAGCAGGGTGCGCAGGCCCGAGCGAACGGATTTGGGCGAGAAAACGACAGAAAGCATCGTCGGCAAAAATCTCCAATACGGTCGGGAGCCAATGCCCCGTTCCGCCTTAACCGGTCCTGAGCGGACGGCGGGAAGGCAGTTCCTTATATGCCAATATTGCGAAAAGCCAGCCGCAGCTGGAAGCTGTTGCCGGCTCGCGCGTCACCGTTGGTCTGATAGTCGCGCCGCCATGTAAAGCCCAGCGTCAAACAATCATCCTCATAGGCAACGCCGAGGCGCTGGCGCACCGGCTCATAGCCGTCGGCCGTGGTGCCCGGATCTTCCTGCGCGCCGGTAAGATCGATGACGGTCGAGCCGAACACCGACCAGAAGCGGGCGAACTGGATGCGGCCGCCAAGGCGCAGTTCCTCGCGGTCCTGCAGATCCTCCAGCGTGATATTGGCGTTGCGGTTGAGGCGCAGATAGCTGATCTGGGCATAGGTCTTCTTGCTGCCCACGGTCGCGTCGACCTCGTTCCGGCGGACCGCCAGATTGTCCTTGTCGACCCGGAAGCGCTGGGTGAAGCTGACGAAATCCTTGTAGCGGATGGTCCAGCGGCCGACGATGTCGGACATGCGGTCGGACAGGCCGGTGCCGTCGGGCAGGATGCTGGCGCGGTTGTCGAGCCGGTAGCTCTGGCCGACATTGGCGTCGAGCGTGAAGTCGGGCAGCGCCAGATTATATTCCAGGCCATAGGTGATGCGGCTCGAATCCTCGAACCGGTCATAGCCCGCGAAGCGGTTGAGCGCGAAGAGGTTGCTGTCCTCCAGATCGACCGACCGGGCATCCTCATTGGGCACCGACAGGTTGGCGAGATGGGGCGAGGCGACGATCTGGACGCGCGGGGCGATACGCTGCACGCCGCCGAAGGCCTCACCCATGAAGGGCCAGCGCATGTCGACCGCGGCGGCGGCGATGCCGCGCGCCTTCCAGCCCGGATCGCCGGCATAGCTGATCGTGTCGGTCAGCAGATTGTTGCTGCTGTGATAGACGTCGCCGCGCAGATAGGTGGTGAAATTCACTTCCTGGCCAAGGCCGGTCAGCTTGCGCAGATTCCATTCGAACGCGGCAAAGGCGCGCTGGGTGTCCTGCCCCTCGGTCCGGGTGATCGCCAGCGTATTGGCCTGGAACTGCATCTGGCCGCCGAGCAGCGGATCCTTCATCCGCAGCCGATAATCCATGACCGGCAGGGCGATCGGCATCTGGCCCTGGGGATCGTCGACGCGCAGCGTCTGCACCGCCCAGCCGGCGAGCGAGAAATAGCTGTTCTCGCCGATCCGCTGGACGCCAAGGGTCGAACGCAGCCGGTCGTCGCGGCTGATGTCGTAGCGGCGCAGGAAAGTGCGGTCGGTGGCGACCCGGATCGATCCGTTGACGCTCCATTCAGGCGACAGCTGCATGCCGCCGCTGGCGTCGATCGCGCCGCGAATATCCTTTTGCGAATCGGTCGGCGTGATGCCGCTCGACCGGCTGCCATAGGTGGCATAGCCGGTGATCTGATAGGCACCGCGATCGTAGAGATGGCGGAAATTGCCTTCGATCATCGGCAGCGAATCGCTGTAGACGTGCGGCGTGACGGTCAGGTCGCGATTGGGCGCGAGCTTGAGATAATAGGGGACCGCGACCTCGAAGCCGTTGACCCGGTCATAACGGATATTGGGGACCAGAAGGCCGCTGCCGCCATCGTCGCCGACCGGATGCGACAGGCCCGGCACCGGGATCAGTGGCAGGCCGAACAGCTCGACATTGGCGCGGGTATAGGAGACGCGCTGCTTGGTCGGGTCATAGACGACCTTGACCGCGTTGATCTGCCAGGTCGGTTCCTTGGGGCAACCGTCGCTGCCCTCCACCGGACAGCCGGTATAGGCGGCGTGGTGCAGCGTATAGACGCCATTGATCCGCTCGCCCTTGGTCGCGGCCATGCGGCCGCCCTTCTGGAGGACCAGCAATATATTGTCGACCGCGCCATCCTTGAGCGTATCGGTGACATCGAAGCGGTCGCCATAGGCGACATTGCCGTCCGGATCGATCACCGAGACGGCGCCCTGCGCCTCCACCTTGCCGGTGTTGCGGTCCCACACGATCTTGTCGGCGCGCAGCCGGTTGCCGTCGCGCAGCAACTGGACATTGCCGGTGGCGGTCACGACCTGGCTGTTGGTGTCATATTCCAGCGTATCGGCGGCGAAGCCGATTTCCTGGTCATTGTCGGGCACCGGCGCGTCGGGCGCGCTGATCGGCGTCTGGGGCTCGTTCAGCTTGGGCTCGGGCGCCTGTTGCGCATGGGCCAGCGGCGCCGCGAGCAGGCAGGACGAGGCAGCGCCGGCAAGCAGCGCCTGTTTGAACGACAGGGGAAACACGGAAATCTGCAAGCGTAGGGGCCTCTTTGTGGGCACTTCTGGTCCATGCCTATCGCACTGCTTGGCCCGCGCCGCAATCGCTGCTCGCATTCGGGACGGCGGAAATCCGCCGAATGGCTTTGCAGAGCGGCAAAGCCGCACTATCTGGCTGAAACAAGAACGACACGGCATTCCAGAGAAAAGGCCCCCAGATGGACATCCAATTCAGCCCCACGCGCCCCCAGGTCGACACGTTGGTCCTTGCCGTGGCGAAGGGGTCTGTCGACAGCCTGCCGCTTACCGCATCGGCCACGCTGGTCGCCGGCGCCGCCGCCGCGCGCTTCGCCGGTGAGGCGGGCGGCAGCGTCGAGAGCTTCGTCGAGGAAGGCGGCGCGGTGCTGCGCGTCCTGCTGCTGGGCATCGGCAATGGCAGTGCGGCCGACCTGGAGCGGGCCGGCGGCGCGCTGACCGCCAAGCTGTCGACCAGCGGCGCGACCCACGCAGCGGTCGAATTCCCGGCCGGCGTGAGTGGCGAGGATGCCGCCCGGCTGGGCCTGGGCGCGCTGCTGCGCAGCTGGCGGATCGACACCTATCGCACGCGTCAGCCCGAAAAGGCCAAGCCGACGCTGGCGACCGTGACGATCGTCGCAAACGGCGCCGAAGCCGAATGGGCCAAGCTGTCGGCGGTCGCCGCCGGCGTTGCCTTCACCCGCGAACTGGTGTCGGAACCGGCCAACATCCTCTATCCCGAAAGCTTCGTCGCGCGCTGCCAGCATCTGGCCGAGCTGGGCGTCAAGATCACCGTGCTGGACCGCGCGGCGATGACGGAGCTGGGCATGGGCGCGCTGCTGGGCGTGGCGCAGGGGTCGGCGCGCGAGGCGCGGCTGCTGGCGATGGAATGGGACGGCACCGATGGCGCCGCCAACAAGCCGGTCGTGTTCATCGGTAAGGGCGTGACCTTCGACACCGGCGGTATCTCGCTCAAGCCTGGCCCCGGCATGGAAGACATGAAGTGGGACATGGGCGGCGCCGGCGCCGTCGCTGGCGCCATGAAGGCGCTGGCCGGTCGCAAGGCCAAGGCGCGTGTCGTCGGCATCTGTGGCCTGGTCGAGAATATGCCCGACGCCAATGCCCAGCGCCCCGGCGACATCGTGACGTCGATGTCGGGCCAGACCATCGAGGTGCTGAACACCGACGCCGAAGGCCGGCTGGTGCTGTGCGACGCGGTGACCTGGGCGCAGAAGACCTATGAACCTGAAGTGGTGATCGACCTTGCCACCCTGACCGGGGCGATGATGATTGCGCTCGGCAGCGAGCATGGCGGCCTATTCGCCAACGACGATGCGCTGGCCGACGACCTGCTGGCGGCGGGCAAGACCAGCGGCGAGAAGCTGTGGCGCTTCCCGCTGTCGGAGGCCTATGACAAGCTGATCGACAGCCCGATCGCCGACATGAAGAATATCGGTCCGCGCTTCGCCGGCTCGATCACCGCTGCCCAGTTCATCAAGCGCTTCGTCAACGAAGGCGTGAAATGGGCGCATCTCGACATTGCCGGCATGGTCTGGTCGGACAAGCCCGGCGCCACCGCCGACAAGGGCGCGACCGGCTATGGCGTGCGCCTGATCGACCAGCTGGTGGCCGACAAGTTCGAGCTCTGAAGCCGGTGCAGGTCGACTTCTACCAGCTCAGCCGCGATCCCGTGGAAGGGGTGCTGCCCGCGATCGCGGCGCGCATCCTGGACATGGGCGCGCGGCTGCTGGTGGTGGCCGACGAGCCGGAACGGCTGGCCCGCATATCGGCGGGCCTGTGGGCGGGGCCACCCGAAAGCTTCCTGGCCAATGGCCTGGCAGGCGACGGGGTGGACGCCGCCCAGCCGGTGCTGCTGGCGCAGAGCTGCGATGCGGCCAATGGCGCGAAGCATATTGCGCTGGCGGACGGTGTATGGCGCGAGGAGGCGCTGGGCTTCGATCGCGCCTTCTATTTCTTCGATGCGGACACGATCGACGGGGCGCGGGCCAGCTGGCGAGCGCTCAGCAAGCGCGAAGGGGTGACCCCGCGTTTCTGGCGGCAGGAAGGCCGCAAATGGGTGCAGGGGCCGTGAACGCCTGGAAATAAGGACTTCTACCAAGCCCTCTTGTGCCCCTCTTGCGAAGTGATCCGGCCCAGTCTAAAGGGCGCGCAACTTTATTCCAACAATCCGGAGTTATGAGGGCCATGGCCGTCACGCGCACTTTTTCGATCATCAAGCCCGACGCGACCCGTCGCAACCTGACCGGCGCCGTCACCAAGATGCTGGAAGAAGCCGGCCTGCGCGTCGTCGCTTCCAAGCGCATCCGCATGAGCCGCGAACAGGCCGAGGGCTTCTATGCCGTTCACAAGGAACGCCCCTTCTTTGCTGACCTGGTTGCCTTCATGATCTCGGGCCCGGTCGTCGTCCAGGTTCTGGAAGGCGAAAACGCCGTGACTCGCAACCGCGACATCATGGGCGCCACCAACCCGGCCAATGCCGACGCCGGCACCATCCGCAAGGAACTGGCCGAATCGATCGAAGCCAATTCGGTCCATGGTTCGGACAGCGAAGAAAATGCCGCGATCGAGATCGCCTATTTCTTCAAGCCCGAAGAAATCGTCGGCTAAACCCGACACCCGTCCCCGGACGAGCAAAAGGCCCGGCGCTCCCGCAAGGAGCGGCCGGGTTTTTTGTTGCTGGGATGACGGATTTGGGTGGTTTCCCGCCATTCCTCCCCGGTACGGGGAGGGGGACCATTTGCGTAGCAAATGGTGGAGGGGCACAGGCCGGATAGCGCGGCGTTAGAGGGCGCCTGCCCCTCCGTCAGCGCTTCGCGCTGCCACCTCCCCGTGCCGGGGAGGAATGACCGCGATTGGTCGATGTTTCGAGCGCGCAGCCCTAGCGTTTCGTCTGGCGCGCCCACCGGGCGTCTATCTGGGACTGGGCGCTGGCGCCTTGGGCGTGGCTGACCAGCGACAGGCCGCGCAGAGTCAGCTTGTGGCCGGACAGCCATTTGCCGGCGATGCCATAGCCGATGTCGTAGACGGCGGAATCGCTGTGGGTGTCGCCATTGACGACGAACTGGGTGACGATGGTCACCGGCAGTTTCTCGTCGCCGATGCTGTCGTCGGGCAGCTTGGCGGCATTGCGCGCCTTTTTCAGCGCATCCTCGAACCAGCCGGCCTCGATCCGCGGTTCGCCGGTAGTGTCGACCGGGGCGATGCCGAGCGCCCTGGGGAAATGGATGGTCTGGCTCTGCACCAGCTGATCGGGGTCGGCGGGCTTGAGCGTCAGCCGGCTATCGCCATCGGCTGCGGCGTTGAGCACCAGCCGGGCGGCGCGGGCGGAGGCCTTGCTGCTTTCGGCGGCCTTGCTGGCACGCTCGTCCTTCTTGTCGGCCCAGTTGAGATAGAGGGTGAGGGCGGAGATCAGCACAGCCGCCACCGCCAGCAATTCGCCCAGCGTAATCCAGCGACGGCGGATGCGGGCGGCTTCCTCCTTGCGGGTCTCCTGCTTGGCTTCGGGGCTGTCGCTCATCGGGTCAGGCCGTCTGGGGCGGGACTTCGAACTTGTCGATCACCCATTCCTCCGCCTGCGCCTCGCCGATCCATTCCTGCATCCAGGGATGGGCGATGATCGCGCGCATATAGGCTTCGGCAAAGCGGGCGACCGGCAGCTGATAGGTGATGAAGCGGGTAACGACCGGCGCGAACATCAGGTCGACGGCGCCGAACTCGCCGAACAGGAAGTCGCCCTCGCCACCATAGCGGGCGCGGGCCTGGGCCCAGAGCTGCATGATACGGCTGATGTCGTGGGCGACGGCCTCCGACGGCGGGACTGGATCATAGATCTGGCGGATGTTCATGCTGTGCTCGCGGCGGAGCGCGGCGAAGCTGCTGTGCATTTCGGCCGCCATCGAGCGGGCCATGGCGCGGGCGCCCGGATCGGTCGGCCAGAACTGGTCGCCCCCGGCCTTTTCATTGAGATATTCGACGATGGCCAGGCTGTCCCACACGACGATGTCGTCGCCATCCCACAGGATCGGCACCTTGCCGGAGGAGGGGGCGAACTCATCGCCCTCGCGACGCTTTTCCCATTCCTCGTCATAGAGGGGGACCACCCCTTCCTCGAAGGGAAGGCCGGAGAGCTTGCACGCCAGCCAGCCGCGCAGCGACCAGCTCGAATAGGCCTTGTTGCCAATGAACAGCTTCATCATGGCCATGTCTTAGCCGGGCGGGCTTCGATAAGTCGAGAGCCGATAGAGAGGGCTTTCCACTTCGCGCCGAAACGCCTAAGGGGCGGCCATCCCCGGGGGGCCGCTCATGCGCGGCTGAGAGGTGGTCAGCAGACCACGACCCGCTGAACCTGATCCGGCTGATACCGGCGTAGGGAGGGCAAGGCGGCAGGTCCGTCGTCCCTCCTGTGGAGTGGACGTGAAATGAAGACTGCCCGATTGCCCCATGTTGGAAGCGCCTGCCTGACGCTGGCCCTGTTGATGATCGCATCGCCCGCGATGGCGGAGGATGAGCTGGACCAGTCGACCAATATCCAGGTCGTCGGCCATCCAGACCCCGAAGGCTTGCTGCCCGACCAGAGCGCGCCCAAGGCGGTCAGCGCGATCTCCACCGACTTCATCATCAAGCAGGCGCCGACGCTCAACGCCTTCCAGCTGGTCAACCTGCTGCCCGGCGCCAATGTCTCGTCCAGCGACCCCTATGGCCTGTCGGCATCGTCCAGCCTGACGCTGCGCGGCCTGGGCCAGGACCAGATCGGCGTGCTGATGGAAGGCGCGCCGCAGAATGACATCGGCTATTATTATGCCTATCCCTCGCAATTTGCCGATGCGGAGAATGTGCGGCAGGTGATGCTGGCGCAGGGCGCGGCAGATATTGACTCGCCGGTGGTCGCGGCGGCCGGCGGCCTGTTGTCGCTGACGCTGGATGATCCCAGGGCGGAGGCGGGCGGCCTCGTCAACCTGTCGGTCGGTTCCTATGACGAGCGGCGCGTCTTTGCGCGGATCGACACGGGACGGATCGGATCGACCGGGCTGAAGGCTTTCATTTCCTATTCCAACAACCGCGCCGACAACTGGCGCGGAGCGGGCTATGACCAGCGCCAGCATATCGACGCCAAGCTGCTGAACGAATGGGGTGAGGGCAACCGCGCGAGCATCGCCTTTTCCTTCAACGACGCCAAGACATCGACCTATCCCAGCCCGAGCAAGGCGGACTGGGAAGCCTCCGGCCGGGGCTATAATTTCGATGAGACCTACAGCGAGGGGAACGGCAACTACTGGCGCCTCTATCGCGCGCCGTTCCGCAATTTCTATGTCGCGGCGCCCGTCCACCTGAAGCTGAGCGACACGCTGAGCTTCGACAGCAGCGCCTATCTGCAGATGGGCCATGGCAATTCGCCCTATGGCACGCAGCTCGCCACCACCGGCAATTATCTGGGCACCGAGGAGCTGACCCAGCCGATCGACCTGCCCGGCGCGGTCGATGGCGTCGCTACGGTAATGGGCAACTGGACCGGCAAGCAGTTCCGCGTCGGCGACGTCAGCAAGCTGACCTTGCAGGCCGGCGCGCATCGGATCGTGGCTGGCCTCTGGTTCGACTATGGCACCGACCGGGTGACGCAATCCTATACGTCGATCGATGCCGATGGCCGGCCGGTCGACCAGTGGGGCTATCAGGACAAGGCGATCCGCACTGCCGACGGGCGGCTGCTCGCCTATGAAAATCAGCGCACGGAGACGGTCACCAAGGGCTTCTTCCTGGCCGACAGCATTGCGGTGACGCCCAAGCTGGGCATCGACATCGGTTTCAAGGGCGTCAATCTGCTGCGTAATGGCCGCAATTATCTGCCTGGCCCGCAATCGACGGTGCGGATCGACAGCTTTGCCGCGCTGCCGCGGGCGGCGATCCATTATCAGCTGGACGACCGGCAGCAGCTGTTCGCCAACATCACCACCAATTTCCGCACGCCCAACGAGTTCGCGCTCTACAACAGCTATTATGGCGGCGAACTGGTGAGCCAGGGCACCGACGGCCTGAAGAACGAATATTCGATCTCGCAGGAACTGGGCTATCGCTATATCGGCCCCAGCCTGTCCTTCTCGCTGACCGGTTTCCATTATCATTTCCGCAACCGCCAGGTGGCGACGGTGATCGACAGCGGCGGCGCGCTGGTCAATTCGACCATCAATGCCGGCAGCCAGAGCAGCTATGGCCTGGATGGCGAGATCGACTATCGCCCGGCCAAGGGGATGAGCATCTATGCCTCGGCCGAATATCTGCACACGCGGCTGAACGACGATCTGGCGATCAACGGCGATTATCTGCCGACCAGGGGCAAGCGGGCGGTGTCGGCCCCCAGCTTCCAGTTTGCGCTGGGCAGCACCTATGATGATGGCCGGCTGTTCGGCAGCAGCGCGCTCAAATATGTCGGCCGCCAATATGCGACCTTCATGAATGATGAGAGCATCAAGGGCTATGCCACGCTGGACCTGTCGGTCGGCGTGCATCTGGCCGGGCTGATCGACGCGCAGGTGATGGACCTGCGCATCAACGCGATCAACGTCACCAATCCGCGCGTCCTGTCGGGCGTCTATGCGATCAGCACCAATGCGCAGGACACGGTCGGGCGTAACGGCACGCTGATCGCCGGTTCGGCGCCGACCTATTATGTCGGCAGCGGGCGCGCCGTGGTGGCGACGCTGTCGCGCGCCTTCTGACGATGAGCGCCGCCGCTCCGCATCTGGTCCATGGCATGGGGCTGGCGCTGGAGGCGCCGGCCTGGCCGGCGATCACCGCGGACGAGGCGGCGGCGGTGCTGGCCCATTTCCCCGACGCCGGCCGGCTGGCGGCGCTAGCCTGGCATTCGCCGCGCCCCTTTTCGGCGGCGGCACTGGTCGAGACGGATCGCGGCCCGCTGTTCCTGAAGCGGCATCACCAGCGCTTGCGGACGCCGGCGGCGCTGGCCGAGGAGCATGGCTATATGGCGCATCTGCGCAGTGCCGGGCTGGCGGTGCCCGATGTGCTGCGCGCCGCCGATGGCGCCGGCGCGATGGCGCTGGGCGAATGGAGCTACGAACTGCATCGCCAGGCGCCGGGTATCGATCTTTATCGCGATCGCCAGTCCTGGACGCCCTTCCTGTCGCCCGATCACGCCTTTGCGGCTGGTGTCGCGCTGGCGCAACTGCATCGGGCGGCGGCCGGTTTCGCCGCGCCGGCACGCGGGCGGCATCCGCTGGTGTCGAGCTTCACCATATTGCCTGCCCTCGATCCACTGGCTGCGGCGGAGGCCTATGTCGCGGCGCGACCGGCGGTGGCGGCCTTCCTGGCGGACATGCCCTGGCGGTCGGAACTGGCGCGGCTGTTGGCGGCATTGGGGGAGGGGCTGGCGCCGCGGCTCGCAGAGCAGCCTGCGCTCTGGACCCATAATGACTGGCATCCCTCCAACCTGCTCTGGTCGGTGGAAGGCGCGGTCAGCAGCATCTTCGATTTCGGCCTGTCGACCCGCAGCTGCGCACTGCATGATCTGGCCACCGCGATCGAGCGGACGGTGATCCCCTGGCTGGCGCTGGATCAGGGGCGGCTGGCCGAGCCGGCGGATGTGGATGGGGCGCTGGCCTTGCTGGCGGGCTATCGCAGCGTCCTGCCGCTGGCGCCTGCCGAAATCGATACGCTGCTCCGCCTGCTGCCGCTGGTCCATGTCGAATTCGCCCTGACCGAGATCGACTATTTCTTCGGCATATTGGATGATCGCGAAGGCGCGATGCTGGCCTGGCAGGCCTATCTGGTCGGCCATGCCGACTGGTTCCTGTCGGGGGCGGGGCAGGGCTTTCTGGCGCGACTCCGTGAGGGGGTGGCGGCCTGATGTCTATGCTGGAGATCGTCGCTGTCATCATCAGCTTCCTCGGCATCTGGCTGACGGCGCGGCGGCATCTGCTGTGCTGGCCGATCAACCTGATGGCCTGCGCCCTGTATGCCAAGCTGTTCCTGGACGTGCGCCTCTATGCCGACATGGTGCTGCAGGGGGTGTTCGGCATCGCCATCGTCTATGGCTGGATCGGCTGGGCACGGGGCAAGCGCGACGAGGGCGAGGTGCGGGTGGTGCCCTTGCCGCCGATGTGTGCCGCCAAGGGGCTGGCGCTGGGGGCGCTCTGTGCCGGCGCGATCGGCTGGTTCACCCATCATTATACCGATGCGGCGCTGCCCTGGATGGATTCGGCGCTGAGCAGTTTCAGCTTGGTTGCCCAATATTGGACGGCGCGGCGTCATGCCGCGAGCTGGCTGCTGTGGATCGCGGTCGACATTTTCTATGTCGGCATGTTCATGTTCAAGGGATTGTGGCTGACGGCCGGTCTCTATGCCGCGATGATCGGACTGGCGGTGCTGGGCTATTGGCGCTGGCGGCAGGTGATGCGTCGCAACACAGCCTGAACAGGGCTGCTGCCTTGGAATCGGCAGGAATTGCATCTGTCTGGAAAATGGAGCCGAGCCGGAATCGAACAAATCACATTTTCGTGTTTTATTACAAACATATATTCAGTTCGCTCGACGCAGATGCCCCCAATTAGGCCCCGAGAATTCTTTCCTTCAAAAGCAATCGAACCGATTCCCGATGAGTATTGAGAACGGCGGCTGCGCTATCCTATTCCCACCGCGCGAACGCGCGGCGGCAGCGCGCTAGCGCGCGCATCATGTGATACTCGACACCCTTCTCGCCAACGCCAAGTTCAACCGATATCTCACGGTAGGATAGCCCCTTCAACCGGTGCATCAGGAAGATGCGCCGCGTTCGGCGCGGCATGGCGAGCAGCGCCCGGCGATAGGCGCGGCGCAATTCGATCGCCTCGATCCGCCATTCCTGTTCGGGCGGAACGGCCGCATCGCGCGCTTCGTCAAGCGGGGAGAGGACGCATCCTTTCCGGTGCCAAGTCCGCGCTCGCTCGATCAGCACATTATGCGCGATGCGCCACAGATAGGCTTGGGGGTTTTCGAGTCGGTCGAAGGCGCCGCCGCGCAGCATCCGAGTAAATATCTCCTGCACAAGGTCGGTTGCCGCGTCGCGACCGACCTTGCGACGAAAGAAGTGATAGAAGCGATTGTGCTGCGCGCGGTAGAAGGCGTCGAACGACACGGCGGGAACGGGCGCGGTCATGGCCGTGCCTCCTCGCGATCCGCTGGTGCCAGTGGCGCATCGCGCGACGCGCGATAGAGGGTGATCCCCGCCTCGATCCGGTCGAGGATGAAGCTGTCGCGCTCGGCCTTGGCGATGCGAATGTCGGCGCGCGAATATATCTCAAGATCGACCGCGCAGCGGTCGCCAAGCTCGCTGCAGATGATCTCGCGCGCGCGGCGCCAGCAACATGCTTCCTTGAACAGCGGGTGATTGACGACAATCCAGAACTCATAATCGGAAAAGTCGATCGTTCTCTTGTCTTCATACCAGCTTCGCCGCGCATAAGGTCCGATCAGGAAAATGCGTTTGATCCGTGCCGGCTTGGGCGCCTGCACCTGCAATGGATCGAAGAAGCATCGCAGGATGCGCGTGATCCGCTCGATCTCGCGCTGCTTGCGGCGGATCAAATGGCCGACGCGCGCCATCACGACCTCGCGCGCGTAAACGTCGTTCGTTGGAATAGACATGACAAGCTCGCACTGCGGCGGTCCGCGCAGTCGTGCGCGGATGTGCAAGCGGTGTCCGCTGTATGCCGCTAGAGCGGGCTACAGCAACTGCCCGACCTTCGCGGCCGGACCTGCATGATGCTGGCAGGACGTTCCTCAGGATGGCCGCCAGTCACTCCATCCCGTGAGCGGAATTATGTCAGAATCTCGGAGTCCCCGCAAGCGAGACGGCGCGCCGCGATTATGCGCGAGCGGCCTTTTCGAGGTCGGCGATTTTGTCGGAACAGACCTGATGCACGACGCTGCCAAGTTCTTCGACACGCTCGCCGAGCCAAGTAAGTTCCTCTTCGCTGATCCGGAAATGCTTTGAATATCTCGCCTTCGTATAGGCTTCCTTCAGTTTCTGGAACATCGCGCGCTGGGCGCGATTGGCCTCAGGCCACACACTGTGCAGCCGACTGTCGAGTCCCTCGGCGAGGGACCGCAGGAAGGCGATATTGTGGTTGTAAGGGGTGTAGCTCGTCATTGTGAGGAGGACGCAGGAATAAAGGCGTTCGGTTGCCTGATGAAGATTGAACGCAGCCTCATTTAGATTCCCGCGCTCTGTCAAAAACTTAAATGAGGCGTGAAAAGCGTCGGCGCTGGGATACCATTTGGCGTAATATTCCTTGGCCATGGCGAGCGCCTGTTCGGGCGTCTTCGGCTTGGGGGTGGCCAATTCCCGATCATCCGCTTCGTAAAGCGCAATCCCATCTTTCGCGACCTCCATGAAGAAAACGCGGCCATGGGCGAGGCCATCGTTCACCTCGTGAAGAGAGTGAACGATGAAGTTGACCGGAGTACGCAGCACCTTCTCGATCGTGTAGGCGCGGATCAACCGTTCCTCGGCCTTCGCCCAATATGCCGCGCGGTCAGTCATCTCTTTCTGGCTGACGATGACGAGAAGGTCATAATCCGACTTATACTGGTTGGCCGATAGCGGCGCGTCGATCCAATCGCCCCGCGCGTGGCTGCCGAAAAGAATGACCTTTAGGATGCGGGCG
Organism: Sphingobium yanoikuyae; assembly: GCF_034424525.1. Taxonomy (NCBI): domain Bacteria; kingdom Pseudomonadati; phylum Pseudomonadota; class Alphaproteobacteria; order Sphingomonadales; family Sphingobiaceae; genus Sphingobium; species Sphingobium yanoikuyae. Next base: position 270,818 of record NZ_CP139979.1, read on the forward strand.
CCCTTGCGGCGCCCGGTCGCATTTTCGGTCGCAGCGCCGAATTCATCGAAAATGAGTTCGACGATGCGCTCAAGCTCGCGCTGTTTGGTAGCGGAAGATGATCGATGTCGGTGCGCATAGACCTGCGAATCTTCGAGCAATCGCCGACCATTAGCAAGAGTTATCGGGATCCGTTCCTGCACCACGACACCACCTGAAAGTCGAAAATTGGCGCAGCGGCCACAATGCCCTGCTTGCAGCCAGACCGGATGCTGCGGTGAGGGTTTAGCGGGCAAGGAAAAGCGTTTCAGGCCGCAACCGAAGGGATAGTGGTCTGCGCACAGGATGTGGATGGGTGGGCTGGCGAACGCAGTGGCCGCCCCGGAAGGGGGCGGCCTAGCCTATCGGCTATGCCGCCTCTTCCACCTCCTTGGCGTTCGCCAGTTCATGGAGATAGGCAACGGCGCGCTCAGCATGGGCGGCGGCCTGAACGATGGCGCGCGTGTCGGTTTGCAGCACCTTGATCCAGCTCGCAATGTAGCTGGCATGATCGGGGCGCGGCTCAATGCAAAGCCCAAGGTCGGCAGCAAGGAAAGCGGCGCCCAACTCGGCAACAAGCTCCTCGCGGGCATAGCCTTCATCGCCCCATTTCTCGCGGCCAAAGCTGCGATCAAGTCGGCTCTCATGGCGAGTCCAATGCACGGTTTCATGGCCCCTCGTGGTGTAATATCCGTGGGCATCGTGAAACGCATTGAACGGCGGAAGCTGGATGCGGTCGGCTGACGGAATATAATATGCCTTATCGCCGCCGTGGTTCACGGTTGCGGGGATGCTGGCAAAGAACGCCTCCGCCGCTTCGATGCGCTCCACTTCTGGCGCGGGTTCTGGCACGATACACAGCCGCTCTGGCAATCCGTCGATCTGCGCCACATTGAACACGGTGTAGGTTTTCAGAAAACGGAACGCCCGTTCCCGGTCCTCGCCGCTGTCCTTGTCACGCACGGTTGTGCTGCCGTCGCCGTAATAGACCACGGTTGCACCATGCTCGCCCTTGCGGACCTGCGCGCCCAAGGTTTGCGCCTGCTTGTAGGTCATCCATGACGGGCTGACAAAACCGGACGCCTGTGCTTCGATCCACAATAGCAGCACATTAATTCCGCGATAGGGCTGGCCGGTGGCGCGCAAGGGACGGGACTGGCCCGATGCGACCATGCCGTCGCCGCTCCACGGTTTGAGCCACGGGCGAGCGCCCTGCTTCAGCTCGGCCATGATGCGGTTGGTAATGCGGCTATGGGGGTCTTGCTTGGTCATGATCTTCACTCCCTTCCAATCCGCGCAGCGGGTCATGCCGCGCATGACCCCTGCCGACCCGGCGAGGGGCGGAGAGAGTGGGGGCAAGGTCCGGCGCCGGGGGTGGTGCGGGCGCAGCGCAGCGAGCCACGGCCCCAAGGCGGCACCTTGCAGGGAGAGAGAGGCAGAGCCTCTTTCTCCCTCGAAACAGGGTGAAGGTCGCGCCGCTTTCGGCACTCAATGACGGGCGGGCTTGCCGGCCCTATTCCGCGTCAGGGATGATAGCCCGTATGAGCGGAAACGGCATGCCGATTCCGTTGCGCCAGCGATATAGCCTAGCCTGAAAGGGGGCGCCAAAGTCATAAATGGATATTAAGCAAGCCGTTGGCACCATAGTAACTGAACCAACTGTTCCGAGTCCGCCAAGATCAAGGCAGCACACCGGGCAAACCAATGACGGGGGCAAAAATTACATGGCGGGATCAACCTTCCAGACCAATCCTATCGACCTTCACCGGCTGCTCGATGAGTGCCATCGAGGCATCATCCAGTTGCCCGATTTTCAGCGGAGTTGGGTTTGGGACGAAGATCGGATCAAGAGCCTGATTGCGTCGATTTCGCGCGCGTTTCCCGTAGGTGCACTCATGTCGCTGGATACTGGCGGGCCGGTCAATTTCAAACCGCGCCCCGTCGAGGGCGCACCGGCGGAAGCCCGCCAGATTGCGCCGCAATCCTTACTGCTCGACGGGCAGCAGCGCATGACCTCGCTCTATCAGGTGACGTTGCGCGGCAAGGTCGTGGAAACCGTAACTCCGAAGAAGAAGCGCGTTAGACGCTGGTTCTACCTCGATATTCGCAAGGCGGTTGACGATAGCGTTGACCGCGAAGAAGCCGTGATCGGCGTGCCTGAGGATCGCGTGGAGCGCACGGATTTTGGGCGCGAAGTCGCTCTCGATCTATCAACGGCGGAAATGGAATACGCGGCGTTGATGTATCCGGTCAGCCAAGTGTTCGATTGGGACAAATGGCAAGACGGGTTTGACGAATACTGGTCGGGGGATGAGCATAAGGCGGTGCGCGAGCAATTCCGCGTGTTCAAGCGCGAGGTGCTGGAAAATTTCAAATATTACCGTGTACCAGTGATCGCGCTTGACCGCTCAACTTCCAAGGAAGCCGTCTGCGTGGTATTCGAGAAGGTCAACACAGGCGGCAAGCCGCTTGACGCCTTCGAGCTAGTTACGGCCATGTATGCGGCTTCGGGTCACGAACTGCGAAAGGACTGGTATGGCGATGAAGGTATCAAGGGCCGCCATCAGCGGCTTGCCGATACCCTGCGCCCTGCGGATTCCGATGCCGGAATTCTGACCGGTGTCGGCAACACCGATTTTCTGCAAGCCATTTCCCTCTTTTTTACCCGGGATCGGCGCCGTGCAGCCGAACAGGCGGGCAAGGAAGGCAAGGAATTGCCTGCCGTTTCGGGCAATCGTCAGGCGCTGCTCGATCTGCCGCTGGAAGCCTACAAGCATTATGAAACGCAGGTGGAGCGTGGTTTCATGCAGGCCGCCAAGTTCCTGCACATGCTTCATATCTATCGCATCTTCGATCTCCCCTATCAGTCGCAGATTGTGCCGCTGGCGGCGATCCTCGCCGACATTGGCGATGCGTGGGAGCATGAGGCCAACCGGGCAAAACTGGTCCAGTGGTACTGGAACGGCGTGTTTGGGGAGCTCTACGGTTCCGCCGTGGAGACACGCATTGCAAAAGATTTCATGGAAGTGCCGCGCTGGCTGAGTGGCGGGCCGGAACCTTCGACGGTCAGTGATACCATCTTCCGTGCAGACCGCCTGAAAACCATGCGGATGCGGCTTTCAGCGGCCTACAAGGGCATGAACGCCCTGCTGATGAAGGAGGGCGCGCAGGATTTCCGGTCGGGTCAGAAGTTCGACCATACGGTGTTCTTCGGAGAGAACGTGGATATTCACCACATCTTTCCGCAGGACTGGTGCAAGACGAAGGGCATCAAGCCTGCCGTGTTCGACTCCATCATCAACAAGACTCCGCTGTCCTATCGCACCAACCGAATCATCGGTGGTGTCGCCCCAAGCGAATATCTGGCCAAGCTGGAAAACGGCAACAGCTCGACGCCACCCATCGCCAGTGAAAAGCTTGACAGTTATTTGCAATCGCACCTCATTGACCCCACCTTGCTCCGAACTGACCAGTTCGAGGCGTTCATGGAAGATCGGCAAAAGCGCCTGCTTGGCCTGATCGAACAGGCGATGGGGAAGGCCGCCTACAGCGGCAACGTGGCGGAAGAAGGGGAAGATGTCGAGGAATGCGAGGACTCTGCCGAAGCCGTTTTCACCGTCGCGGCCGACTGAAGCGAAACAGCATGCAGCGGATGTTGAAGCCCTTGCCGTCGCGGTTCGGCCATGCCGCGCCGATCTTGCTCCAGCTCGCATTCTCGCCCCTCTAGGGCAACCGTGCCGCATTCTGCCGCTGGCGGAGATTATCGGCCCAAGTGCTCAGCGCGTTGATTTCATCAGCAAGGGCATCCGGCCTCGGTAGTGGCCGGTTCAATGCCGGTGCGGCGCTGTGCAGCAGCTCGGAACACCGCTGGAAACCGTCGCGCATCGCTTCGCAATCGGCAACGGTGATTGCCGTCAGCTTGACAAGGCCGGGCGTTTTGACCTCGTTGGATAGGCGGCGGATGACGTGGCCGACTGCCTCCTCCACCGCGATTTCCCATGTATCGCGCAGCGATCCCGCAATGGACTTCACCGTCTCGCGCCACTTGTCCTGATCGCCCTGATCAAAGTGGAAGCGTTCGTTGGCAAGCTGGTTGGTCAGGCTGATGGTGATGTCAGCAACGCGCCGCGCCTTGAACGGCGGCTCGCTGCGGCAAAAGCCCGCCTTGTCGCTGCCGCGACTGACGGAACTGACGGCGACCTGCGGCTTCGGGTCCACCTCTTTCGCAGCTCGATCCAGTTCGAACAGGAAAGCGAGGTCATGCGTGAACACGACGACCTGCCGGTTCGCCGCTTCCGCGATCAGCCGCTTCGCGACGGCCTCGCGGTGCATGTGATCGAGCGAGGACACGGGATCGTCAAAGACGATGCCGGATTTGTTCTCGGTTGTGGCGAGTTCGGCCATGAACGCGGCCAGGGCGACACAGCGATGCTCGCCCTCGCTCAACACCTGTCCGACCGATGCCGTGGGCTTGCGGGTCAGCGCGACCTTGAAGCGCGGCACGCCCTGCACGCTGTTCTGCTGGCGCAGCTCCACGGCAAGACCTGCTATCTCAAAGCTCGCCACCTCACGCGCAAACTGCGCACGCAGCGCGTCTGTCACCAATGCCTGCGCGATCTCCGTGCTCTTGGTGGTGATGCGGTTGGTGGCAGTGTCTCGCTGCGCCGTCTCAATCGCCTTGATCTGTTTCAGGCGCTCAATCTGCGCCAGCACGTCGGCTTTGATGCCGTTGAGCCATTGGCGGTCGGCCAGCTCGGTGCGCTCAGCGATCAACGCGGCGCGCGCCGGTGAACCGGCCTCGGCCACAAGACCCTCGCCGCGCGCCCCTAAGTCCGCGACCTGCTCGGCCAGCGCATAATTTGGCAAAGCGACCAGCTCCGCATCAATGACGGCGGCGGCGTTGCCATGACGGCGGCTGATCTGGCGATGACGCCAGATGGCGTGTAGGCCTGCGCGCCAGACCCCGGTTGCCAGCGCATCCTGACGCAAATCGTCACGGAAGGTCGCCACGATCGCGGCAAGCTCGGCCAGCGTCAGGCCGCTTTCCGCGAAAGCGGCAACGGCGTCGTCATAGGCCGCGCGTGCGGCATCGGCTCGCTGCTGGCTGTCGTCGCGCACGAAAGCCTCAAAGCGATTGAGGCGGTCGGCGGCTTGCGGTGACAGCTCCTGCTGGCACAGCACGCAAACGCTGCCGGGATCGGTGACGGGAAAATCCCGCTCGGGGTAGGCCGCCTCTACTGAAAAGGCCCGCGCGCTGTCCCACAACGACTGCCACACCTCGGAGCCGATATGGGGCAACGGCTCGCCCGCAAACAGCGCGCCGGACGCAGCCTCCGCCGCCCGCCGCGTTGCATCGCTCTCAGTCGCCAGTCGGCGCAGCGCGGCGGCGTTATCATCGCTGATGGCGGCAATCATTCCGTCCAGCCGCGCAATGTGTCCCTCGACCTTGGTTTTGAGGGCGGCGAGTTGGCGGGCCGCACGCGAGGGATCACCGGCCAGATCGGCGGTGAGTTGCGCCAGCCGGTCCTGTTCAGCCTGCGTGAGAGTCGCTAGCGCTTCCACGGCGGCAGGATCAGTGTTGGCGGCGAGACGCGCTAGAAGCTGGCCGACCTTGTTGGTCGGGCTGCATGTCGGGGCTTTGATGCTCTGCGGCGTCTGCGCCTGTAGCTGGGTGATTTCAGCGGCGAGCTTGTCTTTGACCGACTTGCAGAGCTGGGCCAGCGAACCCAGCAATTTGAGCGGAAACGGGGTGTAGGCCACGTCGTTGGTCTCATCGACGTGAATATTGGCAGTGCGGGAATCAAAGACGCTAACGGCGGACAGCGCCGCGTCGGCGGGCTGGCCAAGCTGCCATGCACAGGTGCGGTTCTGCCCGCTGATGGCATATTCGATGGTAGCGCTCGGCGTGTCGGGCTGCGCCTCGTAGATGTCGGGTATGATTTCCTCGCCACGGCCCGACATGCGCGCACGGCACGCCCGTTTCAGGATGCGGGCATAGCCAGATTTTCCTGAACCATTGTCGCCGTAGATGATGGTCAACCCGACGCGGTGCAGGGTCAGCCGCTGGTCGGGAGCTAGGGCATTGACGTGGCGCACGCCATGCACCTGCCGCAGGTAGACTTCGCCCTGATCGCGGTTCGGGTCGCGCAGGTGTGCGGCTTCCAGTGGCAGGGCGGGATTGCCGCCTTTGCAGATGGCGACAAGTTCGTCGAGGGCGGCGGCATCAATGCTGCCGTCTGCCGCCAACCTGCGCAGGGCGTCGCGCTGCCATCCCGGACAGTCAAAGGACCACGCAAGGAGATTGGCGAGCGCCTCGGCTTCGGTCGTCATGCTGCCCCCAATCCGTCCTTACTCCTTTGCCACTACGGTATCGTAGAGACCGTAGTGGGTCAGCCCTTCGTGGCTTTCGATGCCCGTGTAACGCAGGCTGGCATCCTCGTAGCGCCGGAAAGCAAAGACGGCTTCGTTCATCCGCTCGGTGTTGAACACCTTTAGCCGCACCAGAAGATGGAAGTCGGCAACGGTGAGGCCAGTGACGGAATGGAACAAGTCCGGCTCCAGCCTGGTGATAACATCCCGTAGCGTGTTCTCGCGGAAGTCCGTCAGATACATGAAGGCCGGGATGCGGGTGGCGAACTTAATCAGCTTTTCCTGCACGAGCTTTCGCTTGGATTTGTATTCCTTCTCTTCCTCGGTCAGTTCTTTCCTTTCTTTCGCAGATAACTCGCCGCCTTGCTCCTTGGCCTTGTCTTTCAGGTCTTTGACGGTCTCGCTCTTGTTGATGATGGTTTCGATGATGTTGTCACCGAGGGAGCGCCAGCCTTCGATGCGCTCCACCGCCGCCATCGCCTCGGGATTATCTAGAATGCGCCGCAAGGTGTCGTTATCGACATTGACCAACAGCGCGGATTCCCATTTGCGCGCCAGCAGCGTTGCCGATGTTCCGGCCATTGCAATGTCGAGGATGCCCCCCGCGTCGATCTGCGTCATGTTCGCGCCGTCATAGGCGAGAACAGGCAGAAACGAGACAAGCTCGCGCACGGCGTGTTCTGGGTTGGCCTCGCCCGGCGACAGGCCGATGCCGTATTCGGACAACTGCCGCAAAGCTCGCGTGGGCGCGAAGTCGAACACGAAACAGACGGGTTTGAGGATTTCTTCCTCGTTCGGATTGTCGCCGTTGGGGTTTTTGATCGACCACGGCGATTGCACCCGGAACGCGGCCTGAAAATAGGTTTCCGGTGATTTCAGGTTGCGCAGCATCAGGATTGACGACCATTGCGCCACGGTAACGCCGGTGGTCAGCTTGCCGCATGACAGGGTGATGGTCTTGGTGTCGAAGCCACTGCCGACCGCCTGCCGGACGGGCGGCAAGGCGTCCAGACCGACGCCCGCAGTGGCACCTGCCGACACGATCATGGTGTAATCGTGCCAGAATACATTGTGCTTCTCGGCCAGCAAATTCGCCATGGCGTGACAAGCGGAGACGTTGGGCAGGAACCAGAAGGAATGTTGCAGGTAGGGCAATAGCCGAACATCGGAATACGGGAACGGCGGACGGGAGCCGGTTTTCAGGCTCTCGACCGCCTGCGGCGCATAGCCGCCGCGGATGATGTCTAGCCATTTCTGCACGTCTGTCTTGTGTTTGAACGCTGCCGCTTCGCCGGCGCCGGTCGCGGCGAAAAAGGCGTTCAGGTCGAACTCGTCAAACTCTCCGGCGCTGGCGATCGCCAGCAGCTCGTCGGGCATCTGATAGGTGAGAAGCCGCATTTGCGGCAACGCGCCATAGGGATTACGCTTGCCCGGATTCTTCGTGGCGAACTCTGCCTTGGCCCGTTGTTCGTCGGTGTAGGTCCAGTTGAATATCTGTTCCTCGATGAACTCGCCGGTGGCGAGCGCCTTGAATGGGGTGCCGGACAGATAGAGATATGCCCGCGTGGTGATGGGCAAGAACTCGTCTTCGCCAAGAGAAAGCTCTTCAAGATTCTCATCCACTGACTCAAGACCGGGGGCGAACTCAAGGCTGGTTTCCTTCTTGGCGACGGCGGCTTCCTCGCCCTCGAACAATTCCTTGACTGTCTCGCGCCATGCGCCAAAATGATATTCATCAAACACGACCAAATCCCAGTTGATCGTGTGAATCCACTCGTTGCGCGGCTTGATATTGCCCGCCGCGTCACGCCCCAACAGGTCTTGGAACGAGCCGAAATAGACAAGCGGCGTGTCTGGGGGAATCGTTCGCGGGTCGCCCGCCTCACCACCCGATTTACGCGACAGATAGCGCCAGCCGTCGAAATCCACATGGGTTTCAAGGTCAGTCTGCCATGCGTCCTCGACGGCGGGCTTGAACGTCAGGACAAGGACGCGCTTGGCGTCCAGCTTCTTGGCAAGCTGGTAGCTGGTGAAAGTCTTGCCGAAGCGCATTTTCGCGTTCCAGAGGAAACGCGGAACGGCGGCGGCGTCCTCCTGCCAGCGCGATTGATAATAGGCATAGGTCTGCTCGACCGCCCGCTTCTGCTCGTCGCGCGGCAGGAAGTCCTCGTGATGGGTGCCAGTGAAAATCTGACCGGTGCGCAACTCGGCCAGCACCGTTTTCACGTCCGCGACGGTGCATTGCATCCATTCGAGCTGCGGATTGAGAAAGCCCTTGCGTTTCAGTGCGTCGCGCACGGCATGATCGGTAATGATGCCGCCGTCATCGCGCTCGGCGCTCTCGTCCAGCTCGATGGTATAGTTGGTGATGGCGGCGGTTTTGAGCTGTTCTGCCACGCGCTGCTTCACGTCGCGGGTGGTCTGGCCGACTTTCAACAGCCCGTCATGCGTATCTGCGGCGATAGCATAGGCATAAATGCGCGGGCGCGCGTCCGGCTTCGGCGCGAGGATTTCCGCGATGGTGGGCTTATTCACCATCAGCCTCCAAGGGACGAACCACCTTCTCGATAAAGGCTATTTCGTCATCGGTGATGCCGTATTTCTGGTAGAGTTCGGCATCCGTCCAGCGTTGCGTCCACTGTTGGGTCGGCACGAAGGTATATACTTTGCGCGTGGTGTCTTGCGACGGCTTGTGCAGCAAGATCAGGAGCCGCGTTAGCCGACAGGAAAGGTAAGACAGGGCGCTTTCGGCTTCGGCCTTGGTGTCAAATGGGCCGATGCACAGATAGGTTTCCGATGAAATAGAATCCGGCTCGCCAAGGAATGGCGTGCTGATGATGCGATGCGGGTATGTGTCGCGGTTGCCGGTCCCCGGCGCGGCGCGGCCGGTAAATACCTTCCACTTATCGACATACTGCTTGCCGGACGTGAAGGAGTTTCGCGCGACATATCCCGTCCCGCCATTTTGATAGATCAGCAAATCGTCGGCGGAAGCTTTCGCAGGCTTGCCCTTGAAGGTGGTCTCCAGCCCGAAGGGCTTTCTCGAACTCACCAGCCGGTCAAACCGCAGGTTCTCCGGCAGCATAAGCGACTGCGTTTGACCTGTCTCCGCCTCCACGACCTTTTTAAGAATCGACAAGCCCTGATTGAAGCGGATGAACACGTCCACCCCGCCTTCAAGAAGTTCGCGGCTGGCCGTCGAAGGCTGTTCGCCGTTGAAGTGGGTGGTTACCGAACACGGCCCGCGATTGTCGCGGTCCCATAAGAATGCGCAGATACCGCCTTTTAGGCCGACGCCCGGAAACACGTCCGATGCGCTGAGAAAGTCGTCAATCGACCGTAAGCGATCATCGGTCAGCATCGACTCGCGGAACTCGTCCAGGCCTTTCCCGCCCGCGAACCAGCGGGCGGGAATAACCATCGAAAGGTAGCGCGGCTCCAATGCCTTCGCCTGCGTCACGAAATGCTGATAAATCGGAGCGGCGCTCGTGCCGAAACCGTCATCAGCAAGCTGATACGGCGGATTGCCAATGATAACGTCAAACTGCATGTCGGCTCCGAATAACTCGCCCATGCGAGCCTTAATGTCGTTGGTGTGGATGAAGGCATAGGCGTGGGTTTCAAGGCCTTCGCCGCGATCAAACGCCTGCTTGGCCGCGCCGCAATAGATGCAACGGCCATCTTTCCATGTGTGTTCAATACGCTCGAACCAGATATTGCCGCCATCGGTGGCGAAGCCCCGCGCCACGGAATGTTCGCCGTTGGCGTGCTTTGAGCAGTAGAGACTGCGACGCGCAAGCAGGCTGGTCAGCGTAGTGATGCCTATACCGAACACCTGTCTCGTCAGGATGTGGTCAACGCGCGTTTGCAGGTCGGGGATTTCTGCCGCCAGTCCGGCGATCAGCCGCGTGGTTATCTCCCGTAGGAAAACGCCAGATTTGGTGAACGGGTCAAGGAACGTGACCGTGCTGTCCGCCCATATATTCGCGCCGCCGTTGCTGGCGGCCCATGCTGCCGCCAGCGAATCGAGCATCCGGTTGGCAAACTCGGGCGGGGTGAAAACCTCGTCATTGGATAGATTGGCGATGCAGGTCAGAACATCGGGATTGCGTCCCCGCAGCGTAAACCCCGCCTGTTCGTTCATACGGCCCCCTCCGTTTCGCCGCTCGCGTATCCTGCCAAATCACGCACTGTCATCGGATCGTATGATCTGGTGGCTGTAAAAATATCGTGTGCCTTATGTCCGGCAAAGAGCGAGCCTTCTGCTGTCAGGCCAGCCATGCCGGTCAGCACGTCGAGCCGGAAATCTCTGCGCTGGAACTTGCCTTTGCCTATATAACCCCACTCCACCACGCTAATTGGATCGCCCGTCGTGTCGCGCATAGTCATCGCGTCCCCATGCACGAGATTGAGCGACAGCACATAGGAGGCGGCGCGATATAGTTCATCCGTCTCAGTTAGACCGAGATAATCAGCAAAAACCTCAAGCATATTCGCACGGCACTCAGCGATGTTGTCGGGCAACAACTCAATTCCATAGGCGCACATCATCGCCAGCAGCGCATAGTGCCGCTTCTCGAAACCAGACTTGCCGAATTTCAGTTCCACGGCGGCGAGCTTGCGTTGCAGGATCGGCACGAGGAAATTGCCGCTGCCGCAGGCGGGTTCGAGAAAGCGCGCGTCGATCCGCTCTGTCTCGCCCTTCACGAGATCGAGCATTTTTTCCACAAGCCAAGGCGGCGTGAACACTTCCCCGTGGTCTGCGACGCGCTTCTTTGATTTTATTAGGCTCATGAAGAATAGAACATCGTAATCATCGCGTAAACGCTACCCCTTTGGTCAGGTTGATAGACCGTTCAACGAATGTTCTCAACCGATTGGTCACCCCATCCCTATTACGCTTCCGAGCGCCAATGTCGGCGGGCTGGCGGCAGGCCCCGACCCATGGACCTGAGCAATGGCAGTCTGCACCTGTCCAGCCCGTTCATTGATCGCGGACATCAGCCTAGGGCGATCGTTGGTGACGATGGTCGCTGATTCCTTGGCGCGAGAAATCCCCACATAGAAGCTCTTCTGGTCGACGAGATTGGTCGCCTTGCTGTCGGCATGGACAATGACATGATCGGCGGTGCGCCCTTGGGCGGCGAAAGCGGTTTCGACATAGGCATGGGAGATATGCCGGTCGCGGGCGGAATCGAGATTGAGCGTCTCGGTCGTCCCTCGTGCGGTTTGGATGATAGCGGTGCGGGCGCACTTATCCACAGCGACCACCTCGCCGCGCCCCCCATTGACGCGGCCCGCTTCGCGGTCGTTGCGAGTAAATCGTATGCTGTCGCCGGTTTTCAGATCCAAGGGCTGCGGCGCGAACGCCTGAACCTTGCCCGCGCCCCATTGGCGCAATCGCCAATCGACCTCGCGCCCGTCCTCCGATTTCAGAGTGATCGCCGCCTTGGCCGGGTCGATGCATTCGACACTATAGGCTTCGCCCCGCGCCACGCCCTTGTCGGCATAGTTGCGGGTGAACCGCACGACATCGCCCTTGTCGTAGCTCATCGGATCGCGCGCCTCGGCGCGTGTCAGTCCCTTGTTGGCGAGGCCCTGCACGGTGACGCCGGGGCCGGTGAGCGCCCCCGATTTCGTGAGCGAAGCACGAATATCAGCGGTGAGCGCGTCACGCCCCTCGCGCGACGGCTCGATGATAAGGGTGCGCGCGCGCGCTGCCTTGTCCAGCCCAGCATATCGCTCGGCGATAGCGGCGAACCGCTCGGCACGATCGGCATTCTCGATGATCTGACCGCCGCCGCGATCTAGCGCGGCGAGCGCTTTCTTGGCATCGCCCTCGATCGACGCCCACACGGCCTCCTTGGTCGCCGCGTTGGTCTGCCGAACGATCTCGCCCAGTTTCCCGGTTTCCATGCCCGCGCGCTGTAGCTGCTCGAAGGCCGCGCCCGCCTCGACCGATCCAAGCTGCTTGACGTCGCCGACAAGGATGATGCGAGCGTCATTCTTGTCGGCCAAGTCGAACAGCCGCGCGGTGTCGCGTGCCGACAACAGCGATGCTTCATCCACAATCCATGCGGCGGGCTGGCCTTGACGGGGCTGCTCGGGCGACAGGAGATGCCGCGCGACGGTATCGCTGCGGGCACCAAGCGCATCACCCAATACTATCGCGGCCGACGCCGTGGGAGCGAGCGCCACGATATGGACGCCCCGCGCCTCGGCCTCGCGCGCGAAGGTCGCAAGAACGGTCGTAGTCTTGGCGGTGCCCGCATAGCCCTGCAAAGCGGTGATGCGGTTGTGGCTGGTCAAAAGCTGCTCGGTGGCGGCGCGCTGATCGGCGTTCCAACCAAAACCCGCCCGCTCGGCCTGCGCCGCCGCGCCTGCGACGGCTTTGGCGGCGGCAAGCGGGGAGGTAATGGGTGCTAACGCACCACGCCCCTCTGCCTCAACCCGCAACATCATGGCTTCGGTCTCGACATTCTGGCGAGTGGTGAACCCGGAAAACTCTGCGCCGCGTCGATCGAGAAAGGTCCGCTCGATCAACTCGCCCTGCTTCGTGGCGGTATCAATGGCGGCACCGATCTCGACATAACCGACCTTGCCCAGCCCGATCCGTCCGGCTTCCTCCTGCAGGGCGGCGGCGGAAAACACCGATTGCCGCTCACCGAGCTTGTCGGCAGCATGGGCAACGGCGCGATCCGCCATGGTCGCCTGCTCGGCCATGTCGGCGCGGTGCGCGGGGCTGGCGGCATGGGCTTCGGCCTTCCTGACCATCGCCAGCCGCGCGTCCATTCCCAACCCGGCTGCGCTCGCTGTCTCCCGCCAGTCGGCAACAATCGCGGCCTGATCAGTCGCGGCCTTCGCTTGCCGGGTGTCGAGTGCGGCGACCTGCTTTTCGGCGGCACTGGCCGTATCGCGCGATGTCCCGCGCTCACTAAGCGCCGCCTCGATCTCGGCGCTGCGGGTGCTGAATGCCCCAACGACTTCTGCGGACACGCCCTTGATCTCGAACAGCGAGTCCTTGCCGGTTTCGATCTCATAGCCGAGTTCGCGGACCTTGAATGCCAGTTCCTGCCGATAAATCGCGCCAATCTGCTTTTGGAGTTGGTAGATGGCGCGCGGTTCGAGGCTGCGCCATGCGCCATCCTCGCCCCGCGTCGCATTCATGATGACGTTGTGGGTGTGAAGCTGCGGGTCTTGGGCCCGGCTGGTGGCGTGCTGAAAGCTGGCGATGACGAGATTGCCGGTCGCCTCGCGGATCACGGTGCCACCATCGCGGATGCGGGTCGCGGCCATATGCTTCTCGACATGCGCCATCGCGGTTTTGACCGCCTGCCCATGCGCCGCGATCAATCGCCGGTCGCCCGCGACCTCGGCCATGATCGACACCGACTTGGGCGCGCTCAAGGTCACGTCCCAGCCGGGACGATGCTCCAACTGGCCATCGCGATAGGTACCGAGTTGCTGCTCGCCGATCCGGCCGTCGAGCAAATCACGAAATTGATCGCGATCCACCTCGCCGGAAAGGCCCAGCGCCTTCGCGCCTTGGCCCTGCCACTCAGATGGCGATAAGCCGCCCTCGGCATAATAGTCATCGGCCTCATAATAGCTGCTGGCCTGCGCCGAACTGGTCAGCGCCGATACCGACGCCACCATCAGACCGGCCCCCGGCTCTTAGGCGTCGGCGGCGATGGCTGCGGCGATGGGGGCGTAGATGGAGACCACTGCGCGGTCTGCACCGCCTGCTGCCAAAGCGTGGTCTTCGGATCGCCCGCGACGAATCCCGGCTGGCGGGCCTTACCGCGCCGCGCGATATGATCGGCGGTGAGCTTGATCCGCGCGACCGGCAGGCCATCGGGAAAGAGCAAATAGCCCTCATATTTCGGCAGGCGGAGTTCGCTTTCGAGAATGGCGGGCCGCATCCTCCTCATCCGGCCCAAGGTCGTGCGCGGCGTATCGCCGCCCTTGGCGAGCGCGTCGGTCATCGTCTGGATCTCGACTTCGCATTCGCCGATCGTCTGGCTGGCCCAGAGGCGGGTTGCGCTGTCGATTGTCTGCAGGAACAGCTTGGTATTGCAGCAGCCCAGAATCGATTCCGCGATCTGCGGCCCATAGCGATGCCGCATTTGCCCGAGCGCCTGAAACGTCAGCACGACCGCCGCGCCGAACTTTCGGCCCTCGGGCAAGAGCCGCGCGAGATTATCGACGCGCGGCAGGTCGGCCAGCTCGTCGAGTACGAACCAGATACGCCGGTCAGATGATGGGGGAAGCCCCAGCACGGCGCTGGCCGCGCATTCGAGCCAACAGGCGAGCAGCGGCTTCGACGCCTCGAAATAATCCTCTTTGCGCGGCACGAATATCCACGGGCGGGCGCCGGTGCACTTGTCGAGCCCGGCGATGAAATCCCGGAAGGCGAAGGCTTTCTCACCTTTCTTCAGCATTCGCAAGAACTGGATAAGATTCGCGGTTTTCGCGAGCATGAAGAGCACACTGCCGGTGGCCCGGTCTGCATCGTCAGAGAATGTCCGGGCAGAAGACGTGTCCTTCAGCCAGCTCTTAAGCTTATCCTTGTCCCATTTCTGAAGCGCTTCGAGCAGGTCCGGCAACGTGCATTTCTGCTCCTTCCATAATTCCCGGATCATGTTGGCGACGAGGATGCGGCTGGTTTCGAGCCAGACATCGCGGTCGTGCTGGCCGGTCTCGGTGATAAGCTGCTGCGCAATGCGGTCGGCATCGGCCGGATGCGCGATCTCGGCGAAGGGAGACCAGAAGGCGCAGCGGGCGTCGAACGGGTTCAAGATGATGTCACCGCGCTCGGAATCGTAATAATGGGCGATGAACTCGCCGCTGGTATCATAGACCAGCGCCGCTTCGCCACGCGCCTCGATCCCATCGAGCATCTGGCGCAGCGCCGTGGTCTTGCCGCTGCCGGTCGTGCCGATCATTGCCGTATGCCGCGTCTCGAGCCGCGACGGGATCGGCACCGAGCCGATGGCAAGCGCATTGGATTGGGCATCGGCGGCGGTCAGGGCCGCAAGCTGCTTCTCGGTGGTGACGAGGGTTCCGGCGATAACTCGATCGCGCAAGGCGCGCTCGCGACGGCGCGTCCTGACGCCGCGCAGAACGAACAGCCCGGACAGCCAACCCACGAAACCGAGCAGGCCGCCTTTGCTCGATAGCGACAAGAGGCGTGATACCGATCCGCGATAATAGCGATCAGCAACCACCGCGCGGGCCGGGACGCGATATTGCCTTCCCTCATATGTGACGGTGATTGCCGGATCGGGGCTGAAGGCGATCCAAAGCACTCCGCGCGCATAGGCATAAACGCCAGTCGCCCATTGCTCGTCCTTGTCGAGCATCGTGTAGGGCGCGCCGACCACACCCAGGGCGATCGATGCGAGCATGACGCCGACCTGTCGCTTGAACCGCTGCCACTGACTAAGCCGATGGTGCCGGCGCAAGGCGTCGGCATGGATGCGGCGATCATTGGATTGGGTCATGGCCGCTTCCCCTGCGAAAGCCGCCGCTGGCGATCATAGGCCTCATTGATCTCGGTGACAGCGATCTCATCGGTGGTGCGCTCGCCCAGCCCCGCGCTGCGGGCGTAGCAATAGGCGGCGCAGGCGGTGAACAGCGCCCGGTCTAGCATATGTTCGATCACGACAATGCGGTTGCTAACCGACGCCAGTTCGGAGACCAGTTCACTCGATATGGCGTCGCGCGCGCCCGGGTCGGCGAGCGTCGCGACTCCCGTCTTCACGCTGCGCTGGAGCATCGCGTAGACGCTGATGCCTCGGCGCTCGGCGAGCGCGCGAAGCGCCTTGTCGAGCGACACGGGCAGGCGGACGGTGTGGCGAACGAGTTTCATCGGCCGCCTCCCATGCGACAGCGATCCGCTGTCTCATCCAAAGGCAGAAATCCGCGCTTTCCGAGTGCGCCAGAAAAGCCGCTGTCGGATCGCCGCCTCGAAAAGTGGCGGAAAAGCTGGATGCACCCGTGCGTGAGGTGTGTATCCAATTTACGGGTCCGATGCGTAGCATCGTGGCCCTGCGACCTCGCCATGAGAGCGGCCGGATCAGGCATGGTCCGAACCTTTCCGGCAAGCATCGCACAAGGAGCCATGGGGTTCGTCGGAGCAGCAATCGCCGCGTCGATCGCTCGCGTTCGGCATGGCGCCGGTTGCCCGTTTTGGGGAATGCTCGTCCACCCATCGAGCGATGACCGCACGGGCTTCTCGGTCGGTCTTGGGGCGGTCGATCTCGCGGCGCTGGCGCGGCTGATCGTAAAGACCGTGTTCGACGATCCAGTCGCGTATTGCTCGCTCGACCGCCTCCTGCACTCGCCCGCCGAGCCGATGGGCTTCAACCGGATCGAGATGCGTGGTCACGCCGGGAGACTCGATCAACCCGCCCAGCGGAAGATAGCTCACGCCAGCCTTCTGCAACGGGCCGTCGATCCGCAAACTTGAAAGCTCGCCCCGGTATATATGGAGGGACGGGCGCTCGTTGAGCGTCCATTGCGCGATGGAACAGCGATAGGCTTCGCCATCGTCGTTGTCCAAGAGCAGCCGCTCGATGAGCGGCAAGGTGAAACCGGCGATGCGATAGTCGGCAGTAAAACGGAGTGTGACCTTGCGGCCCGCCCAAAAACGATTGGCGAGCCGATCAATGGCGCGGCGAAAAATGGACATGGGAATCCTTTCGTGAAATCACGATGCAAAGCTCTCGGGTGCTTCGGGGAGCAGGCGCGGAGTGGCCCGCCAGTTCAAAAGGCTGGGGCCATGGAGCGCCTGCGGGTCAGATGGCTGTGCGGGACTGCGCCAATCGCCGAATGGATTCGGTGGTCAGCAGCGTTCGCCTGCCGATTTTGATGGCGTCGAGACCACCGGATTTTATCAGGGCGTAAACCGACGACCGCCCGACGCCGAGCGCCTTGGCGGTGTCATTAATCGATATGGCAATAGGTTCCATGTGCGTGTCTCCATGCTGCCGATTCGCGGCGAGAGACATGCCAAGTTGCACATGGTTGCCGGTGCGTCGTCCAGCAATGGGAAAGCCGTCGAAGTCTGCCGATGACGCTGGTTACAGAAATGCAGAGACGTGGTTCGGAAATGCCATTGGGGCGATCGAAAAACGAGAACGCTGGTTAGCCGCCTTCGGCGGGCGCGATCGTTTCTATATGTGCGCAGATTTTTTCCGCATAACGGGTCAGTTGATCGCGGCGCGGCACGTCACCGGACGCATCGGCATTTGTTTCGAACCATTCCGACAGCCAATCCTTGACGGTGGTAATCGCCGCCGGTCGATCCTTCACGTCCAATGCGCATAGCCGGGGATCACCGATCAGCGCGATTATCGCATCGTCATAACGGTATTTAGTGTTCCGGCCGGGTCCGCCTCGGCGCTTCGGTCTGCTCATCGCGAGCATCGTCTCGACATCATCGCGATGAAGGTAAAGGTCGGCGGGCAGCGACATTGCCGTTGGATAACGCATGACCATCCCCCGATCCTTGCTGTGCTCGGAAAACAGGAAATAGCGCAGCCTACCAAAAAACTGCCTGCGTTTGAGCGGAACCCGCTTCTTGCGGAGCCGGGAAAGATAATAGGCTTTCGGGCCGTCCACCTTCTGCAAATAGCCCAGCACCTCGTCAAAGAGCCTGTCCGGCGCGTGCGGCAGTTTCAACGGCGCGTCGGGGATTTTCAGGCCATAATGATAAGCCTGCCGCCAAAGGTGCGGCGCTATCGTCGCCGCTAGCGCGGCCAAGGTGAAGTAGAAGAAGAGGTCCGTTGCTGTCGAATGGCCCGATACAAGGAGGCCGATCAAAAGGAGGACGGACAGGAACCCGAATGCAAAGCTGATGACGAAGGCGAGATTATAATATCGAACCGGCGACGGCTTGGCGTGATTGATGATCGCGGCGTTAAGGCTCAAGCCCTCGTCCAGATCGTCCGATCTAAATTGAGCCAACACCTTCCAGAGCGGCACATTGTCGGCTTCGTCCCCGTCTGCGAAGATTTTCCAACCTTCTCCGGGGCGACCTGTCATCTATTTCCTCCTTCGCGCAATTCATCCAGATAGTCGCTCCACCATTGCGCCATTTCAACACGCTCAGTCCAATAGGCAGACTGGTTGTATATGCGCCGGACGCTGCCCGCGACCATGTGCGCCAGCGCCCGCTCGATCGCGTCGGGGTTCCACTTACCGGATTCGTTCAAAAGCGAGGATGCCGATGTGCGAAAGCCGTGGGCCGTCATCTGTTCCTTGGGATAGCCCATCCGGCGGAGCGCCGCATTGATCGTATTCTCACTGATCGGCCGTGTCCGCGATCTGATCGACGGGAACACGTAGCGTCCAGAACCGGACAGGGTCCGCATGTTGGTGAGGATCGCGAGAGACTGCCGCGACAAGGGCACCGAATGAGGCTGGCGCATCTTCATCTTGCCTTCCGGAATGATCCAGACCGCCTTGCCAAAATCTACCTCCGTCCATTCCATATGACGGATTTCGCCGGGGCGCTGGAACACATGGGGCGTCAACTTAAGCGCGTGCATTACGGCGGGGTCACCTTGATAATCTTCGATCGCGCGAAGCAACGCCCCGAATGTGACCGCATCGGTGATTGCCGGAAAATGCTTGACCCTCGGGGTTGTCAGCGCGCCGATCAGCAATTGAGCCGGATCGCGCTCCGCCCGCGCCGTCGCAACTGCGTAGCGAAACACTCGACTGGCGAAGGCGCGCAACAGATTTGCCGTTTCCAGTCGGCCCCGGCGCTCGTGCTTTCGCAATTCGTGCAACAATTCCTGCGGTGTGATCTCGGCCACCGGGCGTTTGCCATAGTCGCTTCCTAGCAGTTTCACGAACCAGCGCATCTTTGCCAGCGTCGGCTCCGCCATCCCCTCCCGCGCCTTCTTCTCGATCAGTTCCTGCGCCACACTGGAAAAGCTGTTGCTGGCGCGAATGCCCGCCTCGATGCGCTCTTGACGCTTAACAAAATTGGGATCGATCGAATGAGCTAGTTGCCTTCGTGCTGCATCGCGGGCGCTACGCGCTTCGGCCAAGGTGATTTCAGGGTAGGAGCCTAACGCCAGTTTCCGCTCCACGCCGTTCATGCGATATTTGACGCGCCACAGTTTGCTACCCCTTGGATTGACCAGCAGGTATAAGCCCTGCGAATCCGAGACCTTGTAAGGCTTCTCCTTGGGCTTCGCCTTTCTAATTGCGGTGTCAGTTAGCACGATGGGGGCCTCGCATTCATGGAGGCTTGGCGAAGCCCCCTGATTAGGCCCCCAACATCTGCAAGTATAGGCAAACAGAGGCCATCACTGGCAATCAGCGAATGGCCATAAACTATCGGAAATCAGGGGTTTCTTCAACCATCAGCACACCTAGGCTGACAGGTTTATGGAGGCCCGAGCCGGAATCGAACCGGCGTGCAAGGATTTGCAGTCCTCTGCGTCACCACTCCGCCATCGGGCCTTCCGTGCGGTGGAGGCGGCAAATGTCTGCCTTTGATCGCAAAGTCAAGCGCGGGAAGGCGAACAATCCCAAGAATCTCGCTCTCCATCGTGGAAAGCCGCTTGGCGCGGGGGAAATGCTGATTTAGAGGTCCGGTAATTCCCTAAGTGTATTGCATTGCCAATACAGTTGTGCCAAGCGAGGAACTATCGTGACCGAGCAGAACTTTTCTTCGATGCGGACCGCCATGGTCGAGAGCCAGCTGCGCACCAGCGCCGTGGACGATCAGCGCGTGATCGCCGTGATGGCGAAGGTGCCGCGCGAGGACTATGTCCCCGCCGAGCGTCGGGCCATGACCTATGTCGATCGCCCGATCCCGCTGGACGGCGACCGTGCGCTGAACCCGCCGCTGGTCACTGGTCGTCTGCTCAAGGAAGCCGATGTCCAGGCCGGCGAGAAGGTGCTGCTGATCGGCGCCGCGACCGGTTACAGCGCGGCGCTGCTCGCCGAGCTGGGTGCGCAGGTGACGGCGGTCGAGGTCGAGGGTGGTGCGGAGATCGCGGTGCCCGGCGTGACCGTGGTGCGCGGCCCGCTGGCCGCCGGCGCATCGGCCGGTGCGCCCTATGATGTTCTTTTCATTGACGGCGCGGTGGAGGAAGTCCCCGCTGCGCTCGTCCAGCAGCTAGTCGATGGGGGACGGGTGGTGACGGGCGTCGTCGAACGCGGTGTCGCTCGCCTGTGCAGCGGCCGCGCGGTGGCGGGCGTGCTGGGTCTCGCCAGCCTTACCGACATGGAAATGGTCGTGCTTCCCGGTTTCGCCGCGCCGGAGCAGTTCGTTTTTTGAGACAGGATAGATGACAGCAAAGCGTATGACCCTTCGGCGCCAAGCCGCTACAGCCTTGCTGTTGCTATCCTCCTCCATGGCAGGGGTGGCGCATGCCGAAACCCTGCAGGGCGCGCTGGCCAAGGCCTATCGCACCAACCCGACCCTGACCGGCGCGCGCGCCGGTCAGCGGGCGACGGACGAGAATGTCCCGATCCAGAAGGCGGCGGGGCGGCCCACGGCCAATTCGCAGCTCCAGTTCCAGGAACTGGTGATCCGCCCGTCGAACAGCTTCCTGGCGCCGCATCGGTCCGCCAGCGCCAGCGGCAGCATCGATGTGCCCATCTATTCCGGCGGCACCGTGCGCAACAGCGTGAAGGCGGCGGAAACGCGCGTCGAATCGGGCCAGGCCAATCTGCGCGGGACGGAGGCGAGCGTGTTCTCGCAGACTGTCGCCGCCTATATGGACGTGATCCGCGACATCGCGCTGGTGTCGCTCAATGCGGCGAATGTGAAGGTGCTGGAGGTCAATCTCCAGGCGACCAACGACCGGTTCGAGGTCGGCGATGTCACCCGCACCGACGTCGCCCAGTCCGAATCGCGTCTGGAACTGGCCCGGTCCGACCTGCAGCGCGCCGAATCCAACCTGATCACCAGCCGCGAAAATTATATCGCGATGGTCGGCGAGGCGCCGGTCGATCTGGAATCGCCGCCCGCTCTGCCGGGCCTGCCGGCCGATCCCGACAGCGCCGTGCGCGTCGCGCTGGCCGATAATCCCGATATCCTGGCTGCGCAGAAGTCGCGTGAGGCGGCGCGTTATGACGTGAAGGCGGCCAAGGGCGCCACGCTGCCGACCCTGAGCGGGTTCAGCCAGGGCAGCTATACCGACTATATGGACAAGGACATTGCGGCCAACAAGCAGGCGGCCGTCGGTGCGACCCTGACCATTCCCTTCTACCAGGGCGGTCGCCCGGCCGCACAGGTGCGCCAGAACCAGGCGCTCGAGTCGCAGGCGATCGAGCGGCAGATCGAGGTCGAGCGCGGCGTGATCTCGCAGGCGCGCGCCGCCTATGCCGCGTTGCAGGCGTCGCTGCGCACGATCCAGTCGAGCCAGAAGGCGGTCGATGCCGCCGAACTGTCGCTGGAAGGCGTGCGCGCGGAAAATTCGGTCGGCAGCCGCACCATCCTCGACATCCTCAATGCCGAGCAGGAATCGCTCAACGCCAAGGTCGAACTGGTGACCGCGCGCCGCAATGCCTATGTCGCCGGCTTCACCCTGCTGGCGGCCATGGGCCATGCCGAGGCCGACGATCTGGGCCTGGAAAGCGGCACCCTCTATGACCCGATGGTCAATTATGATCGGGTCGAGGGCAAGTGGTTCGACTGGGACTATGACGGCAAGCCCCAGGCGGTTTCGACGCGTACCGTTGACACGCCGGCTCAAAACGCCAAAGTCGATGCCGTGCAGCCTTAACCGCTTGTTAACCTGAACAGGTAATCTTGGCGGAATAGGTGCGGAATGAAATTTGGACGGGAATTATCCATGGGTGACATGACCAAGGAACCCTCGATGGAAGAGATACTCTCGTCCATCAAGCGGATCATCGCCGAAGAGGGCGAGGACGCCGTTCAGGCCGCGCCGCAGCGCCGCCAGAAGACCCCGATCGACCTGAGCGCCGCGTCCCATGCGGTGATGTCGGCCGAGGTCGAGGAAGTGCTGGAACTGACCGACGAGATTCCGGTGGAGGAAGTGATGCCCGCGCCCAAGTCGACCCGCGCCGTGAAGGCTGTGGCCCCGTCCGAATCGGACGGCGACTCGATCCTGTCGGTGGAAAGTGAAGTGGCCGCGCGTCATTCGCTCTCGGCCCTGTCCACCATGCTGGTCAGCCCGCGCGAGGGCGAGGACAATACGCTTGAAGCTCTGGTTCGCTCGATGCTGCGGCCGATGCTCAAGGAATGGCTCGACGCGCGCCTGCCCGCGCTGGTCGAGGACATGGTCGCCAAGGAAATCTCCCGCATCACCGGCCGCTGAGGCCGACAGGCCGGCGATCGCGCGCCGGCCTCTTGCCGGGGGCGTAAGGCGCGCCTAGACCACGGATCATCTCATCGACGCGCCCGGCCGTGCATCGCATGCGCCGGCACGCCGTGTTTTCGATCCGAGGGTGATTTTTCCATGAAACATATCCTGCTTGCCGGCCTTGGCGCACTGGCCCTGTCGCCGATGCTGTCGTCTGCGCTGGTGGCGCCGGCGGCTGCCCGTCCCTTCACGCCCAATGACATGGTGTCGCTGGACCGGGTGTCGTCGCCGACCGTATCGCCGGACGGCAAGTGGATGGCCTATCAGCTGCGCAGCACGGATCTCGCCAATAATCGCGGCCGCACCGACCTGTATCTGCTGGCGATCGACAAGGCGGGGCAGGCGCCCCGGCTGATCGCATCGGTGCCCGACAAGAATGAAGCATCGCCGGTCTTTTCGGCTGACGGCAGCGCGCTTTATTATGTCTCCAACGCCAGCGGTGACGACCAGCTGTGGCGCGCGCCGATCGCCGGTGGTCAGCCAGTGCAGATCAGCAAGGCGCCCGGCGGCATTTCCGGTTTCCTGCTGAACACCCAGGGTGACAAGGTGGCGCTGTGGGCCGACCGTCCGGTCGGTGCGCGCACGATCGACGATGTACAGGCGCCGACCCCGCCAAGTGCGGGCAGCGGTCGAGTCTATGACCAGCTGTTCGTGCGCCACTGGGATACGTGGAGCGACGGCCAGCGTTCGCAGATCTTCGTCATGCCGGTCGCGGGCGGCAAGGCGGTGTCGGTGATGGGCGGCCTAGTCGGAGACAGCCCGTCCAAGCCGTTCGGCGGGGCGGAGGAACTGGCATGGAGCGCGGATGGCAAGACGCTGTTCTTCACCCTGCGCGAGGCCGGGCGGATCGAACCGCTGTCGACCAACCTCGACATCTTCAGCGTACCGGCCGATGGCAGCGCCAAGCCGGTCAACCTGACCGATGCCAATGATGCGACCGACACGATGCCGGTGGTGTCGCCCGATGGCAAATGGCTGGCCTATGCGGCGATGAAGCGGCCCGGCTATGAGGCTGATCGGCTGGTCCTGATGCTGCGCAACATCGCCACCGGCGAGACGCGCGCGCTGACGCAGGGCTGGGATCGTTCGATCGGGTCGATCGCCTGGGAAGCCAATGGCAAGGGGCTGCTGGTCACCGCCAATGACGTGCTCGACAATCCAGTGTTCCGGGTCGATGCCGCATCGGGCAAGGTGACGCGCCTCACCGAAAAGGGCCATGCCGGCAGCGTCGTGCCGCTGCCCGATGGCGGTTTCGTCTATGCGCTGGACAGCATCCGGTCGCCGGCCGATTTCTGGAAGATGCCGGCGAAAGGCAAGCCGGTGCGCCTGACGAATGTCAACGCGCAGAAGCTGGCCGGGGTGGATGACGTGTCGGTCCAGCGCTTCAGCTTCAAGGGTGCCAATGGCGACACGGTCTGGGGACAGATCGTCAAGCCCATGGCTGCCAAGGGCAAGCTGCCGGTCGCCTTCCTGGTCCATGGCGGGCCGCAGGGCAGCTTCAACGACAGCTGGTCCTATCGCTGGAACCCCAAGGCGTTCGCCGCCCATGGCTATGCTGCGGTGATCGTCGATTTCCATGGCTCGACCGGCTATGGTCAGGCCTTCACCGACGCGATCAACCAGGATTGGGGTGGCAAGCCGCTTGAAGACCTGAAGCTCGGCCTGGCTGCTGCGGCGGCGAAGGACGCCAATGTCGATGCGGGCAATGCCTGTGCGCTCGGCGCCAGCTATGGCGGTTACATGATGAACTGGATCGAGGGACAGTGGGCCGATGGCTTCAAGTGCATCGTCCAGCATGACGGCGTGTTCGACGCCCGCGCCATGGCCTATGAGACCGAGGAACTGTGGTTCGATGAATGGGAGCATGGCGGCCCCTATTATGAGAAGCCGGAGGAGTTCGAGAAATGGAACCCGGTCAATCACGTCGCCCAGTGGAAGACGCCGATGCTGGTCGTGACCGGCGAGAAGGATTTCCGCATTCCCTATACCCAGGGGCTGGCCGCCTTCACCGCGTTGCAGCGGCGCGAGATTCCGTCGCGCCTGGTCGTCTTCCCGGACGAGAATCACTGGGTGCTGAAGCCCAAGAATTCGCTGCAATGGTACGACGAGGCGCTGGGCTGGCTGGACCAGTGGACCGGCGCGGCCAAGGGCAAATGAGCCTTTGAGGGCCTGGCCCGGCCTGCTATATTGACCCCATGGCAAAGATGAAGGTCGATATCGTCGATGGTCCCATCGACCTCGGCAAGCCGGGCAAGCCCAGATACCGGACCGTCCACAAGGACGGCAAGGCCGTGAAGCTGCGGGTGGTCGATGCCGACAGCCCGCAGTTCGAGGCCGAATTCCTCGCCTCCTTCCGCGCCAGCGTTCGCAAGGCGCGGGAAGAGAATAAGGCGATCAGGGACAAGATTTGATCGGCAAGGGCCACGCGCGGCCGCGCCTGTGGATCGTCGCGGGCCCCAATGGCTGTGGCAAAAGCTCGGCCTATGGTCGCAGCGACGTGGCCGAATTTGATGGCTCGGTCTGGATCATCAATCCCGACCTGCTGACCGCCCGGTTGCGGGAAAGTGAGGGGCTGGCGCAGGACGCCGCCAATCTGGCGGCCGTGCAGCGGATCGAGGCCTGGCTGGATGCGTCGATCGACGTGCATCAGACCATCGGCGTGGAGACCGTGCTGTCCAGTCCCAAATATCGGCGGTTGGTGGAGAAGGCGCGGGCGCGCGGCTTCGAGATACGGCTGATCTATGTCTATCTGGATTCGGTGGAGCGCCAACTGGAGCGGATCGCCTATCGCGTGGCGAAGGGCGGGCATGATGTGCCGGCCGACAAGGTGGCGGCGCGGCGCATAAGATCCTTTGCGCAACTGCGCTGGTTCTTCGACCAGGCGGATCGGGCCTGGGTGTTCGACAACAGCCTGAGCGAACCGCAACTGGTCGCCCGCAAGGGGGATGGCGGCATCACTATCCGCGCTGGTCTGCCGTCCGAAGTCATGGATAGCCTGATCTGACGCGCGCCATGCCTTGCGTGTCGTGCGGCAGGCGTTAAAGCGCGATCA
This sequence comes from Sphingobium yanoikuyae, assembly GCF_034424525.1. Lineage (NCBI taxonomy): Bacteria > Pseudomonadati > Pseudomonadota > Alphaproteobacteria > Sphingomonadales > Sphingobiaceae > Sphingobium > Sphingobium yanoikuyae. The sequence goes on from NZ_CP139979.1 coordinate 296,615, forward strand.
TGACCGAACTGCCCAAAACATTCGACCCCGCCGCCATCGAGACCCGCTGGTACCAGCATTGGGAGGCCAATGGCCTGTTCCGTCCGGACCGTCCGGGCGCCGAACCCTTCACCATCGTCAATCCGCCGCCGAACGTGACCGGCAGCCTGCATGTCGGCCATGCGCTCGACAATACGCTGCAGGACATCGTCGTGCGCTATGAGCGGCTGCGCGGCAAGGATGCGCTGTGGGTAGTCGGCACCGACCATGCCGGCATCGCGACCCAGATGGTGGTCGAGCGGCAGCTGAACGCGGCTGGGCAGAAGCGCACCGATTTCAGCCGCGACGATTTCGTCGCCAAGGTGTGGGAATGGAAGGCGGAAAGCGGCGGCGCGATCACCAGCCAGCTGCGCCGTCTGGGCTGTTCGATGGACTGGGCCAATGAGCGCTTCACCATGGACGAGGGCTTTTCCAAGGCCGTCATCAAGGTGTTCGTGGAACTGCACCAGCGCGGCCTGCTCTATCGCGACAAGCGTCTGGTCAACTGGGACCCGCATTTCCGCTCGGCCATTTCCGACCTGGAGGTCGAGACCAAGGAAACGCAGGGCGGCTTCTGGCGCTTCCGCTATCCGCTGGCCGACGGCGTGACCCTGGCCGATGGCAGCGACCATATCGTCGTCGCCACCACCCGCCCGGAAACCATGCTGGCCGACATGGCGATCGCCGTGCATCCCGACGATGCCCGCTATCAGGCGGTCATCGGCAAGGAAATCCTGCAGCCGATCACCGGCCGCCGCTTCAAGGTGGTCGCCGACGAACATGCCGATCCGGAGCTGGGTTCGGGCGCGGTCAAGATCACGCCGGGCCATGACTTCAACGATTTCGAGGTCGGCAAGCGCGCGGGCATGAAGGCCGCGGACATGCTCAACATGTTCGATGCCGACGCCAATGTCGTGCAGACCGCCGATGGCCTGATCCCCGATCGCTTCCTGGGGCTGCACCGCTTCAAGAAGGACGGCGTGGACGGCGCGCGCGAGATCGTCGTCGCCGAGATGAAGGCGCTGGGCCTGCTGGTTCCGCACGTCACCAAGAACAAGGAAGGCGAGGAGGTCGCCGCCGATTTCGAGCCGCGCACGATCCAGACCCCCTATGGCGACCGTTCTGGCGTGGTGATCGAACCCTGGCTGACCGATCAATGGTATGTCGACGCCGGAAAGCTGGCGGTGGCGCCGATGCAGGCGGTGCGCGACGGCCGGATCGAGATCGTCCCCAAGAGCTGGGAAAAGACCTTCTTCAACTGGATGGAGAATATCCAGCCCTGGTGCGTGTCGCGCCAGCTGTGGTGGGGCCACCAGATCCCGGCCTGGTTCGATGACGAGGGCAATGCCTATGTCGCCGAAACCGAGGAAGAGGCGCAGTCGCAGGCCGGCAACAAGAAGCTGGTGCGCGATCCCGACGTGCTCGACACCTGGTTCTCGTCCGCCTTGTGGCCGTTCGGCACGATGGGCTGGCCGGAACAGAGCGAGACGCTCAGCCGCCATTATCCCAATGACCTGCTGATCTCCGGCTTCGACATCCTGTTCTTCTGGGATGCGCGCATGGCGATGCAGGGGATGGAGTTCATGGGCGATGTGCCGTGGAAGAAGCTCTATCTCCATGGCCTGGTGCGTGCGGCCGATGGGCAGAAAATGTCCAAGTCCAAGGGCAATGTGGTCGATCCGCTGGGCCTGATCGACAAGTTCGGCGCGGACGCGCTGCGCTTCTTCATGGCGGCGATGGAAAGCCAGGGCCGCGACGTGAAGATGGATGAGAAGCGGGTCGAGGGTTATCGCAACTTCGCGACCAAGCTGTGGAACGCGGCGCGCTTCCTGCAGGCCAATGGCGTCACCGCCTCGACCAGCCGCGAAGCGCCGCACGCCGCGCTGCCGGTCAATCGCTGGATCATCGCCGAAACGGTGGCGACGGTGCAGGCGATCGATACCGCCATGGCCGAACTGCGCTTCGACGCCGGCGCCAACGCCATCTATCACTTCGTCTGGGACCAGTATTGCGACTGGTATATCGAACTGACCAAGGGTTCGATGGACGACGAGACGAAGGCCGTTGCCGGCTGGGCGTTCGACCAGATCCTGGTCATGCTGCACCCCTTCATGCCCTTCATCACTGAAGAGCTGTGGCAGCTGACCGGGCAGCGCGCGCAGGAACTGATCGTGGCCGAGTGGCCGGTCGCCCTTTATGAGGTCGACACCGACGCACAGGGCGAGATCGACTGGCTGATCCGTCTGGTGAGCGCGATCCGCACCGCGCGGACCGAACTCAACGTGCCGCCGGGCGCCAAGCTGCGCATGGTCGTGCGTGACGCGTCGGAAACGACGCGTGGCCGCCTGGATCGCCAGGGTGCGGCGCTGGCGCGCCTTGGCCGGATCGAGAGCCTGGCCTTTGGCGAGGATGTCGCCGGCGGCGCGGCGCAGATCGTCGTCGACGAGGCGACCTTCATCCTGCCGCTGGAAGGCGTGATCGATATCGCGGCGGAAAAGACCCGCCTCGAAAAGGCGCTGACGGCAGCGGCCAAGGAACGGGATTCGCTGGGCGGTCGCCTGTCCAACCCGGCCTTTGTCGAGAAGGCCAAGCCCGAGGCCGTGGCCAAGGCGCGCGAGGATCATGCCGAAAAGACCGCCGAGGCGGAAAGGCTGAAGGCGGCACTGGACCGGTTGGGCTGAGCCGCCTAGCCTGCGCCGCAATCGGGGATAAGGGGTAAGGGCGAATGGCAGCAGGGGCACAAGGGGCGCGGGACCTGACACAGGGGCCGATCGCCTCCACCTTGCTGACATTCGCCATCCCGACGCTAGCGTCCAATATCCTCCAGTCGCTGAACGGATCGATCAACGCGATCTGGGTCGGCCGCTTCCTGGGGCCACAGGCGCTCGCCGCGACGGCGAACGCCAATATCATCATGTTCCTGATGTTCTCCGTCGTGTTCGGCTTCGGCATGGCGTCGACGGTGATGATCGCGCAGGCGGTCGGAGCGCGCGACATGGATGCGGCGCGGCGCGCCTTCGGCTCGGCGGTCGGCTTCTGCTTCCTGCTGGCCATGGGCGTCGCGGTGGCGGGCTGGTTCGGCGGGCCGGCGCTGCTCCATCTGCTGGCGACCCCGCCCGAAGCGTTCGACATGGCACTGACCTATTTGCGCGTCATCTTCGTCGCGATGCCGGCCTCGCTGCTGAGCGTCATGATGATGATGGGGCTGCGCGGCACCGGTGACGCGCGCACGCCGCTGATTTTCATGATCCTGTCAGTGGCGACCGACCTGGTGCTCAATCCGGTGCTGATCCTGGGGCTGGGGCCGATCCCGGCGATGGGGATTGGCGGTTCGGCGGCGGCAACGGCGGCGGCGGGCTTCGTCAGCCTGATCGCGCTGGTCATCTATACCTATGCCAAGGATCTGCCGTTGCGGCTTCGCGGCGCGGAGCTTGGCTATCTCAAGCCCGCGATGGACGAGATGCGCGTGTTGTCGACCAAGGGCCTCCCGATGGGCCTGCAGATGATCGTCATGTCGACGTCCGGCCTGGTGATGATCGGCCTGGTCAATCGCGAGGGGTTTCTGGTGACGGCGGCCTATGGCGCGGCGCAGCAGATCTGGACTTACCTGCAGATGCCGGCGATGGCTATGGGCGCGGCGGTCAGCGCCATGGCGGCGCAGAATATCGGCGCGGGTCGGTGGGACCGGATCAGTCGGATCACCGGCTATGGCATATCCTATCTGCTGGCGATCACCGGCGCGATGGTGGTCGTCATCCTGATCTTCCACGAAGCGCTGCTGGCGCTGTTCCTGAGCCATAACCAGGCGGTGATCGATGCGGCCTGGAACATGCAGTTGCTGGCGAGTTGGAGCTTCATGCTGTTCGGCTGCACCATGATCCTGTTCGGGGTGATGCGCGCCAATGGCGTGGTGGTGGCGCCGCTGCTGATCCTGGTCTTCACCCTCTTCGCGGTGCGCCTGGGCTTCTATTATCTCACCTATCCCCGGATCGGCGTGGATGCGCTGTGGCTGAGCTTCCCGGTGGGGTCGGCCGTGTCACTGACGCTCGCGGCTCTGGTCTATTGGCAGGGCGGCTGGCGCAAGGCCAAGCTGATGGTGCCGATGCATGAAGAGGAATGCCGCGAGGCGGTGCATAGCGAGACCGAGCCGGCCGGTCGGATCGCGCCGACCGGCTGAGGCCGATACGCCGCTCAGCGGCCCTGGTTGCGCCAGCGGGTGATGGTGCGGGTGAGGATGTCGTCCTCGCCGCCGGCCTGGCGCCAGAGCTGGGTGAAGCTGGGATCGCCGGAAGCCGGGCGCCGCGCTTCTTCCAGATTGTCGAGCGCGACGCGGATCGGCACGGCGACACCTTCGCCGCAGATGATCGCCTCGCGGTTGCGCAGGGCAGGAATCGAATCAAGGAAACCGCGCGCACCTTCGGGCATGGCCGCCTTCACGAAGGCCTGGTCGCGGTCGTTGTTGAGGCGCATCGAGATGATGGTGCCGCACTGCGACAGCACGCCCTCGGCCAGATCCGACGGACGCTGGGTGATGAGGCCCAGTGACACGCCATATTTACGGCCTTCCTTGGCGATCCGTTCCAGGATGCGGCGCACCGCCTGACCGCCGCCGGCGGTGCTGGCGGGAATGTAGCGATGGGCTTCCTCGCATACGAGCAGGATCGGCCGTTGCGGTTCGTCGCGTGCCCATAGCGCATAGTCGAACACCAGTCGGGACAGCACCGAGACCACCACTGAGGTGATGTCGGAGGGCATGGAGGACACGTCGATGATCGAGATCGGCTTGCCGCCCGAAGGCAGGCGGAAGACCTTCGCGAGGAAGGCTTGCATCGAATCGGCCACCAGCATGCCGGAGAACATGAAGGAATAGCGCGGGTCGCCCTTGATCTCGTCGACCTTGGACTTGAGGCGCAGATAGGGGAGCGATCCGGTGCCCTTGTCGAGCTTGCCCATCTCGTTCTGCAGGATCGCGGTGAGATCGGACAGCAGATAGGGGACGGGCGAATCCACGGTCAGGCGGCCGATGCTTTCGGCCAGGCGGTTCTTCATCCGCGCGGCGAGCAGGCATTTGGCGAGGATGTCGCAATCCTGGGTGCGTTCGGCGCCTTCGGAGGTGACGAACACCTCGCAATGTTCCTCGAAATTCATCAGCCAATAGGGCAGGGCGAGGTTGTTCACGTCGAACACTGCGCCATTCTGCTGGAAGGCCGCGCCATATTCGCCATGCGGGTCGATCATGACGATATGGCCCTGGGGCGACAGGTCGCAGATGCGGTGCAGGATCAGCGCCGCGCTGGTCGACTTGCCGGTGCCGGTGGAGCCGAGCAGCGCAAAATGCTTGCCCAGCATCGAATCGACATAGAGCGCCGCGCGCGTGTCCATCGTGGGATAGACCGTGCCGATCTGGACATGCGGCCGGTCGTCGGCGGCATAGATTTGCTGCATGTCATAGCTGGACACCGGATAGATGTCGGTGCCGGGCGTGGGATAGCGGGTGACGCCGCGCCGGAAGCCGTAGATGCGGCCAGTCAGCTTTTCCTCATCGCCTTCGCCCAGAAAATCGATATCGGCGATGATCGCTCCGCCATCGCGCCGGTCGAGCATCAGCGACCGGATATTGGCGATCAGCCAGCGATCGCCGACCCGCATCTTCACCTGGCTGCCGACCTGGCCGGCCATGGCGAGGCAGGTGTCGGGATCATGGGCCAGCGCCGCGAGGCTGTTGGGATCGACCAGGATCTTCGAACTCGACCCGGCTATCTGGAACACCATGCCCAGCGCCTGGTGCAGGCCGGCAGACGATGCGGCAGCGCCCGTGTCGTGCGAAAATTGATGTGCGCCCGGCATCTGGGTCATGAGCCTCTATTGTCCCCCGCAGCCGGCACGCGTCCGGCAATCGACCAGATTGCTATCGGGGGGAGGTAAATATTGGATTACCCACGGGCCGAAATGCCCATTGCGGAACGGCCCGTGGAGCGCGGAAATCCGCGCTGATGCGTCCCATGATCCCGCTTCCGGCTCGCTCCGTCGCGGGGGAGGGGGAACAGGAGCGGGTTTCGGGCATTGGAAACCTGCCACAATCAGGATTTTTGCTTGCCCGATATCGTCTTGGCCAATGCGACGCGCCGTTCCGACGCGATCGCGATTGCGCGTGTGATCTGCATTCTGGGTGTCGTCTATGTCCATGCCTGGACCGGACGGAATGGCCAGGATCTCGAATTGCTGCGTGGCTCCCCGCAGGAAGGGTTGCGCTGGGTGCTGATGGAGATTTTCGGCCGTAGCGCGGTGCCGCTGCTGGGCCTGATCTCCGGCTGGCTGGTCGGCGGGTCGGCGCGCACGCGCAACTGGCTCGATCATGTCGGGCGCAAGGCGCGGACGATCCTGCTGCCGATGCTGTTGTGGAATGCGGTGGCGGTCCTGCTCGTGTCGGGCGCGGCCTGGCTGCTGGGCCTGTCGGCGCCGGTGCCGCAGTCGGGCGGCTGGATCGCCGAGGAATTGTTCATCATCAACCGCAATCCGGACATCAATGTCCAGATGCCGTTCCTGCGCGACCTGTTCCTGTGCATGGTGGCCGCGCCCTTGCTGGTGCGGTTGCCCAACTGGATGCTGATGGCGGTCGCGCTGGCAGCGCTGTCATGTCAGATTGCGGGGCTCGGGCCGCCGGTACTGATGCGCCCGTCGATCCTCTTCTTCTTCACCATCGGCATATTGGCCCGGCGCGAGGGCTGGGCGGACCGGGCCGCGGCGGTGCCGATGCTGGCAGCTTCCTTGCCCTTTGGTCTGCTGATGGGCGCGCAGCTCTATGTCTCGCTCAAGGGCGGGGCGGGGCTGGCGCCGCTGACGCTGGCGAGCCTCGACATGGCGGTGCGCATGGCGGCGTCGCTCTGCTTCTGGCGGCTGGCCTGGGCACTGGCGGAAAGCCCGGCGCGCGGCCTGCTGATGCGGGTCGAGCCCTATGCCTTCTTCCTCTTCTGCGCCCATCTGATCCTGATCTGGCTGGGCGGGCCGCTACTGGGGCAATTGTTCGGTCCGCTCGGATCGCCGCTCTATCCGCTCTATCTGATCGCCCAGCCCTTCCTGGTGCTGGCGGTGGTGATCCTGATCGGCAACCTGATGCAGCGCCTGTCGCCAACCATGGCCGGGCTGATGAGTGGCGGCCGGCTGGCCGCCACCTGAGGCATCAGGCCAGTTCGCGGGCGGCGATCGCCTGCGCCGCTGCCATGGCGATTTCATAGCTGCGCTTGCGCGCCGCCGGATCGAAGATCTGGGCGGCGATGATCACCTCGTCCACGCCGGTGCGGTCGATGAAGGCGGCCAGGTCGCGCTCGACATCCGCCTGGGTGCCGATGCTGGAGGCGCTCAGGACATCGGACAGCATGGCGCGGGCCTGCATCGGCAGGCTGTCATAATAGCCCGCCAGTGGCGGTTGCAGCTTGCCGGGCTGGCCAGTGCGCAGCCGCACGAAGGCCTGCTGCATCGAACTGGCGACCAGTTCCGCCTCCGCCGCACTGTCGGCGGCGAAGATATTATAGCCGGCCATGGCATAGGGGCGGTCAAGCTGGGCCGAGGGGCGGAAGTCGCGGCGATAGATGGCCAGCGCCTCGTCCAGCGCGGCCGGGGCGAAATGGGAGGCAAAGGCGTAGGGCAGGCCGAGCGCGGCCGCCAGTTGTGCGCCGTAGAGGCTGGAGCCGAGAATCCAGAGCGGGACATTGGCGCCTTCGCCCGGCGTGGCCTGAATGCCCAGTCGATCGTCGCCGGCGAAATAGGCCTGGAGTTCGAGTACGTCGCGGGGGAACTGGTCGGCCCCGCCGCTGAGGCTGCGGCGGATGGCCTGCGACACTTTCTGGTCGGAACCGGGGGCGCGGCCCAGGCCCAGGTCGATGCGGCCGGGGAACAGCGCGTCCAGCGTGCCGAACTGTTCGGCAATCAGCAGCGGCGCGTGGTTGGGCAGCATGATGCCGCCCGCGCCGATGCGGATGGAGGACGTCGCCTGACCGATATGGGCGAGCACGACGGCCGTGGCGGCCGACGCGATGCCGGGCATGCCATGATGTTCGGCCACCCAGAGGCGGTGATAGCCCAATGCTTCGACATGGGCAGCCAGATCGGCAGCGTCGGCAAGGGCGGCGGACACGTCGCTGCCTTCGCGGACAGGAACGAGATCAAGGACGGAAAAGCGGGTCATGGCCGCCATATGGGGCCATGGTCAGTTTTATTTCAATACCTAATATCAGCCGGCGCGACCAAAGCCCTGTGGTTCGACGCGGCGGCCGAAGGTGGGACGGCGCGCGACCAGCGGATTGGCGTCGCGATCGAGCAAGGCCATGGTCTCGGTAAAGCAGGGGCGCAGCGCCACCACGGTCTCGATCAGTTCGTCCGGGCTCTCGCGAAACTCGACGCAGCGGCGTGCGACCATTTCGATCTCCTCGGCCATGGCGCTGAGCCGATGGGCGCCGAACTGGGCTGATTCGCCCTTCAGCGTATGGGCCGGACGGACGAGGGAGACGGCATCGCGGTCGCGAAAGGCCTGCTCGATGGTGCCGATCGCCTTTTCACCATCTTCGCGGAAATAGCCCAGAATGCGCATGAAGGCCGTACCCAGCTCCGTGCGGGTCCGAGCAAAATCGTTCCAGTCCACCAGTTCGGTAGCGTGTTCGGGCACCTGCGCACTCCTTTCCTGACGCTCGCGAGATTAGCCGGCGGGCGTAAACAGCCGGTTAAGCCGGCACCTTGCTGAGTGCGAAACGCTGCGGGGAAAGGGCGGAAAATTGCCATCCATGCTGCTGCGCCAGGGCCGCCAACTCGCGCGGGGCGATAGCGTCATCGGCATCGATCGTCACATGATCTGCGTCACGCATAGCTCGGGCGGCGCGCAGGACGGGCCAGGGACATTTCATGCCCCTGGCGTCGACATGAAAGGGGGCGGCATCGGGGCCGCCCGCCTCATTTGGCATAGGGGTTCTTGGCGCTGCGCAGCGTCAGGCGCACCGGCACGGCGCCGAAGCCCAGTTCCTTGCGGATGCCGTTCACCAGATAGCGGCGATAGCTTTCGGGCAGTTCGTCAAGCCGCGTGCCGAACAGCACGAACGTCGGCGGGCGCGTCTTGTTCTGCGTGATGTAGCGCAGCTTGATCCGCTTGCCGGCCGGTGCCGGCGGCGGATTGGCCTCCAGCGCGGCTTCGAACCAGCGGTTGAGCACGCCGGTCGAAATACGCTGCGACCAGGCGGTGCGGGTTTCGAACGCGACCTTGATCAGGTCATCGAGCCCCTTTCCGGTGGCGGCCGACACGGTCATGATCGGCACGCCGCGGACCTGCGCCAGGCCGTCGAACAGCGCCTGCTTGATGCCCTGATACAGGGCCGAGCCATGTTCCACCGTATCCCATTTGTTGAGGGCGACGATGAGGGCGCGGCCTTCCTCCAGCACCTTGTCGGCGATGCGCAGATCCTGCGCCTCCAGCCCGCGGGTGGCATCGAGCAGCAGCACCACGACTTCGGCGAAGTTCACGGCGTTGAGGCCATCGGACACGGCGAGCTTTTCCAGCTTGTCCTGCACCTTGGCGCGCTTGCGCATGCCGGCGGTGTCGATCAGGCGAACGGGGCGTTCCTCGCCCTCATAGCTGGTCCACATCCAGTCGACGGCGATGCTGTCGCGGGTGATGCCGGCTTCCGGCCCGGTCAGCAGGCGATTCTCGCCGAGCAGTCGGTTGATGAGGGTCGACTTGCCGGCATTGGGGCGGCCAACGATGGCGAGCTTGAGCGGGGCGCTCTCCTCGTCCTCGTAAAATTCCTTCTCATGCTCCTCGCCATCCTCGCGTTCGAGATAGGGCAGCAGCGCCTGGAACAGGTCGGCCAGGCCCTGGCCATGTTCGGCGGAGAAGGGGATGGGTTCGCCCAGGCCCAGTATGAAGGCCTCCATGACGCCGGCTTCGGTCGCCTTGCCCTCGGCCTTGTTGGCGACCAGGATCACCGGGGCATCGCCCTCGCGCAGCCAGCGGGCGATTTCCTCGTCCAGCGGGGTGATGCCGGCGCGGGCATCGACCATGAACAGGGCGACGTCGCAATTCTCGACCGCGGCCTGGGTCTGCATGCGCATGCGACCAGGCAGGCTGTGGGGATCTTCATCCTCATAGCCGGCGGTGTCGATGATGGTGAAGTCGAGGCCCAGAAGATGAGCCTCGCCCTCGCGCCGGTCGCGGGTGACGCCGGGCTGGTCATCGACCAGCGCCAGCTTCTTGCCGACCAGGCGGTTGAAAAGGGTGGACTTGCCCACATTGGGCCGCCCGACAATGGCAACTGTGGGCAGCATGATGTGGGCCCGTTTCCTTTCTATCGCTGCCCTTAACGCAGCGCCGTCAGCTTGCCGTCATCGGCAAGGATGTAGAGCATGTTGTTGGCGACCACCGGCGAGAGCGACATGGACTTGTTCATGTCCACTGCCTGCTGGATGGTGCCGGTCGCCGGATCGACATAGTTGAGATCGCCATGGGTCGATACCAGAATCAGGCGGCCACCGGCAAGGACCGGGCCGGTCCAGCGGATCGCCTTGTCCTTCTTCTTTTCCTTCTGCCAGCGGCGCAGCTGGCTGATCCAGCGGATCTTGCCGGTCGCGCGGGCGACGCAGAGCAGCTTGGCATCGCTGGTGACGGCAAACACCCACTCACCTGCGATCCAGGGGGTGGAGATGCCGGCGATGTTGATTTCCCACAGGCGCTGGCCGCTGGTAAGTTCGTAGGAGGCCATGCGGCCGCCCTGGCCGATCGCGAAGACGCGGCCGCGGTCGATCACCGGATCGGCGTCGATGTCGGTCAGCGAGGCAACGGCGGTGGAGATGCTGGTGCGCGAGAGCGCATCGCCCCACAGGGTGCGGCCATTTTCATAGCGATAGGCGTTGATTTCGCCCGAGCTATAGCCCGCGATCACCGTGCCCTGCGCGGCGGCCGGAGCGGCCACGCCGAAAATGCCGGTCACCTGCAGCGTGCCGCTGTCGGTCCACTGGGTCGCGCCGTCGCTCTGGTTGAGAGCGAAGATCTGGTTGTCCTGGCCCATCACATAGACATGGCCATTTTCCAGCGTCGGGGCGCCGCGCAGCGGGCCGCCGGGATGGACCTTCCACCCGATCGAGCCATCGGCCACGTTCATCGACACGACGTCGCCGACGCCGGTGCTGGCGAACAGCTTGTCGCCCAGGACGCTGACGCCGCCGCCGAACAGGGCGCGGCCATTGCCTTCGGCCGGAAGGCTGGTCTGCCACAGCTTCTGGCCGGTGTTGGCATCCATCGCGATGACATGGGCGCCGGCGTCGATCACGAACAGCTTGCCGCCGGACACGACGGGGGCGGAGGCCAGGCGCGCCTGGGGCGTGCTGCCTTCGATCGATGCGGTCCAGGCCTGCTGCGGCGCTGCGCCCAGCGCCAGATGGCCCATCGCCTTGGACGGATCGCCGCCCGGCTGCGACCATTGGTCATTGGCGTAGGATTCGGGCAGGGTGACGGGCACGTCGGCCAGGGTCGGATCGACTTCGATCCCCTGCTCGTTCGACAGGATCGAGGTGCGGTTGCCGACCACCGGGGTCTTAGGGCCGCCCTTCTTGCCGCCGACCACGCCGCAGCCCGCCAGCATCGCAACCAGGGCGACGGTGGTCAGAGTACGGCCCATCGGGCCGAATTTCGTGATGCTGTGCTTAGCCATGCGCTTGCTTATCCCTGTACCGGTTCGGCGGGTGTTTCGACCGCATCAATTCCCAATAGCCCCGCCATCTGTCGCGCACGTGAACGGATCGACTGGGGCACATTCTCGTCCTTGGCCATGGCCGCGAACATCGGGCCGGCCAGTTCGGGCTTGCGCATCTTCATATAGGCGATGGCAACCAATTCGCCAGCGCTGCCGAACCAGGGCGCACCCTCGACGGCGAGGGGCTTGAGGCGGTCGACCACCTGCTGCGGCTTGAGCGCATCGAATTCGATCGTGGTCTGACGGATCAGGGCCAGGTCGCGATAGGGCTGGTCGAGCGAGCTGTCCGCCGCCATTGCCTTATAGGCTTCGATCGCGGCCTTGTTGTCGCCCTTGCGCGCGGCGAGGCCGGCCTTAACCAGCAGGGCGGAGGCGCGATAGCCGGGCTGGCTGGCCTTGGCCAGCGCATCGACATCCTTGGCATCGGGCGTGCCGCCGCCGACCGCAGTCGCCAGCATCTTGTCCATCTGTTCGGACACGGCTTCCGACTGGGTCTTGCTGTAATGCTGCCAATAGAGCCAGCCGCCAAAGGCGGCGAGGCCGACGATCAGCAGGACGGCCAGGGCGCGGCCATAACGCTGCCAGAAGGTCAGGAGCTGGTCCTGGCGGACGGCGTCATCGACCTCGCGCATGAAGGCTTCGCTGTTTTGCGGCGTCAGGGCCACGGGAATCTCCGAAAAATGGTCATTAGGGGCAGCCGGAAGGCGGGATCATTAGCGGCGTGGCAGGGACTCGCAAATCACTTTTTCGGCCGATAGACCTGATCATCGCCCGGAAAGCTGCGATTGCGCACCTCTGCGGCATAGCTTTCCGCCGCCTGGCTGATCGTTTCGGCAAGGTTGGCGTAGCGTTTCACGAAGCGCGCGGTGCGTTCGAACATGCCCAGCATGTCCTCCGCCACCAGCACCTGGCCATCGCAACGGGCCGATGCGCCGATGCCGATCACGGGTATGTCGACGCTGGTGGTGATGATGTCGGCCAGTTCCTCCATCACCCCTTCGACCACCATGCCGAAGGCGCCTGCGGCGGCCACGGCCTTGGCGTCGCCCAGGATCTTGGCATGTTCCTCCTGGCTCTTGCCGCGCGCGCCATAGCCGCCCAGCGCATTCACCGCCTGCGGCGTCAGGCCGATATGGGCCATCACCGGGATACCGCGCTGGGTGAGGAACCGGATCGTCTCCGCCATCGCCTCGCCGCCTTCCAGCTTGACGCCGGCGCAGCCGGTTTCGGCCATGACGCGGCTGGCACTGGCAAAGGCCTGCTGCGGCGATGCCTCATAGGAGCCGAAGGGCATGTCGACCAGGACGACGCTGTGATAGCTGCCGCGCACCACGGCGGCGCCATGGGCGATCATCATGTCGAGCGTGACCGGCAGGGTGGAGGGCAGGCCATAGATGACCTGCGCCAGCGAATCGCCGACCAGCAGCATGTCGCAATGCGGATCGAGCAGTTGCGCCTGGCGCGCGGTATAGGCGGTCAGCATCACCAGCGGCTCGTCGGTCTTGCCCTCGAACTTGCGGCGCTGGATCTGCGGCACGGTCAGCCGCTTCATCGGCGCGGGCGTGGGATTGGCGCGGCTGGTCGCGGTGTCGAGCGTGAAGGTCGTGGACATGGGGCGCGGTCTAGCCCAGCGCGGGGCGGCGTGCAAATGCCGGACCGGCCGGCGCGGCATGATGCACGCGCCGGCCGGCCGTCCTGTCCGTGTCCGATCGGATCAGAAGGAGAATTTGATCGTGCCGCCCCAGGTCTGCGGATCGCCGACCTGGCCGGCGATCAGGCCGGTATTGCCCGGCGCGACCTGAAGATTTTCGATATAGTTGACGTCGAAGGCGTTGCGCACCCAGCCGAACACATCGAAGCCTTCGCCGCGGAAGCCGGCGCGGACGTTGGTCAGGGCATAGCCCTTCACTTCGGTGTAGATGGATGGCGAAGCATTGCTGTTCCAGTGCGAACGGTAATTGCCGTCGACGCCCAGATAGAGCTGCCCGTCCTTCGCCAGCAGCGTGACCGGGATGTTATATTCCGCGCCGTAGGAGAAGGCCCATTTCGACACGCCGGGCAGGTTCTGCCCCGAAATGTCGCACTGGCGCGGGCTGAGTGCGCCGGGGACGCCGGGCTGCGAATAATCCGGGGTGGCGCCCGACGGCTGGTAGGTGCCGCCGGACAATTCGGGCGGACAGGGCGCGTCGACGAACTTCTTGTACTTGGCGTCGGTGAAGGCGCCATTGGCATAGGCGGTGAAGCGGTCGCTGGCGACGATCTTGAAATCCGCCTCGATCCCCTGCGAGCGGACCTTGCCGGCATTGGCGAGATAGCCGCGCACCGTGCCGAACTGGCCGCCATTCACGGTCGCCTGGAAATTCTTGATGTCGGTGCGGAAGGCGGTGAGGTTGAAGGTCGCCCGGCGATCCAGGAACTGGGTCTTGAGGCCGATTTCATAATGATTGACCGATTCCGGCTTCACCGTGCTGGCGTCATAATTGACCGTGTTGTCGGCGTTGAGCGGCAGGCCATTCTGGTTGATGCCCAGCGTCTTGAAGCTCTTCGCATAGGTCGCATAGGCCAGCACGTCCGGCGCGATCTTGTAATTGACGTTGAAGTCATAGGTGAAGTTCCAGGCGCTGTCGGACGGGGAACTGACCTGCGGCTGATAGACGCCGCACTGTTGCGTCGTCCCCTTGATGGTGCCGGGCTCCGCAACCGTGGTGCAACTGATGGCCTGGCCCTGCGCATTGGTGACGACACGCTGGTAGAAGCCGGACTTCTTGTCATAGTTCAGGCGCACGCCGGGCTGGATGGTCAGGGCGTCCGTGACCTTCCAGCTGAGCTGCCCGAACAGGGCGGCGCTGTCGGCCTTGAGCCATTGCGTGTTGCTGGCGGTCAGGCCCGCCAGAGTGGCCGGAATGTTGGCGGGATTGGTCGGGTCGGTCGAGGGGGCAAGGCTCCACTGGGCCGCATCTTCGCCCTGCTGTTCAGTGCCCTGGGTGTCGATCCGCTGCTTGAAGCCGAACAGACCGACGACGAAGTCGATGTCCTTGCTTTCGTAATTATAGCGGAATTCCTGGCTATACTGGTCCTGCTGCGATGGGTTCTGCGACTTGGAGACGATCGACAGGCCGGTGAAGTCGCGGTCATTTTCCGGCTTCCAGTCCCAGAAGCGCCAGGCGGTGACCGAGGTCAGCGTGCCGGGGCCGACATCCCATTTGATCTTGGCCGACACGCCGCCGATCTTGTTGCCGGCATTGAGGTTGGAATCGAGGTCCGTCAGCCGGTCATAGGGGTTGCGGCTGGGCACGACATAGCCCTGGGCAGCGGCCAGTGCATCATATTGGCGATTGAGCGGACGCTGGGTCTTGCCGACGCGCACGAAGGTGGTGCCGCAGCATTCGGGATCCTGCTTGCTATAGTCGCCCGACAAGGTGAGGCTGAAATCCTCGGTCGGCTGGAACAGCAACTGGCCGCGAATGCCCAGATTGTCCTGCTCGTTGATCCAGCGCTGGCTGGTCACATTGTAGAGCGTGCCGCGGCGGCTGGTCGCGGCGACGGCGATGCGGGCGGCGATCGTGTCGGTCAGCGGGCCGGAGACGGCGGCCTTCGCCTGCTTGTAATTGAGGTTGCCGACCGTTAGTTCGGCGCGGCCCTCGAAGTCGAAGGTCGGCTGGTTGGTCGTGATGTTGATCGCGCCCGCCGTGGTGTTCTTGCCATAGAGCGTGCCCTGGGGGCCGCGCAGCACTTCCACCTGGTTGACGTCGAGAAAGTCGAAGGTCGCGGCGGCGACGCGGCTGTTATAGACATCGTCGACATAGATGCCGACGCCCTGTTCGAAGCCGTCGCTGGTGAGGCCGAACGGCACGCCAAGGCCGCGGATGTTGACCGAGGTGTTGCGGGGATTGGTGGTGTAGACCTGTAGCGTCGGTGCGAGCTGCTGCAGCTTCACGATGTTGAAATTGCCGGTCGCCTCGATGCTGTCGCCCTTCACCACGGAAATGGCCAGGGGCACTTCCTGCGCGGTTTCCTGACGGCGGCGGGCGGTGACGACGATCACGTCGCCGCGCGGGCTGCTGGCCTGCTGGTCATCGGCGGCAGCGGGTTGGGCGGCTTCGGCCGCAAAGGCGGCAGGCGTGACAAATGACGCGCTCGCCACGCTGGCGAGCAACAGAAAACGCGCAATCATGTTCTTCCCCTTGGTTCCGGAGGTCCGGTGAGTTTTGATCGCGGCGTTTCCGGTGGTCCGGTCAAAGCCGTGCTGGGGTCGTTTCTGGTGATGCGGCGTCCCCAGTGCCGCATCGGCATGCCATCCCCGACATGCCCTGATCTATGCGCTTGCCCTTCCTTGATCGGTCAGGCGGTCAGGCGCGTCTTTTCGGTGACGTCGATCTGCACGACGCGGGCGTCGTGGACGGTCAATGTGATGGAGCCGAAGCGCAGCCCTTCCAGCACGTCGCGCACCTTGTCGATGCTGGCGATGATGTCGGGGCGCTGGCCTTCGGCGCGGCTGTGGCGAAGTTCGATGGTTCTATGTTCGGTCATGTTCATCCCTCTGGCCGCGTTTTAACTCAACTGCATTAGTAGACAAAAAAGCAAATATAAGGGGCGCGCAAGATTCTCTTGTCGCGCCCCGGCGATGTCTGGGGCCGATATCAGCTGGTCATGCGCAGCCCGTCGGACGGGCGATCGAGGCGCGCCATCGGCATGGCCGGGCGCATCTGGCGCACGGCGGACGCCTGTTCCTGCGCATTGTCGATCAGCCGTTCCAGCAGCGCCTGGCCAAAGCCCCAGGCGCCCAGCCCCGAATCCGCGTTGATATGGCCGCTATGGCCGGCATCGACGAACTGACTGCCCCAATTCTTGCCGATGCTGTGGGCGCGTTCGAAGAAGATATAGGGGTCGTTCCGACTTGCGACTAGGATCGACGGGAAGGGCAGGGGCGTGCGCGGTGTCGGGCCGAATCCGCCGATCGTCTCGGGCGTTTCCATCCGGTCGCAATCGGGCGGCGCCACCAGCAGCGCGCCGGTCACCGGCCAGCCATAGGCCTGGCTTTGCAGGGCGCCCCACCAGGCGACGGCCAGGCAGCCCAGGCTGTGCGCCGCCAGGATGACCGGCCCATCGGCCTGACGAATGGCAGCGTCGAGCCGCGTGGCCCAGGCATTGCGATTGGGGCTGGCCCAGCTGCCCAGGTCGACGCGCTGGCAATCGCCGCGTCCGCTGTCCCACAATGTCTGCCAATGATCCGGGCCGCTGTTGTTGAGGCCGGGGATGGTCAGCACGACCGGCTGGCGCGCGTCACCCGAATGTCCGAATCGCTCCATTATCCTTATCCTCGTCCTATATTCTGAGCCTCCCAAAATAATACTATTCATCTGGTAGACAATGGGCGAGCGCCGAAATGTGTCAGAATCTGGGCAACCTGAATGGCAGATAAACGGGCGCGTCGACCCCATGGCCGCGCGCCCGCATCAAGCCCCTGAACGGGCAGGGAAAAGCTACCAGGGGTAGATCAGCCCATAATATTGGTAGACGTTGCGGCCATAGGCATCGTCGAAGGCCGGCCGGTCCTCGTCCAGATAGTGGGGCGCCTGTTCCAGCACCTCCTTGGCCAGTTCGATCACATAGCCGCCCTTGTCCATATCATAGGCCAGCATCGACCAGGGCAGGGGATAATGTTCATTGCCCATGCCCAGGAAACCGCCGAAGGACAGCAGCGCATAGCGCACATGGCCGCTGCGCTTGTCGACCATGAAATGGGATATCTTGCCAAGCCTGTCGCCCTGGCGGTTGTAGACGGCGGTGCCCTCGACCCGGTCGGACGCGATCAGGTCATGGCGATGCGCGCTCATCATCTCGGCCATTGTCACTCTCCTGCAAAAACATTCTATTCTGATGCAACCATGGGGAACCGCTGGGGTTCCTCCGCTTCACAGCAAGGAGCATCGGCATGAAGATCAATCGCAGCGGTTCGGCGGCCTGGAGCGGCGGCCTGAAGGACGGCAAGGGCACGATCTCGACCCAGAGCGGCGCGCTCGACGCCTATCCCTATGGCTTCGCCACCCGGTTCGAGGGCATGCCGGGCAGCAATCCGGAAGAACTGATCGCGGCGGCCCATGCCTCCTGCTTCACCATGGCATTGTCGCTGATCCTGGGCGAAGCCGGACTGACGGCGGAAAAGATGGAAACGAGCGCGGTCGTCACGCTGGAGCAGCAGGAGGGCGGCTTTGCCATCACCGCGAGCAAGCTGACGCTGAAGGCGAAGATCCCCGGCGCCGACGATGGGACTTTCCAGGAACTGGCGGCGAAGGCGAAGGCCGGATGCCCGGTATCGAAACTGCTGAAGGCCGATATCAGCCTGGACGCGGAACTGCTGGCCTAGGCCGTCGCGATACGCCTGGCGTGGCGATGTTCACGCCAGGCGATATAGAGGCCGCTGGCGATGATCAGTGCGGCGCCGACCCAGGTGGTCCACATCGGCCAGTCGCCCCAGATTGCCCAGCCCAGCAGGGTGGTCCACAGGATCGAGCTATAATCCATCGGCAGCACCACCGACACCGGTGCCCAGCGCAGCGCGGCGGTCAGGCAGAGTTGCGCGATGCCGCCGAACAGGCCGATCATCAGCAACAGCCCCCAGGTCTGCGCGTCATGCGCCTGACCATAGAAGAGCATGCCGATGCCGAGCGGCGGCACCGATAGCGCGGTGAACCAGAAGACGACGACCCCCGCGCTCTCGGTGCGGCCCAGTTCCCGCAGCACGAGGCTGACGCTGGCCGTCACCAGCGCGGCGGTGATGGCGACGGCGACGCCCATCGGCGGAAAATGGCCGCCTTCGGGCCGGACCATGATGAGGACGCCCAGAAAGCCGATCAGGACCGCAGCCCAGCGATGGATGCCGGTGGGTTCGCGCAGGATCAGCGCCGACAGGATCGTGCCGAAGATCGGCATGGTGAAGCCGATCGTCGTCGCCTCGGCCGGCGGCAACAGGATGTAGGACAGAAAATTGAGCGCCATGCCGGTGAGGCCGATGACCATGCGGGTCGCATGGACACTGATACGCCGGGTGCGGATGGCGCCGATGCCGCTGCTCATCGCCAGCCAGGCGAAGACCACGGGCAGGGCAAGCGCCTGGCGATAGAAGAGGGTTTCGACCAGATGGACGCCATGGACGTCGGCGACCCGGCCGGTCACGAACATCACCGCCAGGCAGATGACCGCGACCAGGCGCAGGCCGATGGCAAAGAGCGGGCGATGCGGGCGGGACGGGGCGGCGACGCTGGACACGCCGCTTCCTTAACCCGGTTACGCGATGGCGCAACCGGGCTGGGTCGGGTTTCTTACTTGAGCGGCTTGCGGAATTTCAGCGTCATGCGGTCGCTTTCGCCGATCGCAACATATTTCGCCCTGTCAACTTCGCCGTTACGCAGCGTGGGCGGCAGGGTCCAGACGCCCTTTTCCCAGTCGGCCGTGTCCTTGGGATTGGCGTTCACTTCCGATGCGCCGACATATTCGAAGCCCGCGCCTTCCGCGATGCGGCGGATGGTCGAGACCTTGAGATAGCCGCTGCTCTTTTCCAGCACCGTGTCGCGATCTTCGGGCAGGCGATGGTCGACGATGCCCAGCGTGCCGCCGGGCTTGAGCATGGCGAAAAAGGCCTTGAAGGTCGCATCCTCGCTGCCGCCCATGACCATGTTGTGGACATTGCGGAAGGTCAGCACGGTGTCGACGCTGTTGGCCGGGATGCTGGCGGCTTCCTCGGGATAGGCGACCAGCTTGACCTTGTCATAGGCCTGCGGCTTTTCGGCCAGGAACTTCTTGTAGCCGTCAAGATAGCGGCCGGTCGGCTGGAGCGCGTAGAAGCTGCCCTTGTCGCGCAGCAGCGGCGCCAGGATCTCCGTGTACCAGCCGCCGCTCGGCGCCCATTCCACCACCGTCTGGGTCGGGGTCACGCCAAAGAAGGCGAGTGTTTCCTGCGGATGGCGATATTTGTCGCGGGCGACATTGGCCGGGGTGCGGCTGGACGCGCCGATGGCGGCTGCCACCGGATCGGCGCCATGGCCGGCATGCTGGGCGACGGCCGCGCCCAGCGGCAGGAGGGCAAGGGCAGCGGCAAGCGCGATCGATCGGCGGGGAAAAGCGGACATGGGCAACCTCTCAACGGATCTGGAGCGCAGGGTGTGCCGTGCCCGCATCCCACTGGCAAGGAAATCCAGTGCTTATGGACCGGCCGGTCAGGACCAGCTGCCCGCGATCGACTCCGCCGTGGCGTCGATCGCGGCCGGTTCATCCTCGCCGGTCAGCGCATAGGACATGTCGCCGCGCCGCCAATAGGCCACCGACTGGGCGCCCTCGCGCACCGAATCCGGCCGCTCTGGGGCGTCGGTGCGCCGGTGCATGGCATAGATGGACAGGTCGCGCCCTTCGGGCGTGCGCAGCGCGATCAGCAGCGCGGGTGTGCGTTCACCGGGGAAGAGCTGGACATCGGTCACGCGCCAGTCGGCGGGCAGGCCGGGAATGTCGATATGGGTGCTGGCCAATATCTCGCGCGGGTCGAAGCTGGGCGATTCGATCTGCCCCTGCATCCGGGCGCGGATCATGGCGACGCGGTGCGAGGTGGCGGCATCGACGACATAGGCGGGCGGCCCGTCGCGCACCATGAGAAGGGCAACGAAGCTTGCCGCCAGCAGGGCGAGGCTGCCGCCGGCGCCGATCGCAAAGCGACGATGGCGCGCAGCCGGCGGGTGGAGCGCGCTCACCTGTGCCGCCATGGCTTCGGGCAGGGGCGCGCGGTCCTGCGCCAACAGGCGCAGCCCGGTGCGGGCGCTGAGGTCGCCCATCACCTGCGCGGCGAGGTCGGGCCGGCGCGACAGGCGGGTTTCCACCGCAAAGCGTCGGCCGGGATCGAGCTGGCCGTCGACATAGGCCATCAGTTCGATCTCCGAAGGATCCTCACTCATCCTGTCCTCCCACGATGCGCAGCCGATCGCGCGGCTGCCTGTCCCTGTCCTGTCGCAATGTCGCCCGCGCACGGGCAAGGCGCGACATTACCGTGCCGACCGCTATGCCCAGAAGGTCGGCGCTTTCCTGATAGCTCAGCCCTTCGACCACGGTCAGGTGCATGACGGCGCGTTGATGGTCGGGCAGGTCGGCAAAGGCGCGGGCGACCTGCATCAGGTCGGCGCGCACCTCCTGGTCGGGATCGGCATGATCGACCTGGATCTGGGCAAAGGCCAGATTGCGGCGTGTTTCCGCCGCCTCGCGCCGCTTCGCCGAGATGAAGACATTGTGGACGATGGCCAGCAGCCAGCGGCGGCGGCTGCGATCGGGTTGGAACTGGTCGCGCCGTTCGATCGCGCGCATCACGGCGTCCTGCACCACATCGTCAGCGGCGACATGGTCGCGCGACAGGGCGCGGGCATAGCGGCGCATGGCGCGCAGGTCCGCCTCCATTTCCATGTCCGTCCGCTTGCCCGTCATCCACATCATTCCATTGGGGCGCCCGCCAGTTCGCGATAGACGCGCGCCACCGAATCCAGGACATGGTCCCAGCGATAGTCGCCTGCTGTCGCCTCCGCCGCGCGGCCGAGCCGCCGCCTTAGGCCGGTGTCGCGGACGAGGGAAGCCAGGCCGCGGGCATAGGCGCCAACGTCGCCCGGCGGGACCAGCAGTCCGTTGACGCCATTATCGATCAGCGCGGACGCGCTGGGGACGTCGGCCGACAGGACGGCAAGGCCGCTGGCCATCGCCTCCAGATTGACGTTGCCGAACGCTTCCGTGACGCTGGGATTGACCAAGATGTCGGCGCTGGCGACCAGTGCGCCGATACGTGCCCCTTCGACATGGCCGGCAAAGCTGGCATTGGGCAAATGGCGGGCGAGGGCATCGCGCGCCGGGCCATCGCCCAGGATCAGGGGGCGCAGCGACAGGCCGTTGGCGCGCGCCGCGATGATGGCGTCGGCAAAGATATCGAGCCCCTTTTCCCGGACCAGCCGGCCGAAGAAGAGCGGCACGACATCGTCGGGCGCATAGCCAAGCTGGGCGCGCAGGCTTTCATCTCGCATCGCCGGATGAAAGACGGATCGATCGACGCCGCGGCTCCAGAGGGCAATGCGCTCGGCACCATGGATTGCGGCGAGGCCCGCGGCGATCGGCGGGGTCGGGGCGAGGATGCGGTCGCAATCGCCATAGAAGCGATCGAGATAGGCCTCGACCTGCCGCCGCAGGAAGCCGAGGCGGTAATAAGCAAGATAGGTCTCGAACCGGGTGTGCAGGCTGGCGACGGTCGGAACGGCGTTGCGCCGCGCCCAGTTCAGCGCCTGCCGGCCGAGCAGGTCGGGCGCGGACAGATGCACGATGTCAGGCTGGAACGCCTCCAGATCGGCGCGGGCGGCACGGGGCAGGCCGATCGCGAGCCGATATTCCGGACGACCGGGAATGCAGAGCGAGCGCACCGATCGGACATCGCCGGCCGAGGCGAAGGCCGGCGTCGGCGCGGTCGGCGAATAGATGCGCACCTCTGCCTTATGTTGGTCCAGCATATGCCGGACCAGGCGGTTGAGCGCTCGGTTCGCGCCATCGCGCACGCAATCATAATTGCCCGAAAACAGCGCGATCTTCAGCGGCCGGGATGATGTCGGCGCCGTGGCGACCGGCAGGGCGGCATGAATATGGGCGCGAAGGGAAGAGAGCGGGGAATGCAGCGTCATGCCCCGCTTACGCTTGTCGGATCGCGCCTATTCCATCGATGGGCAATTAAAATTGACGAATGATGCGCAGGCCGGCGGTGGGGCGGAAGATATCGCCGCGTGGCCGTTCCGCGCCAAGGCCCGCCTGCATGGCGAAATTGCCGCCCAGTTGCTGGTGCAATTGCGGCATCAGCAGCAGGCCGCCCTCGCTGCCGCCCTGATAATTGATCTCCAGCCCCAATACCTGCCCTTCGCGGCTGTCGTAGAAGGCTGAGTGGTTGAGGATCACGCCGTTGCGGCCATGGCCGCCCGACAGCTTTACGTCGGCAAGCCCTGCCATCGTCACGCTGCTCCAGCGGCTATTGTAGCGATGGGCCACCATATAGGCGAAACTGCTGCGATATTGTTTGGCGCGGCGGTCATAGATGCCGAGATATTGGACGCCATGGCCGGTGCGCCCGCCGCCTGTGGTGCCGAAACTTGCCTGCAGACCCAATTTCAGTTCAGCAAGCCGGCCGTTGACGAAGGGCAATTCGCCCTCGATCGCGAAGCCGTCGGCAAAGGCATATTCGATTTCCGGCGCCCAATGGACGGCGTCGTCATCGCCCGACAGCGGAACGGTCGCCAGGGTATTGACCTCCAGTTCGCCGCGCTTGGCGCCCAGCGGCCGCATCATGTCGAAGATCATCGGTTCGGGCACGTCGGGATAGGCGTCTGACGCCAGCGCGGCATCGCCCAGAAAGGCGCTCGCCATGGCGGCAAGGCCATGGCGCGAAAGGGATCGAACGGACAAGAAAGGCTGCTCCCGCGATGAGGATGTGACGATTCACATCCCCGTCTACGCGGGAGCGGACGCCTTTATTCCCTGAGGGTCAGAGACAGGCTTCGAGGAAGGGCTGGTCGAAGCCGAACATGCGGGCCTTGTCGAGCGTATAGGGGCGCAGGCCCATCGAGCGATATTCGCCGATGATCTTACCGCTGTCATCCTCGTCATGATATTCGAACTTGAACAGTTCCTGGGTGACGATGACGTCGCCTTCCATGCCGATCACTTCGGTCACGTTGGTGACGCGGCGCGAACCGTCGCGCAGGCGCTTCACCTGGACGATCAGGTCGACCGAGTCGGCGATCTGCTTGGAAATGGCTTCCTTCGGGATCTTGATGTCGCCCATCAGGATCATGTTTTCCATACGGCCCAGGCATTCGCGCGGGCTGTTGCTGTGGAGCGTACACATGGAGCCGTCATGGCCGGTGTTCATCGCGGCGAGCAGGTCGAAACACTCCGCGCCACGAATTTCGCCCAGGATGATGCGATCAGGACGCATACGCAGGGCGTTCTTGACGAGATCGCCGATGGTGATCGCGCCCTGGCCTTCCAGGTTGGGCGGGCGGGTTTCGAGCGGCAGCCAGTGCGGCTGCTGCAGGCGCAGTTCGGCCGCGTCCTCGATGGTCAGCACGCGCTCGCCCGGATCGATCATCTTCGACAGCGCGTTGAGCATCGTCGTCTTGCCCGAACCGGTACCGCCCGAAATGACGATGTTGAAACGGCAGGCACCGGCGATCTTGAGTGCGGTCGCCATCTTCTGGTTCATCGCGCCCCATTGGGCGAGCATGTCGATGGTGATCGGCTTGGCCGAGAATTTACGGATCGAGATGGCCGTGCCCTTGAGGCTGAGCGGCGGCACGATCACGTTGACACGCGAACCGTCGGGCAGGCGGGCGTCGGCCAGCGGCGTGGTCTGGTCGACGCGGCGGCCGACCTTGTTCACGATGCGCTGGGCGATCTGGAACAGATGCTCTTCATCGCGGAACTTGATCGGCGCGATCTGGAGCTTGCCCTTCTTTTCGACATAGGTCTGCTCCGGGCCGTTGACCATGATATCGCTGATGTCCGGGTCGGCCAGCAATTCCTCGAGCGGGCCGAGGCCCAGAAGCTCGTCGACCAGCACCTTTTCCAGCGCGAACTGCTCGCGCCGGTTGAGCGTCAGCTTCAGCTCGGCCAGCACTTCCATGATGATCGGCCGGAATTCCTCCGCCAGTTCATCCTTGGTGAGGGTCGCGGCCGCTTCGGGATCGACGCGTTCGAGCAGGCGGGGAAGCACCTGTTCCTTGATCTTGTGAACCGACGCCTCGAACCCTTGCGGACCGGCATCGGCGACATGTTCGGCATTGGCGCGTTCCGACAGGCGCGACATGGCGTCCGCATTGCGCTGCATCTGGCTGGTCGGGGCCGACAGCGGATCGAGCGGAATTTCGCCGGGCAGGGCGGCCAGATCGAGCGGCGGGAACTGCTCGCCGCCGCGCGGGGCCTCCTCGCGCGCTGCGCCGCCGCTGTGCATCGGTCGGGCGACGCCGAAACCCGGCTTGATGCCGGCAGGTCCATTTTTCCGTCCAAATGCGCTCATAACTCTCCGCCGGAATTCTGCGATCGGGCCAGCCACCCCAAAATGGGCCGATTCACCATGGCTGGAGAAGGTGAATAAGCTGGAAACTTTGACAAATGGCTAATGGGCGTTTGAGGGTGGTGGAGGCGTAACGAACCGCGGGTCTGCGCCAAACCAGCCGCCGATCAGGCGTCCGCTGTCAAGGAGCCTGGAGCCCTGCGGTGTGAGTTCGATCCTGCCGTCGTTGCGCTGAACGATATTGCCGGACAAGGTCTGTTCCCGCACTCGCCGATCGATCTGGCGCAGATCACCAAGATACTCGCGTATGAAAACCTGTTCCAGCATCGGTGGGGTCAGTTGACCGTTCTGACGTTCGATCCGGGCAAGCAGGAACATGGTGATGGATCGGTCAAAGGTGACCGGGAAAACGATGAGGAAGCTGATATTGAAGGCGAGCGAGAGGGCTACCGCGCCGATTGCCGTCGACAGATCCAAGGAACGCAACCATCGCCCCGCCCAGCCGATTAACAGCGCTAAAAGCAGCGCGCTTATGAAGGCAATAAACACACCGCGATAGAAAAGCAGTGAAATGCTTGCCAGCAATGGCGAGGCGATGAGCGCGAGATAGAGAAGAAAGCCTGCGACCAGCGCACCGACATAGGCCAAAATCAGGTTTCGAATAGGTCGAATATTGGTCATCGGGCAATGTCTTTCGTGGCGATCAAGCAGGCAAGAGGCTCGCGATGTATGCAGCGTAGGCCGGGCGGCGGCCCCTTATGCGCACTCCAGACGGGATCGACTGCGGCAATCATCAGATAATCGACCCCGGAAGCTTCGGCGCGGCGACGTATCTCCGCCTGCGGCAGGGCGCGGCTGAAAATGGGCGCGATTGTCGCGATGCGTAGGCTGACATCATCCATCGAAGCGCCAAAAAGATTGGCCTCCTTATCTGCCACACCCGTTGGCTGGCGCCCGTAAAGGCCAAAATTGAAGGACCGTTGAAACAGGGCAGGATTGTGCTGGATCACGGCATTCGCCGGCAGATGGCGCGCCGCCCATTCATAAATGCGCCGCTGATCCAGATTGTCGCTGCGCAGACGGAACAACTCGTGTGACGGACTGGTCGGGGCATAGGGCGGCCGGATCAGGCGAACGCCTGCGATATCCCACAGGACGGCCGCAATGCCGAGTGCGAGGAGGAGCTTGAAGGTGAAAGGTCGATCTGCGATCGGTCTGGGTTGGTCGTGCAGCGAAGCTGTCGTCCAGATTATGGCGGCCAGTTGTGCGAACCAGATCGACCGCCAGCCGAGGTCATTGTTGATGATCGTGGACTTGAGGAAGCTGGCAATGAGTAGCGAAACCATTGCACTGGCGAGCAAGAGGATCTGGACCGGTTGACGGGGCCATTCTTTGCGAGTGTGCCAATACAGGATCGAGCCCCAGGCGAAAATGCCGAACTCCATGGCGTAATTCAATGGCAGTGCCAGCAGGTGCAATAATGCCCAGCTTCCCTCTCTCGGCAAGATGAAGGTGAAGGGGCGAATGGTGAGCGCGATTGGCAGGGCATTGTCGTGCCGAGCGACGATCAGGTCATGTATCTGGTAGATGGCGGCGAGCAACGCGGCTATGCCGGCAATGAGGATCGTGATGTCACCCTTCCTGAGGCTGATCAGCCCCCAGCCGGCCAGAACCGGCGCGATGGTCAGCATGATCCACACGGACGATCCGAAACAGGTCGCTATACCCAGCCCAGCCAAAACAGCGATCATGTATCGGCCAATTTTAGGAAGTTGCCTAGCCTGTACCAGCAGCAGCATGGATATCCAGGCTGCAATAAGTGCTACAATGTGATGCGGTACCCAGACGATCGAATGCAGGACGAAGGTAACTTCGGTGCTCCACCAGTCACTGCGCGATTCCAGATTGCCGCTCCACAGATAGCGATAGCCCATCCACAGCAGGTCGGTGCCCGATACAAAGCAGAAGAGCAGGGTCAGCCGCATGAAGCGTCGTCCGCGTTCGGCCGTGATCAGCCCCGCCTCTGATGAGATTTGCCAGAGCAACGCGGGAACCGCGATGCCTGTCCAGAAAGCTGCGGCGGCAAAGGCCATACGCGCGCTGACGAACGGTTCACCGGCCCAGTGGATGGCGGCAGGAAGAAGGTAGAAATAATAATAATAGCCCGCGAAACCTGGCCGAGCGAAGAAGGGGTCGGCAAAAGGCACACCCTGATGGGCTATGGCACTGGTTACCGCTGCATGTTTGACCAGATCGAATTCCAGCAGCGACTGATTGAGCATGCCATCGGATGTCACATAGTCGGCAAATTGAATGACTATGAGGATGAACCAGAGCAGGACCATGGGGACCGCGAGGCGCCACCCTTGTCGTTGCGGGCGCAGAATGTCCGGACGTCTGAGCGCAAGGATGGCCAGCCCGGCATGAAGCGGCAGCATCATGCCGATGCCACCTGCTCGGACCAGCAGAGCGTCGACGGCCGGCAATAATGTCAGCGCCAGCGACAGTGACCAGCCGAGCCGAGGCCATCCGCGGCCAAAATCCGGTCCACAGCGCTCTACAAGTGTTGCCAGACCCGCGCCGGGTAGAAGCAGCCAGAGCGCCCCAAGTCCAACACCTGCGAGCAGACTCGCCAGATCTGATAGAAAGGGCGATGCGGTCATGAAGGTGAGCGTTTGGTTAGGGCAATGGCGCGTGCATCGCACCGGTTGGGCCGACAAGGATTCATTGGGCTGTCCGTAGCGGTTGGTCGCTTCACGGGGCCTAGGCAATCATAGTAAAAAAGCCCTTAAACACGGCGTGGGTCGCGTTGGCCGTCTTATCGGGCTACCAGCCATGCCACGAAAAAAAAGCGGCGCTGTACGCGCCGCTTTCGTATCGCCATCATCGTGGCGAGAGATTTGATGGGGTTCGCGCTGCGAACCAAAGATGGATCGAGCTCAGCCCGCCTTTTCGGCGAGAACCGTCAGGCCCTTTTCATTGACCTCAGCAAAACCGCCCTCGACCGGGATGATTTCCGGTGCGGCGCCAGCCGATGCGAAGATCTGGATCGCGCCGTCGCGCACGGTCGACATGAAGGGCGCGTGGCCCTCCAGCACGCCGAAGTCGCCATCGGTGCCGGGAACGACGACCTGATAGACCTCTTCCGAGCGGACGAGCTTTTCAGGGGTCACGAGTTCGAAATGCAGTGCCATTTTTATGTCCTATGCCCCCTCCCCAAGGCGGGGAGGGGTATATGGGGTTAGAGCTTAGGCTGCTTCTGCAGCCAGCTTCTTCGCCTTTTCGATGGCTTCGTCGATGCCGCCGACCATGTAGAAGGCGTTTTCGGGCAGATGGTCATATTCACCATCGACCACGGCCTTGAACGACTTCACCGTGTCTTCGATCTGGACGAACTTGCCCGAGATGCCGGTGAAGACTTCGGCGACGTGGAACGGCTGCGACAGGAACTTCTGGATCTTGCGCGCGCGGGCGACGGTGATCTTGTCCTCTTCCGACAGCTCATCCATGCCCAGGATCGCGATGATGTCCTGCAGCGACTTGTACTTCTGCAGGATCGACTGGACGGCACGGGCGGTGTCGTAATGTTCCTGGCCGACGACGCGGGGTTCCAGAACGCGGCTGGTCGAGTCCAGCGGATCGACCGCCGGATAGATGCCCAGTTCCGAAATGGCGCGGTTGAGAACGGTGGTGGCGTCAAGATGCGCGAACGAGGTCGCCGGCGCCGGGTCGGTCAAGTCGTCCGCGGGGACGTAGACGGCCTGCACCGAGGTGATCGAGCCCTTGTTGGTCGAGGTGATGCGTTCCTGCAGCTGGCCCATGTCGGTCGCCAGGGTCGGCTGGTAGCCCACGGCCGAAGGAATACGGCCGAGCAGAGCCGACACTTCCGCGCCCGCCTGGGTGAAGCGGAAGATGTTGTCGACGAAGAACAGCACGTCCTGGTTCTCGACATCGCGGAAATATTCGGCGATCGTCAGGCCCGACAGGGCGACGCGGGCACGGGCGCCCGGCGGTTCGTTCATCTGGCCATAAACCAGGGCCACCTTCGAACCTTCGCTGATCGCGTTGCCGTCGGCATCCTTGGCGATGACGTTGGCGTCGAGGAATTCATGGTACAGATCGTTACCTTCACGGGTGCGTTCGCCCACGCCCGCGAAGACCGAGGTGCCGCCATGGCCCTTGGCGATGTTGTTGATCAGTTCCTGGATGAGAACGGTCTTGCCCACGCCGGCGCCGCCGAACAGGCCGATCTTGCCGCCCTTGGCATAGGGGGCGAGAAGGTCGATGACCTTGATGCCGGTGACCAGGATCGACGCGTCGGTCGACTGGTCGACGAACTCGGGTGCCTTGGCATGGATCGGCGAACGCAGTTCGGTGGCGACCGGGCCGCGCTCATCGATCGGCTCGCCGACGACGTTCAGGATGCGGCCCAGGGTGGCCGGGCCGACCGGAACCGAGATCTGCGCGCCGGTGTCGGTGACTTCCTGGCCGCGGGTCAGACCGTCGGTCGAGTCCATCGCGATGGTGCGGACGGTGTTCTCACCCAGATGCTGGGCGACTTCCAGCACCAGGCGCTGGCCGTTGTTGCTGGTTTCCAGCGCCGAAAGGATCGCCGGAAGCGCATCGGGGAAGGTCACGTCGACGACGGCGCCGATGACCTGCGAGATGCGGCCTACATTGTTGGTGGTTGCCATGACTATGTCCTTGCCTGCTTGTCCTTAGAGGGCTTCGGCGCCCGAGATGATTTCGACGAGTTCGGTGGTGATCGCGGCCTGGCGGCTGCGGTTATACTGGATCGTCAGCTTGTTGATGAGGTCGCCGGCATTGCGGGTCGCATTGTCCATCGCGGTCATCGACGCACCCTGTTCGGACGCGTTGTTTTCCAGCAGCGCCTTGAAGAGCTGCACCGTGACGTTGCGCGGCAGCAGGTCGTCGAGGATCGCTTCCTCGCTCGGCTCATATTCCACCGTCGCGGCGATCGCATTGCGGTCGGCGTCGGCGGGGATCTTCACCGGGATGATCTGCTGTTCGGTCGGGATCTGCGCGAGCGCCGACTTGAAGCGCGAATAGAAGAGATGGGCGACGTCGAACTTGCCGTCGAGGAACATCTGGCTGAGTTCCTGCGCCACCGCCTGGGCCTGGGCAAAGCCCGGCTCCTTGGCGCCGGTGGTGTCGTAATTGGCGACGATCTTGCCCGGATAGGTGCGGTTGATCACCGGTCGGCCCTTGCGGCCGATCAGGTAGAACAGCACCTTCTTGCCATCCAGCTCCAGCGCGCGGGCCTTGGCCAGCGCGGCCTTCACGATATTGGCGTTGAACGCGCCGGCAAGACCGCGATCGCTATTGGCGACGACCAGCAGATGGACTTCGTCCTTGCCGGTGCCGGCGAGCAGCGGCGAAGCGCCTTCGCCCGAGCCGCCGGCGATCTTGGTCGCCAGGCTTGCAACGACCGCTTCCAGTCGCTCGCTATAGGGGCGGGCAGCTTCGGCAGCGGCCTGCGCCTTGCGCAGCTTGGCCGCGGCGACCATCTGCTTCGCCTTGGTGATCTTCTGGGTCGACTTTACCGACCCGATGCGCAGCTTCAGTTCCTTGAGGCTAGCCATAGTTCAAATATTCCGAGCAAGGGCCAGACGGCCCGCGAGACCAAAGAAACCGACGCCCATGGCGCCTTCGAACCAGCGCATCGCGCTGCTCTGCCCCACTTTGCGGCCCGCCTTGGTGGCGAGCAGCGCGAGCAGGGCGCACCACAGGAAACCGAGCCCATAGACGATCGCGATCAGCAGCATGCCCTGCCACGGCGCATCCGGGCCGGTGCCCACGAACTGCGGCAGCGCGGCGAGGAAGAAGATCGCGACCTTGGGGTTCAGCACGGTGCTGACCAAGCCCTGGGCGAAGGGCGATCCGCCGATCCGGACCTTGGGCGTTTCGCTTGCCGGCGTCGGCTTGATCGCGCCGCGCAGCAGGCCAAAGCCCATCCAGGCCAGATAGAGGGCACCGGCGATCTTAACGCCCAAGAACAGCCCCGGCACCGCATTCAGCACGCTGAGGAAGCCGAAGCCGCACAACAGCATGTAGAACAGGCCGCCGAGCTGGATGCCGCCGATCGCCGCCATTCCCGCCTTGAAGCCGCGGCGCGCCGCGTGGCCGGCCACCAACATGGTGTCCGGCCCCGGCAGCAGCACCAGACCGATCGACATCACGGTCCAGGCAAGAAGGGAATGGGCGGTCAGCACAGCGTCTTAAGCGAAGGTCTTGCCGAACGAGTCCAGCGCAGCCTTCAGCTTGCCCTTGGCGTCGTCGCCCAGATCCTTGCTGTCGCGGATCGCGGTCAGCACTTCGGGGTGGTCGTGACGCAGATAGGCGAGCATCAGCTCTTCATAACGGGTCACGTCCTTGACCGGGATGCCGTCCAGATAGCCGTTGGTGCCGGCGAAGATCGACGCGGTCTGCTCTTCGAACGGCAGCGGCGAGAACTGACCCTGCTTCAGCAGTTCGGTCAGGCGCGCGCCGCGGTTCAGCAGCTTCTGGGTCGAGGCGTCGAGGTCCGAACCGAACTGGGCGAAGGCCGCCATTTCGCGATACTGGGCCAGCTCCAGCTTGATCGAGCCCGAAACCTTCTTCATCGCCTTGGTCTGCGCGGCCGAGCCGACGCGCGACACCGACAGGCCGACGTTGATGGCCGGACGGATGCCCTGGTAGAAGAGGTTGGTTTCGAGGAAGATCTGGCCGTCGGTGATCGAGATCACGTTGGTCGGAATATAGGCCGACACGTCGCCTGCCTGGGTCTCGATGATCGGCAGCGCGGTCAGCGAGCCATTGCCATTGGCGTCGTTCATCTTCGCAGCGCGTTCCAGCAGGCGGCTGTGGAGATAGAAGACGTCGCCCGGATAGGCTTCGCGGCCCGGAGGACGACGCAGCAGCAGCGACATCTGGCGATAGGCGACGGCCTGCTTGGAAAGGTCGTCATACACGATCACGGCGTGCATGCCGTTGTCGCGGAAGAATTCGCCCATGGTGACGCCGGTATAGGGCGCCAGATACTGGAGCGGAGCGGGCTCCGAAGCGGTCGCGGCGACGACGATCGAATATTCCATCGCGCCATTTTCTTCGAGCTGCTTGACGATCTGCGCGACGGTCGAGCGCTTCTGGCCGACGGCGACGTAGATGCAATAGAGCTTCTTGCTCTCGTCGTCGCCCGCGTTGATGCCCTTCTGGTTGATGAAGGTATCGATCGCGACGGCGGTCTTGCCGGTCTGGCGGTCACCGATGATTAGTTCGCGCTGGCCACGGCCGACGGGGACGAGGGCGTCGATCGCCTTCAGGCCGGTCTGCACGGGTTCGTGCACCGACTTGCGGGGGATGATGCCCGGCGCCTTGACTTCGACGCGCTTGCGCTCGGTATATTCGATCGGGCCCTTGCCATCGATCGGATTGCCGAGGCCGTCGACGACGCGGCCCAGCAGACCCTTGCCGACGGGAACGTCGACGATGGTGCCGGTGCGCTTGACGGTGTCGCCTTCCTTGATCTCGGCGTCCGAGCCGAAGATCACGATGCCGACATTGTCGGCTTCGAGGTTGAGTGCCATCCCCTGAACGCCATTGGCGAACTCGACCATTTCGCCCGCCTGGACGTTGTCGAGGCCATGGACGCGGGCAATGCCGTCACCCACGGTCAGAACGGAACCGACTTCGCTGACCTGCGCTTCGGTGCCGAAATTGGCGATCTGGTCCTTGATGACCTTCGAAATTTCTGCGGCGTTGATATCCATGTTCAGCCTTTCATCGCCAGGGCGAGACTATTCAAACGGGTGCGGATGGAGGAATCGATCATCTGGCTGCCGATCTTGACGACCAGCCCACCCAGGATCGCGGGATCGACCTTGGCCTCGACGGCAACGTCGCGGCCGACACGCGCCTTGAGGCCCTTGGCCAGCGCGGTCAGTTGAGTCTTGGTGAGCGGATGCGCGCTCGTCACTTCGGCGCGGGCCTCGCCCTTGTGATTCGACAGCAGCGTCTCATAGGCGCGGATGACCGCGGGAAGCTGCGAGAGGCGACGGTTCTGGGCGAGCACGCCCAGGAAATTCGTCGTCAGCGGATCGATCGACATGGCGGATGCAACCGCCGCGATCGTCTTACCCGCTGCGTCGCGGCTGAGAACGGGACTGTTGATCAGGCCCTTGAAATCAGACGATTCTGCGATCGCCGCCTTGATTGCCGCGAGGCTCGCTGCGACGGTGTCGAGCGTCTTGCCGTCGCGGGCCAGATCGAACAGCGCCACCGCATAGCGGCCGCTGAGGCTGGCCTGAATACCGCCGGTAGTCTCCACGCGCTTACCGTCCTCCAACTTGATTTGCCGGTCATGCAAAAAGAGGGGGAGCAGTAATAACCGTCCCCTGTTGTCGGGCCGGTTAGCAGTGCCAATATGACTATGCAAGTCATGTGACACGATTCCATCGCATCGACGAAATCAAGCCAATTTGACTGAGTTTTTCGGGAAAACGGACAGGCTAGGGAGCGGGGTCTGCGGGGGCAAGCCGTCCTTTTTGGCAATGATAGACCAGCCGCTCGTTCGGCTGGGGCGGCAGCAGCGCGGCGAGGTCCGACTGGAGCGTCGCGATCCGGGTCAACATCGTGGAATCGCTGCTGCATCCCTTGATCGGGCCATCCTTCAGCAGGGCCCGGGCCTTGTCCATCGTGTCGCCATCGGGCAGCCAGCGCTGGACCCGCAACAGGCCGGTGGCCGGGTCGAATTCGCTGCGGCTGACATAATTGCCCTCGTCGGGCACATGGGCGCGCTGCCAGGTCGTGCCGGTCGCCTGATATTGGGTGTCGCCGTTGACGCAGCCGCCCTCGGCCCAGTTCAGGCCGACATCATTGGGCTGCGACACGGTCAGCCGGCTGCGGTTGAGGTCGATCCGACAGATATTGTCGCCGGCCCAGGCAAAGGCCTTGTTGCTGACCACGCTCTGGTCCTCGGGCAGCTTCACCTGCTCGTCGATGCTGGCAAAGCTGGGCTTGAACACGAACAGGCCAAGCGCGCCCATCAGCAGGATGCCGCCACCGGCGATGAACCAGGTGGCACGCTTTTCGCGGCCCTGGCTGTAGAAGAGGCCGCCAGCGCCCAGACCCAGCACGGCGAGGGCCAGCAGCACGGCGGCGCCCGCCATCGCATTTTCGCGGCCGGAAATGACGTCGCGCTCGGCGGTGTCGCGGGCCTGCTGCAGCGCCTGCTCGCGCTTGTCGGCGGCGGCGCGGTCATTCTGTTCTGTCAGCTGCGATTCGCGCTGGGTGATCGAGGCTTCGGCCGCGTCGGCTTCGGCCATGGTGCGGCAGGCGACGACGGTGTGGAGCGAGGACACGCCGGCCTGACGCAGGAAGGAGGCGACTTCGCGCCAGGATACGGCAAAGCCGAATTCGGCATCATTGCCGTCCGAGATCGAGCCGAAACTGTTGACGCCCAGCACCCGGCCGCAATCATCGACCAGCGGGCCGCCGCTGTTGCCGGCGGCAAGCGGGGCGGTGTGCAGGATGGTGTCGAAGCTTTGGCTGGAGCGGCCGGACGAGATGCTGCCGCTGGTCTTCACCGTGCCGAGCGGTTCGACCAGTTGCTTGAGGCTAAGGCCCTGGGCGCGATCGACGGTGCCGGGATAGCCGATGGCGGTGACATGCTGGCCGTCATCGACCGCCCCGGCATAGAAGGTGGCAACCGGCAGGCTGCCTTCCTCCAGCTGGATCAGGGCCAGGTCATTGCCCGGCGAATAGGCGATGATCCGCCCGCCATAGCTTTTCTTGCCCTCCGACGGGATCACGCCGATGACGAGATCCTTCTCCTCGCGCGCCAGTTCGACGACATGGGCGTTGGTCAGCACCTTGTCCGGGGCGATCGCGATGCCGCTGCCATGGCCCACGAAATAGGCGTCCGCGCCGTTGGTCGCGACCAGGGCGACGCGCACCACGCTGCGCGCAGCGGCGGTGATATCCTGTT
Organism: Sphingobium yanoikuyae; assembly: GCF_034424525.1. NCBI lineage: Bacteria > Pseudomonadati > Pseudomonadota > Alphaproteobacteria > Sphingomonadales > Sphingobiaceae > Sphingobium > Sphingobium yanoikuyae. The sequence goes on from NZ_CP139979.1 coordinate 331,422, forward strand.
GTTCGGCCCGTGCGGGGCTGAGCAGGACGAGGGACGCGACAAGCGCGGCGATCGGGCGAAGGTGACGGAAAAGGGCGACCATAGGAGGCGCATACATATGCGAAGGCCCGCTTTAGGCAATCGGGAAAAAGCGGATGCGACGGGCCGTGTGCTTTTGACCGCAAGCGACGGGAAGCCTCGCCAAGCCGTCTGGATTACCCCATATCCATGAACCAGATGACACGCCCCGAACCCGTCCCGGCCGCCATGCCCGATGCCACAGACTGCTGGACCGCCTTTCTGGCGCGTGATCGCCGGCAGGATGGCTGCTTCGTGGGAGCGGTGCTGACCACCGGCATCTATTGCAAGCACAGCTGCCCGGCCCGGCACCCGAAGCGCGAGAATATGATCTTCCTGCCCGACGGGGCGGCGGCCCGTGCGGCGGGCTTCCGTGCCTGCCTGCGCTGCCGGCCGGATGAGGTGGGGCGCGACCAGCAGGCGGTGGAGGCGGCGATCCGCCTGATCCGCGCGGCCGAAACGCCGCCCCGACTGGAGGAGATGGCCGACCATGTCGGCTATGCGCCGCATCATTTCCATCGCTTGTTCAAGCGGATCACCGGCCTGACCCCGGCCGCCTATGCCCGCGATCTGCGCGCTGAGCGGCTGAAGGCGGCACTGGCGACGCCCGGCCGCGTGACCGATGCGATCTATGAGGCAGGCTATAACGCGCCGAGCCGCGCCTATGCCGATGCCGAACGGCATCTGGGCATGACGCCCAGCGCCTGGCGCGAGGGCGGGCGCGGCGTCGATATCCGCCATGTCGTGATCGGGACGAGCCTGGGCGCGCTGCTGGTCGCGGCGACCGAGCGCGGCCTGTGCCGCATCGCCTTCGAGGAAGGGGAGGCGGACCTGCGCCGCCGATACCCCAACGCGACTCTGTTGCCCTCGGACGCCGCGCTGGATCGCTGGGCGGCGGCAGTGGCGGCGCTGGTCGACAATCCGGGCGCCGACGCGGACCTGCCGACCGATGTCGGCGGCACCGCCTTTCAGCAGGCGGTCTGGGCCGCCTTGCGGGCGATCCCGGCGGGCGAGACGCGCAGCTATGGAGAAATCGCCGCGGCGATCGGCCGGCCGGGCGCCGTGCGCGCAGCGGGGACCGCCTGCGGCGACAATGGCCTGGCAATATTGGTGCCGTGTCATCGTGTGCTGCGCAGCGACGGAAGCCTGGGCGGCTATGCCTATGGAGTCGACCGCAAGCGGAGCCTGCTAGAAGCGGAGCGCCGCGCGAAGATGACAGCGAAGGCAACAGGTGAATGATCCTTTCTCGATCCGCTTGCGTCACAATATTCTCGTAATTTAACTTTTGATTAACTATAGGCTCGCGCCTTCTTCGATGGGGGCGGGTGGGCTTGCGTAGTCTGTTATTCTGGCTGTTGCTGATGACACCGACCATGACAGTGGCCTTGCCGCTGGCGCGGCCGGTGGCGATGCCGATCGGCCCCGGCCCCGACCGGATGGCGGCCGGCGTGGCGCGCATGGTCGGATCCATCCTGGAATTTACCCGCTGGCCAACCGCGCGGCCGGTCGTGCGCATGTGCATGGCCGGTGTCGTCGCCCATGGCGACCAGTTGGATGAGATCAGCCTGACGAACGGGGCGCGGATCGCCACGGTGGCGCTGGCCGCCGACGAGGCCGCGCCGGCCGCGCGGTGCGATGCGCTTTATCTCGGAAGCCTGGACGCGGTGGTGCGCCAGCGGCTGATCGCGGCAGTGCGCGGCAATCCGGTGGTGACCATCGCGGAGGATGATCGCGACTGTGCGGGTGGGGCGATGTTCTGCCTGTTGTTCGCGCCGCAGACCCTGTCCTTCCAGCTCAACATCGATGCGGTGTCCCGATCCACGGTGCGGATCGATCCGCGCGTGCTGCGCGTGGCGAAGGGGGGCTATTGACCATGGCCGAGCCAAGCCCGACCGCAATGCCGACCTTGCGTCAGTTGCTGGCGCGAGCGCATCTGCGCCTGATCCTGTTCGCCGTGTTGATGGCGGGGCTGACGCTGACGGTGACAGGTGTCACCGTCATTCGCGGCTATGCCGCGCGCAACCTGACGCTGATCGCGCAGACCGTCGCCTATACGGTCGAGCCGGCCCTGCTGTTCGAGGATGTCGATGCGGCGCGGCGCGGGATCGCCACGGTGGCGGCATCCGAAAGCGTGCGATCGGTCGAGCTGCATGATCGTGATGGACGGCTGATCGCGGCCTGGAACCGGCCCGATCGCGGCATGGCCGGCAACCTGTCCCGGATCGTGGACGCGCTGTTCTGGCCCAGCCCGGTGCGGGTGCCGGTTCATCATGGGCCGGTCGTCGTGGCCGAAGTGCAGGTGTTCGGCGATGCCGGAGGGCTGGGGCGCTATATCCTGTCGGGGGTGGCCACTGCGCTCGCCTGCCTGGGGCTGACCATCGTCGCGACCCAGTTGCTGGCGCGGCGGTTGCAGCGCGACGTGACGGGACCATTGGCCCATATTGCGCAAGTCGCCCATGCAGTTCGCACTGACCGCCAGTTCGATCGGCGCGTGCCGGTCGCCGGCATTCATGAGGTCGATCAGTTCGCGCGCGATTTCAATGCGCTGCTGGATGAACTGGACGAATGGCACACCGGCATTTTGAACGAGAATCGTATCCTGGAGCGCCAGGCGACGCGCGATCCGCTGACCGGCCTTGGCAATCGTGCGATGTTCGAGCGAGAGCTGGCGGCGACCATGGCGCAGGCCGATGCAGGCGACACATCCTTCGCGGTCATCTATGTCGATGTGAACCGGTTCAAGCAGGTCAATGACAGCCATGGCCATGATGCCGGCGATGTCATGCTGATCGTCATCGCCGCGCGGCTGCGGATGGCCTTGCGGCCGGGCGACATGGCCTTCCGTCTGGGCGGCGACGAATTTGCGCTGATCCTGGCGGCCGGGGCGACCCGATCCGAGGCCGATCAGATGTCGGCGCAGATCGGGACCAGCATGACCCAGCCGATCATGTTGCCGAGCGGCGTCAGTATCCGATCCTCGCTGAGCATCGGCAGCGCTCTCTATCCACAGGACAGTGTCGATCCGCGCGCGCTGCTGCGCCATGCCGACGCGGCCATGTATGCGGCCAAGGCGCGGAGCGACGGCAGGAATTGATGATGAGGAACAATATGCGAAAGCTTCTTTCCCTCCTGGCGCTGACGCTGCTGGCAGCCTGTCAGACGGTGCAGCCGAATGATGGCTTCACCGAAGCACAGAAGACGGTGTTGCGCGCCAATGGCTTCCAGCCGGTGGGCAGCAACTGGGAATTCGGCATGGCCGACCGGCTGTTGTTCTCGACCGACCAGAGTGTGCTGATCCCGGCGCAGCGCGATGTGATCAGCCGGATCGCGAGCGCGCTGGTCGCCGTCGAAGTGCGCGGCGCCAAGGTGGAGGGGCATACCGACAATACCGGCACGGCTGCCTATAATGAGCAATTGTCGCAGAAGCGGGCACAGGCTGTGGCCGATGCGCTGGCGGCGGGTGGCATGGCGTCGGCGGCGCTGCATCCGGTGGGCATGGGGTTGCGGGCGCCGGTCGCGAGCAATGACAGCGAGGTCGGCCGTCAGGAAAACCGCCGCGTGGTCATCATTGTCGCACCAGGCGATGCGATGCCGCTTTAACGGCGGATCGGCTCGAAATCCTTCACCCGCGCCATGACGGTGGCGCTACGCGTCCCCGCTTGAGCTGAATGGTCCGAATGAGGCTTCAGGGACGCATGTTAAGGAAGCGCAGCAGGCTGCTGATCCATAGGTCGGCCCCCCGATCCGGATGGATATGATGGTCGCCCAAATTGGGGTTTTTCAGATCATCCCGGATAAGCCGGGTTTGAGGGTCCAACATTAGTTCTGCGATATCGAGAAAATCAATGCCTCTCGCGCGGCACCCCTGTTGCAATCTGTCATTATAGGTCAGTGTCAGATCCGTCCGCTCGCGTTGGGTCGCCTGGACTTCTTGCCGCAGGATATGAACCTCGCCCATTGTTGCAGGATTGTCGTCGATCGTCGGCAGAGTAGCGGACGTTACGATCTGTCGACAATAACCTGCGCTCTGCATTTCAGACAGGAAATTGAGGTAGGCGGCGAGGGAAGCATCGAGTTGTTGCTGAACCGACTCGCCGTGGCGTTGTGCCCTGACCCAGATCACAAAACCGCAATCCACCTCCCCAATCTGAAAAACTGGTATGCAATCCGGTCGAAAGGGGAGCAGCACATCGCGGAATCGTTGCAGCGCCTGGGTCTTTGATTTGGGATGTCGCAATCCGACGGCTGTTGCTCCCGGCACTTGGACGATGCGGCAGTCATAGCCGCGGAGTCGCCCCTCGGTGATTGGCTTCGCCAAACAGTTCATGTGGCTATCCCCCAGAAACAACAATTCTGTCATACGGTTCCCGTCGTGTCGCGTGCCATGGTTGGCTCCGTAAATTTCCTACATGAAGCTGTAGGGGTCGACGTCCACCGCGACGCGGGTGGTCGATTTCCATACCAGATTACCCAGCCATTCGCGGATCACCGACTGGATGTCGACCTGGCGCGTGGCATGGATCAGCAGCCGGTGGCGATGGCGGCCGCGCAGCACGGAAAGGGGGGCAGGGGCGGGGCCATAGACGCGCATGCCCTCCACCTGCGGCGCCGACTTGCCGATCAGTCGCGCGGTCTGCGCGGCTTCGTCGCTGTCCTCACTGGAGATGATGATCGCGGCGAAGCGGCCGAAGGGCGGGGCATTGGCGCGGCGGCGATTTTCGGTCTCGATCAGATAGAAACGCTCGCTGTCGCCGGCGATCAGCGCCTGGATCACCTCCGCATCGGGCATGCGGGTCTGGATGAAGACATGGCCCGGCTTTTCGCCGCGCCCGGCGCGCCCGGCGACCTGCATGATCTGCTGGAAGGTGCGTTCGGACGCGCGCAGATCGCCGCCCTCCAGCCCCAGGTCCGCGTCGATCACGCCGACCAGGGTCAGGTTCGGGAAATGATAGCCCTTGGTGATGAGCTGGGTGCCGACGATGATGTCGATGTCCCCAGCCTCGACCGACTTCACGAAATCGGCGGCGCGGGCGGGCGAGTGCAGCGTGTCCGACGTGGCGATGGCAACCCGCGCCTGTGGCCACAGCGCCTTCACCTCGTCGGCGATGCGCTCGACGCCGGGGCCGCAGGCGACCAGGCTGTCCTCTTCCTTGCATTCGGGGCAGAAGCGCGGCGCCGGGATGACATGGCCGCAATGATGGCAGGCCAGCCGCTTGGTCAGCCGATGCTCGACCATCCAGCTGGTGCAATTGGGGCATTGGAAGCGATAGCCGCAATGGCGGCACAGCGTCAGCGGCGCATAGCCGCGCCGGTTGAGGAAGAGCAGGCTCTGCTCGCCCTTGGCCAGCACTTCCTCCATCGCCACCACCAGCGGCGGCGCGATCCAGCGACCGCGCTCGGGCGGATCGGTCAGCAGGTTGATGCCCTCGATATCGGGCATCTGCGCGCCGCCGAAACGGGCGGGCAGCTTGATCTCGCGATAACGGCCGAGATCGACCTGGTGCCGTGTCTCGATCGCGGGAGTGGCGGAGGCCAGAACGACCGGGAAATGTTCGATGAGGCCCCGCATCACCGCGACGTCGCGGGCGTGATAATGGACGCCTTCCTCCTGCTTGAAGCTCGCTTCATGCGCCTCGTCGACGACGATCAGGCCCAGATTGGGGTAGGGCAGGAACAGGGCGGATCGGGCACCGACGACGACGCGGGCCTCGCCCGCCGCGATCGCGCGCCAGGCGCGGCGGCGTTCGCTTTGGCGCAGGCCGCTATGCCAGTTGACCGGGACCGTGCCGAAGCGTTTTTCGAACCGTTCAAGAAAGGGTTCGGTCAGGGCGATTTCGGGCAGCAGCACCAGGGTCTGCTTGCCGGCGCGGATGGCCGCGGCGATCGCCTCGAAATAGACTTCGGTCTTGCCCGATCCGGTGACGCCGTCGAGCAGGAAGGGGGCGAATTCATGGGCACGCACTGCGTCCGCCATGTCGGTCGCGGCCGCCATCTGCTGGTCGGACAGGGCCGGCGGCGCGTGGGCCGGGTCGGGCTCGGGGAAGGGGGTGTCGACGCTGACCTCGATTGGCTCGAACGCGCCGGCCTTCACCAGACCGCGGATCACCGTATCGCTGACCCCGCCGATCATCGCCAGTTCGCGCACCAGCCCCTGCCGGTCGCCGATCCGCTCCATCGCCTGGGTCCGCTGTTCGGTCATGCGATCGGGCAGCTGGCCGGTGGCACGATATTCGATGACGGTCCGGGTGCCCTCCAGCGCGGACATCGACGCCAGTGCCATGCGCAGCACGGCGGCCGGCGGGGCGAGATAATAGTCGGCGGTCCATTCGATCAGCCGGCGCAGCGTTTCAGGCAGCGGTGGCGCGTCCAGCACTTCCAGCAGGTTGCGCAGCCGGTTGTCGCCGACCGTCTCGACATCCGGAAAGGACTCCTCGTCCCAGACCACACCGACCAGCTGGCGCGGGCCCAGCGGGGCGACCACGATGCTGCCCGGCCTGGCCGTCATGCCATGGGGGATGCGATAGTCGAGCGGGCCGAGGGCGGCATTGAGCAGGAGGACACGGGCGCGGGCCATGCAGCGTCCTTAACCGCTCTTGCCGTTCTGGCAAATCGTCAGAGCCGCCAGGCGATCGCCAGCCAGGGGACATGGACGACCTCATCGGGGCGGTCGTCGGGAAAACTATGCTGGCGCATATAGCTGAGCTGGATGCCGAGCCGCGGCGTCAGCACATGACGCAGGCCGATCAGCTGCCGCGTGGTCACAAGTTCGCTGTCCTGGACCGCGCTTGGCTTGTGCAGTTCGAAGAAAAATTCGGCGGAGGTCAGGAGGAACCATTTCCGCTGCTTTTCCAGCGGGATGTCGATCTGGATACGTTCGCGCAGGCGCCAGGCCGGGCGCGCGGCGCTGTCGATATAGCGCTGTTCCAGCCGGGTGCGGCTCTGCAGCACGCCCAGGTCGATGATCAGTTGCTGGTGAAAGCGCATTTCCTTCTGCCTTCGGCTGGTAACGAAGGCGAAGCCGCCGCCCAGCTGCACGCCGTCGGCAATCCGATGGTCCAGGGTGATCCGTTGCAGCAGCTGGTCATCGGCCGGCCGCAGGCGATAGCTTGTTTCGATGCCGATGCGATCATTGTCGTCAATCTGCGCGACGCCGCCAGCGCTGATCCAGGTCTGCGCCTCCTGATCCGCAGCGCGGGCAGGAAAGGGCAGGACGAGCATGGCGAGGGCGGTCAGGCAAATATATGCGCGCATCGCAAACTTCATGGCCGCTCCCCTGTCGCGGAAGAGGTAGAAGGCGGCGGGGGCCAAGGCAATCGCCGTTCGCCCCGATGGCCAATCCATCGGCCAGCCGCTAAAGGGAGCCGATTCGCGAATCCTGCCCCGGAGCATCCCATGAAATTCTTCGTCGACACCGCCGACATTGCCGAAATCCGTGACCTGGCCGCCACCGGCCTGCTGGACGGCGTCACCACCAACCCGTCGCTGATCCACAAGTCGGGCCGCAAGTTCCTGGAAGTGATCGAGGAAATCTGCGGCGTCGTGGACGGCCCGGTATCAGCCGAAGTCGTCGCGCTCGACCATGAGACGATGATGAAGGAAGCCGCGGTCCTGCGGAAGATCGCTCCCAATGTCTGCATCAAGGTGCCGCTGACCATCGACGGCCTCAAGACCTGCAAGGCGCTGACCGACGATGGCGTGATGGTGAACGTCACCCTCTGCTTCTCGGCCAACCAGGCGCTGCTCGCGGCCAAGGCCGGCGCCAGCTTCATCTCGCCCTTCGTCGGCCGTCATGACGATAATGGCTTCGACGGCATGCAGCTGATCGAAGACATCCGCCTGATCTATGACAATTACGCGTTCGACACCGAAATCCTGGTCGCGTCGGTCCGTCACCCGATCCACGTGCTCGACAGCGCCAAGATCGGCGCGGACGTGATGACCGCGCCGCCGGCCGTCATCAAGGCACTGTTCAACCATGTGCTGACCGACAAGGGCATTGCCGGCTTCATGTCGGACTGGGCCAAGACCGGCCAGTCGATCCTCTAAGCGACATTGCCGGCGGGCGGGCGATCGGCCTGCCCGCCGGAACTCCTGCCGCCGCCCGGCCATTGTCTCCGCACAAGGAGGTGGCCATGTTCGTTGCGGTCTATTGGTGGCGCGTCCACCCCGGCAAGGAAGAGCAGTTCCGCGCCGCCTGGCGCCGCGGCACCGACCTCATCCGTGAAAAATATGGCAGCTATGGATCGCGCCTGCACCGCGATGCGGACGGGCGGTTCGTGGGCTATGCCGAATGGCCGGACGAGGCGACCTGGCGCGCGGCCTTCGATGCGAAGATGGTCTATGACGACCCGGCAACCCGCGCCGCCTTTGTCGACGCGATCGCCGAAGTGCCGGCGGATGCCGATCCGATCTTTACCATGACGGTCACAGACGACCTGCTGGTGCGTGCGACGAGCTGAGCCGGGCGGGAACCTTTTGTTCAGCATATTCGGATAGATAACACGCTCCTTTCCCCGATGAACCTGTCCATGCCGATCGACGCCGTCACCATGCTGCTCATGACCCAGGCCATCGCCCTTGTTGCGGCGCTGGTGCTGGCTGCCGAATGGCGTCTGGCAAAGGTGCGCTCGCTCGCCTGGTGGAGTGCGGGATTCGCGACCATCGTGGTGGGCAGCGGCATGTCGGTGCTGCGCACGGTGGACAGCTTCCTTCTCTATGTCTGGTTGGCCAATGGCCTGCTGGTGGTGGCGCATCTGTTGTTCGCCAAGGGGGCGGCGGCCTTTGCCGGGCGACGCCTCCCTGGCATCTGGCTCGGCGTGCTGCTGGTCTGGGTGGCGCTGCTGGGCACCGATCCGGCAAATGACCGCACCGCCCTGTTCGGCCTCGTCAATTCGGCGCTGGTCGCGATCCTGTCGCTCAAGGCCGCGTCCCTCCTGCTCTCGCTCCGCCGCACCAGCGAAGTGCGCGATGCGGTGCGGCTGGGGCATATTTTCCTTGGCCATGGCATCTTCTACCTCGCCAAGTCGGGGCTGATCTTCATGCCGGGCCTTTTCGTCAGCCTGGTCGGCTTCAAGGGGCTGCTGATCAAGGCGTCGCTCTATGAGGGCATATTGGTCGAGGTGTCGCTGGCGCTGCTGATGCTGGCGGCGGTGCGTCACCGGCGCGAACGGCAGATCACCGCGCTGGCCGAGCGGGATTCGCTGACCGGGGCCTATAATCGCCGCGCGTTCGAGGCGAAGGCGGCAGCCGGGATGGCGCTGGCGCGGCGGGCCGGCCAGCCGGTGGCGCTGCTGCTGTGCGACGTCGATCATTTCAAGGCGGTCAATGACGGCTTCGGCCATGCAACCGGCGACCGGCTGCTGTCGGGACTGGCTGCAATATTGACGGATTGCGTGCCCGCCGATGCACTGGTGGCGCGGCTGGGCGGTGACGAGTTTGCCGTTCTGCTGTTCGGTCTTCCGCCCGAAAATCTGCCGGCGCTCGGTCGCCGCATCTGCCATCGTTTTGCGCAGAGCGGGGCGGGTGTCGCCGGGGCGAGTCTGCAAGTGTCGACCAGCATCGGGGCGGCGGCAAGCATCACGGGCACGGAGGAACTGCCGCACCTGTTCGATCGGGCAGACCGCGCGCTCTATGACGCCAAGCGCAAGGGGCGCGATCGCATGTCGGTTGAATCGGGCGTGGATCTGAGCGTCGCGACCCCGCCACTGCGCCTCGCCAAGGTGGCAAGTCGCGCCTGATTGGCGACCCCGAGTTATCTTTTCGTGTCGGTTGTCAGGAAGTCTGATCCTGGCACCCACGCATTTCGGCACTTTTGTCACCAGAGGATCACGGCTGATTTTCAACCTCTGCTCCTCTGAAGCGGGTTTTGTGTCAACCTCTGCTCCGACCGCAATGGGGTAGATGCAGTTTGGTGTCGATGGGCGTATCGTTAGTAGTGGCAGCTCATTGTTTAACGGCTATTTTTGCTATTTGTGCGTGGGAGTCGAGCTGAGGTAAATTCCTGATTGTTTGATTTTTGCGGCCCTTTGGTAACCGCCTGTACTGCAGTGGTAGCTGATGCGATTGCCGCGATCTCACGATTAACCTGAAGGCCTGCGTGATGGCGTTCTAAGAGAAGGGCAATAGCTGGACGCACAACATGCAGAGGGAGAGACTCATCAACTGCGTATGGGTTTGAAGGATCGCTGCGTGGATTGACCGCGACACGACCGAGCTTAGTTCCAAACAGAGCAGTGAGAGGCAATCCTGGGCGGCGAGCATCTACCTGTATGTCTGGCTCAGAAATGCCGAGTAAGCGCATCTGAGCCTTCAGCCGCGGATCATTGATGGGAGCGCCCCGGTAAATTACCAACGACGCGGGCGAAGGCGTTTTAGGCTTTGTCTTTTCCACGGCCTCGGTAAACAAGTGGAGGAGGTCGTCAGCCATTGGCCGGCCGACGGTCACAGTATGAGCGATAACATTGCCGTGACGGGCATCTATGAAAGCAGTGAGGACAGCGCGATAGGGCGTGTTGTTAGGTCCATCGACCGCGACGTCGAGCGGCGACATATCGAGCGCGTAATCGGTGTTTTTGCCGGTGTAAGCCACGACATCCGTTATTTCCGCAGGAAGGTTGAGCCGAGTTCGGACCGCTCGTCCGCTCGGAGGATTTATATTGCGCTCTTTGCATAATGCTTCGGCAGCAGAATGGATCGCCCCCGGTCGAGCGCCTGGTCCGGCATTCGCGATAGCTTCCTCGAGAGCCGCTCTCGTTTCGTTAGGAAGTTGGCGAGGGTATTTTGATAAGACTTGATCGGTCTGTTTTAGCGATTCTTTGTAGGCGCGAATGATCTTAAAGAAGTTGCGCTGCTTATAGCCTAAGCGCGCTGCAGCAGCGGTGACAGCTGCTGCCATTCGTTGGCTCCCCTTCTTTGGGAGCTCTTCAACCTCTAAAGCTCTGCGATAGGCTTCCGGCCACTGTTTGGCCGTGAAAGTCACCATATAGTGAGCAATGCGATCTTCCATTTTCTTCACTCCATAAATCAAGGAGAGAAGTGAAGCGTATTCACGCCGTCAGGCTTTGTAGATTGAATGTGCTTGATCTAAATGAGGAGCAGAAGTATGACATAGAGGAGCAGTCTTGCTGAAAATTGACAAAATTGTCGGTTGTCAGGAAGTCTGCTCCTGACCCCCTAGAGTTTCCGGTGCTTTTGTCATCAGAGGATCACGGCTGATTTTCAACTTCTGCTCCTCTGGAGGGGGAGTAATGTCAACTTCTGCTCCGATCCCTATTTATCGGCGATTCAGATGAACCTTTCATCGCGTCGAGAAGATTCCTAGCCGAAGCCCTGAGCATGATATTTGCGCTAAATCTGCGACACCTTGCTTATCGCTCGCTCGTGCTTCAAAGTTTTGCGTCACAGTCGGACGTCCCAGGGATTGGTCATGTCCGTCACGGTTTTGGACGTTGGGGGGATTATTGGTGACCGAGATAATTGCGCTTGCGATTCATGACCTGAATCGTAGCGATGCTGGCTATTCTGTCGCGCTCTCCAAGAAGTTGCTTGACGTGACCGACACGACGCTTCGTGTCATCTCCACGGTCTATGAACTTTACAACAGCCGGACTTCCAAGTCTCACGGTCGGTTCACAACGGCAGACGGTTCTCCCACCGAGGGGCAAATCCGTGCCTATGTTGAGGCCAAGGAGAAGGACTTCCTCGGTCTTACCGGCAAGATGATGGACAATCTGGCGCGGGAAGCGGGAAAGAAATCTGCTTCAGTCGGCGGGCATGTGTTTTTTGCTCACTTCCGACGGGATGGTTCAGATTTCATGCTCGTCACGGTGGTCACCGACAAGCTGAGCGCGGCCCTGACCAAAAATCATGGAATGGAGGACGTCGAGCACCTCGATCTCGATGGTTTCCGCTTCGCCGGCCGCATTAATCTTACCGCTTGGGCGGACAAGCAGGACCGCTACCTGAGCTTCTTGAAAGGCAAGGGTTCGATATCCGATTATTTTCGTGATTTCCTTGGCTGCGATTCGGCGGTTCTGGAGCGTAAGGACACTCAGAGCCTCGTGGATGCACTGAAGGAATTTACGCTTACTGAAAAGATGGTCGACACCGAGGCGACGGCGTTCCTGTCCGATGCCTTAGATTATCTTGGCAAGGCGAATAAGGCAAAGGAGCCGGTGGATTTCGAAGCTATGGCAAATCGCCTGATGCCGAAGGAACCCGGCAGGCTATCGAAATTTCTGGCCAATACCGATCGCCAGCTGAATGAAGGCTATGTTCCGAACGCCAGCGCATTGAAAGCCCTCGTGAAAGTGACCGCCAAAACGAAGATGTGGTCGGTCGAATTCACGCGTGAAGCAATCGACCAGAGCAAAGTCGTGTTCGACAAGGACAAGAAATCCCTTACGTTGATGGATGTGCCAGACGAGCTGATCAATCAGATGCGCGCCGAAGGGATGATCAGTGATTGATGTTACGTTTGCCGATCTTGTCGAGATATACCGCGCTACGCGGTTCGATGATGAGAACGGCGACGTTCTGACGATCAAGAGCGACCATATGGTGGCAGTTTTAACCGCCATCATGGAGATCGATACGCATTACAACGATGCCCAGATTTCGGTCGAGGACGGCTATGATCTGGCCGTCGGGGCAGAAGTGCCGGTAACGATTGGTCGGCCCAATGTGGCGAAGATGGGCCTGTTGGTTTCCACTTTGGATGATCTGTTCAAGGCGCCTGGCGCCGTGCTCGCGGAGCCTCAGCGGTATTACATCAAGAAAGAGCATTACGCGTCGGGTGATAACCCTGTCCCGCCAAAACTGCTTGCGTATCGTGCAGTCTTGGACGTGCTCAAGATACTTCGCGATAGCGCGTCGCTGGTTGATGAAACGATGCGTCAGCTGATTTTCATCGGCAAAGAGAAGGTCGTCGTGCCGATCCAGTTTGGTTCAATGGACCTTCGCGGCGACGTGGTGGGTCAGGCTGCGCGGCTGACGAAGCTGTTCGCGGACGAATTGCATTTGGATGAGAAGCGGACGATTCTTCAGACCACCCTCATCGAAATGGTGCGTTCGCTACGCGACAAGGATCGGTTCGGTTTCCTAATCCGGAATCTAGATCGCCTCGCGAATGAGGTGGAGAAGGGATACCGACTCTTCACCTCGAGCTTCTCGTACTCGAAGATCCGCAATGAGGTTGAAACGGCGCGACTGGATTTCGTGGGCAAGATCCACAAGACCATCGTAGATATCCAAGGCCAGCTCCTTGGCATTCCTGTCGCAACGATCGTCGTGGTTTCCCAACTCAAGAAGGTGCCGGCATCGTGCGGCCTCGAGTTCTGGACGAACCTTGGCGTGCTTATAGGAGCAATCGTCTTCGCGGTGATGTTGGGGATTGCCGGGCTGAACCAGTGGAAGACGCTCAATGTTATCGCGACAGAGGTGAAGCGGCAAAGCACCCGCCTCAGCGACGACTTTGCCATGATCGCCGATCAATTCTCTGATGTGTTCGATGACCTCCACGCCCGCATCAAGTGGCACCGCGCTGCTCTTCTTGTCGTTGGCGGCGTTCTGTCGCTCGGCGTGATTATAACGGCAGTCGCAGTCTGGAGGCTTTTGCCGGCCAACGGTTGGCAATGCCTCTGAAGGGATACTGCATGGATTTCCAGCCGTGATCTTCGTCGGAAATCAAGATCGCATCGTAGAAGAATGCATGAGCAATTATCGGGCGGCACTCACGGATTGAGAGGAAGCTTTGGTTCCCCGGATGGTCGGCGGATAAGCGGCATCAGAAAACTTCTGTCTAAAGTGCAGCCTGATTCCAAAGAATCTGTAATGCCCATAAGACGGGGTTGGCTATTTTGCAAATTGCGCCTTGTGTCTGGGTTGGTATGCAGATTTATTCGAATGATTCTTGTCTGTGGGTCGTGTCCCACGGGGTGGTGTAGGAACCGTCGATCCGCAGTAGGATCAGGTTCGGGTCAGGCAGCCAGAGCTGGCAGGCTGACAATGGGGTTATGGCTTACCGAGCCGAGGGTTTCCAGCGTCATGTAACGGCGTGACACCGCCCACTCATCATTCTGTTCCAGCATGAGTGCTCCGACGAGGCGGACGACGGCGGCGTCATTCGGAAAGATGCCGATGACATCGGCCCTTCGCTTGATCTCCTTGTTCACCCTTTCCAGCGGGTTGGTCGACGCGATCTGCGCCCAGTGCTCCTTCGGGAAGGTCATGTAGGCAAGCACGTCCTCGCGCGATCCGGCCATCATGTCGGCCAGCTTCGGGAACTTCTCGCGCAGGGCATCGGCGACCTGTTCCCATTGCTGGTGAGCCGCTTCAGCCGTTTCCTGCGCAAAGATCGTCTTGATCATGGCGATGACTGCCGGTCGCTGCTTGGGCGCGGCATGTGCCAGCGCATTGCGCATCCAGTGGACCCGGCAGCGTTGCTGGCTCGCGGCGAACACCTTGCTGGCGGCGGCGCGCAACCCCTTGTGGTCGTCCGCGATGACCAGCTTTACCCCGCGAAGTCCCCGGTCGGCGAGCGAGCGCAGGAAGGCTTTCCAGAAGGGTTCCGCTTCTGAAGGGCCGGTGGCAACGCCCAGAACCTCGCGCCGACCATCGGTGTTGACGCCGACGGCGATTATCGCCGCCGTCGAGACGATCCGCCCGCCCTCGCGGACCTTGAGGTAGGTGGCGTCGATCCACAGGTAGGGCCACTCGCCCTCGATCGGCCGCTGCAGGAAGGCGTTCACCCGTTCGTCGATCTCGGCCACCAGACGGCTCACCTGGCTCTTCGAGACGCCGCTGGCGCCCATCGCCTTGACCAGATCGTCGACCGAGCGAGTCGAGACACCGTGGACGTAGGCTTCCTGGATCACCGCCGCCAACGCCTTCTCAGCCGTGCGGCGTGGCTCAAGGAAGCTCGGGAAGTAACTGCCCTTCCTGAGCTTGGGGATCGCCAGCTCGATCCGGCCGGCCCGAGTGTCCCAGCCCCGTTCGCGATAGCCGTTGCGGTGGTTGAGCCGCGCCGGGCTGCGACTGCCCGCAGCCGCACCCGTTCTGGCCTCAATCTCCAGATCCATCATGCGCTCGGCGGCAAATGCCAGCATATCGCGCACCAAATCGCTGTCTGCCCCTTGCTCAATCAGCTCAACAAGGGCCATTCTGTCGTCGGTCATCGTCTTCTTCTCCAGGTTCGAGTTCGCATCCGAACCCTACCAGAAGATCGACGGTGGCCACCCTCTCAGAGAAACCTTCCTACACCACCCCGTGGGACACGACCTGTCTGTGCTATAATGTATATTTGATCGCGTCATAGTTTAGGTAAAGTTAATCCGTGATGATATGGTGTATCAGTCCGCTATCATGGCACAATGATCTGATGTAACATTCGGAAACAGTCCAATATGCCGCGATTTTACTTTTGCAGATGACATCGTGTGCAAAGCCTACTATGTAGCCTGTCATGCGCCGCTTAGGACGTTTCCTGATCTGCCTGATTTCGTTGTCCATGCTGACGACGACGATGGTGCATGCTCAGGAAGTTCCTAACGCTCAGGCGCCCACCATCGAATGCTCCGGTTATGTGCATAGTGATGGCGATGCTGACCAGACGCAGGGTGATGCCGACAAGGGCATGCCGCATCATCATGGTGGTTGTCAGGGTGCTCCGGCGTTCGTGCCGGCTTCGGCCAGCGATGATATGCTCCCCTCCGCGGTGAACGCTCCTGCGTTCATTCCTGCACCGATCCCGTCCAAGCGCTGGGCCATCGGCCCCGACCTGCGCCCACCCATAGTCTGACAGAGCCATAGTGGACCGTTGCGCCTGAATTCAGGCCGCCGGTCGTCCATGACTCGTGTCCAGGATTCCTATTCATGTTCCGATCCATTGCAGCCTTATTGGCTGCCGTGTCCTGCGTCGCTGTGGCGCAGGCACAGGAGATGCCCGCTGCGGTAGCGGGGGCGTCACCCTATACGCTTGATCAGGCAGTCGCCGCCGCTGGTGGCAGCGCCCCGGCGGCCGAAGCCGCGCAAGCCAATGTCGAAGCAGCCCGCGCCGCACGTACCATCGCTGGTCTTCGTCCCAATCCCACCGTGCAGACGCAGGTGGAGAATATCGCAGGAAGCGGACCGTATCGCGGCGTTGGTAGCGCCGAGTCGACGGTCAGCATGGCTGTTCCCATCGAACTGGGTGGCAAGCGGTCCGCACGCATCGCGGTCGCTAATGCCCAGACCGACAAGGCACTGTTAGTCTCGGCGATCACGCAGGCAGACATAAGGCTGCAGGTCACGCAGCTATATATCGAAGCGGCTGCTGCCGAACGGCGTGTCCAAACGGCACGCGATCAGTCGCGCATTGCTGGCGACGCCGCGAATGCTGCAAGCGTGCGGGTGAAGGCCGGCCGTGCTTCTCCGATCGAGGAGCAGCGCGCCAACGTGGCGAAGATCAACGCCGATGCAGAACTGGTTCGGACCATTCGGCTGGCACAGGCCAGCCGCGCCAATCTTGAGCGTCGGATTGGGCAACCGATGGGCGGCCCGCTCGACACGGCTTGGTTGGAGCGCTTACCACGTGGTTATGGCCCCGAAGTACCACCGAGCGCGGCAGGTACGCTGGCCCTGGCGGCCGCGGATGCGGATCTTGCCGTGGCTAATGCCAATGTCCGACTCGCCAATTCTCAACGAGTCCCCAATCTCGAAGCTGGCCCCGGTTTACGCAGGCTGTCAGCCACCAACGACACGGCCCTGATCTTCACGGTCACGATGCCTATTCCGATCTTCAATTCGGGCAAGGCGGCTGTCGCGCAAGCTCGCGCGCAGCGCAATCAGGTGGAAGCCCAGAAGCGTATGACGGCGCTCGATGTCGAGCAGGCCATCAACGACGCGCAGACATCGGCATCGAATGCCGCAGTCACTGCACAGACGGCTATTGGTCCTGCCCTCGAGGCGGCTCAGGAAGCGGCCCGCATCGCGCGCATCGGCTATCGCGAAGGCAAGTTCGGCCAGCTCGACCTGCTCGATGCCGAGCGAACGCTGGCCCAGACGCGCCTCGCCGCCATCGACGCACTTGCCTCTTATCAGAATGCCCGCGCGCAACTAGAGCGCCTGACAGCGCCCGCGCCGGAACAGGGGAACTGATCCATGACATCCAAGAAGATCATCTACGCCGCCTTGCCCCTGTCCCTGATGCTGGCGCTTGCCGCTTGCGGAAGCGGTGCCGAGGAGAACCCGACCAACGAGGCAGCGCCGGCTGCTGAAGCAAAGGCAGGGGATAAAGCCGAAGAGGGCAAGATCAGGCTCTCGGCCGATCAGATCGCATCGGCTGGCATTCAAACGGCGCGCCCGATGATGGGCGGATCCGGTACGATTGAGCTGCCCGCGACCATCGACGGTGATCCGCAGGGTACGCAGGTCGTGTCCGCAGCGATTGGTGGCCGCGTGGTTTCGCTCACCCGCAACCTTGGGCAGTCGATCGGTCGCGGCCAGACGCTGGCCGTGATCGAAAGCCGCGAGGCTGCTTCGCTTAACGCTGAAACTGAGGCGGCCCGAGCCCGTCTGTCGCTGGCGAACAGCAATCTCGCCCGCGAGCAGCGCCTGTTCTCTCAGCGGGTCTCGCCGGAGCAGGATCTCATCGCTGCCCGCACCGCAGCTACCGAGGCCCGCATCGCCCTTCGCCTGGCGCAGCAGCAGGTATCTGCTGCTGGCACCGGTGGCGGCGGCCTCAATCGCATCGGTATCGTGGCGCCTATGTCGGGTCAGGTCATCGGACGCAGCGTAGTGCTGGGGCAGACGGTCGCGGCGGACGCTGAACTGTTCCGGGTTGCCAACCTGTCCAGCGTGTCACTCTCTCTCAACTTGCAGCCGCAGGATGCGGGCCGGGTGCGTCCGGGCGCAACGGTGAACATCAAGGCAGCTGGTCGACAGGCGACCGCGAAGGTGACGTTCGTGTCGCCGGCGCTCGATGCCAATACGCGCCTCGTTCCCGTCATCGCTACCCTCGACAATCGTGATGGCCTCTGGCGCGTCGGCGAGCCGGTCACGGCATCGGTCGCTCTCACCGGCAGTGGCGGCGATGGCGCGATCCGTGTGCCGCTGACTGCCGTGCAGACAGAAGAGGGCAGGTCGGTCGTCTTCGTCCGGACCAAGACCGGGTTCCAGGCAACGGCCGTCCAGTTGGGCGACAGTGCCGGCGACAGCGTGATCATCAAGTCGGGCCTGAAGGGCACTGAGGAGATCGCCACTGTCAACAGCTTCACGCTCAAGGCCGAACTCGGCAAGAGCGAAGCCGCGGAGGACTGAGCCGATGATCGCCCCAATCGTAACCTGGGCGGTTCATAAGCGCTGGCTCGTCCTGCTGCTGACCGCCATAGCCGCCGTGATCGGCGCCGCCGCTTTGTCGCGCCTGCCGATCGACGCGGTGCCGGACATCACCAACAATCAGGTGCAGATCAACGTCCGTGCGCCTGCGCTTTCGCCCGAGTTGGTCGAAAAGCAGGTCGCGTTCCCGATCGAGACCGCACTCGCGGGTATTCCGGGCCTCGAATATAGCCGTTCGCTCAGCCGCAACGGCTTTGCGCAGGTCACTGCCGTCTTCTCCGATCAGACGGATATCTTTTTCGCCCGCCAGCAGGTCGGCGAGCGTCTGACAGGCGTGTCCGAGAACTTGCCCGATGGCGTAACGCCCGAAATGGGCCCGATCGCCACCGGTCTGGGGGAGGTCTATATGTGGACCGTCCGTCTGGAGCATCGCAAGGACGACAAGCATCAACCGGGTGAACCCGGCATGCAGCCCGATGGCAGCTACATCACGCCGGAAGGCGAACGGCTGACCAACGATACCGACAAGGCGACCTACCTGCGTACCGCGCAGGACTGGATCGTTTCGCCGCTGCTGAAGAACACGCAGGGCTTGGCTGGCGTCGATTCGATCGGCGGCTATGCCAAGCAGTTTCTCGTCGTGCCCGACGTCCAGCGCCTGGCTTCGATGGGGATCACGCTGACGCAGCTCAGCACAGCCCTCGAACGTAACAACACCAGCGTCGGTGGCGGCTTCGTCAATCGCAATGGCGAAGGTCTGGCAGTCCGTGCGGACGCTCTTGTCCGTAACGCCGACGAACTTTCCAAGATCGTGGTGGCCACCCGGGAAGGTGTACCCATCACCCTTGGTCAGGTTGCATCTGTTCGTACCGGTCAGGCGATTCGCATGGGGTCGGCGTCCGAAAACGGAACTGAGGTCGTCGTCGGAACCGCCATCATGCGGATCGGCGAGAATAGCCGCACCGTCGCGACCGCAGTCGCCAACCGGCTGGAGGAGATCAACGCCTCGCTGCCGCCAGACGTAATCGTCCAGCCTGTGCTGAACCGTACGGCGCTGGTGAACTCGACCATCAAGACGGTCGCCAAGAATCTGGGCGAAGGCGCGGTCCTTGTCATCGTGGTGCTGTTTCTGCTGCTCGGCAACTTCCGTGCCGCGCTGATCGCCGCCGTCATCATCCCGGTGACCATGATGCTGACCGGCTTTGGCATGTTGCGTGCCGGGGTGTCAGCCAACCTCATGAGCCTTGGCGCGCTCGACTTTGGCCTCATTGTCGATGGCGCCGTCATCATCGTCGAAAATGCCCTGCGACGCATGGCTGAGCATCAGCATCACGAAGGGCGTCTGCTCACCGTGAAGGAACGGCTGGATACGGTCGCTTCTGCTGCCCGGGAGATGATCAAGCCGTCGGTCTATGGCCAGGCGATCATCATCCTCGTTTATGTGCCGCTCCTTACCCTGACCGGTGTCGAGGGCAAGACCTTCGTGCCGATGGCGCTTACCGTAATCATCGCGCTGGTTTGCGCCTTCATCCTCTCCCTGACCTTTGTTCCCGCCGCGATCGCCCTGTGGCTGTCCAAGCGGATCGAAGAGAAGGAAGGACGGATCATGAGCTGGCTCAAGGCCCGCTACGAACCCGGTCTCGACCGGGCGATGAAGCGGCCTGTAGTCACTGTCGGCGCTGGTGTCGGCGGCTTCGTTCTCGCGATCCTGGCCTTCATGTCTCTGGGCCAGGTTTTCCTGCCGCAGCTTGATGAGGGCGACCTTCTGATTCAGGCTCTGCGTATTCCGGCGACGTCGGTGCAGCAGAGCCAGGCGATGCAGGTGCCGATCGAACAGATGATGTCGAAGCAGCCGGAGGTGAAGTTCGTCTTCTCCAAGACCGGTACGGCCGAACTGGCATCCGACCCGATGCCGCCCAACGCCACTGATATGTTCGTAATCCTCAAGGACCGGAAGGAATGGCCGGACCCTAGCCTGAAGAAGGAGGAACTCATCTCTCGGATCGAGGGGGAACTCGCCAAATTCCCGGGCAACGCCTACGAGATCACCCAGCCGATCCAGATGCGCTTCAACGAGCTCATCGCCGGCGTGCGTGGTGATATCGCGGTCAAGGTCTTCGGGGACGACTTCAACTCGATGAACGCGACGGCTGAGAAGATCGCTAGCGTCCTGCGTCGTACGCAGGGGGCCGCCGACGTGAAGGTCGAGCAAACCACGGGCCTTCCGATGCTCGACATTCGGGTGAATCGCGACGCCATGGCCCGCCTCGGCGTCACCGCTCAGGACGTGCAGGACATCGTGAACGCAACGCTGGGTGGCCAGCAGTCGGGCATGATTTTCGAAGGCGACCGCCGCTTCCCGGTGGTAATCCGACTTTCCGAAGATCAGCGTGGTGACATCTCGCTGCTCAGTCAGGTTCAGGTGCCGACCCCGAGCGGCCAGTTTGTTCCGCTGGCCAGCGTTGCGGATATCCGCGTCGTCGACGGTCCAAATCAGATCAGCCGTGAAAACGGCAAGCGTCGTGTAGTAGTCCAGGCGAACGTGCGTGGCCGTGACGTCGGCGGCGTGGTCGCGGATGCGCAGGCTGCCATTGGTAAGGAAGTGCGTCTTCCGCCGGGCAGCTATCTCGAATGGGGTGGCCAGTTCGAAAATCTGGCTTCGGCTCAGGAACGCCTGCAGCTGGTGATCCCGGCCTGCTTTGTTTTGATCCTGCTGCTCCTCTATGGCGCGTTGGGGTCAGTCCGAGATGCCGCCATCGTGTTCACCGGCGTTCCTCTCGCCCTCGTGGGCGGCGTGCTGGCCCTCTTCCTTCGGGGTATGGACTTCTCCATCTCCGCAGCGGTCGGGTTCATCGCGCTGTCCGGCATCGCGGTCCTGAACGGTCTCGTCATGGTGTCCTCCATTCAGGATCTCATGCGAACCGGCATGGACCGGGCCGAAGCCGCTCGGGTGGGCGCGCTTCAGCGTCTGAGGCCAGTGGTCATGACGGCGTTGGTCGCAAGCCTCGGCTTCGTGCCCATGGCCTTGGGCAGCGGCGCTGGCGCCGAAGTCCAGAAGCCGCTGGCGACGGTCGTAATCGGCGGCCTGATCTCTGCGACGCTCCTGACCCTGTTCGTCCTGCCGACGCTCTACGCGCGATACGGCCGCACGACGATGGTCGAGGAGGATGATCCAGAGATCGAGGTCTCCCCGTCTGTTCAACCGCAGCACTGATGTGACGGGAGGGCAGCAACTGCCCTCCCGCCTCTTCCTGATCGAAGGAAAGGATCAGACCGATGAGAGAGGAAACCATATTCAGTCCTCAGATCTCGCGTTTGCGGGCGTGGACGCTGTTGGCCGACCTCAATCGCTATGAGGCATGGCATCCCCACTATCGCTTTGGCGCGGGGGTCGTCGAACTTGGGAACAAGATCGACATGACCTGGACGCTGATGGGCAAGCAGGCATCGCTGGAAGCCAGAATTGTAGCCAATGATAAGCCCGATATCATCCGCTGGAGAGCAGCCACATTGCCGCTTTTCAGCATCGAAGAGGGGTATGAAATTTATGAGGATGAAACCGGTCTGCATGTCCGGCACAGCTTCGAATGCAAGGGCATCCTTGGATTGTTGGCACGCCCGCTAGCCACAGGCCTTCGCCGTCAAATGAGAACGCAGGATGCGAGTTTCATGGCGGCGGTGAAGCGCACGATCCGCGCAGTCTCTCCAGCCAATCGCCACAAGCGGCGCTCGCTCAGCGTGATCAAGGGCAGGGGGAAGAGCGATGGTTGAGACCAAACGTGCCGGCGATCAGGGAATGGAGCGCAAGACGCTCTGGATCGTGCTGATCCTGAATGTCCTCATATCTGCTGCCTTCTTTGTCGTGGGCTTCACTGGAGACTCCAGCGCGCTCATCGCCAATGGTGTCGACAATTTGTCGGATGCTCTCGTCTATGCTCTGAGCCTCGTAGCCCTGAGCCGAGGCGTCATGTGGAAGAGCCGGGCGGCAATGTTCTCCGGCTCTATGCTGTTGGTCTTCGCAGTCGGCATCCTCGTCGATGTCGGCCGTCGCTATGTTTATGGCAGCGAGCCGATCGGCACAGCGATGATGGCGATGTCGGCCGTGGCAGCCGTCGTCAACTTCATATGCCTGAGGCTTCTGCAACGGCTTGAGCAGCCCGACGTCAACATGCGTGCTGCGACCACCTTCAGCTTCAACGACTTCATCTCGAATGGCGGGATCCTGATCGCAGGCGTGCTGGTCTGGTGGCTCGGCACAAACTGGCCGGATCTCCTCGTCGGCGTCGCGACTGCGCTGATCGCCATCAAGGGCGGGATCGAGATCCTCAAGGACGCCCGTAGCGAAATTCGGGAGGCCAAGGGCCGCCCAGAAATCAAGGAGGCCTGACATGACGAACCGTATCCCTTCGAACGGACTGCCCTGTCCGGTCTGCAAGGTTGACCTGCTCATGAGCGAACGACAGGGCATCGAGATCGACTATTGCCCCCAGTGTCGTGGCGTTTGGCTCGACCGCGGTGAACTCGACAAGATCATCGAACGCAGCATCAGCGAAACTCAGCCGGTCGAACGGCGTGAAGGCACGCTGGGTGTGTCCGGCTCAAAGCATGGAAGCGATCGTAGTGACGGCCATGGATCTCGGGGCGACCATCATGGTCGTCGCAAGGGCTTCCTGCGCGAACTCTTCGACTGATGACCAGCTTGGCCGCCGCACCTACCCCTGTGTGTGAGAACGGCCCGCGTCATGGGCGGCTTCCCTTGCCGCCCATGACGACAGTTTATCCTCGAGATCTGGGAAACAACATGCGCCTGAAACAATATCGTTTGAGCCGTCTCTCCCTGACTGGAGGAGTCCTGATGCTCAGCCTGATGGGATGCCAGCAGAATGGCGGCGGCGATGAAAGTCGCCATGATCGCAATTCCATCCCTACGCTCGTCGGAGAGCATCTTTACGAATGCGAAGATGGCACGCAGCTGGACGGCGATTTCCTGGTCGATGGGCTGACACTCGATTTGGCGATCCTGCCGGACCAGAAGCCGATCCGTCTCACCGCGCCCGACACGGGCCTGACCTATGTCGGCGATAAGCTCAATGTCAGCCTGACCGGCGTCGACACGTTGAAGCTGGTACGCGCCGATCAGAAGTCGCTGATCTGCAGGAGAACCCGGACGATCAGCAAGCAGGGACGCCTGCATCCACCCTGATGGCAACTGCTTTCACCGAAGATAGCGTGCCCCAACCAGGATGATGGTCATGATTGAAAAACTCCGCCTCGATGTCCCCTTGCTACTCCCTGAAGTCACCGACACAGCTGATGGCTGCGTTTCGCGCCTGATATCCTTGATCGAAAGCCGTCCCGGCGTCGCTGAAGTGCATGTAACGAAGGAGCCGGCCGGTACACTGCCGCAGTTGTGCATCCACTATGATCCGGACGCGATCTCTCTTCCCCGTATCCGGGAGCTGGCAAAGGCGGCGGGGACGCAGATTGCAGAGCGTATCGGCCATGTGGTGTGGGAGGTCGACGGCATCGGCCACCAGAGGCGGGCGCGGTCCATTGGCGAAACGCTACGCGCGCTGCCAGGGGTGCTCGAAGCCGAGGCCATTCTTCCTGGGACGGTGCGGGTTGAGTTCGATCGCACGATCACGTCGGAGGATGGAATTCTTACGGCGCTTCGCGATGCAGGTGTGAGCCGCAAGGCTCTCACCGCTCCGGACAAGAAGCCGTCGGCACATGACCATGACAAGGATCACGATCACCCGGCTGGCGAGAAGCACGACCATGATCATGGGCACGGCGGATTGCTTGGACCCAACACCGAGCTGATCTTCGCTCTGGCCTGCGGCGGCGCACTGGGGGTGGGCTACTTCATCGAGACGTTCCTGACGGCAGCCGCCTGGGTTCCGTTCGCTCTCTTCATAGCGGCTTATGTCTTCGGCGGCTTCTATACGGTGCGCGAGGCCATCGAAAATCTGCGCCAGAAGCGCTTCGAGATCGATACGCTGATGCTGGTGGCAGCAGCAGGCGCGGCCGCTCTTGGGGCTTGGGCCGAAGGTGCTTTGCTGCTGTTCCTCTTCAGTCTGGGTCATGCGCTTGAGCACTACGCTATGGGTCGCGCCAAGCGTGCAATCGAAGCGCTGGCCGAACTGGCGCCGCGGACGGCTACCGTTCGGCGGATGGACGGTGGCTCTAGCGTCGTACCGGTAGAGGAACTGGTCCTTGGCGACGTGGCCATCATCAAGCCGGATGAGCGTATTGCGGCCGATGGCTTCGTCATTAAGGGCAACTCCGCCGTCAATCAGGCGCCTGTCACTGGTGAAAGCATCCCGGTCGACAAGGAGCCTGTGGAAAGCGCTGAGGCAGCCCGGACCAATCCCGACCGTGTCGCGGCAGCCAGCCGAGTCTTCGCAGGCACAATTAACGGTAGTGGCCTGATCGAAATCGAGGTCACGCGGCTGTCGAGCGAAAGTACGCTGGCCAAGGTAGTGAAGATGGTCAGCGAAGCGGAAACGCAGAAATCGCCAACACAGCGGTTCACAGATCGTTTCGAGCGCTTCTTCGTGCCTGCTGTCCTGGCTTTGGCGTTCCTGCTGCTGTTCGCATGGGTGGTCGTCGACGAGCCTTTTCGCGACAGTTTCTATCGGGCGATGGCAGTCCTTGTGGCCGCCAGTCCCTGTGCGCTGGCCATCGCGACGCCGAGCGCCGTGTTGTCGGGTGTTGCCCGTGCCGCGCGTGGCGGCGTCCTGGTGAAGGGCGGCGCCCCGCTCGAATTGCTGGGTTCGCTGGACGCTATTGCATTCGACAAGACCGGCACGCTGACGATGGGCGAGCCGCGCATCCAGCAGATCATCCCGGCGCCTGGCGTCACCAGGGAAGAGCTGATGGCGTTGGCGGTGGCTGTCGAAAGCCTGAGCGACCATCCCTTGGCCCAGGCAATTGCGCGCGATGGGCGCGACCATATTGGCGATCATCCAGTTCCGGAGGCTGAAAATCTGAAAAGCCTCACGGGTCGCGGCATCTCGGCTCTTGTCGGTGAGGACGAAGTCCTCATCGGCAAGGCCGAGATGTTCGGCAGCGACGGCATTGCCCCGCTGTCCAGCGAGATGGATGCCGCGATCAAGACACTCCGTGAAGCGGGGCAGACCAGCATGGTCGTGCGCAGCGGCTCGCGGGATATGGGGGCTATCGGTCTTCTGGATACGCCGCGCGAGGCAGCCCGCGCGGCGCTGGAACGCCTGCGCGAGATCGGCATCAAGCGGATGATCATGATCTCGGGCGATCACCAGCGGGTGGCTGATGCCATAGGCAAGCAGGTCGAGATCGATGAAGCCTGGGGCGATCTCATGCCTGAAGACAAAGTCGAGGCCATCAAGAAGCTGCGGGCCGAGACGAAGGTTGCCATGGTCGGTGACGGCGTGAACGACGCGCCAGCTATGGCGACCGCAACCGTGGGTATCGCCATGGGCGCAGCCGGATCGGATGTGGCTCTGGAGACAGCCGATGTGGCGCTCATGGCCGACAATCTGTCGCACCTGCCGTTTGCGGTGGGCCTCAGCCGGAGCACGCGCTGGGTTATCAGGCAGAATGTGTTCGTCAGCCTGGGTGTCGTCGCCTTCCTCGTGCCGGCGACCATCCTGGGTCTTGGCATCGGACCGGCTGTTGCCCTGCACGAGGGATCCACCTTGCTGGTGGTCATCAACGCGCTACGGCTTCTGGCATATCGGGATCCGGTCCGTGCCTGAGCCGGATACGGGCCATCGAGAAGCGGCGTGGTGAAGATCGCGAGGTTCGACGCCATCTTCGTCGGGACAGGCATACTGATATGCGTCGCTCTCGCTGTGGTGGGAGTGTGGGCGATGTCCCGCGGACTACACGCACCGATCAATGATCCTCCCGCCAGGAAGCGTGTGCACTTCACGATCCAGCCGGGCCAAACGCAGCGGGTAGCAGCCTATGTGGCGGGCGAGGGGACAGTACGGTTCGTAAGCGACAGTCGCGGGGCGAAGGTCCGCTATCGCCTTCGCCTGGAAGATGGGCACCAAGGGGCCATTCTTGCCGATACGATTGCTTCGGGCATTCAGCGGGGGGAGTTACGCCCCCAGCATGGCAGCTTGTATGAGTGGTCGTGGAGCAACCTATCGCCCAACCCGGCGCACATCGGCTTCTTTGCGGAGGGCAACTTCGACATCCTGAACCGAACTGGCGCTCGTCAGCCTGATTCCTTGGTGGCCCCCTGATTTTAAGAATTGGGCGTTACACCTCTCACATCATAGACAATGGAGCACCGCGATGATCGTCGGAGCGCGTCCCCGCCTGCAGCGGATAATCCTCGAAATCTGGAAGCCACTGACCATCCTGTTCGCCTGGGATGTGGCGGTCACCATCTTCCACCGATACATGCCGATCAAGGAGCCGGCGTTGCCGGTCGCGCTTTTCGGCACGGCCATTGCCTTGTTTCTCGGTTTCCGGACTAACGCCGCTTATGCCCGCTGGTGGGAGGCGCGCACCTTATGGGGCGCCTTGATCAACGCGTCGCGCAGCATGGCCCGGTTGTGCCGCAATGTATTGCCGGCTGGCCCGGAAGCGGAAGCCATTGTGCTGCGGCAGATATCCTTCGCGCACGCGATGCGGTGCCGGCTGCGGGGGCAGGATCCGACAGAGGACATCGAGCGGCTGGCGGGCAAGGAAGCGGCCGAAGTCGCTGCCGAGCGCACGAACCGCCCCAACGCGCTGCTTGAGGATATGTCCCGCATAGTGTCAGGCGCCCGGACCGATGGGAAGATCGACACCATCCAGCAGTCCCTGTTCGAACGAGTGATGATCGACATCGCCAATGCCCAGGGTGGCATGGAGCGGATCAAGAACACGCCGCTGCCCAGCGGCTTCGAGTTCATGCCGAACTTCTTCACGCGGCTGTTCTGCGTGCTGTTACCGATCTCGTTGGTAGAGACGCTGGATCTCTACACACCGATAGGATCGACCTTGATCGGGATGATCTTCCTGGCTGCGTTGCGGATCGGGCAGGATCTGACGGACCCGTTTGCTAATACCGTCCATGACGTGCCGCTATCGACGATGTGTCGGACGATCGAAATCGACCTTTTGGAGTCTCTGGGGAGGAAGGGCCCGGGGCCGCTTCCTCCTGTGGCGGGAACGCAGTGGTAGGGTAGGGGATCAAAGGCCGGACGTGGCCGTTACACCCTCCAACAGGACGTAAAGGGGCGGAAATCAGTCGTTACGATCGAGTTGGGCGCCGGCGACAGACGGTTCCTATCTGCCTTGCGCCCCCATTCATTTGAAGGAGTATGAAGTGGCAACAGCAAGTGTAATCAGCACGCAACCGACCCCGGACGAGGCCCTGCAGCGTCTGGTCGACGGCAATGAGGCATTCGTGGCCGATGCGCCGGTGCCGGCCGACTTGTCACGCGAGCGGCGCTTGGCGCTGGCAGAAGGTCAGCAGCCGTTTGCGACGTTGGTGGGCTGCTCGGATTCCCGTGTTGGTCCAGAACAGCTATTCGGTGCCGGTCTTGGCGAGCTGTTCATTGTTCGGACCGCCGGCAATAACGTGGACACTGCTGGCATGGGGTCCATCGAGTATTCCGTGGCGGTGCTGAAGGTGCCGCTCATCGTCGTTCTGGGCCATGAGAAGTGCGGCGCCGTCGCGGCGGCGGCAGACGTCGTGACGAAGGATACACGGTTCCCGGGCAGCATCGCTCGTATGATCGAGCCGATCGTGCCGGCTGTCCTGGCAGCTCAGCGCAATGTCGGCGAGGACAAGCTGGTCGATACCGCTGTCGAGGAAAATGTCCGGCGCATGGTCGAACGCCTGCAGAAATTCTCGGAGCCTATGTTGATAGAGCCGCAAGAGCGTGGTGAGTTGAAGGTCGTGGGCGCCGTGTACGAACTATCGACCGGCCGGGTTCGCTGGCTCTAAGGCAGCAAGCATCCCTGACGGACGTGATCGGACGTTTCACCGATCATGTCCGTTAAGGTGGCATGGATATTGGAAGTGCAGGCAAGCTTGGATGATATTCATCCAGTGGCACATCGTAACATGATCGATATCCACAGTTTTCGGTAAGAAAAGGGACGTCGCAGCCGAAAATCACTGTAGCGTCGTTGCCAAGATGTTCTATCATTGGCTCATGGGGAAGAAGATCACCGATAATCAGCTCATCGGCGAGCTGGGAGAAGCGGCCGTTCGCAAGCGGTTCCTGTCCATGGGCTTTCAGTTTGACCATCGCAGTCGACTGGAAGCAGGCATAGATGGGCTGGCGGAGGTCATGATTGAGGGTGAGCCGACAGCGCGGATGATCGCTGTCCAGATCAAGTCGACCCGGGCTGGCAAATACACGTCCGAAACGGAAGCTGGGTTTACGTATCTGCTCGACGTGAAAGACCTCCAATATTGGAAGACGTCCAATTTGCCGGTCATCGTGGTGATGTACCGAGAAAGCGACGACAGCCATTATTGGGCTCAGGTCCAGTCGCAACCAGGCGTTGAGCAGCGCCGCCTCACTTTCGACAAGACTCGGGACGTGCTCGATAAGTCATCTCTTGATAGGCTTGCGGCCCTGACGGTCCCTATCAATGGTTTTGGCTACTATGTCCCGCCGTTGGGTGGTGGTGAAACCGCACTGGTCAACCTGCTGCCGATCAAGCTGCCGGCTGAGATATTCGTCGCGAGTACACCTTTCGATCGCAAGAGCGCGATCAAAGAGATGTACGACACGGGTGAAACGGTGCGGTACGACTGGGTGATCAAGGATGGGACGTTTTGGTCGTTCCATGATCCCCGCGAAGCGGTGACTGGCGCCATAGTCGATCTGGACCAAGTGGAAGCCGTCGAGACCCGCATGATCGGATATCATGAGGACATTGACGAGCAGAACAACTTCGCGTTCCTGTTGCGTCAGACGCTCCAGCACCAGATGCAGGACGACCTGGCATGGGACAAAGATGGTCGGGTGTTTTATGTCAGGGCGCTTGAAGACAGCCAGCCTCGCACGTTCCATTATCAGTCTGCCAAGGTGAAGACGAAGGCCGACGTGGTGAACGTCACCATGAGCACCAAGGTGAAAGACAAGGTCGGCTTCGTGCGGCATCACGCCTTTGCACCCAAATTTGAGTGCATGATGGATCAGTGGTTCTTGATGGTCAGCCCGACCTACCACTTCACGACAAACGGCTACTATCGTCATCCATTCCCCGACGCGTTGCTGTCGGGGAAGAAGCGTTTGGAAAATAATGCGGCGATACGGGGGCAGGTGATCATGTGGCATCGTTTCCTCACAAAGAATGAGGAAGGTGGCACCGATCTGTTCGCCGAGCCTGTCGGGCCAGCAGTGGTGTTGCGCTTTGATCCGCCCCCGGAGATCGAACTGCCAACGACCGTACCGGATGATGTCTGGGGACGGCGGCCGGCCGCAGAGCAAGATGATGGTGAGACGTCGGGGTCATTGTTCGATGAAGTTTGAATGTCGGATATTCGACGAGCCGCTGCTCGAGTTCGGCGACCAGCATAGCCATCAGGATCCTCGCCTCGGCCTAACCGACGCTGGTCCTTTACAGGCTCCGTTGGGCGATAAAATTCGCGTAGGTGTCGTAGGCGATGCCAAGACCGTCGAGGGCTCTAAGCAGTTCTTGGTGGCGGCGGCTAGCGGCTTCGCGTCGAAGGCGGAAAGCCATCCAAACATGAATCCCCATTTTCCGGGCCTTCATAACAACAACCCTTTCCGCTGCGGCTTTGAAGTTGATGATGAGGCTTGTAGCACGCTGACCAGAGCACAGATCGACCGGATCCTGAAAGAGCCTCATCACGGCAAGGCCGTTGAGATGGCAGTCGATGCCATCATGGATAGTCTCCAGGCGATCGATGACAGCGGAAACCGGCCTGACGTCGCATTGGTGGCGCTTCCGGTTGCGCTCATTGAGCGGGTTTGGAACGCCAAGACGGATGCCGAGGGTACCACAGAACAAGAAGATGCAGGCGGCTCTGACGCTCCTAATTTTCGGGGTCTCCTCAAGGCCAAGGCGATGCCGCTCAATTTCCCAATCCAGATCATCTGGGAAGACGTAATTGACGAGAAGGCCAAGATCCCTCGGAAGGTGAAGGTCAGCAGCGATCGGAAGATCCAGGATCAGGCCGGGCGGACCTGGAACCTGCTAACCACCCTCTATTACAAGGGGACGGGGCGTATCCCGTGGCGTCGTTTGCCGAAGGAAGGCGAGTTTCGCGCCTGTTATATCGGGGTCAGCTTTTACCGGGATGTCAGCGGCCAACAGCTTTGGACCAGTGCGGCTCAGATGTTCGACGAACGTGGCCGTGGGTTCATTTTGAAGGGCAAGCGGGCACAGACGGAGACGCGAGGCCGGCATCCTTACATGACCGAAAGCGACGCCTATGATCTCGTGAAGGGCGCGCTCAAAGCCTATCGCGACCATCACAAGCATCCGCCAGCGCGGGTGATCATTCTGAAAACATCGCGCTTTCGGGCTGAAGAGGCCGATGGCATTCTTCGCGCGCTCGACGAAGCAGAAACCGAGTTTCGCGATCTTGTCTGGGTCCAAGAGTCGTATGACGCCAAAATCCTAAGAGATGGCGATTATCCGGTTCTGCGAGGTACGTTCGTCGAGCTGGACGGCAAAGGGTTACTCTACACGAACGGCAGCATCCCGTATTACGGCACATATCCAGGCCTGTATGTGCCGCGGCCGCTGCTCCTATGTCCTCATCCTAGCAGCGACAGCACAGTGGCACAGATTGCTGATGAGGTCTTTTCGCTGACCAAGATCAACTGGAATTCAACCCAGATGAATCAGCGTCTACCGGTCCCCATTCGCGCTGCTCGTAAGGTCGGCGAGGTGCTGAAGTATCTGGAGGAGGGGCAGTCGGTTAGCGCTGACTATCGACGGTACATCTGATTTGGCGTTCAGATGATAGGCACCGATTATGGGTCTGTGGGAATTTATCCCACATTTTCGCGATTCCAGAAAATGTGGGATAAATCACGATATTCCTGTCGGTTATGCCACGGTCGCGACTTCGACGGTAAGGTGCTGGAGCTCATGAACGGGCACCAGGCGCCGTCGGATTTCCGCCGCATCCACGCCCGGTTGGGCAGCGACGCCGACAATCGCCGAGTGAGCTTCAGGGCCGACCTTCCACACGTGCAGGTCGGTGATCCGCGCATCGCCAGTCGTCTCGACCAACTCGCGGACTTCATCGGCTACGTGGCGATCGGTGCGATCTAGGAGAATGGCGGCTGTGTCGCGCATGAGCGACCATGACCAGCGCGCAATGACGATGGCACCGACGATGCCCATGACTGGATCCATCCATACCCAGCCCAAATAGCGGCCGGACAGAAGTGCTGCGATCGCTAGCACCGATGTCAGCGCATCGGCGAGCACGTGCATATAGGCGGAACGCAGATTGTTGTCGCCACCATGGCTGTGACCATGGTGATGTCCGTGACCATGGTGATGCCCATGGTCGTGACCGTGGCCGCCGGAGAGCAAAAAGGCCGAGGCTATGTTCACGAGCAGCCCGAGGATTGCGATCCATGTGGCTTCCGCGAAGGCGACGTTGATGGGTTCGAACAGTCGCATGACGGACTCGACGCCGATAGCGAGGGCTATGATACCCAGGACGAGGGCCGATGCGAACCCAGCGAGATCGCCGACCTTCCCGGTGCCGAAGCTGAAGTCGCCGTTATGAGCATGTCGTTTCGCATAGGCATAGGCACCGGCCGCAACACCAAGCGCCCCGGCATGGGTGGCCATATGGAAGCCGTCAGCCAGTAGGGCCATCGATCCTGTAGTGTAACCAGCGACGATCTCTGCCACCATCATGAGGGCGGTGAGCGCCACGACCCAGAGTGTCCGGCGGGCATTGTCGTCATGGCTGGCGGCCAGGAACATATGTTCGTGCGCCAGGTGGCCGGTGTCGGCCAGCACGGCGGTCTTGGTGCTCACTTGCTGTACCTCCGGATGATCGTGACGAGGTCCTCTGCGCCTTGCTGGCGTTCTTCGGGAGACAGGCCGTCGCGTGCGACATGGGCCTCCAGATGTTCGACGATGATCTCATCGAGAAGCCCATTCACGGCGCCGCGGACGGCTGCGACCAGATGGAGGACTTCGGTGCAATTCGCATTGCCGCCAAGCGCACGCTCTACTGCGCCAACCTGGCCCGCGATGCGCTTGATTCGCCCGAGTAGCGCGTCTCGGTTTTCATTGATGTGAGCCATTTTCCCTCGGCAGCCTCGATGTCATGCAGCAAATTGCTGCTGGTAGGACGATGCCGTATAGGGTAGGGGGGTAGGGTATTCAATTAAATTCGATGGAATGATCTGTGCGCTCGCCTTGCATTGACCTTTGTGGTTTCGACGCCTCATCCGGCTGGTGCCGTGGTTGCGGCCGTTCTCGTGAGGAAGTGCGCCGTTGGCGTAATCTGCGCCCGGGCGAGGCGCGCAAGGTTGCTGCGGATTTACCGCAGCGCCTGTCCAAACTGCGCGCAAAGGGCCTGACGAATGATCGCACCGACGACTGACCAGCTTTTCAGCTGATGTCGTCAGTGCGATGGGTGGCAAGCGGAAGCTGTTAGCCAGGCGCGACCTTCAACTGGTGATCGTCTCCGTATCGAATGCGGCAGGAATAGCCATGGCCGCACTCGGTGTGCATCTGCGATACAGCGGCTTTGGTTAGCCGCTGTATCTGGCCACTATCTTCGATTTCGATCCGTTCAACCGATTGGAAGTCGAAAGGTGCGACCGGCACATTTTCCCGACCCTGCTTGATGAGCACCCCGTAGTGCGCCGTGCCTTTGAAATAGGTCACCCGGATGTCATGGGAGCTTTCGTTCTTCCATCTGGGATGGACGGGACCGCATGCGGACAAGCATAGGGCCAAGGCGGTCAGTAAGATCGTCGGTTTCATGGTCTCAATTTCTTGCGGGATTGCTGTTCCTAACAACTCCGCCCTAACCGGGCATGAATGCCTAACCCTCAGGGGCGACGCGATCTGGTCGCATCAGCGCCATGTTCACCACATCGATCCAGTTCCCGCCCATGAAGAGCGCGTTGCGTGAGATGCCCTCTTCGACAAAACCCAGCCGATGGTACAGCCGCCGTGCGGGCTCGTTATGCGCGAAGACGGTCAGCTCGAGCCTGCTCAGGTTGAGATCGCGCCAGCAATATTCAATGGCGATTGCCATTGCGTCTGCTGCCAAGCCCTTGCCGCGGTCTTCGACCTCACCGATGCGGATGCCGATCAGGGCCGATCGATGGATGGCGTGGATTTTATGGATCTGGATGAATCCCACAATATGTGGAGCGTCCTGCACGCGAATAGCGAAGAAGACGCGTGAGGCGTCCTGATCGGCATTTAGCCAGAATGCTTCCTGATGCTGCCAGTTAAGCGGTCGGTAGGGTTCATTCAGGCGAGCGTCGTCGGCATTGTCCATCCAGCGGAACAGGCGCTCGAGATCGACAGGGAAAATGGGGCCGAGGGCCACGGTGTTGCCAAAGAGCATATTGGGTCTTTCATGATGTGCAGATGGCCGCGCGGATGGCGACCGAAGAGGAAGCTCGATCAGACTGGCTGGGGGCTAAGGCGCCTAAGCCACCATGTTCGGATGGCCCGCTCCGCAGGTGCCTCGATGCCGTGGTGCAGGAGGGCTGCCAGACCAAGCATCGTTGCCGACGTGACGATGACCCCCGCGAAGGGGCCTATCTGTGCGCGGTCGATTGCCCGGAGCAGCACGAAGCCGGCGTGATGGTGGATGAGATACAGCGGGTAGCTGAGAGCGCCGAGATACAGCAGAATAGGATGAGTGATCGCGGACAGGCGGCCGTTGATGGCCAGCCAAAGCATCACCTGAATTCCGACCCCGGCGATCAGGAAGGCGGCGCCGCCATTGAAGCCCAGTATCGCCAGCGCCATCGCGAAATAGGGAAGTTGGTCGAGATAGCGCCGTTGTGCTGACCACGCTCTGTAGGTGAGCACACCAATGGCGAAGAACGGGCTGTATTGGTTCACCAGGAGCATCTGTACCCGATACGGCGCTATCTCGGAGACGGAGGCGATCGCGCCAACTGCCATCCAACCAGCAAGCAGGTACTCGATGCGCACCCGCCTGCGCGCCGTCCATGCGAGGGCGGCGCAGATGTAGAAGGCAAGTTCGACAGTCAACGTCCAGTACACGCCATCGACAGACGGGACGAAGAAGAAGCCTTGCAACATGGTGAGGTTGATCAGGACCGTTTCGAATTCCGCCTGTAGACGTTCGGTCCCGCTCCATTGCACGACCAGCGTCGTGATCAGCACCGCCGCCCAATAGGCTGGGAAGAGCCGGGCAACACGCTTGATGGTGAAGTCGGCGATGCCCGCGGTGTTTTCCAGCGTCCGACTGATCACGAAACCGGAGATGCCGAAGAACAGGAAGACGCCATAGCCTCCGGCATCGAATCTCACGCCGATGTTGCGGTGCTCGGGAAAGAAGTCGGGATAGATCGAGGTGTAGTGGAACAGCATCACGCTGATCGCTGCGATCCCGCGCAGGGCGTCGAGTTCCTTCAGCCTGTTCCTGAACGGGCCGCTGACCGGTTGTTGTTTAAGCCGATCAGAACGCACATCGACCTTCTGTTCAACGAGGGTCATGGCCGCCCCCCTTGAAAATCTTCCCAACCATGTTGCGGACATCTTGATAGAATGGGCCGGTATCGTCCTTGTCAAAGACGTAGTAGCGCATGTTTGGGCGCACGAAGTCCGCGAGGTAGGATCGCAGCTCCTGCAGGCGGCTATATTCAGCGACGCGCTCATCAACGCGAGAGCGCCTGATGAGCAGGCGCATGAGCCGCTTGGTTTCCGGAATCATATAGCGTGCCTGAATTATGTCTTGCCGGCCCACCGGCGCGTCAACGACCTGGCCCAGGACCGAACGTCGATAGGCTTCCCAGGCGAAGAGCGTGTCACAATGGCGAGTGAGCGGGAGGCTGCCCCAATACCGGCCGTTTACTTCCATGAGCCAATAGCGCTTCCGTGCCGCGTCATAGCGATACTCGACCATGGCGGGGCCCTCCCACTCCAATTCCTGAAGCAGGCGCTCCGACAATTTCATCTGGGCTTGATGCTGATGGAGTGGCTCGTTGTAGCAGAGCGTCGACACCCCGCCTTCCGGCGGCCATTCATGAAGGCGCACATGCTGAAAGCGCAGGGTCGCGCGATCACGCCTCATGTAGAGCATTTGGCCAAGCCCCACGCCATCGCAATAGGACTGGATCAGGGGCCAGCGGCCTATTGTTTGGAAGCGATCAAGCAAGCGGTCGAGTTGGCCGGCATTGCTGACGAACTCTGCCTTCTCCCATTTGAGGCCAGCCTCTTCGAGAAGGGGGAGGATGTCATTCGGGTTGTCCCATTTGGCGATGGCGGGGAAGCTCTGCTCAGCGATCCGCGCGGCGAAATCTTCGCCGGCTCGAGGTTGCCATGTCTGCGGCACGTCGAACCCGAGCTTTCTGGCTTCGCTCAGTGTGTCGCTCTTGCTGAGCGCCCGCTGCAATTGCTCCAAGCGGGGCGTCAGAACCTCGCACTTGCCAATGTACTTCGGTCCTGACGCCAGTTGCAGCAAATCGGCTTCGGACACAGCGAATAGTGCCATCGCGCCCGTGCGACGGACGATGTCGGGCATCCAGGACATGATTGGCCCGGCCGGACGGATGATGGCTTGCGAGCAATGTCGTGAGGCTGCAGCCATTGAGGTTGCGGCCGTACCGACGCCGATGACCGGCACGCCCTTTTGGCCGAGTTCACGGATGATGCTGAGATTGATCGCGCTATCGAGCCCGAGCACGATAGCAGGTGGGTGCGGACGCAAAGGACGCCCGCCAGAATGCGGTGTTGCCACAGAAGATGCCTTTCGAACGTGCCGAAGGCAGCGGCGTACGTAAAGCATCACAGCCGCTGCCAGACTGGCAGGTCAGACCAATCGGAAGGTCGGGCGCCCTGCGAAAAGGGCGCTGCGGCATCAGGCGGAGGGCGGCTCTAGCAGCGGAGGGGAGGGTACGATCGTCAGCTGTAGGTCATCAGACCGACGGAACTGACGCTTGAGAATACGGCGGTGCCGGTCGCCTACACCAGCTATCCTGACGTCGTCTGCTGATCCGTGCGTGTGATGACCGGTGTGACGGTGAGAACCGTCAGGAAGTTCGTCCGTCTGCCCATCAACCAGATCCGCCGGCTCAGTGTGCGCCTTACCTACTGGATCGCTATGGGTATATTCGTAATGATGTCCCTGAAGCGGCGCGTGCGGCAGGGCGGCTCCAGCCGCTCCTTGAGCGAGGATTGCCAGAACTGTCAGCATTATGCAGCGGATCAGCTGTGTCATGTCGCCTTGGCTCACATGCTCAGTTCGGGTTGCGCTCGGAGGCCTATAACAGAAATGGCGTTACAGATATCGTGAGATTGCCCGGAATTCTTCAACAGCCTTGGAGACGCCGCCGCTATCCTGGCTATGGCTGAGGCAATGATCGATATGGTCGTTGATCAGGGTCTTCTTGGCGTTGACGATCGCACTCTCGACTGCTTGCAACTGCTGAGCGATCTCGACGCAGGAGCGTCCTTCTTCGATCATTGTTACGATGCTGCGCAGGTGGCCGCCAGCGCGGTTCAATCGCTTTATGATCGCAGGGTGCGTCTCGTGCTGATGATCAGCCATGCAGAATCTACTCCAGGAATGAGGCTTGCAGTATCCTCCCCGGGGGGATACTGCAAGCCTCATTCATATCCCCCCGGGGAGGATGATTCGTGATGAGGTCATGCAATGCTTTCGGTGTTGAGCAATCGGACATACCGTCACCTGTTCCTGGCGCAGGTGGTGGCTTTGGTCGGAACCGGGCTGGCTACGGTCGCGCTGGGGCTGCTCGCCTATGACATTGCCGGCGGATCGGCAGGCGCAGTGCTGGGGACCGCGCTGGCCATCAAGATGATCGCCTATATTGGTGTGGCTCCCGTCGTAGGCGCCTTTGCCGACAGGCTGCCGCGTCGCGCCTTTCTCGTCACGATGGATGTGCTGCGCGCCGCCGTCGCGATCTGCCTGCCGTTCGTCAGCGAGATCTGGCAGATCTACGTCCTGATCTTCGTGCTTCAGTCTGCTTCGGCAGCGTTCACGCCCACTTTTCAGGCGACCATTCCCGATGTTCTGCCGGAAGAGCGCGACTATACCAAGGCGCTCGCCCTGTCGCGGCTGGCTTATGATATGGAAAGCCTGACGAGCCCGATGCTCGCGGCTGCCTTGCTGACTGTCATCAACTTCCACTGGTTATTCTCGGGCACGGCGGTCGGTTTCGTCGGTTCGGCCATTCTGGTCCTGTCGACCACCTTGCCTCGAGCGCTTAACCGTAAGGAAGTGCGCACCGGCATTTATGCCAAGACCACCAGGGGTATGCGGATTTACCTCAAGACGCCACGGCTGCGCGGCCTTCTCGCCTTGACCTTTGCGTCGGCGGCGGCGAGTTCGATGGTGATCGTCAACACTGTCGTCATTGTCCGGGACCAGCTTGGCCTTGGCCAGCGGGACGTTGCCTTCACACTAGCAGCCTTTGGTGGAGGCTCTATCCTCGCTGCGCTGGGGTTGCCCCGTATTCTCGACCGCATATCCGACCGCTCGATCATGATCACTGCCGCAGCAGTGCTGGCTTGGGGGCTTGCGATCATGGGTGCCCTCACGCACTGGTTCGGCAGTTCTTCCAACTATTGGTCCATACTGCTCGCGGGTTGGTTCGTCCTGGGTATGGCCTATTCGATGAGCGTCACCCCGTCGGGACGGCTATTGAAACGGTCGGCCAATGCGGAAGATCGGCCTGCACTCTTTGCGGCGCAGTTTGCCCTGAGCCACGGAAGCTGGTTGATCTGCTATCCGCTTGCTGGCCAGCTTGGCGCGAGAGAAAATCAGGTAATGACGTTCATTGCCATGTCGATCATCGCGCATTTTGGTGTGATCGCTGCTTATTTGCTGTGGCCGAGCGCGGATCCTGACGAACTTCCACATGATCACGTCGATCTTGATGCAGACCATCCCCACCTTCGGGACAAACATGGCCAAAGCGCTGGCCACGCCTATGTGATCGACGATCTTCATCAGCATTGGCCAAGATCATGACTCGTTCTTTCGGTCGATCCGGCTTGCCGAGTGCATGTGACGAAGATAGCGTGCGCGCCATGCGAGCATTGCACTCATCCCGGCGTAACAGCACGGCGCTTATATGGCGTCGGCGCGTGTCGACGCTGTGCGGCCTGCTCGCTTTGTTGGGTGTGACCCTGCTGACAACTTGGCATGACACCCTGCCTCAGGCGCATGCGGCCCAGCAGGTCGCGTCCAGCGTCGCCGATCACGACCATCACCATGACCGGCATGAGTCGAAAGACCAGCCTGACCTGGCAGACATGATGCACATTGCTGCACATGCCGCGCATCAGTCGACAGATCTCCCGTCGCAGCCCGTCATAGTTGCAGATGTTGCGCCGGTCGCTGGGCGTTGGGAGCTGTTCCACGCTGCCGCGTTGGGTTCCACGGGGCCAGCTTCTCTCTTGAGACCACCCGAGGCCTGATCCTTGGCGCGCATTTGCGCGCATCTTTTGATCAGACCTACGAGGGAATTACACAATGCAAGCCTTTCGAGGCCGGCTGCCGCGTATTGCGGTATCCGGCGCGGTCGTTGCGACCTGCCTTATGGCGGGTGGCACGGCTGCAAGCGCGCAAGTCGCGCCACCATTTGCCGAGCTTTTTCGGCAAACCAGCGAAGCGCCACGTCAATTGGAGCTCGAAGCCGAAGTAGATCGAGCCGAAGGATTGGCACGGCAGGCACGCGCCTATCCCAATCCGACCGTGAGCGTCATGACGGAGAATGTGGGCGGGCAACGC
The DNA here is from genome assembly GCF_034424525.1 of Sphingobium yanoikuyae. Classification (NCBI taxonomy): domain Bacteria; kingdom Pseudomonadati; phylum Pseudomonadota; class Alphaproteobacteria; order Sphingomonadales; family Sphingobiaceae; genus Sphingobium; species Sphingobium yanoikuyae. The sequence continues at coordinate 370,705 of NZ_CP139979.1, forward strand.
CCTTACAACCGCTTCGGTCGTGCGGAAAACACGCTCCAGGTAAACCAGCCGCTTGAGCTGTTCGGAAAGCGCTCCGCTCGCATTGCGGCAGGCGAAGCAGGCGTGGTCGCTGCTCAGGCGCGTACGCGTGACGGGCGGCTGTCCTATGCATATGAACTGGCGCGTGCCTATGCTGGCGCTGAAGTCTCCGATCGCAGGATCGGGCTGGCTGAAGATGAACTGGAAGAAGCAGAAGCGGATCTTAAGGCCGCCCGCGCTCTGGTTGAAGCGGGCAAGGAAGCTCGGCTTCGTGGCCTTCAGGCTGAAACCGAAGTGAATTCGCTGAGGGCTGTCGTCGATACGGCCAAAGCAGAGCGGGTTGGCGCCTATTCCCGCCTGACTGCGCTCAGTGGTCAGTCGGTGTCTTACTCGACTCTTGCCGAACCCATGTTGGACCGGCTGGCGCCGATGAAGGGGCAGGGGCCGATCGACCCGACGCAGACGGCTCCTTATCTGGCAGCGAAAGCTGACGCAGAAGCTGCCGCGCGGCGCGTAACATCCGCCAAGCGGCAGGCCATTCCTGACGTGACGGTGTCCGTCGGCGTTAGACGGCTTGAGGTCGATAACGCGAATGCTCTACTGGCAGCTGTGAGCGTGCCATTCCCGCTCTTCGACAGGAATCGCGGCAACATCGATGCCGCGCAGGCTGAACTGCGCGGCGCGCAGGCACGGGAGGCGGCAACCCGGTTGGAGGCCGAGGCTGCAATCCAGGCTTCGCTTGCCCTCAACGAAGCGGCAGACGCCAGAGCAGCGGCTGCGGATAGAACGCTATCCACGGCTGAAGAAAGCTATCGGCTTGCACGTATCGCCTATGAAGCGGGGAAGTCCCCGCTGATCGAATTGCTAGCTGCACGCCATGGCCTGGGAGCTGCTCGCGGCGTGGTGCTCGATGCCCGCGCTGCCCAGTTCGATGCCCGCGCCAGCCTTGCACGGCTTGAGGGCCGCACCATTACCGGAGAACCCGTCCAATGAAGTCCGACAACAAACTCTATGCCGGCGCTGCGGTCGGCCTCATTCTGGCGGCACTAGCCGGCTTCGGCGTGGCCCGCATGACAGCGCCCAGCGCACCGGTGGCTGAGGAAAGCGCTGTGGAAGCAGAGGCCCAGCCTGCCGATACCGTGGAAATTACTGCGGACGGCATCAAGACCTCGGCAATCTCGGTCGAAGCCGTCTCCGGCTCCAGTCTCTCGGGGATCGTCATGGCGAGCGCCACGGTCGAAGCTACGCCTGATGCCGAGGCTGTTCTAACCGCGCGAGCGCCAGGCACGGTGACGCGCATCTTCAAGCGTATCGGTGATACGGTTCAGGCCGGTGAGGCGATCGCGCTGGTGGAAAGTCGTGATGCCTCGGCAATCGCGGCCGATCGTGGGACTGCGGCGGCGCGCGCGACGCTGGCTGCGCGGCAATTGGCCCGCGAGAAGAGCCTGCTGGCGCAAGGTGTATCGGCGCGGGCGGACTATGAAACGGCCGAAGCCAATCTGGCGGTAGCCCGGGCCGAAGCGCGCCAGGCGGACGCGGCTGCGCGTGCAGCAAGAGTTGCTGGCGATGGCCGGTCCGTATCTGTCGTCAGTTCGGTCTCTGGCCGGATTACATCGGCAACGGCAAGTCTGGGTTCGTTCGTCCAGGCGGAGACTGAACTATTTCGGGTCGCAGATCCGCGCAGCATCCAGATTGAGGCTGCGGTTCCTGTGGCTGACGCTGGCCGGGTAAAGGCTGGCGATCGGGTGGAACTCACGACGTCCGACGGCCAGAAGGTGGAAGGGCGTGTGCGCTCGGCGACCGGTGTTGTCGACGCGCAGACCCGGCAAGCCACGGTCGTCATCACTCCGAGCGGCGGTGGCAGCGTGATCGCTCCAGGACAGCTTGTGCAGGCACGTATCTTCGCCAGCGGTGGTCAGGGTGCGAGCGGTGTCACGGTGCCACAGGATGCGGTCCAGACAGTCGGCGAACGGACAGTGGTTTTTGTTCGCACGCCCAAGGGCTTCAAGGCACAGACCGTTCAGGTCGCCAGTCGCAGTGGCGGCATGGTTGCGATTGCGGCTGGCCTGAAGGCGGGGCAGCAGATCGCGACGACCAACGCCTTCCTCCTCAAGGCTGAGCTTGAGAAGGAGTCGGCAGAATGATTGCGCGTATCCTCAGTCTATCCGTCAGGATGAGATGGGCGGTGTTGTTCCTGACACTCGCCATTGTCGGATTTGGCGGCTGGCAGATCACCAAGCTGCCGATCGACGCCGTCCCGGACATCACCAACCGTCAGGTGCAGGTCAACACCTTCAATCCCACGCTCGGCCCGGTCGACATGGAAAAGCAGGTGACTTATCCGGTCGAGACGGCCCTTGCCGGCATTCCAGGTCTCACCATGACCCGGTCGCTCACGCGCAACGGGTTCAGCCAGGTGACGGCGATCTTCACGGACAGCACGGACATCTTCTTTGCTCGCCAGCAGGTGACGGAGCGGCTGGCGCAGGCCAAGGACAGCCTGCCTGCCGGGGTGCAGCCCAATCTGGCGCCGCTCAGCACCGGCCTTGGCGAAATCTTCTTCTACTCGGTGGCATTTCGTCATCCCGATGGGAAGAACGTCAAGATCGTCAATGGTCAGCCGGGCTGGCAGTCGGACGGCAGCTACCTCACGCCTGAAGGCGAGCGACTGACCACCGAACTGGCGAAGGCGGCCTATCTGCGCACCGTGCAGGACTGGATCATCCGTCCGCAAATGCGCAATGTCAAAGGCGTAGCCGGCGTCGATTCCAACGGCGGCTTCGTGAAGCAGTATCTGGTGCAGCCCAATCTCAACGCGCTGGCCACCTATGGCCTGTCGGTGACGGAACTGGCTGATGCTCTCCAGCGGGCGAACCTGTCGGCAGGCTCCAACTACATCAAGCGAGCCGGGGAGAGTTTCCTGGTTCGCGCCGATGCGCGCCTGAAGTCGATTGAGGAAATCGAGGAGGCGGTCGTTGCGACCCGTGCTGGCGTGCCGGTCCGCGTGCGTGATGTCGGTGAAGTGGTCATCGGTGGCGCGGTCCGCACCGGTTCCGGCAGCCGCATGGGATCCGAAGCGGTGATCTCGACCGTCCTGATGCTGGTGGGCGACAATAGCCGCATCGTGGCGATGAGCGCGGCAGAGAAGCTCACGCAGATCAACAAGGGTCTGCCGCCAGACGTCTTTGCCGAGCCGGTCTATAACCGCTCGAAGCTGGTGAATGCGACCATTTCGACGGTCGAGAAGAACCTGACCGAAGGCGCGCTTCTCGTCATCGTGGTGCTTTTCCTGCTGCTCGGCAATATCCGCGCGGCGCTGATCACGGCGGCGGTCATTCCGGTGACCATGTTGATGACCGCCAGCGGTATGAACGCCATCGGGGAATCCGGCAACCTCATGAGTCTTGGCGCGCTCGACTTCGGTCTGATTGTCGACGGCGCCGTGATCATCGTGGAAAATGCGCTGCGACGGCTTGCCGAACGGCAGGAACATGAAGGGCGTCTGCTGACGTTGTCGGAGCGGCTGGGCGAGACGACGGAGGCTGCGGTCGAGATGGTTCGACCGACCGTTTACGGGCAGCTCATCATCTTCCTCGTGTTCGTGCCGCTGCTGACCTTCCAGGGTGTCGAGGGCAAGACCTTCTCACCGATGGCGGTTACGCTCATGATTGCTCTGGCCTCGGCCTTCATCCTCTCGATTACCTTTATCCCTGCGATGATCGCCATCGTGATCAAGGGGAAAGTGAGCGAGACGGAAGTGAAGCCGATCCGTTGGTTCAAGGAAAAGTACGAGCCGCTCCTGAAGAAAGCCGTGGCGCGTCCCTTGCCGTTCATTGCGGCCGGCGGTGGCATGTTCCTGGCAGCCGTCCTGTGCTTCGGCCTGCTGGGCGAGGAATTCATGCCCCAGCTTGACGAGAAGGACATAACGGTCACCAACTTCCGCGTGCCATCGGCTTCGATCGACCAGTCGACCGAGATGCAACTGCGGATCGAGAATACTCTCAAGACGCTGCCGGAAGTGGCGCTCGTCTTCTCGAAGAACGGCAACGCGGATCTGGGTACCGACCCGATGCCGCCAAACGCTTCGGACACCTATGTCATCCCCAAGCCCGAAAGTGAGTGGCCGTCGGATGTGAAGAGCAAGGACGATATCCTCAAGCGCATCGAAGCGAGGATGAAGCCCCTGATTGGCAACCGGACGGAAATCCAGCAGCCGATCCAGATGCGCTTCAACGAGCTTATCGCCGGCGTTCGGGCTGACGTGGCCATCAAGCTTTATGGCGATGACCTCGATCAGATGAGCCAGCAGGCGCAGCGCATTGCTGCGGTGGTTCGGAAGATCCCCGGTGCTGGCGATGTCAGTGCCGAGCAGACGTCCGGCGCGCCGACGTTTGACGTGAAGATCGATCGATTGGCGGTCGCACGTTACGGCCTTTCGGTCGAAGAGGTTGCCAATACCGTTGCGGCTGCTCTTGGGGGCCGGGAAGCCGGGCTGCTGTTCGAAGGTGACCGTCGCTTCTCGGTCGTGGTCCGTCTGCCTGATGCGCAGCGCGACGATCTGGAAACGCTGGGGTCCATCCCGGTGATGTTGCCTACCCCAGAAGGTCAGGTGGCAAGGTCCATCCCGCTCCGCGAGGTGGCACGGTTCAGCTTCACATCGGGGTTGAACCAGATCAGCCGCGAGAATGGCAAGCGTATGGTGATCGTGCAGATCAACGTGCGTGGCCGGGATCTGGGCGGCTTCGTCACAGAGGCGCAGCAGAAGGTGGGCGAACTCCAACTGCCTGCTGGCATGTACACCGATTGGGGCGGCACGTTCGAAAGCCTTCAGTCGGCGCGTCTGCGCCTGCTGATCGTGGTGCCGATCTGCTTCGCCGCGATCTTCGCACTTCTCTACATGGCATTAGGCGGCGCTATCCCAGCAGCGATCGTGTTTAGTGCGGTGCCCATGGCTCTCGCGGGCGGTGTTTTCGCTCTGCTGCTGCGCGGGATTCCGTTCTCCATCACGGCTGCGGTGGGCTTCATTGCCCTCTCCGGTGTCGCTGTTCTGAATGGCCTCGTCATGATGAGTGCCATCCGCAAATATCGAGAGGATGGGGCAGAGGAGGATCAGGCGATCATCGGCGGTGCGATGGAGCGCGTGCGGCCGGTGCTGATGACTGCGCTCGTGGCAAGTCTCGGCTTCGTGCCGATGGCCCTCGCTACGGGGACGGGAGCCGAAGTGCAGCGACCGCTTGCCACGGTGGTCATTGGTGGCCTCATCACGTCGACGGCGCTGACGTTACTCGTGTTGCCGGCGATCACGGCATTCATGGGGCGCCTCAAAAAGAAACAGGCGCAAGAGTCGTCGGGTAATTCCGAACCGGCAACTGCGTAATCGAAAGGCAGGCGGCGGCGGAGCTGCCGCCTGCTTCACCTATGATTTGCTCAACGCCAGACCCTCGAGGATTGGAAAGTGCCATGTTCCTTGACGAACGTTCTCGATTTTCTGTCCGGTCAGGCCAGCTGGCTATCGTGATGATGGCGGCGCTGGCGGCCGGGTCATGTTCATCTGGCGATGGCAATGGCCAACTCAGTCCCGACGACCAGGCGCTGCTCAGTGATCGCGAAGCGCATCATGAATTTCAGTGCAATGATGGCTCCCTTCTCCACGCGGCGTACCGCGATGAGGGGCTGGTGATGATCCTGAGTGGACCCGCGCAACCGCAGCCGATCCGCCTGACTGCTCCGGCTCAGGGGCTGACCTATGTCGGGGAAGGCATCACTGCCACGATCACCAATCGCGTCCTGCGCATCAGCGAAGTAAACCGGCCGGAGCGCACCTGCACCTCGGGCAAGCCCTTGGGCCTTAGCCCTGTAGAACCAGCCGACGACTTGGTTCGTGACGAGAATAGGTCATCTGACGCTCGCAATTTTGTTGAGAATCATTCGCGATAATCTATCGTGTGTGCGGTTTGGCGCCCGTTGAACGGCCGTTTGGATGAATGAGAGAAGGAAGGAGTGGCGAATGCGAACTTATCCATTCCTCTCTGTCCTGCTCGTAATCGCTATGATGATCTCACACGGCTCGTTGCTGACCGTGTCACAGCATTTCCACAAAAGCGACCGATCATCCGTTGAGGCTACTACAGAGCATCAACATTTTTCAGAAAACCATGAGGAGCCGGGCAGCGCTACAGGAGGCGGTCACGTTCATCTAGTCGGTGATCGCGTGCCAGATGACCATGGGCTGAAACCTGTCCCAACTGGGAAGGCTATCCATAGCGGCGCGCATCGCCAGCCTTTTATGGCGCCATTCACCATGGCTCCGCTACTCGAGCCGCCATCGATATCCTGAAGCATGGCAGTGCGAGGCGTTGGTCTCGCACTTGGTGCTGATCTGCCGGCGTCGAGGCGCTGGCGACCATACGGATATCTATATGAAACTCAGACTGGCTCGACCGTGGGCATGTTATGCTGCGGTCTTTACAGCCTTGGCGTTTTTCGTCGTCGATGTGGCCTTGGCCCATGGCGTTGCGGAAGGCGACAAAGGCTATATCGAAGAAACGACCGGCCCTCAGATAGGGGCATTTCTCTATCTCGGCGCCAAGCACATGGTCACCGGATATGACCATTTGCTGTTCCTGTTCGGCGTCATCTTCTTCCTCTACCGGATGCGCGAGGTCGCGTCCTACGTCACGCTGTTCGCCATCGGCCACAGCACGACCCTGATTGCAGGGGTGCTGCTGGGCACCAATGTCAGCGCCTATCTCGTCGATGCGATCATCGGCTTGTCGGTCGTCTACAAGGCGCTCGACAATCTCGGGGCGTTTCAGCGCTGGTTTGGGTTCCAGCCGAATACAAAGGCGGCCGTGCTGATCTTCGGCTTCTTCCACGGCTTCGGTCTGGCGACGAAGCTGCAGGATTTCGCGCTATCGTCTGATGGTCTGATCACCAATCTCATCGCTTTCAACGTCGGCGTCGAGATGGGCCAAATCCTGGCTCTGTCGGCCATCCTCATCATCATGGGATATTGGCGGCGCACGCGCAGCTTCGCCAAACATGCCTTCACCGCGAACGTCGTGCTGATGACCGCCGGCTTCGTTCTCACCGGCTATCAGCTCGCCGGCTTGTTCCTGGGAGATCCTTCATGACCCGTCCCCACTCGCCCATGCCGGGCGAACTGCCCACCCTTAGCCAACTGAATCGGGCTACACTCATCGCTTTCGGTGCCGCTGCGGCCATCCTGGTGACGGCCGTGCTGCCAGCGGAATATGGCGTCGATCCGACCGGCGTCGGTGGCGCCCTCGGCCTCACCCCGATGGGCGAGATGAAGCAGGCTGAACATGATGCTGCGCCAGTGGCGTCGTCCGCACCGGCTACGCCAACGGCGTCCAAGCCGGCCGTGGCTGCCCCGGGTGAACCGGTCCAGGTCGTCATTACGCTCAAGCCCAACGAAGGGCGCGAGATCAAGGCAGTAATGACCGCCGGCAGCGCGATGCGCTACGCTTGGAAAACCGATGGCGCGAAGATCCGCTACGAATTGCATGGCGAGGAATTCAACGCGCCTGAAGGTGAATACACCAGCTACGAGAAGGGCACGTCGGCCGGTGAAAGCGGATCTTTCACAGCCCCCTTCGACGGTACGCATGGCTGGTACTGGAAGAACAAGACCAGCGAGCCTGTCACCATCACTGCATCTGCGACCGGTGGCTTTTCCGCCTTCGCAGCCAAGCCCTGACCCAACTCATAATGAGAGAAGGAAAATCTGATGCGTAAATTCATTATCGCAGCTGTCGTTGTTCTCGCTCCCGTGTCCCCGGTGATGGGTAAGCGGTGTTCTCAGCCCACGGTGGTCCAAGGCATGAGTTCGGCGACGCCGTTCGCAGGATGACCGTTGGCCAGGCTGTTCAGCGTATCGGTCAGCCAGATGTGCGGGTTGATGCCGGAGAGCTTGCAGTTTTCGATGAGCGTGGCGATCACCGCCCAGTTGTCGCCGCCTTCGTCGGAACCGGCGAACAGGGCATTCTTGCGGTTCAGCGCGAGGGGCCGGATAGAGCGTTCGACGGTGTTGCTGTCGAGGTCGATGCGGCCATCCTCGAGGAAGCGTGACAGCCCATCCCAGCGGGTGAGCGCGTAGCGGATCGCTTCGCCGAGCTTGCTCTTGGCGCTGACCTGGCGGATGCGGGCCTCGAGATACTGGCGAAGATCATCGACGATGATGCGGCTGCGGTCATGGCGAACAGCCCGGCGTTGCTCCGCCGATAATCCTCGCGCCTCATCTTCGATGGCATAGAGCAAGGCGACGCGACGCAGCACTTCCGTTGCCACCGGCGAGTTGTCGGCCAGCTCGTAGAACTTGCGCCGGACGTGTGCCCAGCAAAAAGCGAGGCTGATCTGCTGGCGGCGCCTGGCGAGCGCGGCATAGCCGCCATAGCCATCGACCTGCAGGATACCTGCAAAATCACCGAGATGCGCTTCTGCCCGTTCGCCCTTGCGATCGGCTGCATAGACATAGGCGACCATCGGCGGATCATCGCCGCCCCAAGGTCGGTCATCGCGGGCATAGGCCCATAGCTGGCCGGTCTTGGTTCGCCCACGCCCCGGATCGAGCACCGGCGCCGTAGTTTCGTCCGCAAATAGTCGTTCTGATCGTCGCAATCGCTCAAGGATGTGATCGCGCAAGGGGCGCAGATACCAAGCTGCCCGTCCGACCCAGTCTGCCAGGGTGGATCGATCAAGCTGGATGCCTTGCCGGGCGTAGATCTGCGCCTGGCGGTACAGCGGTAGATGATCGGCGTACTTGGCGACCAGCACCTGGGCGATCAGCGCTTCGGTGGGAATGCCGCCCTCGACGATCCGCGCCGGTGCCGGGGCCTGCACAATGGCGCTCTCGCACGAGCGGCAACCGTAGCGCGGGCGGCGGGTGACGAGGACACGGAAGGTCGTGGGCACGACGTCGAGGCGTTCGGCTACATCCTCGCCGATCTGGTGGAGCGCGCCGCCGCAGCACGGACAGGCCTTGTCCTCGACATCGACGACCTGCTCGATCCGTTCGAGATGGGCAGGGAGCGAACCGCGGTTGCTCTTGCGGGGGCGCTCGGCGGGAGTCCGGCTTGCCTTGTCCCTGGCATGCTCGGCTTCAGCCAACGCCGTCTCGACTTCTTCCAGCGCAAGCTCGAACTGATCAGGATCGAACTGCTCTGACCGGCGTCCAAAACGGTGGCGCTGCAGAGCCTCGATGATCGCCTTCAGGCGTTCCACATCAGCCTGGAAAACCTTGAGCGTGTCGAGCTCGCGGGCCTGTTCGAGGACGAGCGCACGCAGCGCTTCAACGTCGTCGGGGAGGTCCGCTTCCATGAGCATGGCAGGCAGTGAATCAGTAGGCGAAGGCCCCGTCAACCGGCAATCTGCGGGACAATGGGACGGCGTCCACCGTGCACTCTGCGCCAGTCCAGACCCTCCAGAAGGGCACCGAGTTGCGCCGAGGTCAGGCGCATCACGCCGTCCTGGATGCCCGGCCACTTGAAGCCACCGGTCTCGAGCTTCTTGGCCATCAGACACAGGCCCGTGCCGTCCCACCAGACCAGCTTGATCCGGTCCGAACGCTTCGCCCGGAACACGTAGATCACGCCCGAATAGGGATCGCCGCCGTACTCGGCTCCGACCAGCGCGGCCAGGGCGTCAGGTCCCTTGCGGAAATCCACCGGGCGCGTCGCGACCATCACGCGCGCGCCAGCCCCAGGTCCTATCATCGCGTCGCCTTGAGCGCTTCGATCACCGCGGCAATCACACCGACGTCGGCACTGCGGCCGATCTTCACTGCCACACCGTCGATCTCCAGCTCGACAGCTGCAGCTGCTGCGCAACGTCGACGGCGGGGACGCCGCGTGGGAGCAGGACCGGACACCGCGCTGGGCTCGATTACGGCAGGCACGAACGCGACCGCTTCCGGCTCTTCCGAAGGCAGGATCCCCCCCTTGGCCTCGAGCTGCTTGCGCAAATCCCGCCGCCACGCGTAAACCTGAGAGGGATCGAGCCCATGCCGGCGAGCCACGGCACTGACCCCGTCCCGGCCCGAATAGCACTCTGCAACAATCGAGGCCTTCACTTCGGGCGGCCACTCTCGCCGCTTGCCCGCGCCCGTAAACACCTCGAACCGCTGCGCGCCCTTGCTCACAGGATCATCACCCGAGATTATCATAGTAGCAGCGCACTCCAGCCCAATCAGGGCGCGGAAACTCGGCGCTACGCTTCAAACGCGCAAGGTGGGGGCAGAACAGCGCTTACGGTGATGGCGCATGGCAATCATGATGAAGAAGAGCAGGATCGTCCTGTTCAGCAGGTGGCGAAGGACAATGTCATCAAGCTCATCACCAAGGGCACATTGCCGGCGAGCTGGTCAAAGGCGAAGTTCGTGGAAACGAAGTCGCGGACCGTTCAGGGCGCCCGTCAGGATGTGGTGATCTTCCGCAACGAAGCTGAACCGGAAGCTCGCAAGCTGCTGTACGTCGCGTTGAAGCCGGACGGCACCTTCGTCTCCGCTAACCACAAGCTGAAGTAAGAAATGATAGGCGCGGCCATATGGCCGCGCCTGTTTTGCCCATCATTGCATTAAGTGATGGGCGGAGCCTTTGGCCTCTAATCTGGAACTAGCTGCGATTTTCAGACTCGAATGCTAAAAGGTCGTTTCGCACCTGAAATCAAGCTGCTAGAGTTCTCTTACGGGGTTCTCCCCTCGCATACGCGCTGTAGTAACTGCGGCGTAAGAGTAAATGTCTGCACATATCATGCCCGCCATGATCATTCGGTAATTCCTGGCGTGACTGGAAGGGAGACCCCGTGCCACCTATGGGCCATATTTTTGGACCAGTGAGTTTCGTGAAGTTGCCGCCGGAGTTGATGAGTGAGGCCAGTCTTCTTGCTCATCTTGGCGTTGGCCGTGCCGAACTTAATGTCATTAGTTGGTACGCCGGTAGGATGTACCATAAATTCGACATTAAAAAGAAGTCTGGCAAGGCGAGGGTGATTAATGCGCCGGATCGTCGGCTGAAGATGTTGCAGAGGAAGATCGCCGATTTGCTGACGCCTCTCTATCGGAGGCGCAACCCTGTTCACGGGTTCGTGATCGGTCGTTCTGTGAAGACCAATGCTCAGTCCCATCTGGGCAGCAAGTTCATCGTCAACTTGGATTTGAAGGATTTCTTCCCGTCCATTTCGTACGGACGCGTGACGGGCGTGCTGCGTTCGCTTGGCATGAAGCGCGAGGTCGCGGAAGCTATTGCGACAATTTGCTGCCTCAATGGGACGTTGCCCCAAGGCGCTCCGAGCAGTCCGATCTTGTCCAATATGGTTTGCTTCCGCTTGGATCGGAGGCTGCGGGAGTTAGCCAAGGACGCCCGTTGCATTTACACCCGCTATGCGGACGACCTGAGCTTTTCCAGCTACCAGCCGCTAATGGGATTGTTCGAAACGACACCACCGGCTTCAGGGCATTTCTCACCGGATCTGTTGTCGGAAAAACTTAAGCAGATTTTCAGCGGTAACGGGTTTGTGCTGAACCCGGACAAGGCTCACTATGCTGACAAGCATTCGCGCCGCACCGTGACAGGCATCCGGATTAACGAGGCTCTCAATGTCGACCGGCGGTTTGTGAGGAATTTGCGGGCAGCCCTTTACTCTGTTGAAACTTTGGGACTGGCCGCCGCCCAGGCAAAATTCAAATCCTTGCATGGTGGTAAAGCTGACGTCGGCCAGCACCTGCAAGGCAAGGTATCGTGGTTGGGGTACATCAAAGGCGCATCTGACCCAGTCTTTCGGAGTGTCGCATCCCGTTTCAACGCTGCATTCCCGCCGCTCGCGCTCGATATTTTGCCCAGTCCCCAAGAAATACGAGAACGATCAGTGTGGCTGATTGAGCACTGGGAAACAGGGGGTGACCAAGGCACGGCGTTTTTCATGAAGGGTGTCGGTCTGGTAACGGCAGAGCATTGCATATCGCCGTCCGGTATAGTTGAGTTGTATCACCCGACGAAGCCGTCGAATAAATTCGCGGCGTCCGTGAAGCATCGATGCCCAGATCGCGATCTGGCCGTTCTCGACCATGCAATCCCCAACAACGAATTCTATGAGCTCGAAACCGCCGGCAAGGCAGCCGCGACAGGCGATGCCACGACCGCGATCGGGTATCCCGGTTATGGACCCGGCGACAGACTGAACATCCGACCTGGCGCAGTTACGTCCCTGCCAACTAAGAGTGCGGTGAAGATGGTCGAGGTCCAGCAGATGCTGACGCCGGGCATGTCAGGAGGGCCATTGCTGGATGTGGATGACCGCGTCGTTGGCGTCGTTCACAAGGGCGGCCATGATCATGGTCGGCAACTCGCTATTGCCATATCTGAACTGCATGCTTGGCTGCCCTGACCTGATTAGCCGAACCGGCTAATCGCGCAGGCGCCGAACCAGCCGTTTCCAGCTTGCTTCACTGTTCATCCAGTCAGGCCGGTCCGGTTGTCGAGGCGTTGGAGCAAATCGTTCAGGATGTCCCCGACAGCGCGTGCAGCGCAGGTGCGATCCGACGGTTTCCATAGCGGTGTTCCAGCAATGCGCGAGGAACCAGCGGTTGAGTTTGTCAGCATCGATTACTCCTGAGTGGCCGCATCTGCAGATGATGAAAAGATTGACGTTTCGGTGGGCATAATCGCCGAGGTTCCGCAGGGGGACGTTCGCCCCCACGTCAGAGGGGAAGGGTCATCTGCCTGCGATCAAAGTGAGGCGGCTGACGTTCCATGGCCACTATAATTGTTTGGGCCAGTTCTACAGCGGCTTGCTCCCGCAACCGTTCGTTCGGCGCCGTCAGTGCCACTCGTGCCCACCCAGGGGCGTTCAGAGGGCTCTGCGCGAGCCAGAGAGGATCGGGCTGTGTCATGTCCGGCAATATGCGAACAAAAAGAGAACATAGCAAGAGCCTGTTCTTCGGCTAACGAAGTTGATGGATGGGCTTGGACTAGCCGAAAGGGGGGGCGGTCCCTCATCCCGGTGCGGCGACAGGTTACGCTGAGGACGTGCCTATTCCTGTCAGTCGTCGGAAAGGAGAGACGCGAAGCCGTGGATCGTGAATGGCATGGCGGCGTCAGGCACCTTCGCCTCACCTGGAACCTCATGCATGAGTAGCAGCATGCCCTCATGTGGAAGATAGGCGCAGCCAAATCCCTTCTCCCGTCGCTGTTGCGCGGCTTCGAGAACGGCTGCGCGGTAGGCGTCATGGACCTTATTTCCGACATGCAGCTTGGTTAGATCGATGAAGCCCAGTGCATCGCCATTCGGGCCCTCTTCGCTGACGCCGAAGATCATGGTTTCATCGGGCATTTCGAATCCTCATTTCATTTCGCGAACATTCGCGAAGTGTGTTTCCAAGCATGACGACATCGGCGCGCGGGGCCTCGATGATCATCTGGTCGCGCGCCATTGCGCCTTTAATCGCGGCCTCGACCGCGAGGCATAGCAAAGCTGTGCTGTTCGCTTGCATCTGGATCTGTGCGGCCTTTCGGCTTGATGGCTAATTCGAACTTGATGTCGCTCGCCTGCGAAGCGATCCCGCGAGTAACTGCCTCAGATAGGTAGGTTCCCTCCGCATCGCCCCCGGTGATTTCAGATTCCCGATCGAGGCCATTGGGCACCGGCTCTGGCGCTCGAGAAGCAAGGCGTTCCAACCGCGCATCCAATGCTGCAGCGCCAGGGCCACCGGTTCGCGCCCAAGTAGCCCCTAAATCGATCCCCGCCCGATGGAATTCTGACACTCGCTCATAACGGCCGACGGCTGCCATCGTGATGTCCTTTTGACCCAGGCCGTCCTTTTCCAGTGTTCGGATGCCCATGCTGGATACGAGCTCCTGAGCGGGCTTGGCGATCGCCATGCCTCGGCTGACGCTTAGGACTCCGCCTCGGCCGATCAGTTCGAGGCCACGCGCCTCTTCCTGAGTGGCGACGTCGTAGAGGATCATCCGGGCTTTTTCATTTGGCGAGAGGGCCCCATTCGCCGCCTCGTAGATTTCCGCACGGACAAAGGCGCGTTCGGTCGCCGCAAACCGGTGCTCGTTGAGAGGCATCCCGGCATCGCCAAGGGTCAGGACCGCGCGTTCAAGGGCTGGATCAACAGCGATCGTATCGTCGCGGTAGCGAAGCTTGTCCTGAACGGTCCGAATTTCAGCGGCGGCGCGGACCAACTCAGCACGCGTCAAAGTCCGGAAAGGGCGATACTCTTCCGCCTGAGGGCCGGTGGCCATCTCCAGCCGCGCCAAATCGAACGCTTCAACGCCGGAAGCCGCGGCTGTCTTCGCCGCAGCGCCTATGGCAGCCGTCGTGGCATTCTGTTGTTCCTTCGGCATCGCGTGCCGTTCAGGCGCATCAGACAGCCATTCCTCAATTACTCTGAAGTCCATTGTAATGCTTCCCTGCAAGACCGGGAGTAATTGTCTCAGACCGATTGGGCAAATTCCAGACCCCCTTCAGCACAGGTTGCATTGGATATGGAACAGGCTGCTTCGAATCCTCCGGAAAGCGGCTTATGCGCCGCAGTTATCGGCGGCGTTGGATTGAACCGATGGGATGACCAGGCTAGTCCAATGGGGGACTATTCTTGATGGACTTCAGCGCTTCCGAGGCAAGATAGAGTTCGTCTTGGGCTGCCTCCCATTCACAGCGGGCTTCATCCCAGCGCCGCTTAGCGATGAGCAGGCGATCTTGCGCTTCCTGTTGTTTATTCCGTGTACGGGTGCGTTCCCTCGTTCGGCTCAGCGGCAACCGATAGACGTCGTTGTCGGTCAGCTTTCGACCGCACGACTTTGGGCTATGTTGATTGCGTATGTGGGCCCATGATCCTTGCAGCTTGTGGACGGAATTGCCGCAGCGCTTGCAAAACCATTCGCGCTCAATGCGATCGGCCCTCACAGCAGCACTCCGATCATCAGGCCGACGAGCATCCATGCGAGGCCGGTCATGACTTGCACGGGATCGCGCCAGTATGCGCGTTCAATTATGGCGGAGCTGCCGCTGGCCACATCCCTGAGATCGTCGCGACACCCGGGATAGGGATATTCCTCATCCAGATGGTTTGCCAGACGTTCGAACGCGGCTTTCTTGTCGGGGGGAATATTCCCGGGCATGCTTTCCTCAATCGCTATCGACTATACGATAGTAATCGTCGGATTTCCCGGCGAGACCCTCGTTGAGCTTTTGCACTGGTTTGCAACAGGACCGCGGGTTCGGATTTGCGGCGGTCAGGCATCGCACCTTGGCGGTGGACGCAGCTGGCACATGCACCCTGCATGGGATATTATCGGCACCGACGCAGGAACGTCGCAGGCGGGCTGAACATTTCTAAAATGGACCGGGATCCACGGAAGGGATGGAGCGGCATGATTATCACCCTCTCTGACCCTTTAGCGGGAATCCGAGAGCGCAAGGCTGCCTTGGGTATCATCGATACCCCAGAGCGTACCGATGCCATGCGCAATAGCGGATCGCGCCGAACAGCGCGCAAGGTTAGCGTCCGCGCTCGTGGTGTAATTTCCGGTGTAGATTGAGGTTGTCGCATGGGGTGGGGCATGCCCCACCCCATGCGATTTCGATCTCGGTGGCCACCGGGCTCATCGGTAAGGTGGAGTTACCACACTTCACACGCCCACCGAGGAGTTGATCCCGATGACCGACGACAGACTACCGCTTGCTGAACTGATGGCGAAGACCGGAGATGGAGATTTCCTGCGCACGATCGCCGAGAGCGTGCTGCAGATCATTATGGAGGCCGATGTCGACGGTCTCGTCGGCGCTGGCCGGCACGAACGCTCCGGCGAGCGCACGACCTGGCGCAATGGCTACCGTGACCGCAGCCTCGATACCCGGCTCGGCACGCTCAACCTGAAGATCCCCAAGTTGAGGACCGGCGCCTACTTTCCCGGCTTTCTGGAGCCCAGGAAGACCGTCGAGAAGGCGTTGGTCGCGGTCATCCAGGAGGCATGGATCGCTGGCGTCAGCACCCGGCGCGTCGATGAGCTGGTGCAGGCAATGGGCATGACCGGCATCTCCAAGTCCTCCGTGTCGAAGCTGTGCAAGGACATCGATGAGCGCGTCCATGCCTTTCTCAAGCGACCGCTTGCCGGCGACTGGCCCTACCTCTGGCTCGATGCCACCTATCTCAAGGTGCGCGAGGGGGGGCGGATCGTCAGTGTCGCCGCGATAATCGCCGTGGCCGTCAACACCGAGGGCAGGCGCGAGATCGTCGGCCTGCACATCGGCCCTTCCGAAGCCGAACCGTTCTGGTCGACCTTCCTCAAGGACCTTACCCGCCGCGGCCTGACCGGCGTGAAGCTGGTCATCTCCGATGCCCACGAGGGCCTCAAGGCCGCGATCACCCGTGTGCTCAGCGCCACCTGGCAGCGCTGCCGCGTCCACTTCATGAGAAACGCGCTGGCCTACGTGCCCAAGGGCCAGAACACGGTAGTCGCTGCTGCCATCCGCCAGGTCTTCCTTCAGCCCGACCATGCCGCCGCAACACAAGTCTGGCGTCAGGTCGCTGATCAGTTGCGCGCCCGCTGGCCAAAGCTGGGCGCGTGCATGGACGATGCCGAGCATGACGTCCTCGCATACATGACCTTCCCCGAGCAGCACCAGGTCAAACTCCACAGCACGGATGAGATGGACAAGACCCACGCTGCAAAAATGTGTTATGCAGGGGGTGCGCGGGCGACTCCGTGGCAAAGAGCGGGACCCCGGCTGCAAGTCTCGTCAGGCCTCCTTGTCACAGCCCTGCCGGTTTGGAGCGTCCGCGCACCTTAGGCCTTGTCTCCCACTGGGCAACGAATTGCTCATAGGCCTGCTCGGCATGGCGGGCGATGTCCATTTCCTGATCGCGCAAGGCCTTGACGTTGTAGGCATGGGCAGCCCCGGGCTTGTTTCCCTTCTTCTGCGGTTTTCCGGCCTTGAGTTCCATTGTCCGCCGCTTGTTGGCGACCAGCGCAGGGCGCGCCCAGCGATAGTCAGTCTGCTTGGTCAGCAGATGCCAGCACAGAACCGTCAGCTTGCGAGCCAAGGCGACAGCCGCCACCTGATGGCCCCGCTTTGCCCGGATGCGGACAAAGAAGGCATGGAGCGGCCCAGGCGTCTTGGCGGCAGCCCATGCCGCCTCGACCAGCATCGACCTGGCGTGGCTGCGGCCAACCTTGCTGATCCGCCCATGGTGGGCCGCTCCGAGGCCCGACTGGCGTATACGCGGGTTGAGGCCGAAGTAGCTCACCAGCTTCTGGGGGCTCGAGAAGCGATTGATGTCGCCAATTGCCGCCACGATCCCTGCCGCCACGGTCAGGTTGACGCCCGTGATGGTCAGCAGTCTGGCAATCGCATCATCGTCGAGCGCGTCGGCGGCGATCTCCTTGTCGAGAGCCGCCAGATCGTCGGCCAGCCGGTCAAGTTCGCGAATGTGCCGTTCGATAGCACCACGCTCGTCTTGTGGCAGGGGCTGGCGCAACAGCCAGGCCCGACCAACACCGCTGAACAGATCGGCATGCGGACAACGCGGGATCAGGTGAGCGTGCAGGATGGAATGCACCTCGTTCTTGATCCGGGTACGGTGCCGGACAATTTGGAATCGTCGCGCTGCCAGTCTGCGCATCCGCTCCGTTGCTGCATCCGGTGTCCAGATTTCCGGTAGGTAACCGGCTGCATGCAAACTCGCCAGCGTGCCCGCATCGATCTTGTCGGTCTTCACATGTGCGTGGGCGATCGCCTTCACCTGAAGCGGATTGGCGATCACCACCCTGGCCACAAACGGCGAGAGCACCCGCGAAACTGCCATGCAGTTGCCCGTTGCCTCGATCACGACCTCATCGGTCGAACGTAGCCCTTTGCCGAAACCCTCCAGCGCCGTCCGGGTCATATCAACCCGTCCGGCATTCCGGAGCCGCCCTTCCTCCCAAATCACCACCTCGCCAAAGGTCCGGTGGATATCCATGCCAATGACGCGTCGCATAAGCGCCTCCTGTCAGCCAAAGTGACGGGAGCGGCGGGCGACACGACAACTACGGATCCGCGCTCGCAGCGCAACCGGGTGAGTCGCAGAGGCGGTCAGCTACTAACACGAGCTCGCAGCTCATCCTGTACATCGACCTGCCCGCACATTCGTGCTCCCGGTGCCTCTGTCCCGGATGGTCGCACCATACGCCACAACCCACGAGTCGCAGCAGAAACTTCGGCACCGACATCCTCATACCGGTTACCAATCCGCTGGAAAGGCTGAACAAGGAAGTGAAGCGCCGCGCCGATGTCGTCGGCATCTTCCCCAACGAGGACAGCATCATCCGCCTCGTCGGCGCCGTCCTCCTTGAGCAGAACGACGAATACCAGCTCCAGCACCGCTACATGCAAATCGAGGGCATGGCCGCACTTGCCACACCAACAATCGAGGAGGTTCAGCCGCTACAGATTACACCCAAGGCCGCCTGACAATGCAGCCCGCTGGCCACACCCGAATTTACACCACGTTGACGGACGCGACCCGCGCAAGCGTGCTATGTTGGCCCGGATCGAGGAGCGCTCACGCGACGCGGGCGTCGTCTAGGCTGACCAAGCGCCTTGTTTCATGATCTTGGCGAAGCTCATGCGGCAGTAGCCCGCATCATGTATCGTCGGCAAACCGACCTTCCGCGCCCATTTTTGTGCTGACTGGGGAGGCAATCCCATCCTGTAGCCGATCTCGACCGATCCTATGATCTCTGCTGCAGCCTGAAGAACATCCGCTGCGAGATATGCTTTACCGTGGCGACGTATGCGGCCGGTGGCGACGAATTTGAGAAACTGATTGGTGGCCAGGTTGAGTATCTCGCTGGCATCGGCGCCTGATAGCTCATCCTCGACATGGGCACCGGACAACGGGTTTTCCAACATCCGCAAAGTGTCGATGAGTTCGGCCGGGATTAGTATCTGGTGGGACAGGTCCGTCGCCTCGGAGGTCAGACCGAATCGACCATGCGGCCCCAGGAGCCAGGTGAAGATGCCGGCCCATGGCTTGGCCCGACCACCAATAGCCCTAGCCGCGATTTGTAGCGGAACGCCGTCAACTATTGCAGGATCGGCTTTGGCTTGGATTTTTGCCTCGAATGCCGCCCAAGCCTTGGTGGTGGTATTGCGGACGCCATATCGCGCCTCCCAATAAGGGTGGGTCAGCGGCGCGAGTAATCCAGATTGCATCAACTGGGCTATGGCATAGCGGGGCAACTGAGTTGACTGCGACACGGCGGTCAAAGGCAGACGGTCAGGCTTGGTACGTGCCAGTTCCTCGATTTCTTCGGGATCATGGAACGGTCGAACCACGCCATGAACTCGCACGTCGGTTAGCTTGAAGACGCCAGCGGCTCGCAGCTTTGCGATGATGGTATCCGTCTCACGCAGTACACGCACGGTTGATTTGGCGGAGATCAGTCCAATTATGTCATTCCCCTCGTCGGCCGACGGGAGGTCGGTCAGATCGGGGCTTTGACTGAGATCGGGTTGCTCTTGCTGCAGGCCATGTAGAAACATCGCGAACAAGGCTTTGACGCGGGGCGAGGAGCGGCCGATCCGGGCTTGCTTGACGGCGTGCCCCAATTTGTTCGACCAGTTGTCCCCTTCGCGTGGAGCTGGAAATAGGTCGGCTGGAACGATGGGCCATTGGCGCAGCAGTGTCACAGCATCATGAAGCGCGCTGATGACCGTCATGGTAAGGTTAGGATTGGTCAGCCATTTTCCGCGCAGTTGGTCGTTTAGCCAGGGGGAGAGCTTCAAAGCCAAGTCGGCAATGTCGTGCGGCTCCAAACTCGCAATCGGGTCAGGAAACTGTGATCGCGAAGCGGCACGTACATCGGAATCATGGCTGAAGAGGCCAGCATAGATGCCCAGATTGTCGCGCATCTCGAGAGGGATGAACTCGGCCGGTCCCTCACGCAGGTCCGCGCTGCAGACATCTTGGTCGCAGGTGGCAATGCCGTTGGCATACCGCCACCGTTGGGTGACGCCGCATTCGTGACATTCGCTGCGCAGGATCTGAAAGGTTTCCGGGCAGAATGGGACGGAGGCCAACTGCCAAATCGCACGATGATGAGCCGATAGGGCAAGGCTGGCCGGTGCATATCGGCGGATGGTGGTTCGCAGTTCGCTCTGCCACGCGCGTCCACCAAACCAATGTATGATCGCGCTGCCTTCTTCTGGACCGTGGGCATGGTGCAGTAATTGGAGGTACGGCACTACCAGAATGTCAGCCAGCGCCGGTAGCTGTTCGGCGTTGGTTGTGGCCGCCGTCGGCTTGTTGTCGTAAACCCAGCCAGCCTCGGACAAAAGCGTTCCCGTCCGTGGATATCCGTTCTCGGCAGTCACACGGGCGACAAGGCCCATGAGACTTTCGCCAGCGATCGGCGCGAGCGGGTATTTCACTTGGCTCAAGCTTCGATCTCCACGAACGGATTATAGTCGATGAAGCTATGGGCAATGGCCCAGCTGTTCACTGCCATGGCGAGATCGTTGCGGGTAATCGCATGCCGACCTTCACGCACGACATTTATCGCCGCCGTTTCCACGATGCGGCAGGTGCGGCCGATGATTCCGCTGCTTGCGAGGCAAAGGGGGCGAGCAATGTCCTCTTCGACCAGGCCGCTGGCGACCTTCATGATCTGCTTGTCGACCATGGCGGTATCGAGGTCTTCGACGAAGTCCAGGAATAGGTCTCGATCGTCATCCGCCCACCAATCAAGGGGAGGAAGCGTGAGGGGAGGGAAGAGCCGGCCGTTCAACTCGTGGCTGGACTGGAACAGCTTGTCCGCGTCGTGGGTGCCGAAAAAGGCGATAGGAACAAGGCCAGAATCAAGGAACGTCTTCAGGCTATCCGTGACATGGGTTGCGGCCGATGACCGGCGCGACAGATGCTGGATTTCATCGATGACGAGCAACTGCACGTTATCCCGTTTGATGGCTTGCACGGCACGCTTGTGCAGGTTGGGTTCGGTGCCGCGGTCATAAAAGGGGTCGTCCAGGGCCTGCAGGATGGAAGAGAATAGCGACCTGGCGGTGCCAGTGCTCATGAGCTTGACGATCAGGACGGGCCGGCTGCCTTCGGGAAGTTCGCCCAGGCGTTCGATGCCGTCCCGGAAATGTTCGGCTGCTGTCGTTTTGCCCGAACCGCTTTCAGCCAGGAGGGTGATGCCATATTGCCGCTCGCCACGGGTGGCGATGCCAGAGCGCCGGACCTCATCCAGCCCAGCTATGATGGCCTCTTGGCGAGGATGAACAATCTTGATCTGGCGGAACGCGCTGCGGGCATCTGCCACGCGCTGAGAGCGGGCAGCGGCTTCATTCGGCCGTACAACCGGCGGGTTTGATGTAGTGGTAGTCATGTGTTGCCTTTCGGGTAGGGGTTAGAAATAGCTGCTGTCGTTCGAGCGCTTTTTGCGTTCGCGGCGTGGTTCGGGGTCGGTGGTCGACGCGTCCGGGGTGGGTGGCGGCGCAGGAGCACGCCGGTCGCGCTCTGGCATGTCCTCTGGCGTCGCCTCCCGGGCATTGGCAGCTTTCGCCTTCTGCCGGTTGCTCCGCCGTTTAGATGCGGTAGGGGCCGCTTTCTGTGGAGCGGGGCGACGAGACAGGGTGTCGGCATCGTGCATCTCGTGCTCGATCACGTCTGCATAGATGATCGGGATGTCGACTGGTTCAGGGCGCTCCCGCTGCAGGGTAGCGAGCTCACCGGTGATGCTGCGGATGCGCTTGTTTTCGAGCAGCTTGGCCAGAAGCTTGCGCTCACGCTCCTTGGCTTCGGGCGTCAGCTGGTCGATGGCGTCGAGAAGCTCGGCGCGGCAGGCGTCACGCCATTCCCGTGAGTTGAAGTCGGCGGCTTCCGCCTTGGCCTTCTCACGGATCTGCTCGTGCATCCACAGGCTGATCGGCTCGTCGGTATAGCCGGCCGTCTGGCAGTACAGCTCGACGTCCTGATTGGTTTTGCGGTTGATCACCCAGATCTTGCGCAGATCGTACGGGTCATAGCGGAACGACACCGTTGCAGTGGCATTCTTCAGGCGCTGACGCTTGCCTTCCAAGGGGACAAGATCAGCGAGCAGGTCAGGCACGGCTTTGTAATCGCCGAAGCGCAGGCCATTCCACTCGATGCCAGCGTGGGTCAGCCGGTGCGAATTGATCTTGGGGAGAAGGGCCTTCTCGAAGATGCGAGGATCACGCGGTAGAACGATCCCGTACTGGGCGGTGCCCTGTTTCCAACAGAGCAGAGGCTGTTTCTCGTTCAGGCCGCCATGCGGGGTCGTGTGATAGACCGCGATGGCGAACATGATGAGTGCCTCGAGTTCGTCGAGCGTCAGCACGGCATCCACGGCGGGGTCGTAATCATACTCGCGGGAGAGGGCGATCGGCAGATGGGCGCCGGCCACCTTCGATGACACGTAATTGTGGATGGTGAGGAAGATGCGCTCAACAAGGGCTCGTTCGCGCGGCTTCTTCCGACCACTGATGCGGACCGTTGCACCGGTCGCCTTGCTCATGCTCTCCATATCGTGGCTGCGGAATTCCATGCCGCCATCCACGTGATATGTGCTGCACAGGCCGCAGACGTCCTGGGCTTCAGGGTGCTTGTTCTTGATGATCGGCGGCACGATCTTCGGTAGAACAGACCGGCGAAGCAACTCCGACACGGTGGCGTATGATGGGGCATTGAAAGACAGCATGTGCGAGAGCACGACCCTGCTGAACCCATCAACAAGTGCGGAGAAAGTCGGGCGGCCCAGAATGATGGCGCGTTCCACGTCGATGACGAGGAGAGCGGGTATGGGGGTGTGATCCATAAGCCCGAATTCCAGAGGACGCTCCGCCTCATGCCCTTTCCCTGCGCCACGCCACCGAGAGTAGGCTGCCTGCTTGCCGTGGCGGGCACCGACCGTTTGCTCACACTCAAGCATTTTGATGTCGCGATATGTGGTGCTCAGGCTCACCGGGAGGAGCGGCTCCGTAGGCATCTCGTATTCGAGCGAAGTGCCATCGTTGACGCGGCTAATCTCAGCGTTGGTCAGCACATTGATATCGGTGACGCTCTTCTTCGACGCATAGTAAGTCAAAGCCAGGCGCTGGCGGATTTCCATGCGGATGCCATCTTCATCATAGCAATGGCGCCCCTGGGCGCTCGTGGCCTCACGAGCATCGCGGTCGCCGACTTTACCGCGCTCCCGCATCCAGCGTTTCACGGTGTGCGGATTGGGTGCCTCGCCATATTTGGCGTGCAACTCGGGGGTCCAGTGCTCGGCAAATCCTGCAGAGATTGCCTTCACGCCGGTCATTACGCCGTTCCGATCGAGCAGCCGTAATGTTGCCAGCCGAAGTGCGCTTTCGGGATCGAGTTCCTCACATTCGGCGGGCGTGAGATGTGATTCAGCGATCTTGTTCTTGGCCGGCGACTGCCCACGGTCTGCCATCTGGAAGAATTGACCGTTCTGAAGCAGCGTCCGAAAGCGCTCCTGGTCCATTGGACGGACGACGCCGGCGTCATCGAGATATTCGACGGGCTTGCCTGTGGCAGCATGTTCGAAGTTCAGGCGTGTGCCATATCCATGTGATGTAAAAACACAGGGTTGACCTTCGATACTGTATAGCTGATTGCGTTTGAGCTTATAGGGGAAGTAATTCACGTATCTCTCCCGAGATTTGGGTATTCTGAGGGCGCGCAAAATCCATCAGCAGTAGATATTTCTACGCTGCGAATGGCATTGCTTCTGTTGTGATGGGTGCCTGCGGGTTCGTCAGGCAGTTATGATTTCACTCTAGGTCATGGTTGAATCCTTCCTGGGGTATTTGATCTATGATCAGATGAAGCTGACAGGCATCTCATCGATGAGAGGCTGCGTGAGATCGAGCGACACGATGCGCCTCACCAGCATGGCGAAAGTGATTGCCCGCCCTTGGACAAAATTTCCGGGCGCCATCAGCTCAGCGAATTCGCCCAACTGCATGTCATCCCCTTTGCTGCGGAGGCTTTCGACGAGCCGCTTCTGCGACGATGAGATGGCCGTGCGGCGCATCGAGCTGGCGAGGCGTACGTTGAAGCGGTGGCGGCTATTCTCGAAAATTTCGGAACCGAAGGTGATACGGAATTCGTGGCCTACCCGGCGGCAAATTTCTGCGACGCCGGCAAGCTTCAGCCGATATTCTGGATCTCGCAGGTCCGCATCGTCGCCTTTGACTTCGACGACCGCCAGGCGTCCATCGGCGTCCAGTATGTCGACGTCGCTTGTGTACCGCTCCTTTTTCCTCAGGATGAATTCGAAGCGGCGAGCTTCTGATTGGTAGTGGACAACATTGGGGTCCGTCTCGCATCGCTCGATCAGTGCAAGCTGATGCAGGCTCTCATAATGCTGTGTGCGGCCGACCTTCACGGAAGGGTACCAGCCGCTCGCATGGTGCGTTCCGCCAGAGACTGTTCGGAGCGATCCATTGTCGTTGGCGACCACAATGCGAGCCATGGTGTTGACCAGGCTGTTGTGCTTCCTCAGCAAGGTTTCGGCGCGCAACCGGCCAGCGGAAGGCTCGTATGACGGGTTGCGCAGCATGAGGTTGATAGCGGCGCGAACGTCGATCTCAGCCAGTTCTTCATACGCGTCAGTCATGCCAGAACGTCCAACCGCGACGGTTGCTGTTGGGCCATTTGGAGCGAGAACGACTCCACGTCTTAACGCGCTGCTGTCGTTCAAAATGTCGGATGATCTCGATCAGATACTCTGTATAAACGATTGAAACGAGGTTGTTTCGATCTGCACTTCGCGGTTTAGTCGTCATCGCACTGTCTCCATGTTGGTCACGATACTGTGCATTTAGGAACGCTAAAATGACCGTGATGGCAACAGGAATGTGGTTTTAACTGCACAGTATCGTGACCAACTCACTTGACGATGCGTGCCTTACTGTTCTAATAAGTCATGGATGAACAGTAAGAAAAACGGCACGCGCGACGTTGGTTCGGATCGGTCGGCCCTCGAAACTGACGAGGAGTTGGTCAAACGGCATGCCGCTTCAGGCTTTTCTGGCGAATCAGAGTACGCCCTGTTCCTGTCTCTGGATGATTCTAAGCGGGAGGCGGTGATTGCCAGACTGAGGACGATGGACCTCTATCTTCGCGACGATGACCCCATGCCCGTGGGCGACGCGTGCAGCGCGCTCGATATGGAGCAGCGCAATTTTTACCGACTGCTGAAGAAGCTGAAGGATCTGGGCCCAACTCGAGGTCTGTCACCGAGCTTCCGGGTGAAGGCTGTCGCGGCACCAGCACAGAAAGGCTTCGCACCCGTTGCCGAGCGTGCGCTGCGCTGGAAACTGCAGCATGAGCCCGCGGCTTCGCCCGCGTCGATCATACGCTGGATATTTGAATCCTGCGCGGATGCGGGCGAGGCGCCTCCGTCTGCATCCTCGATCCAGCGACGCATAAAGGTACTCCGCCGGGAAGGTGTCGCAGAGCCGGCGGCTGGGGCTGCTGGTCTTCAGATCCTGGTGGACCAGACCGCAGTCGATGTGATGGTTCAGATCAGCGGCCGGGTGGAATTGGCTACGGCTACGTTCATTGTCGATACCAGCTCTAGGATGATCCTTGGATTGGGGGTGGGCGATCCGCTGATTCCGGAAGACGGGCTCATGCGCGCTACCCGCAATATGGATGACGACCTCATGCGCCATCTCGTGCAGCACACGCAGGTGCATTTCGATCGCGTGGAGTCGATCGACTTTATCGCGCCTCCAGGCGGGGCGCGGCAGAGCAAGCAGTTGCAGAAGCGCTTTCGGGTCTTCAACCGCCGAGTGTCGTTTGACATTCATGCAGGCGGAAAGTGGCGTCACGGCACACAGCTGGTCCGCTACCTGGGCGACACGCTGGGGCCGTATCAGTTCAAACCGCGGTTTACAGAGGAGGGGGCTCCTCTCAGCAACTCGATCAGCGAGGGGATTGAGCAGGAGATCATAGAGCGGGCGTTGCTCGTGGAGGCGATGCGCTGGAACGAAAGCCAGTGGCAGCAGGCGGAGCCGACGGTCGAGAAGTCTCAGCGCATGCGTGAAGAGCGGGCGAATGCGATCACCGCCCTTTTCCGTGATGTAGTCATGCGGCCCGAGTTCTAGTCGGGCCCGAGCAACGCGATTATTGCGATGTTACGATATGTCGATTTCTAGCAGATACGCTGGAACGGTGCGTTTCAACGTTTCGGAGTGTGGGCCAACTTTGGAGGCGGTGACGTCGGCAATGTGGGTTTCGCGGGTTAAGGTCAGTTGTGCGCCGGTGGCGAAAACAACCTCCTTCTCGTTGCCGAGGTCTCCATCCCGACTGTAAGCGTAGGCTTTGGTTTGTGGCTGGATGACGTGGACGACCATCAGGTCCATCCGGCCAGCGTCATAAGCTTTGCTTTTCCACTCTGCATTCCTGCGTGCCACTTGCGGGCAGAAGGATGTGGAGAATGGGCGGGTCGTCGTGAAAGTTTGTACGCCGAGCGGCCATGAGCCACCGTGGAACAAGAATTGTCCATTTGGCATCGTCACCCCGATAGCTTTGATCGCGCTATCCGCCGCAGATAAGTCGGCCTCTGAGAACTCAGCCTGATAAGCACTTAGGGCTTGAGGCACGTTTGACGGCATCAGGTTGCGGAGATCGCGATATTCAGAGCTTGCTGACAGCGCTTTGTCTATGTGACGCTCGAGCGCGTTATCTGCACCCTCACGAAGCATGCGCGCCGCGGCCTGGACATGGTTCGAGACTTCCTCAAGCAGCTTGTCTTTCGTGGTGAAGGATTCGGCTAACGAATAACCCTTTTGGCAAAGGGATAGCGCTTCTTCATCGGTGGACTGGCGGTAACTCCATGCTTCGTATGGGGTGGAAAATACGTTCACAACCCGAGCGATCTGATTCATTTGGCTTGGTCATCCACCCTGTGAGGTTTTCTTAAAGCGATCGGCCCTCAGGCTTCAGAAAGCTCTATGAGGAGCGCTTCCGCGTCTCCGACGCCGACTATGGTTATGACTTCAACATCTGTCCGGCGTCAGCACCCATGGCACAGATTATGGGTTGAGATTTAAGGAGGGTTTGGGCTTCGTCGTAGTGACGAAGGAACGCAGATGAAGCCCAAACCCTCCTTGCGAAAATCGCCGACGAAGGCCTCTGCCGAAGCCGTGGTGAAGGATATTCGCCGACAGACGCGGCGGCATTTCTCGGCCGAAGACAAGATCCGCATCGTGCTCGACGGATTGCGCGGCGAGGACAGCATCGCCGAACTGTGCCGGCGTGAAGGCATTGCCCAGAGCCTCTACTACACCTGGTCGAAGGAGTTCATGGAAGCCGGCAAGCGCCGTCTTGCCGGTGACACCGCCCGCAGTGCGACAACGGGCGAGGTTCAGGACCTGCGCCGCGAAGCCCGTGCCCTCAAGGAATGCGTGGCCGATCTGACGCTGGAAAACCGTCTGCTCAAAAAACGTATGGCCCGCCCCGTCTGCAAGGGGGATTTTGAAGTGTTCTGATCAGTCTGCGTCAACGTATGCGGTCTCATGGGTGACCCCATGGCCAAGATGGACATCCGCACGTCTGGAGCCACAATAAAGACGCCGGCAACGAGTGCCATTTTTTTGGCCGGGCTTTCCAGACGCCGATCGACTGTCAGGCCATCTTCACGATCCTTCCTGCAAACATCGTTGGCCTATGCACGAAGATGCGTGCGGCCGATCCGGTTATGCCGCGACTGGGTAGCCGCGTTCGAACGTCGCGTCCTTGCGCAAGGCCGCCCATGCGATCCGCGCCAGCTTGTTGGCCAGCGCGACGACGATAGCATTGCGGTGGACTCCTCGCTCGATCATTCCTGTCAACCAGCGCCCCAACGGGGTCTCGCTTCGCGCCAGCGACGGCAATGCTGCTCGGGCACCGTGGATGAGCAAGGTGCGCAAGTAGGTGTTGCCTCGCTTGGAGATGCCGAGCAGCCGCGGCTTGCCGCCGGTAGTATGCTGACGGGGCACCAGACCGAGCCAGGCACCCAGGTCTCGGGCTTTGGCAAAGCTGCTGGCATCGCCCACGGCTGCAATCAGGGCAGTTGCGTTCAGCACCCCGACGCCGGGGATGGATGTGAGCCGCCGGGCAGCCGCGTCATTGCGCGCCAGCTCGACAAACTCGCCGTTCAGCGTTTCCACCCTGGTATCGAGTTCGCGCCATTCGGCACGCAGTTCGGCCACCAACTGGCGCAGACGCGGTGACAAGGTCGTATCCTCATCGGCCAGCAGGGCATCGATGCCGAGTTCCAGCTTGCGCCGCCCAACCGGGAAAATGGTCCCGCGCTCCAGCAGGATCGCCCGCAACTGGTTGGTCAGGCTCCTGCGCTCAGCCACCAGGCGCGAGCGAACCCGGTGGAGCGTCTGGATGTCCAACTGCTCCTGGGTCTTGAGTTCGACGAAGCGCATCGTTGGACGCGAGGCGGCCTCGGCGATCCCCTCGGCGTCGCGGTCATCGTTCTTCTGTGCTTTGACATACGGCCGTACGTACTCCGGCGACATCAGCCGGATCTCATGTCCGTGCGCGGCGAACAGGCGCCCCAGATAATGGGCACCGCAACATGCCTCCATCGCGACCACGCACACAGGAAGCTTGGCAACGTAGTCGACCAGCGTCTGGCGGCGCATCGACCTGCGTACGACGACAGCTCCCGACGCATCCACGCCCACCACACTGCAGGCATTCTTGCCCAAATCAACGCCAAGGATCACAATAGACATCGGTCCGCTCCTTTCCTCTTCAAGCACCAGCATCATATCCGATGCCGGGGAAAAGGGGCGGGCCATCCCATAAAGCATGATCGCGGATGGGGGCGACGACGAATGAGGTACCCTGCCGCAGAAAAGCTGGAGATCATCAGGATCGTCGAGCAGTCGCACCTGCCCGCCAAGCACACGCTGGATAAGCTCGGCATTCCCCGCCGGACGTTCTACCGCTGGTATGATCGCTTCCTCGAAGGCGGCCCCGAATCGCTGGAGGATCGCCCCTGTGCGCCAGGCCGGGTGTGGAACCGCATTTCCGAGGATGTCCGCGAGCAGATCGTCGAGATGGCGCTTGATGCGACCGAACTCTCCCCCCGCGAACTGGCCGTGCGCTTCACCGACGAGAAGCGCTACTTCGTGTCGGAGGCCACGGTTTACCGCCTGTTGAAGGCGCACGACCTGATCACCAGTCCGGCCTATACCGTGATCAAGGCCGCCGACCAGTTCCACACGAAGACCACCCGGCCGAACGAGATGTGGCAGACAGACTTCACCTACTTCAAGATCATCGGGTGGGGCTGGATGTACCTTTCGACCGTGCTCGACGACTATTCGCGCTACATCATCGCCTGGAAGCTGTGCACCAACATGCGCGCCGAGGACGTCACCGACACGCTCGACCTCGCTCTCAAGGCCTCGGGTTGCGATAGTGCCACGGTGCTGCACAAGCCCCGGCTGTTATCGGACAACGGCCCCGGCTACATCGCGGGCGAACTCGCCGAGTACATCGAGGCCCAGCAGATGAGCCACGTTCGCGGAGCCCCGTTGCATCCGCAAACTCAGGGCAAGATTGAGCGCTGGCACCAGACCTTGAAGAACCGCATCCTGCTGGAGAATTACTTCCTGCCCGGCGACCTCGAGGCCCAGATCGAGGCGTTCGTGGAGCACTACAATCACCAGCGCTACCACGAGAGCCTGAGCAACGTGACCCCGGCAGACGCCTACTTCGGCAGGGCTCCCGCCATCATCAGGCGCCGCGAAACCATCAAGCGAAAGACCATCGAACATCGCCGCTTGCTTCACCGCAAGCTCGCCGCCTAACATCAAGCCCCAGACGAGGCCCGCTCTCCGCTAATCCACGATCCCATCTGTGCCAAATGTTTCGACGACGGACACTCTCGTTTCAGCAGGAAGCTGACGGGGGTAGTTGGACAGAACCTGATCGTTCAACTGGAGCGAGTCCTTGTACGCCCGAATGATCTGAAGAAGTTGCGCTCCTTATACCCCAGCCGAGTGGCGGCAGCGGTAACAGCTGCTGCCACTCGCCGACTGCCCTTCCTTGGGAGCTCTTCGACTTCCAGAGCGCGCCGGTAAGCTTCCGGCCACTGCTGAGGCGTGAAGGTCACCATGTAGTGGGCAATGCGATCTTCCATTTTTCTTCACTCCTGAGTTTCGAGGAGCGAAGCTGAGCGTATTCAGAAAATTCAGGGCGTCACTGAGGCCAGACCATTGAGGTATGTGCTGATGGACGACGCTGCGGCTGTATCAGCCCGATAGATCACCTGTTTTCCCGCACGGCGCGAAGAGACCAGGTGGGCACGCGATAGAATTCCCAGGTGGGAAGATAGCGTGTTTGCAGCGACATTGAGGTGGCGCGCGATTTCTCCCGCCGGCAGGCCTTCAGGCGCCCGGGCGAGGAGGCGGTAGATATCATGCCGAGTCGGTTGCCCCAGCGCAGCCAGGGCCTCGACCATTGCTGATGAGTCCATGGGCCAGACTATCAGCGATCCATCCCAACCGGTCAAACGGTTAGTGACGGACAGATCCGTCAGCCAAACCAACAATGTACCGGCCAATGTCCGTTTCGACGTCCGTTGAAACAGCAAATCGGACATCGTTCAATTCTATGATTCCAGAATCATTGAAATGAATGTACAAGTCTGCAAGTGGAGCAAGCGACTCGCGCAGGCTTCTTTTGAAAAGGATGGTGACAGAAAGGGTTTCGCAATGCTGACGCATGAGATGTACGAACAGAGAATAGCTGCCCGGACCCAGCGCTCAGCGCTGGATTACTTTACCACTTCAGCTCTGTTGGGACGCCCTGATCCGCTAGCCAGCGATAGCCCCGACGATGTGTCATTCGATTTGACCTACAAGATGGTCGATCGCCTCGTGATAGCGGCCGTTGAAACCGGCGCTCGGTTTGAGCGTGACAGCTTGCCGTCCGATCCATTGGCCTGGCTGTATAGCCCGCAGCCTCCGTTTGACGGAGCGCGACCGCTGGAAGCGTGTTTGACCGCGCCGGGGTTGATGAGGTGTATCATGTTCCACTCACTCGATCTGGAACTGGGCATGCCAAGTGATCTGGTCGATCAAATCCTCCGTCGTGACGCGGGCATGACCGGAGAGACGGTGGCCGGAGGGCTCTGGAATACCGGCAGGGACCGGGACAGTGTCGAACATGGTCGGACGCTTTACACCGCGACGATCGTCGATGTGCGGGTGGATCAGATCCACCATGTCTACCATGCGATGATGGCCTGCGATCTCGCCGAGGCGAGAGGATTGCTCAGACTTCGTTATGGAAGACAGTTGGCGGACCAGGCTGAGGTCCGCAGAGGGTACGACGCGAGCAACCCGCTGGCGGTCTCTATGGTGTCGGACGCGATGGGGGCGATCTTGGCGATGGTGGCCAGCAACCCCCAAAGTGCGTTGGCCGAGGGACTGGACCTGCAACTCGAATCCAGGTTCGCGCCGTAGAGAGGCGCGCAGGTCATGATGATCGTCACGATCACAATCTGGCCAGGTGGCGACGAAACAACGGCCTTCGATATCGCTCAGATGAAGATCGAGAACGAGAGTAGGCTGGCGGACGTCAGCGATTACACCGCCCGGATCGTCCAGTGCGAGAACCGCCGGCTAGGGGTGCAGGGGATGGATACCCGGGTGGGAATATCATCGCATCCGCGCCGGGATGGACCTTGGGCATTGCTCAAACGGATACTCGATCGCCTCGATTTGCCGTCCTGAATGGGACGTTCCTAACTCTTCGCTGACGGCGGAAACCGCATACTTCACTACACCCTCTAAAACCGAATTGGCCGAAATCGGCCAATTCTGCCTCTCAGAGGATCACGAAAATGAAGCAAAGGAGCAGTCTTACTGACAACCGATATTTCGTTGGCGACCCCGGCAGGATTCGAACCTGCGACCATCCGCTTAGAAGGCGGATGCTCTATCCAACTGAGCTACGGGGCCGTGCGCGGGAGCGATAGCGGGGCTTGGGCCGCGGCGCAATCTTTCGCAGCCGTTGCAATCGTGTGTCGGCGGGATATGCACTGAAGGATGAGCGACGCGGGCATCCGGAAAATCGACGCGACCGTGCTGGGCGCACGGCCGCTGCGTTATTATGATTTCTTCATGGCGGCCTTCGTCGCCATATTGCTGCTGTCCAACCTGATCGGTGCGGCCAAGCTGTCGTCGCTGGGTGGCGTGACCTTTGGCGCGGGCATCCTCTTCTTTCCGCTCGGCTATGTGATCGGCGACGTACTGACAGAGGTCTATGGCTATGCACGGGCGCGGCGCTGCGTCTGGGCGGGCTTTGCCGCGATGCTGTTCATGGCGCTGATGAGCTGGGTGGTGGTGGCCTTGCCGCCGGCCGAGGGCTGGCCCGACCAGAAAGCCTATGAGGCGGTGTTCGGCAGCACCTGGCGGATCGTCTTTGCCTCGCTTTGCGCCTTCTGGGCGGGGGAACTGGCCAACAGCTTCGTGCTGGCCAAGATGAAGATCATCACCCAGGGACGGCATCTGTGGATGCGCACCATCGGCTCGACCGTGGTGGGGCAGGGGGTCGACAGCCTGCTCTTCTATCCGCTCGCTTTCTATGGCGACTGGACCACGGCGCAGGTGCTGACCGTGATGGTCACCAACTGGGCGATGAAGGTCGGCTGGGAAGCGGTGCTGACGCCCGTCACCTATGTGGTGGTCAATGGTCTCAAGCGGCGCGAGGGGCTCGACGTCTATGACGCGGGCACCGACTTCACCCCGTTCCGCACCCGGCTCCAATAGGCTGTGGTCAGCAAATTATGTAATCTAAAGAGAGTCTTTACCTGGTTGGGCGCAGGAGGAAGCGACAAAGTCAGGAAAGAATAGTCGCCCATCGTGCCCATCGCCTCCGCCCAGTCCATTGTTCCTGATCGCGATCCCGTGATGACCCCGGATGCGATCTGCCGGATCGACCGCCTGACCCATGTCGCGCGGGCGCTGAGCCAGGAGGCGCAGACGATCCAGGCCAATCTGGCCAATGCGGAGCGCCGGTTTCAGGCGACCTTCCAGCACGCGCCGGTCGGCATTGCCCATGTCGCGCTCGACGGCACCTTCCTGACCGTCAATCCCCGCTTCGAGGAGATTACCGGCTATTCGGCCGCGATGCTGATGCGGCTGGGTTTCCAGCAGATCACCCATCCCGATGATCTGGATGCCGATGTCGCGCTGCTTGGCCGGCTGCACCGAGGCGAGTTGCAGCGCTATACGCTGGAGAAGCGCTATATCCGCGCCGACGCATCGCTGATCTGGATCAACCTCACCGTGGCGCTGGTTCGCGACGAGCGGGACGCGCCCGAATTCTATGTCGCCGTGGTCGAGGATCTGTCGGAGATGCGGCAGGCCCATTTCGATGCGATCCATGATCCGCTGACCGGCCTGCTCAACCGCCGTGGCTTCGTGGTGCGGGCGCGGGCCTTGTTGCGGCAGGCAGCCGAGGTGCATCGCGCCGTCAGCCTGATCTATCTCGATCTCGACGGGTTCAAGCAATTGAACGACAGTCGCGGGCATAGCGCCGGGGATCGCTGCCTGGTCGATGTGGCGCGGCTGATCGAGGATATGGTCGCCACTCGCCATGTCGTGGCGCGGATGGGCGGCGACGAGTTCGTGCTGCTGGTCGACGAGGAAGGCACGGACCTGGGCGAGGCGCTGCGCGTCGGATTGATGAAACTGGGCGGCGCACATGGCGGTGTCAGCGGCAGTTTTGGGCTGGTCACGCTGATCCCCGACGATGACACCGAACTGGACAGCATCGTGGCGCGCGCGGACGAGGCGATGCTGGCGGCCAAGCGCGCCGGCAAGAATCAGCTGGTGACCACCGCGCTGCTATAATCGGCACGCACGAAATAGAGGCCGTCGGGCGGCGCGTTGAGCGCCAGCCGGGCGCGGTCGCGTGCCTCCAGCGCATCGCGCAGGTCCTCCGCACTCCAGCGGCCCATGCCGACCATGGCGAGGCAGCCGACCATCGAGCGAACCTGATGATGGAGGAAGGATCGCGCCTCCGCCCGGATGGCGATGCGATCGCCTTCACGCGAGACATTCAGCATCGCCAGCGACTTCAGCGGACTGGCCGCCTGGCAATGGACAGAGCGGAAGGTGGTGAAATCATGATGCCCCACCAGTATCTGCGCGGCGTCATGCATGGCGTCGGCGTCGAGCGGCTGGATCACCCGCCAGGCAAGCCCCGATTCCAGCGTCAGCGGCGCGCGGCGATTGGCGATGCGGTAGATATAGGCGCGGCCGGTGCAGCTGAAACGGGCATGCCAGTCGGGCGCGACTTCCTCACAGGCGAGGATCGCGACCGGATGGGGCCGCAGCTTCGCATTGATCGCCTCCATCAGGCGGAAGGGCGTCAGCGGCTTTTCGACATCGGCATGGGCCCGCATGGCCAGGCCATGGACGCCGGCATCGGTGCGGCCGGCGGCGTGCAGGATGGCGCGCTCGCCGGTGACGGCATGGATCGCATCCTCGATCGCCTGCTGGACGCTGGGGCCATGGGCCTGACGCTGCCAGCCCATGAACGGACGGCCGTCAAATTCGACGGTGAAGGCGAAACGAGTCATCGGATCAGGCGTCGACCCGGCTGCCGGTGGGCATGTCGAAGCCGCGCAGCAATTCGCCCGCCGACATCGCCGCCTTGCCCGCGCGCTGGATCAGCGTCGGACGGATCGCGCCATGGCCGCAGCCGATCAGCAGGCTGTGATCGAGCAGTTCGCCCGCCGGCCCGGCATGATCCTCGACCGTGGCGGCGAGGATGCGGAAGCGTTCGCCGCCATATTTGAAGAAGGCGCCGGGAAAGGGGTTGAAGGCGCGGACCTGACGTTCGACCTGATGCGCGTCGCGGCTGAAATCGATCCGTGCCTCCGCCTTGTCGATCTTGGCGGCATAGGTGACGCCCTCTTCGGGCTGCGCCACTGGCGGATGGCCGGCAAGATCGTCGAGCACATCGACCATCAGCTCGGCACCGGCCTGCGCCAGTTCCTGCGTCAATTCGCCGGCCGTCTTGTCCGCGACCGGGGTGACATGCTTGGCGCGCATCGGCCCGGTGTCGAGCCCGGCCTCCATATCCATGATGGTGACGCCGGTGACATTGTCGCCGGACAGGATGGCGCGCTGCACCGGCGCGGCGCCGCGCCAGCGCGGCAGTAGCGAGCCATGGATATTGAGGCAGCCATGGCGCGGCATCGCCAGGATCGCGCGCGGCAGGATCAGGCCATAGGCGGCGACGACCGCAACATCGGCGTCGAGCGCGGCAAAGGCGGCCTGCACTGCCTCATCCTTGAGCGAAACCGGCGTGCGCACTTCGATCCCCAGTTGCTCGGCGCGGGCCTGGACCGGGGAGGGGCGCAGCGCCTTGCCACGGCCGGCCGGGCGGGGCGGCTGGCTATAGACGGCGACGATGTCATGCCCGGCCTTCACCAGTGCATCGAGCGCTGGAACGGCGAAATCGGGGGTGCCCATATAGATGATACGCATAGTTTTTTCCGCTTCCCGCACCAGCCCGCTCCCCCACCCGGCCACCCTTCAAGATACTGCCGTTAGGTGGCCGGGTGGGGGAGCGGGCTGGCACCGCATTTGAAATGCGCCATCGGCGTATTTCCAAGTCCGTCCTCAAAGCTCTTGTCGGAAAGACATGCAACCCCTTATCTCACGATATGGCTTCACCTGAAATCGAGACGCTGACCCAGGCGCTGTCGCGACTGCCCGGCCTTGGCCCCCGTTCGGCGCGCCGCGCGGTGCTGCATCTGCTCAAGAAGCGCGAGGGCGCGCTGGAGCCGCTGCTGCGCGCGCTGGCGGCGGTCAACGAACGGCTGGTCACCTGCCAGACCTGCGGCAATGTCGACACGGTCGATCCCTGCGGCATCTGCGCCGATCCGCGCCGCGATGCGCGGGCGCTGTGCGTGGTGGAGGATGTCGCGGACCTGTGGGCGCTGGACAAGTCGCGCCTCTTCCCCGGCCGCTTCCATGTGCTGGGCGGCCGCCTCTCTGCACTGGAGGGGGTGCGGCCCGAGGATTTGAGCATCGATGCGCTGGTCGCGCGGGTCGAGGCCGGCGGCATAGATGAGGTGGTGCTGGCGATGAACGCCACGCTGGAGGGGCAGACCACCGCCCATTATCTGGCCGAGCGGCTGGAGCGCTTCCCGATCCGCCTGACCCAGCTGGCCCATGGCGTGCCGGTGGGCGGCGAACTCGACTATCTGGACGAGGGCACGCTGGCCCAGGCGCTGCGCGCGCGGCGACCGCTGGGCTGAGGGACGGCCCAAAGGCGGGGGCACGCGTCTCCCGAAGTTCACACCGTTATCGGGCTTTTTGGGCGAAATGCGCCGGGAACGCGCCTGCGACGCGCCGGCTTTGCGCCGGTGGCGCGTCACCACCCATGGGGTGTCGGTGTCGAATCTGCGCCCGCATCGCCCCTGCGACGCGACAATCGCGCTTCTGCCGCGCACCAGGAACGCCTCTATGGCGCGATCACCACGCGTCGATGGCTCGTGCGCAGCGGGCCATGACAGGGGTAAAAGGGCAGGAGGATGATGATCCATCCGGGCAGTAGATCAGACAAGCGGCGTGTAGGACAGGCCGGATGATGGACGGGAAGGGCGGCGGATTTGGGTGGGAAGCGGACTGGCGGCTTGTAAAGCAAAATTGTGCAATAGCGGACACGCCTTGACGCTTAGGCCAAAATTAACTTGCGGTTGCTCATATGCACATATGAACGAAACAAATGAAAAGCGCCACCGCAAAGTTGCTAGCTTAGTGGCTCCTATCGTTGCAGGCCCCGCTT
The DNA here is from genome assembly GCF_034424525.1 of Sphingobium yanoikuyae. Lineage (NCBI taxonomy): Bacteria > Pseudomonadati > Pseudomonadota > Alphaproteobacteria > Sphingomonadales > Sphingobiaceae > Sphingobium > Sphingobium yanoikuyae. Next base: position 407,585 of record NZ_CP139979.1, read on the forward strand.
TTTGTTTTTCGATTGTGGTTTTCCTTCTGCTCCTTATGGTTCTGGCCGGGAAAGGAGGAGCTACTGGAGAGGCTGGCGCATTTGTATTTTCAGCCGGTCTGTTCATGGGGCTGACGTTATCGGTGCCTGTCGGTTATGTCATTAGCGTGGCATTTACATTCCCTTGCGCTGCATTTTTGGACGAACGAGCGAGCGTTGATGCCAGATGGGCAAGACTTGGCAGATGGATCGCTGTGGGCAGCATCGGCGGTGCGTTGTTCGGCATCTTTCTGATCTTACTGATCCGTCCCGGCAACAGTGCGAAAGAGGCATTCCTACTGGTGCCAGTGATCATCATCGGCAATATAGCAGCAGGTGCAGCCACCGCTTGGCTTCGCCATGCGATTATTCATCACGGCTCGGGACGCAAAAGGATCATATAGCCCATCGCTTGCATCGCATTCGGCGGTCTAATTTCTCAGGCGTCGTAGCTTGATCTCCAGCGTCAGCTTTGGCGCGTTCAGCATCGCAAAAACAATGACCAAAAATGGTCGGCAGCGGTCAAAGCCCGATCCTCGTCATTGCTTTGCTGCGCTTGGAATGACGGGGCGGGCCTGCGTCTCTCAGGCGCCCGCCGGGGTCCGGGTAATGCGCATATGCTGGCGCTGGCGGGCGTGGGCGGGTTCCTGGTCGCCCAATATCTCTTCGGTCAGCGAGACATGGGCGAGGGTCAGCATCATGTCCATCAGCCCTTGCTCGGCCGGCGGCAGGGCGTCGAGCGGGTAGCGGTCGAGATGGGCGAGGGCGGCGTCGAGCAAAGGCGCGGCCGCCGCGAAGAAGGCGGTGCGGTCGGCGGGGGCGGCATCGCCGCGCCGGGCGGCGCGGGCGATCGATCCGTCGATCGCCCAGCGATCGGCAAAGGGGGCGAGCGCATCGAAACCAGCGGGGAGGAGCGTGGTCATGCCATTGCCTCCGCCCGCGAGACGGGCCGGGGCGCAGTGCCGGCCAGGTCGGCACGATAGGCCTGCACCCTTTCGTCGACGGCGGTGAAGAGGTGGCGGCACAGCGCCTCCTGCGCCTGGAAATGGATATGTTTGAGCGCGCCGCTGTTGAGGCCGCGCTGCCCCGCCTCGATCACGTCGCGATCCTCGGCATGGATGTCGCGGGCGCTGGCCATGGCATATTCGCGGGCATAGCGGCGGCTGGCGCAGTCATCCTCGCCCTTCCAGTAGAGGCGGATCACGCCGCGCGAGCGGCGCGCGTCGATCGGCCAGACGGTGTGGGAGAAGGGCTGGGCCGGCGATCCGAGGATGAAGAAATTGGGAAAGAGCGCGAGATAGTCGCGGCTGTGCGGGCCGGCGGTGCCGTCGGTCATGGCGAAGCGGGCGGCGCGGCCGAAGGATTGCGCCTGCACGGGCTTGGGTGCGGGATCGGGATTGGTCCAGATCGTCTGGGTGCGATGGGGGCCGTGAAAGCCCATCTTCACCGGATAGCCGAACGGATTATCCTCGCCCACCGCCGGTGCGCCGGAGCGGGGATGGATGAAGCGGAGATGGTAATTTTCCTGGAAATTGTCGTAGGTCAGCTTCCAGTTGGCGTCGATCTCATAGACATATTCGGAGAAGGTGGTGGCCTGCGCTGCGGGGAAGCCGTCGAGCATAGTCGCATAGGGGCCAAGATCGTCGCGCAGGCCTTTGTCCGGCGTGCCGAGATGGACGAAGATCAGCCCGCCGCAGATGTCGAGCGCGACGCGGGGCAGGGCGCAGTCGGCCTTGTCGATGAAGAAGCGATCGAAATCGGGGGCGGCGAGCAGCGCGCCATCGGTGCCGAAGGACCAGCGATGATAGGGGCAGGAGAAGGTGCTTCGCCTGCCGCTTTCCTCCTCGACCAGCTGGGTGCCGCGATGGGTGCAGACATTGTGGAAGGCGCGAATCTCGCCATCGCGGCCGCGCACGATCAGCAGCGACACATTGAATGCCTCGATCTCGCGGCGGATGAAGCTGCCGCTGTCGGGCAGTTCGCAGACATGGCCGAGCTGCAACCAGGCGCGGCGGAACACCGCTTCCCGTTCCAGCTCGAACCAGGCCGGATCATGATAGGGGGCGGCCGGGATCGGCGCGGTGCCGAGCCAGGCCAGACTGTCGTCGCTCATGCCCTGAAAGCCGGGCCGTTCGCCGTGCATCATCGCTCTCCGCTGTCTATCTTTTCGACAGCATGAGCGGGCCAGTCTGAATTTGCAACACTATTGTTGTAAATTTTGTCAGTCGTCTGCGATGCCATCCCGGCGCAACACCCGCTGCTGTTCCTGGCGGAAGCGGGCGATGGTGGCTTCGGTGTCGAGATCGGGGGCGACGCGATGGCGAAAGACCCGCGGGCCGATCAGCGCGCTGGTGAGCAGCATCACGCAATAGACTTCGGCGTCGACCGGCTCGTCGGGGAAGGCGGCGGCAAGGCTGGTGCCGATGCCCGATACCAGGGCGTCCCAATGCGGATAGCTGGCGCGGATGTCACCGGGTGCGATGAAATCCTCGATCCACAGCGACATGATAGCGGGATTGTCGAGCACGAAGCGGGTGACATAGTCGATCCGCGCCTGGCGCGGCAGTTCCGGGCGGAAGGCGGCAACGATCTGCTGCGAGGACCAGAGTTTCACCGCCGCGACCAAGGCGTCACGATCGGTGAAATGATAATAGATGGTGGTGCGGTTGACCCCGGCGGCGCGGGCGAGGGCGGACAGCGACAGCGCATCGATGCCGCGATCGGCGATCAGCCCGACCGCCAGCTCGATCAGCATCTGGTGGGTATCCTCGAAGGATTTGTAGCGGCGCTGCTGTGCGGTTTCGTCGGTCACGCTCCTTCGCCTAGACCCCGCCGAGCGGGGCGGCAAGCGGTGCGTGGGCCAGCGCCCGTCTCGCTTGAAATTTTCCTCCGTTCCGCTTATGTTTTGGCCATGGCCATTCTTCCAATCCTTGAGGCGCCCGATCCGCGCCTGCGTACCATCTCGACCCCTGTAGAGGCGATCGACGACGATCTGCAGCGTCTGATCGACGACATGTTCGAAACCATGTATGACGCGCCGGGCATCGGCCTGGCCGCGATCCAGGTGGGGGTGCCCAAGCGCATCCTGGTGATGGATCTGCAGGAACCGGAATCGGATGAGGAAGGCGCGCCGCCGGTCAAGAAGCCGATGGTGTTCATCAATCCGGAAATCCTGAAGGAATCGGACGAGCAGTCGGTCTATAATGAAGGCTGCCTGTCGGTGCCCGACCAGTTTGCCGAGGTGGAGCGCCCGGCGGTGATCCGCGCCAGCTGGATGGACCGCGACGGCCGCATCCACGAGGAACAGCTGGAAGGGCTGCTCGCCACCTGTCTGCAGCATGAGATGGACCATCTCGAAGGCGTGCTGTTCATCGACCATCTGTCGCGCCTGAAGCGCGACATGCTGCTCAAGAAGCTGAACAAGGCCCGCCGCGCGGCCTGATCGCGGCTTGGCCGCTGGCTGATGGACAAGAAGCGTCCTGCCGCAAGGCAGGGCGCTTCTTTCCTATGCGCGATCGCCGGTTCAGATGTGCGGCAACAGGGCGGCGCGGGTGGCCTTGTTTGCATCCAGCGCGGCATCCAGCAGGGCGATATGGGTCAGGCATTGTTCCCGATCCTTGCCCTTGTTCTGGAAGGCGGCGCTGACCTGATCGAGCGACAGGCCGGACTGGTCGATCACGCGCTGCACGATCTGGCCGGGGATGGAGAAGCTGCCGCCCGTCGGCGGAAGCACCGGATTGTCGGGCATGGCGATGACCAGGTCGGCGACCTGCGCCCGCGCCGGATCCCGCAGATCGGCCGGGATCAGCTCGGGATCGGCAAAGGCGCCATGCTTGGCCGCCTCGGCGCAGGCGTGCCAATGATCGCCCTTGAGTGCGCGTTCTTCCTTCAGCCGCTGGCGCTGCATCGCGATCAGGCTGTCGCCGCCCTTCTGCCGCGCGAGCAGGGCATAGCGATTGCGGATGATGCCGGTCATCGCCTCGACATAGCGGGCGCGGGTCCACCCCATGCCCATGCCGGCGCGCCAGTTGCTGGCGAAGAGCGCATGGACGAGCGGCGCCTGGGCATTGAGTAGGTCGAGCGGGATATCCTTGCCGAAGGCAGCGCGTACCGCCGCCTGCATGTCGGCCGCGACATCGCCCAGGCCGCCGGGTACGCGTGGGGCGGTGGCGACGGGGATGTCGCTGGCGCTCGGCAGACTGGGCATGGGCGATCCATTGTCCTGACAGCGCGCCATGGCACCGAGTAACTGCAGCAGGACGACGCCGAACAGGATGCGACCGCCGAAGGATGCGATCGCTAGGCCCGTGCGTTCCTCGCGCAGGGCAATGCGATGCCAGTCCAGCCGTTGCTCCAGTTCGGGATAGTCACGGCGGATCGTCGTTATCAGTTCGTCAACCTTGGCGCCCTGCCACCATAGCGCCCAGCTCTGCCCCGGCCGGGTCGGCTTGGCCAATTGCTGCCAGGCGCGATGGAGCGGGTGGCCTTTCTGTTGCACCTGCTGGGCGAAGCGGTCGGAGGCGAGGCGCCGGTTGATGAAGTCGACTGCCGGTGGCGCGTCGATCTGGCCGTCCAGCGCCTCCCAGCCGAACAGGCGGGCGGCCGGAGCGAGCAGCGGCTGGGCGCGGGGCCAGGAGCCGGCTAGGATGTTGGCGAGCCAGTCGTCGATGCGGGCATGCAGGTCGATCGCGCCATCCTGCGCTTCGGCATGGATGCGGCTGATCAGGGTAGTGCCGTTGACGATGTCCGTCGGATGCATCGGACGATCCTGCGACTCCGCGTCCGGATCGGGATAGAGCAGGGCATGGAGCGCATGGTCGGCGCGGCTGAGATCCTGCACCTCCGCGCGCGTCACCGTCGGCACGATCAGCGCGTCGGCCCCGTCGGGCAGGGGCAGGGCGATCGCATCGCCCCCATCCGTCGCGATCCGGCAATCCGGCGCGATGGGCGGCATGCGCCAATCCGGGGGCGGCGTTGCGGGCGCGATCGACAAGGGGGCGAATGCGATATCGCATGTGGCCGGAAGGGAGCCACTGAAAGCCACGTTCGGCGACGGGACGATGACTTCTATCCCGTCAATCATGATGCCGGTGGACGGCGCATCCGCCACCTCGCCCGATGCCAGCATCAGGGCCTGGTCGCGAGCGTCGCGCAGCGCGGCAAAGCCATCCCGATCCTGGTCCGGATCGATGGCGCGCAGCCGGGCGGCATAGGCACGGCGGATCGCCTTACTGTCCGCCGTCGCCTCTATCCCCAGCAATTGCCAGGCGTTCGAAGGGCTCACAGCCCATAATCCTTTTCGACCAGGTCCAGATTCTGGAGCAGGAGCCTGCGCTCCTCGGTTATCAGCCGGCTGTCCTGGGTTTCCAGCACCGACTGGAACTGGGTGATCCAGCGACCAATGGCTTCGCGCCGCTCGCCGATGAAGGATTCGTATCCTTTGCGCGCGCGGGCGAGCGCCGCGACATTTTCCATCGCCTCGCGCGGGTGGAATTTGAGTGCGGCGAGGCGCGCCCGGCTTTCGGCCAGGTCGCGTTCGGCGCGCTGCTCGCTTTCGTCGACGATCACCAGATTGCGGCTCTGGCCCGTTTCCGGCACCACGACGTCGACCTCCAGCAGGCCGCTGCTGTCATAGCTGAATCGGCAATCGACCAGTATCTCGCCGGCCGGGCGTGGCGGCACCGGGATGCTGATCGACCCCAGCAGCACGTTGGAGGAGACTTCGCGCGCCTCACCCTGATAGATGCCGAATTCGATGTAGCGCTGATTGTCGGACACGGTGCGATAGGTTTCGACGCGGCTGACCGGGATGGCGGTGTTGCGTTCGATGATCGGCGAGAAGAGGCCATGATGGAAATGGCCGCGCGCGTCGCGCTCCGAATGGTTGACGCCCAGGGTGAAGGGACAGACGTCGGTCAGCCGGATCTCGTCGAGAGCGGCGTCCCTGGCCAGCAACCCCGCCTGCACCGCCGCGCCGAGCGCCACGGCATGATCGGGATGGACCGTGCTGTTGGGGAAGCGGCCGAACATGCGGGTGATGGCGCGGCGGACGATGGGCATGCGCGTCGCCCCGCCGACCAGCACGACTTCACTGAGGGCGCGGACGTCGATGTTGGAATCCCGCAGGGATCGCAGCACAGGGTCGCGTAGCCGGGTGAGCAGCCCCTGGGCCTGTTCCTCCAGCGCACGGGTGGTGATGCGGGTGCTGCGTTGCTCGTCGCCGATGACCAGCGTGAAGTCAGCTTCGTCGGCGAGGGACAGGGCCTGTTTCGTGGCTTCGGCCGCGACCTGCAGGCGGGCATCCAGGCGCTGCGGATCCTTGTCGTCCAGCGGCGTTTCGGCCTCCAGCGCGGCGCGGGCCAGTGCGATGATCGCGCTGTTGAAATCGTCGCCACCCAGATGATTGTCGCCCGATGAGGCGCGCACTTCGATGATGCCGTCGAACATCTCGACGATCGACACGTCGAAGGTACCGCCGCCCAGATCAAAGACCAGAAAGGGTTCATGCTCGTCGCGATCGTGGACGCCAAAGGCGAGCGCCGCCGCCGTCGGTTCGTTGATCAGGCGCCGCACGGTCAGGCCGGCAAGTTCGCCCGCGCGTCGCGTGGCCTTGCGCTGGCGATCGTTGAAATAGGCGGGCACCGTGATGACAGCTTCGCTGACCGGCTCGCCGCAAAAGGCCTCCGCATCGGCCTTGAGCGAGCGCAGGATGCAGGCGGACAATTCTTCGGGCGAGTAGCTGTGACCACTCATCGAGGCGCGGCGTTCCGTGCCCATATAGCGTTTGAAGCTGGCGACGGTCCCGTCCGGGTCGGTGGTCAGCCGATCGCGTGCGGCGCGGCCGACATGGATCATGCCCATATTGTCCACGCTGACGATCGACGGTGTCAGCAAGTCGCCCAGCGCATTGGGCACTAGCTGTGCTGCGCCGTCCTTCCAGATAGCGGCGGCGCTATTGGTCGTTCCAAGATCGATACCGAGAATCATGATTTCCCCCCGGCCGGCACCTTATGCAAGGCGGTGGCGAAATCCACAGGGCTTTGTTCCGGGAAGATAAAATGCCGTCCACGAGCATGCGCCAAAGAAAAACCTCCCCAGGCAATGTGCCGGGGAGGTTTTTTCTTGTCCGCATGCGCGGGGCGACGATCAGTTCAGGCCGTCGGTGTCCAGCGCATAACCGGCCGAGCGGACGGTGCGGATGATGTCGTGGCGGCCGTCGACATTGATAGCCTTGCGCAGGCGGCGGATATGAACGTCGACGGTGCGCAGTTCGATGTCGCTGTCCTGGCCCCAGACGCTGTCGAGCAGACGTTCGCGCGAGAAGACCCAGCCGGGATGCTCCAGGAAATGCTTCAGGAGGCGGAATTCGGTGGGGCCGAGCGGGATGACCTGGCCGCCGCGGCGGACCTTGTGGCCGACCGTGTCCATTTCGACATCGGCGAAGGTCAGCGTCTCGCCAGCCAGCGCCGGGCGCACGCGGCGCAGCACCGCGCCGACGCGGGCGACCAACTCGCGGGGCGAGAAGGGCTTGGTGACATAATCGTCGGCGCCGGTTTCCAGGCCGCGGACGCGATCCTCTTCCTCGCCGCGCGCGGTCAGCATGATGATCGGCACATTGGCGGTGCCGTTCATGCGGCGCAGGCGACGGCAGACCTCGATCCCTGACAGGCTTTCGACCATCCAGTCGAGCAGGACGATATCGGGCGTGTTTTCCTGCGCCATCAGCAGCGCTTCCTCGCCATCGACGGTATGGGCGACCTCGAAATCCTCACGCTTGAAATGCCAGATGAGCAGTTCGGCGAGCGCCGCGTCATCCTCCACCAACAGCATCTTCGCCCGCGCCATGCCTCAATTCTCCTGCTGCTGGGTGCCGCCGCGTTCGCGTTCGGGCAGGGTCTGGCCCGTTGCGGCATAATAGACCATTTCCGCGACATTGGTCGCATGGTCGCCGATGCGTTCGATATTCTTGGCGATGAACAGCAGGTGCGCGCACTCGCTGATCGTCTTGGGATTTTCGACCATATAGGTCACCAGGGTGCGGAACACGCTGTCGTAGAAATCGTCGACCACCTGGTCGCGCTCCACCACCGCCAGCGCCAGTTCGGCGTCGCGCGCGGCGAAGGCGTTGAGCACGTCATGCACCATCTCGGCCGCGACCTGGCCCATCGAGGGCAGCAGCGACACCGGTTCCAGCTTATGCTGGTTGGCGGCGATCAGCGGCACGCGCTTGGCGATATTCTTGGCATAGTCGCCGATCCGCTCGACCACGCTGACGATCTTGAGCGCGGCGATCACGTCGCGCAGGTCGTTGGCCATGGGCGCGCGCAGGGCGATGATCTGCACCACCAGCTTCTCGACTTCCGCTTCCAGCGCGTCGATGCGCTTGTCGTCGGCGACGACTTCGGCGGCGAGACGCTGATCCTGGCGCTGGAGCGCCAGCATCGCATTCTCGATCGCCGCTTCGGCGCGACCGCCCATTTCGGCGATCAGGCCGCGCAGCCGGTCGATTTCCTCGTCAAATGCCTTGATCGTATGTTCAGCCATGTTTCTTCTCTCCGCAGGCACCGATCCTGCAGGGATCGATGCCGGAATCTCAAGTGGCGCGCTTTCTAAGCCGCCAGATGCAAGCATCTGGCTCGAAAGCGCGCGGGATCAGCCGTAGCGACCGGTGATATAATCCTTGGTCCGCTCCTGGCGCGGATTGGTGAAGATGTCGCTCGTCACGCCATATTCGACCAGTTCGCCCAGGTGGAAGAAGGCGGTGCGCTGCGACACGCGCGCGGCCTGCTGCATGTTGTGGGTGACGATGACGATGCCATAGCGGCCGCGCAGTTCGTGGATCAGTTCCTCGATCTTGGCGGTGGCGATCGGGTCGAGCGCCGAGCAGGGTTCGTCCATCAGGATGACTTCGGGTTCGACCGCGATGGCGCGGCCGATGCACAGACGCTGCTGCTGACCGCCCGACAGGGCGGTGCCGCTGTCATTGAGGCGATCCTTGACCTCGTCCCACAGGCCGGCGCGACGCAGCGACTTTTCGACGATCACGTCCATGTCCGCCTTGCCCGCGGCGAGGCCGTGGATGCGGGGGCCATAGGCGATATTCTCGTAGATCGACTTGGGGAAGGGATTGGGCTTCTGGAACACCATGCCGACCCGCGCGCGCAGTTGCACCACGTCCATCGAGGGGGCGTAGATATCTTCGCCGTCGAGCGTGATCGTGCCTTCGACCCGCGCCGAGGCGACGGTGTCGTTCATGCGGTTGAGGGTCCGCAGGAAGGTCGACTTGCCGCAGCCCGACGGGCCGATGAAGGCGGTGACATGGTCCATGTCGACATCGATCGACACGCCCTTGATCGCCTGTTTCTCGCCATAGAAGACCTTGACGTCACGTGCCGTCATCTTCGGATTGGCCACGGCCAGGCTTTGCTGTTCTTCGGTCATGGGTGTGATTACCACAGTTTTTCAAACTTGTTGCGCAGGTAGATGGCGAGGCCGTTCATCGCGAGCAGGAAAGCCAGCAGGACGATGATCGCGGCCGAGGTCTTTTCGACGAAGCCCTTCGAGACTTCATCGGACCAGAGGAAGATCTGCACCGGCAGGACGGTGGCCGGATCGACGATGCCGCCGGGCGGCGTGGCGATGAAGGCACGCATGCCGATCATCAGCAGCGGCGCGGTTTCACCGAGCGCGCGGGCCATGCCGATGATCGTGCCGGTCAGGATGCCGGGCAGGGCCAGCGGCAGCACATGCTGGAACACGACCTGGACCGGCGAGGCGCCAATGCCGAGCGCGGCGTCGCGGATGCTGGGCGGCACCGACTTGATCGCGTTGCGGCCGGCGATGACGATGACCGGCATGGTCATCAGCGCCAGGGTCATGCCGCCGACCAGCGCGGCCGAACGGGGCAGGTGCAGCAGATTGAGGAAGATCGACAGGCCGAGCAGGCCGAAGATGATCGAGGGCACGGCCGCCAGATTGTTGATCGACACTTCGATGATGTCGGTCCACCAGCTCTTGCGGGCATATTCCTCCAGATAGAGCGCCGTAGCGACGCCGATCGGGAAGCTGAGCACCAGCGTCACCAACATGGTCAGCAGCGACCCTTTGAACGCGCCCCAGATGCCGACTTGGGTCGGATCGGTGCCGTCGCTGGCGGTCAGGAAGCCCCAGTTGATGCCGGTGGCGAGCAGGCCAGCCTGACGCAGGCGTGCGACCTGGGCCTCGGCCTCGGGCGAGCCCTTGCTCTTGGCGGCGAGGTCGATCGCGGTCGCGGCGGGCACGTCGATCGTCTCGGTGCGGGCGAGGATCTTGGGATCGGCCTTGATCGCGTCGCGGATGGCAATCCAGGCGCTGGGCGAGATCATCGCGTCGGCATCCTTGCCCAATGCCTTTTGCGCGACGGCGCTGGTCACCATCGGCAGATTGGCGTTGGCCAGCGCTTCATCGGTGATGTTGGCCGGATCGAGCAGCAGCGGCGAGGCCGGGAAATCGACCTTGAGGGCGATTTCCGTGCGGGTGAAGCCGCGCATGCCGTTGCCGACCATGGTGAAGAGCAGGAAGGCAAGGAAGGCGGCGCTGAGCAGCACGGCGGCCATGCCGGCGGCCTTGAAGCGGCGCTCGGCGGCATAGCGCCGGGCGATCCGCTTGCGCATGGCGTCCGACTTCCAGTCGGTGGGGTTCTTGGCACTCATCGTTTCATTCCCCGTTCGCCCTGAGCGAAGTCGAAGGGCAGGGCTGAGCGTAGCGAAGCCACTTCGCTTCGCTCAGTGATGGGCTTCGACAGGCTCAGCCCGAACGGATTTTGTATAGCCGGGCTCATTCGTAAGCCTCGCGATATTTCTTCACGACCCGCAGGGCCACGATGTTGAGCAGCAGGGTGACGATGAACAGCACCAGGCCGAGTGCGAAGGCGGCAAGCGTCTTGGCGCTGTCAAACTCCTGGTCGCCGGTCAGCAACTGGACGATCTGGGTCGTCACCGTGGTCACGCTGGCAAAGGGGTTGAGGGTGAGGTTGGCAGCCAGACCGGCGGCCATCACCACGATCATCGTCTCGCCGATGGCGCGGCTGACGGCGAGCAGCACGCCGCCGACGACGCCGGGCAGGGCGGCGGGGATCAGCACGCGGCTGATCGTCTCGCTGGTGGTGGCGCCCATCGCCAGGCTGCCGTCGCGCATCGACTGCGGCACGGCGGCGATGCTGTCATCGGCCATGGAGGAGACGAACGGGATGATCATCACGCCCATGACGAGGCCGGCGGCCAGCGCGCTTTCCGAAGAGGCGCCGTGGATGCCGATCATCACCGCAAAATCGCGCAGGGCCGGCGCAATGGTGAGCGCGGCGAAATAGCCATAGACGACGGTGGGCACGCCCGCGAGCATCTCCAGCGTCGGCTTCATCCACTTGCGCACCGTGGGGCTGGCATATTGGGTGAGGTAGATGGCGCTCATCAGGCCGAGCGGGATGGCGACGATCATGGCGATGATCGCGCCGATGAAGATCGTGCCCCAGAAGAGCGGCACCGCGCCGAACGCGTCCTCATTGCCATAACCCATGGCGGCCGACTGCGGGCTCCATTTGGTGCCGAACAGGAAGTCGATCGGGTTCACCATGGAGAAGAAGCGGAAGCTTTCCCACAGGAGCGAGGCGACGATGCCGAGCGTGGTGATGATCGCGATCAGCGAGGCGATCAGCAGCGTTGCCATGACCAGTCGCTCGACCCGTGTGCGGGCACGGAAGTCCGGACGGACGCGGGTGAAGGCATAGGCGCCGCCGGCAAAGGCGAGCACCAGCGCCAGCACCGCGCCGGCAATGCCATAATGGCTGAGCGCGGTGCGATAGGGTTCGACCAGCGCATTGGCGGCCGGGTTGAAGGCGCCGGCTTGCGCACCGGTGGCGATCGCCCGTGCCTCGCCCAGGATGGCGGAGCGGGAGAAGCCGTCCATCGGCAGGCTCTGCGCCGCCGGGTCGGCTAGGACCGACTGGGTGACGAGGCCGGGCGAGACATTGGCCCATACCGCCAGGAAGATGCCGGCGGGGATCAGCGTCCACAGCGCGACATACCAGCCATGATAGCCGGGCAGGCTGTGTACCGCGTCGCGGCGGCCGCTGGCGCGCGCCACGCCGGCAAGGCGCAGCGCACGGGCGCGGGCACTGACCCAGGCGATCGCGCCCAGGCCCGCCAGCAGCAGGAGGATTGCAGGACCGGTCATGATGCCCTTACTTCAGCTGCGAACCGTCGAGGACGCTGAGCGACTTGACGATTTCCGCGCTCTTCTTGCGCACGTCTTCCGGCGCCGCGACCATGCCGCGCTTGGTCAGCGCACCGTCGGGGTTCCAGTTGGCGGCGAAGGTGTCGAGGAAGCCCTGCAGGCCACGGATCGCCTGCATATGCGCCTTCTTCACATAGATGTAGAGCGGGCGGGCGCCGGGATATTGGCCGGTCGAGACGGTCTCGTAGCTGGCTTCGATGCCGTTGATCGGCACGTCCTTCAGCGTGTCCTTATTCTCTTCCAGGAAGCTGTAGCCGAAGACGCCGACGGCGTTGGGGTTGGCACCCAGCTTCTGGACGATCAGATTGTCATTCTCGCCCGAGTCCACATATTTGCCATCCTCGCGCACGCGGGTGCAGGTGGCCTTGAACTCGTCCTCGCTCTTCTTCTTGAGTTCTTCCATCGCCGGGTCGGTCTCGCAACCCTTGGTCAGGATCAGTTCGGCAAGCGAGTCGCGGGTACCGCTGGTCGAGGGCGGGCCGAAGACGGAGATGGCGATGGCGGGCAGGCTGGGGTCGACATCCTTCCAGGTCTGGGCCTTGTTCGGGCCCTTGCCATAGGGATTGGCGGCCAGCGCCTCATAGACGATCTTGGGGGTGAGCTTGAGGCCGGGGCCCTGCTTGCTCTCGGCGAAGGCGAGACCGTCGACGCCGACCTGGATCTCGATGATGTCCTTCACGCCATTGCTCTGGCACTGATCGAACTCGGCCTTCTTCATGCGGCGCGAGGCGTCGGCAATGTCGGGATGCTGGGCGCCGACGCCGGCGCAGAACAGCTTCATGCCGCCGCCGGTGCCGGTCGATTCGATGATCGGCGACTTCATGCCGGGATTGCCCTGCACGAACAGTTCGGCGACCGCAGTGGCGAAGGGATAGACGGTGGAGGAACCGACCGCGCGGATCTGGTCACGGGTCGCACCAGCGCCGCCGCCCGACTGGTCGCCGCAGCCGGCAAGCGAAAGAGCGGCCACAGCGGTCGCGGCGAAAAGGGCGAATTGCTTCACGGAAACCTCCAACTAACAGGCCGCGATTCGCAATGTCGCGCCCCTCAGGGAGGCGCCTAGCCGCGGACCATCGCGCCTTTGTGACAGTCAGATTGCATTTTCATGACATAGGGGCCGGATCGCGTCTTCGGCGTGAAATTTTCTTACGCCCTGGTCTTGGTCGCCGTGTCGTCGGCCGGGGCGCCGGGCAGCAAGATGCTGACATTGGTGCCTTTTCCAAGGACGCTGGAAATATCCAGCCGGCCACGATGCCGTTCGACAATATGTTTGACGATGGCCAGGCCCAGGCCGGTGCCGCCCATCGCCCGGCTGCGCCCCGAATCGACGCGATAGAATCGTTCGGTCAGGCGAGGGAGGTGATCGGGGCCGATGCCTTCGCCTTCGTCCGCCACGGAAAGGCGCACCATGCCGCTGGGCCCTTCGCCCAGGGTGACATGGATCGGCGTGCCGGGGCGGCCATATTTGACCGAATTGCCGACCAGATTGTGGATGAGTTGCGACAATTGGGCGCGGTCGCCCTGGATAGCGGGCAGGCCGGGGGTGATCTCCATCTCCACCTCACGGCCGCGATCGCCATTGCTGGTGCGGAACACGCCGACCACTTCGGCGGTCAGTTCCGACAGGTCGACGGCGGCTTCGGGCAGGCGATATTTCTCCGCCTCGATCCGGCTCAATGAGATGAGATCGTCGATCAGCCGCTGCATCCGGCGCGCTTCGCCGTCCATGATCTTGAGGAAGCGCTTGCGGGTTTCGACATCCTTGCCCAGTTCTGGGTCGGCCAGCGTCTCGATGAAGCCCAATATGCCGGCCAGCGGGGTGCGCAGTTCATGGCTGGCATTGGCGACGAAATCGACGCGCATCCGCTCGGCCGCATAGGTGCCGCTATGGTCGACCAGATGGACGAGGCGCCGCATGTCGCCGACTGCGCCCACCGAGGCGATGCGCATCTGCCAGCGCTGTTCGCGGGTGCCCAGGCCCACCAGTTCGATCATCACCGGTTCGGCGAGTGGGGCAATGCTGGCCAGCCGCTCGGCGGCGGCGGGGTGGCGGATCGCGATGCGCGCATCCTCCCCCTCTATATGGCTGCCGAGCAGGCGTTTGGCGGCCTGGTTGGCATGGACGATCCGGCCCCGTTCGACCAGCATCAGCGGATCGGAAATGGCTTCCAGCAGGCCGGGAAAATCGGGATGGGCGAACAGGTCGGGCGCATCGAGCGCGATCGTCGGCACGTCGCGGCCGACCGGCACGCCTTCGGCCGTGATGACCAGCACGATCAGGCCGGCGAGTACCGGCAGCGCGATGGCGAGCGGTGATCCGCCGAGAATCAGTGCGCCACCAGTGCCGAGTAGAAGCACGGCCAGCGAGGCTGTAATCTGAGAAATTGTCAGTCGATTCATGGTTACCGTGCTGGATTTTGCGCGCATTTGCTGCGATGGCTACAGAGAATAGCGCCCAATATTTACGCTTTGGCAAGCGCGATAGCGGAACATTGTGACATGAGCGAGCCCATCCCCGGACCGGAAAGCGTGGAGCCTGAAAAGGCGACGAACCAAGCCGTAGCGCCCGATCTGGCCGTCCCTTCGCGGCGCCAGTTGCTGATGGGCGGCGCGGTTGCGGCATCGGCGATCGTGTCGATCCGCCCGGCGCTGGCCAATACGGCGGCGTCTGTTCTCAACTGCACCATCCCCGTGCCTGATCCGTCGCGGTCGGGCAATTATATCGCGCCCAATGGCCAGATGGTGCCGGCGGGAACGCCGGGCGCCTATCCGGCGACGGGGCGCACCTATACCGGCGAGCAGGTCAAGCAGGCGCTGCGCGGCCGGCCGCTGCCGGGCACCAGCTATGAACAGAACCAGGCCTATCTGAATTATATCCGTCGGTTGCAGTCGGGACAGAGCGGCTTCACCTGTTTCGCATCGCTGCAAATGCCACGCTAAGCCCTAAAGCCGGGTTGAACTGAAAGAACCGATTACGGGTCGCCCGCGTTGACGGCGTCGAAGCATCGACATTTCCGTCGAGCGCAAGGGCGACACCATGTTCCATGCACGCCAGGTGGCGGCACATTCTCCATTCGCGGTCGTCTATCTCTATCGCCCCGGTGACGGGGGGCTTGACCGGGTCGCGATCCAGCTTGCCAATCATCTCCATCGGCGCGGCCTGCGGGTCGAATTATGGCTGGCGCATCTGGACGGGCCGCTGGCCGGGATGATCGACCCTGCGCTGACGGTTCGCCGTGTCTGTGCGCCGCGCTGGGTCCGGCGGCTGTCGATGATCGCCCAATTCCTGCCGCTGGCGGCGATGGTGCGGCGCCATCGGCCCGATGTCGTCTATTCGGCTGGTAACCAGAGCAACATGCTGGTCGCCGCCGCGACGTTGGGCACGCAGACCCGCGCGGTCGGCCGCATTTCCAACCCGATCGTCCGGCCGGGACAGCAGGGCCTGTCCGCCTGGGCGCGCAAGACCCGGTTTCGCGCGATTGCCAGGGCCTGCAGCATGACCATCGTCATGGGCGAGACCGACCGGCAATTGCTGGCCGAGGAAGGGCCGTTGGGCGGTCGCGACGTGCGGCTGATGCCGCGCCCCACCGTCACCCGGCTGATGGAACAGGCCTGCAACGATCGCGGCACCGCCTGTTGCCCGCAGCGCCCGGCGCAATTGCTGATGGTCGGGCGGCTGGCGCCGCAGAAGGACCAGGCGACCGCGCTGGCCGCGCTGGCGCAATTGCGGGGCCGCGACTGGCGGCTGCGCATCGTCGGGCAGGGACCGCTGCGCGCCCAGTTGGAGGCGCAATGCACGCGGTTGGGCCTGTCGGACCGGGTCGAGTTTCTGGGCTTCGTCGATTGTCCGCACCGCATGGCCAGCCTGTTTGCCGAAGCGGACCTGCTGTTGCAGCCGTCCTGCTGGGAAGGGCTGGCCGGCACGATGATCGAGGCGCTGGGCTGTGGCGCGGGCGTGGTGGCGACCGATTGCACCCGCAATATCCATCCGCTGCTGGCCGCCGCCGGCCAGCATCCGCCGGTGCCGGTCGGCCATGTCGATGGCTTTGCCCGTGCGATCGAATGGGCGCTGGCCCATCCTGCGCCGCCCGAGCAACTGGCGCAGGCGGTGCGCGAACATGGGCTGGACCGGGCGCTCGACACCTATATGCGCGCGCTGATGACGGTCGGCGCGCGGGAGCTTCCGGTCGGCGTTGCGCTGCAGGCCTTTCCCTGATGCGTTAGGCACTTGGCTACCCTTTTGGCTTTAGGGCAAGAGGGAGCCATGGAGGTGCCGGACGCGTGGTCAGGGAAGAAGTTTATCGTCGAGAAGGGGCGGAGGCGATCATCGTCCGGCCGCTGGATGATATCGTCCTGCTCTATCATCGCCCGTCGGGCCAGACCCATATGGTGATCAGCCCGGTGCCCGAGATATTGGACGCCATGGCCGACGGCCTGCCGGCGAGCGCGGCGATGCTGCGCGATCGGCTGGCCCTGCTCTATGATCTGGGCGAGGGCGATGTGGTGGGCGAGATCGGCCAGCATCTCGCCTATCTCGACCGGATCGGGCTGGTGCGCCCGGCATGAGGCACAGCCTGACCCTGCGCATCGGCCCGGCGACCTTCCGCATCGGTTCCGCCTGGGCCCAGCCGATCGACCAGTTGAAGCGCCTCTATGCCGATTATCCCGATGTCGAGGGAGCCATCGCCGATTTCACCGTGCGCTTGCAGCCGACCAGCGCGATCCGGCGCTGGGTGCGACCGTCCATCTTCATCACCGGCGACCATGGCCTGGCCGATGCCGCGCCGATGAGCCTGGCCCACGGGCTGCTGGCGGCGGAAATGGGGATGAATCTGCAGATGGCGCTGGGCTGGCGCCGACATCTGCTGCTCCACGCGTCGAGTGTCGAGAAGGACGGGCGGGTGCTGGTGATGACCGGCGAGTCCGGATCGGGCAAATCGACGCTGGCGGCGCAGCTGAGCGAGCGTGGCTGGCGGCTGATGGGCGACGAGTTTGCGCTGCTCGATCTCGACAGCGGGGCGATCCTGCCCTTTCCCCGGCTGGTGTCGCTCAAGAACAAGGCGATCGACGTGATCGCGGGCGAGGTGCCGGGTGCGCGCATGGGGTCGCTGCTGGGCGCGACGGCCAAGGGCGATATCCGCCATATGGTGCCGCGCGCCGACGCGGTGGCGCGGATGGGCGAGGGCGGGATGCCGGCGCTGCTGCTGTTCCCGCGCTTTGGCTCAGGGCCGGCGGAACGGCCGGTAGGGCAGGGGGAGGTGTTCATGCGGCTGACCCAGGCATCGACCAATTATGTCGCGCTGGGCGAGCCGGGCTTTGCCGCGCTAACGCGCTTCGTGGCGCAGGTGCCGGCGCGGGCGATCGACTTCCCCTCGGGCGAGGCGGCGATCGCCCTGGTCGATCGGCTGTGGAGCGAGATCGCATGAGCGCGGCGCTGCTGGTCGGGGCCTTGCGCGATCCGGCGACGACGGCGGGGCTGGATGCGGCCGGCTGGAACAGTCTGATCGCGATGGCGCGGGCGGAACGGCTGATCGGCACGCTCGCCTTCCGGCTGGAGGGGCAGGCCGTGCCCGATGCCGCGCGGCCGATCCTGGCGGATGCACGGGAGGATGCGGCGCGGGAGGCGCGCCAGGCGATATGGGAAGCGGACCGCGCGCGGGCGGCGCTGGCGCCGATCGGGCTGCCGGTGATCCTGCTCAAGGGGACGGCCTATGCGGCGGCGGGCCTTCCGGCCGGCCAGGGGCGTTTCATCGGCGATCTCGACATATTGGTGCCGCGCGACCGGATCGACGCGGCGGCCGATGCGCTGATTGCGGCCGGTTGGGAATGGGTCAAGGAAGACCCGTATGACGACGCCTATTATCGGCGGTGGATGCATGAGCTGCCGCCGATGATCCACACCGAGCGCGATCGGATGATCGACGTGCATCATACCGTGCTGCCGCTGACCGCGCGGCCCACGCCGGATGCCGCCGCGATGATGGCGGACGCGATCCTGATAACCGATGGATTATATATGCTGTGCGCGGAGGACCGGGTCTGTCATGCGGCAGCGCATCTGCTGGCGGACGGCGATTTGCAGGGCGGTCTGCGTAACCTGTGGGATATTCATTGCCTTTGTGAGGAATCGTCGGAACGACAGGATGATTTTTATCTCTGTCTCTTCGAGAAGGCGGCGCATCACCAATTGACCGCAGCAGTTTGGCGCGCGTTACGCCTCTCTCGTCATCTCTTCGATACCGAGGTCAAAGCCTATCGAGCGCCTATAGAGGTCGATTATAAATTGCGTTGGAGCGACCGAGCTTTCATCAGCCGGTTGCTGGCGCGCAACGGCTGGGGGCAGGAGACGCGCAAAGCGCTGGTCTTCGCCTTTTTCGTGCGGTCCCACTGGCTGCGGATGCCGCCGCTGATGCTGGCGCGCCATCTGTTCACCAAATGGCGCAAAGGGCATCGGCCCCAATAGATCAGCGGCTGGCCAGGGCCGCTTTCAGCGCGAGGCCGGCCATGTCAGCGATGGCGAGCAGCCGCTCGACCGGCTTGTCGTTGCGGGCATCGGACGACAGGCCGGACATCACCGCCACCATATAGTCGGCGACCGGCAGCGCCTGCTCGGGATGGCCGGGGGTCAGATAGTCCCGGACCCGGTCGACGCTCCTGTCCTTCCAGCAGCGCGCCTGTGCGGCGGCGGTGGCGTCGGCGCTCCGTGCGGCCTCCAGCACCATGCAACCCGGCGCGGCCGGGTCGGCGGCATAGATGCGCGCGGCGGTCCGCAGCAGTTCGGTAAGTGCGGTGGCTGGCGGCGTGCCGGGCACAAGGATATCGTCCACCGGCAGGGCATTGCGGGCGTAGCGCGCCAGCACCCGGTCGAACAGGGCCGCCTTGTCACCGAAAGCGGCATAGAGGCTGGGCGGATTGATCCCCATCGCCTGCGCCAGCGCGGCAACGCCGACACCATCATAGCCATGTTGATGAAACAGTGCCTGCGCCGCAGAAAGGGCGGCGTCCTCGTCGAAGGAACGCGGGCGGCCCCGGCTCTTGGCTTTTTCTTTAATGGTCATTACAAAAATCCTTGACGGGCGCGATTGGTGATTTATATAGCGATCATTACAAATTTAGCAAGGAATTGTCCCATGACCGATTTCACTGCCAAGAAAGTCCTCGTCCTCGGCGGCAGCCGGGGTATCGGTGCCGCGATCGTGCGGCGCTTCGCCGGTGACGGCGCCGATGTCGCCTTCACCTATGCCGGGTCGCAGGATGCCGCCACCGCGCTTGCTGCCGATGTCGGCGCCCGTGCCATCCGCTCCGACGCGGCCGATCGCCAGGCGGTGATCGACGTGGTGGCGGGCGAGGGCGCGCTCGACGTGCTGGTCGTCAATGCCGGCACGCTGGTGCTGGGCGATCCGCTGACGCTGGACGCCGATGCGGTCGACCGGATGATCGATATCAATGTCCGCGCGCCCTATCATGCGGCGGTCGAGGCGGCGCGGCAGATGAACGACGGTGGTCGCATCATCGTCATCGGTTCGGTCAATGGCGATCGCATGCCGTTCGAGGGCGGTGCGGCCTATGCGCTGACCAAGTCGGCGCTGCAGGGCATGGCCCGTGGCCTGGCCCGCGACTTCGGCGCGCGCGGCATTACCGTCAACATCATCCAGCCCGGCCCGACCAATACCGACATGAACCCGGCTGATGGCCCGATGAGCGCCACCATGCACGGCTTCATGGCGATCAAGCGCCATGCCACGGGCGAGGAAATTGCCGGGCTGGCCGCCTATCTGGCGGGGCCGGAAGCCGGCATCGTCACCGGCGCCATGCACACGATCGACGGCGGCTTCGGCGCCTGATCGTCCGTTCGGGAGGGGCGGCTGAACGGCCGCCCCATCCTGTTGCGCCGCCTCTTTTCTTCGCGGCGCGCGATGCTATGATGAGCGCCAACGGGCCGTGCGGGCGCCCGTTCAGGCGATGATCGTCCAAGTTCCGCTCCATGCGCCGCGCCTGCGGCAGGAGCCGATGACGATGACGACACTGGATGATGGTCCGCCGCCGATCCGCCTGTTCCCGCTGTTTCTCAAATTCCTGCGCTTTGGCTGCCTGGCCTTTGGCGGGCCGGTCGCGCAGATCGCGATGCTGCGTCAGACCTTGGTGGAGGAGGAACGCTGGCTGTCCGGGCCGCGCTTCAACCGCTTGCTGGCAGTGATGCAGATATTGCCGGGCCCCGAAGCCCATGAACTATGCGTCCATATGGGCATGATGGCGCGCGGGCGGATTGGCGGGCTGCTGGCGGGGCTGGGCTTCATGCTGCCCGGTCTGCTGCTGATGCTGGTCGCCGCCTGGCTCTATCGCGACTGGATCGCCGGCGCGGGCTGGGCGCTACCGGTGCTGTTCGGCATTCAGCTGGTGGTGCTGGCGATCATTGCGCGCGCGGTGCAGCGGATCGGCGGCCATGTGCTGGAGGACCGGTTGCTCTGGGCGCTGGCGGTGGGCGCCTTTGCCGCGACTTTGCTCGGCACCCCTTTCTGGATTCCGTTGCTGGCGGCGGGGCTGGTCCATGCCTTTCGCGCACGGCCCATATTGATCGGCGCAGTGCTGGTCGGGGCGGTCATGCTGGCGTTGCTGCTGCACAAGGGGACAGTGGCGGTCGCGCCGATCCCGATTGTGGTTGGTGCCGCGCGACCCGACATGCTGCTGCTGTTCATTGCCGGGCTGAAGGGCGGGCTGCTGACCTTTGGCGGCGCCTATACCGCCATTCCCTATGTGCGCGGCGATACGGTCGGGCGCGGCTGGCTGTCGGATGGGCTGTTCCTCGACGGGGTGGCGCTGGCCGGCATATTGCCCGCGCCGCTGGTCATCTTCGCGACCTTTGCCGGCTATATGGCCGGGGGGCTGGGCGGCGCGCTGGCGATCACGGCGGGCATGTTCCTGCCAGCCTTCGCCTTTTCCCTGATCTTCTATGAGCGGCTGGAGGCGCTGGTCGAAAATCCGGCGCTTCATCATCTACTCGCGGGGGTCGCGGCAGCGGTGGTCGGGGTGATCGCGGCGACGCTGGTGCAACTGGGCTGGGCGGCGGCAATGCGGGCGGACCGGCTCTGGGCGGCGGGCCTGATCCTGCTGGTCGGCGCGCTCTGCGCCTGGCGGATCAAGGGGCGGTGGAGCATGCCGGCGATCATCGCGCTGGGCGGTGGCGCGGGGTGGTTGTTGCAGCCCTGACAGGGGCGTTATGCAACGGTTCATCGCAGCTTAAGCACGGGAGGCGGAAGGGCGGCCTTTCCGCCTTTCTTCCCGGACATATGCGTGATGCCGTCGATCGAAACCTCCTGGCCCCTGGCTGAGCCTGTTGCCGCGCAGACGGCGCGTCGGGTGCCGATTGTCACGAGACCATTGGCGATCCGGCGGCATTTTCTGGCGGCGCTGGGTGTGAGCATGGTGCTGCTCGCCCTGCTGCTGGACATGGCGGACCTGCGCATCGATTTCTGGCAGGTGAGCAGCATCGCCTATGGCGCGGCGGCGGCGCTGTTGCTGGCGCTGCGCTTCGGCCTGCCGCGCAGCGGCTGGCGCCATGCCGGGACGGTGGCGCCATTTGCCACCTATGTCGGCCTGTTCACGCTGATCTCGGTCATGGGGGCGGCGGCCAGCTATCCCGTGGCGGCGCTGACCCATGGCTATGCCGACGCGACCTTGCAGCGCATCGACGCGGCGCTGGGGTTCGACTGGCTCCATTGGTATCGGCTGACGGCATCGCACCGGGGCCTCCAATTTCTGGAAACGGCCGCCTATCGCAGCATCTATGTGACGCCGGCCCTGCTGCTATGGTGCATGGCGCGGGCGGGCGAGCAGGAACGGGCCTGGCGCTTCATCGCGACCTTCTGGCTGGCGGCGGTCATCACCCTGATCCTGTTCAGCCTGATGCCGGCGGTCGGGCCATTCTCCTATCTGTGGCACGAACCGATTCGCTACATGCCCGAAAGCGAGCTGTGGCAGCAGGGGCTGATCCCGGCGCTGCGGACGCATGCGGTCCATGCCATCGATCTGGGGCAGTTGCGCGGCATCGTGTCGGCGCCCAGCTTCCATACCGCGGCGGCGGTGCTGTATATCGCGGCGGGCTGGCGGATCGCGGCGCTACGCTGGCCGATTGTCGCGCTCAACGCGGCGATGCTGCTGTCGACGCCGGTCGAGGGCACCCATTATCTGGTCGACATGATCCTGGGGCTGGGCGTGGCGCTGACCGCGCTGGCGCTGATGGACATGCATCGGCGCCGCTGCGCGGTCAGCGTATAAGCTCAATCCTTCTTCAGGATATCCATGGCGAGGACGGTCATCGCCTCGCTGGCGGTGGCGATCACCTTGTCGGCCTCCGGCGCCCAGAACGGACTATGCAGCGAGGGCAGGGTGATCTGGCCAGCCTGCGCCGCTGCCATCTTGTCCGCCGGCACGCCGCCGACCCAGAAGATGAAGCTGTTGATCGACTTGTCGGCGCGGTAGAAGCGGCCGAAATCCTCGCCGCCCATCACCGCCGGGGTCTTGACCACGCGGCCCTCGGCGAAATGCCCCTTGAGCAGCGCGCCCATCTGTTCGGCGAATTCGGGCGGATTGTAGGTGGACGGGGTGAACTCGTCCTTGACGCTGACGACCGGCATCTTGTCGTCGGGCACGCCCGCCGCAATCGCCTCGCCACGGGCGATCCGCTCGATCCCCTTGATCAGCTTCGCGCGGGTCTCGTCCGAATAGCTGCGCACGGTCAGCAGCAGTAGCGCCTGGTCGGGGATGATGTTGTGCTTGGCGCCGGCCTGGAAGCTGCCGACGGTGACCACGGCGGGATCCTGCGGATCCTGTTCGCGGCTGACCAGGGTCTGCAGCGAGGTGACGATGCGCGAACCCAGCACGATCGGGTCGCGGGTCGTCTGCGGATAGGCGCCATGGCCGCCCAGCCCCTTCACCACGATATCGACGCTGTCGACATTGGCGAGAGCATAGCCCGGCGTATAGCCGACGACGCCGGCCTGGAGATTGGCGGCGTCATGGAAGGCGATGGCATGGGTCGGGCGCGGGAAGCGGGTGTAGAGTCCGTCCTCCAGCATGTCGCGGGCGCCCTTGCCCACTTCCTCGGCCGGCTGCAGGATCATCACCAGCGTGCCCTTCCACTTGTCCTTGCTGGACGAGAGCAGCTTGGCGGTCTCGATGAAGGCGGTCATGTGGGTGTCATGGCCGCAGGCGTGCATCACGCCAGTCTCTACCCCTTCGGGCGTCTTGGTGCGGACCTTGGACGCGAAGTCGAGGCCGGTCTGCTCGACCACCGGCAGGCCGTCCATGTCGGCGCGGATGAGGAGGACGGGGCCCGAGCCATTCTTCATCACCGCGACGACGCCGGTGCCGCCGACCTTCTCGGTCACGTCGAACTTCATCGCTTTCAGGCGCTTGGCCAGCTTGGCGGCGGTGTTCACCTCCTGCAGCGAGAGTTCGGGATTGGCGTGCAGGTCACGATAGAGGGTCATCAGCCCCTCCATGTCCCTGGCGATCAGGCCGGGCAGTTCGCTCTGCGGCGTGGGCGTCGGCTGGACCATGGCCGGCTGAGCCGGCGGCGGCGCAGCCGGGGTTTGGGCGACGGCGATGGACGAAAAGCTGACAGCGGCCAGAAAGGCCGTGAGCGCGTGGCGCATATGATTGAATCTCCCTTGCTGGGCAGGAGCATAAGGGGATTTTACGGGCGTTAAAGGGGGATTGTTACGGTGCTGGCCGGCGAGGCTTGCGGAGCAGGCGGCGGAGCAGGAGCAGAACGAGACAGAGGGCGACCAACGCAACCATTGCTGTTTTGACGACGCTGTGAACGCCCTGCCAGTCTGGTGGCAGCGCATTGGACGGCAACTTCACCAAGAAGATCAGCGGGAGAATAAGGATCAAGCAGGCCCAATCGCGCAGGGACAGACGATAGCCGCGTTTGACCCTTTCGTGGTGGTTCAATGCCGGAACGGCAGGACGGCGTTCGACCTGCGCCCAGATATCCTGTTCCAGCCGGCTTTGCCGGTAGCCCAAAAACAGGGCCGCAAATAGCCATGTGAAAAGCGATAACGCGCTGCACAGCCCCAGGAAGATGCTGTCCAGGCGATGGGATGCGATGCCAAGCAATATGGGCAGCAGCACCGAGGCCCAGATCGCCCGGCCGAACCATCTTGCCCGATTTTCGAGCGCGTCATCATGGCGCCCGATGAAGGCGAGGGCCTCGCGTTCGGACAATAAGCGGCCTTCGCCACCGGGATGCCGGGCATAGGACAGGCCCAGGCGATCGCGCCGGAAACGATTGCGGAACGCCTGCTTCCTGCGCTCAAGATCCGGATTTCGCGCTGCCATGCCCCATGGCTAGGACAGGAGCGTTAAGAAAGATCGAAAGGAACGCCCTCAGTAATTATCATAGAGACCCGTATAGGGGATCTGGAAATAGTTGAGGCCGCTGCCAATCATCCGGCCGACCCGCGACCGGCTGTTCTTGAAGAAGAGTTCCTTGATGTTGAGCGCGACGCCGAAGAAGATGTCGCGCTTGGGCTCCTTGCCCGCGGCAATATCCGCATTGGTGAAATCCTTGCCGCGATAGCCGACCTGCAATTCCACAAGGCGAAAGGGGCCGGTCTTCAATCCATCGAAGCCGGCCAGTTCGAGCGACAGCAGGAAATGCTGCTGCTCATAATGTTCCTTGCCCTTGAAGGAATAGACATGGGAATTGGGCACCATCATCAGCCGGAAATCCAGCTTCTCCTCCAGCCCCGGCACGGTGTGCCGCAGCACGGAAAAGGCCGCGCCGGCCGTGTTGAAGACAATGTCCTGGTAGGAGAAGCCGCTGTCGCTCTTATGCCCATCCCATAATTCGCCGTAGAATTGCAGCGCGGTCGACAGCAGAGCGGCCGGCAAGGCGGCGGCAGCCCGGTCATCAGTCTTGTGGGCGATGCGTGCGCCGAGAAATTCTGCGAAGAGATAGGCGTTGAAGGCGTGCGTCAGCTTGTCGATGCCAAGATTGTTGGTGTTCTTGCCGAACCATCCTTCATCCTTGAAGTGAAAGGATGTCGTGTCGTCGGTCCAATAGGCCTGGGTCGCGGTGATATAGGCGAAGAGCCCCAATGTTTCCCATTTGGCTGCCGCCATCCGGCTGCCGAGCGAGCGATAGCGGTCGGGATCGATTGCAGCCGGACTATCTGTATCGACGACGATGGATGGACCGACACCGTCCGGCAGTTCGGTTTCCGGCTGTTTCTTCGGCGTGAGGCTGGCGAGATCGAAGGAGATGGACTCATTCACGGTCAGGGTGGCAGGCGAAGCCGTTTCGCCTGAACCATGTGCGAGCGGGGAGAGGTCGGCGCTTTCCTGGGCGCTGACTTGCGACGGTGCGACGGCTGCGAGGAGCACCGCCAGCATCGAAGCGCGTAACGATCGCCCGCTTGGGCCTGCATGGTCCGATTGTCGCGCCAACGCCCCTTGCCCCCGTGAAAAGACAAAGCGACCCCTGTTCTGGAAGGCATATTATCGGACGGGCGGCAGCGAATATATTCGTGTGAAATGCCTATAAGCGGGCAGGAAGCGCGCTGGATGGCCTCGAAGGCGAAGACAGCGCCCGCCCGGCTGATTTCCGGGCGGGCGGCATCATCATCATCGCTGCGAGATGAACGCCCGGATATCCGCGCTCAGCTTGCGCAGGTCGTCGGGGCGGACATACATCATGTGGCCGGCATCATAATAATGATACTGGATCCGCGCGGGATCGAAGCCGGTGCGGCTCATCGCATATTCGGCGCCGAAGAAGGGCGTGGCGAAATCATACCAGCCCTGGCCTACGAATACCTTGAGGCCGCTATTCTCGCGCAGCGCCTTGCTCAGATAAGGGGCGACGCTGGCGTAAACTTCGCTGTCGCGGCCGCGCTGGCCCTGCAGCTTCCAGTCCCAGCCGCTGACCCCGCCGATCGTCACATAGCTGCGGTCGGTCTTGTACTTCAGCTCGTCGCGGGCATAGCTGTTCATCGCCGCGGTATAGGCGCCGTCGATCGCGTAGAAGCTGGGGTCGTTGTCGGGCTCCTCGCCGGCCGCATCATAATCCTTGCCGGTGTAGCGGGTGTCGAGGCGACCGATGGAGACGCCGCGATCGCGCAGCAATTCCTTGTAGAAACGGCCGGGCGTGATGCGCAGTTCGGCATGGTCGACAAATTGCTCCGACAGGCCGGTGAGGCGGGCGAGTTCGGCACGGACGCTGGCGCGTTCCTGGTCCGACAACTGATTGCCCTTCAGCAGCGCGGCGGCATAGGGGCCGATCGCGAAGGCGCGGGCCTGCTGGGCGGCTTCGGCCACGGTGGCGGGCGGATTGCCCATCTTCTTGTGATACCAGGCGGTCGTCGCCATCGAGGGGAGGTTGAGGATATAGGGCATTTCATTGCCCTGCACCTCGGCCGAGGCGCCGAAGTCGAGGATCGACGAGATCAGGATGATGCCGTTGACCGCGACGTCGTTATAGCCGCCTTCAAGCTCGTTGATCAGCGCGACCGAACGGGTGGTGCCATAGCTTTCGCCGCCGATATATTTGGGCGAGGACCAGCGGCCATTCTCATTGAGCCACAGGCGGATATAGTCGGCGATCGACTTTGCGTCGGCGGAGACGCCCCAATAATCCTTGGGATCCTTCTTGCCGATGGCGTGGGAAAAGCCGGTGCCGACCGGATCGATGAAGACAAGATCGGTGACGTCGAGCAGCGATTCGGCATTGTCGACCAGCGGATAGGGCGGCGCGCCGTCATCCTGCGCATCGGGCAGCACCACGCGCTTGGGGCCGAAGGCGCCCATGTGCAGCCAGAGCGAGCCCGAGCCGGGGCCGCCATTATAGAGGAAGGTGATCGGGCGCTTCTTGTCGCCGCCATCCTTGACATAGGCGGTGGCATAGATGGCCGCGAGCGGCTTGCCATCCTTGTCCTTCAGATAGGTTTCGCCGGTGGTCGCGGTGTAGCTGATCGCCTTGCCGCCGAACACGCTCTTATGATGGGTGACCGAGACATTGGGGGCGGGCACGCCAGCTTCGGCGGCCGGTGCCTCATCCTTCTTCTTGTCCCCGTCCTGGGCCTGGACGGCCATAGGCATGATGGCCAGCGCGAGCGCGGCCAGCGAAATCGTCAAACGCATTAAGGATGCTCCCCTTTCTTTTGTGGCGCATGCGCTAGCCCAGAGCGGGCGACGCGGGAAGGGGGCTCAGCAGGGCTGTTGTCGCTTTGGCGGGCTTTCGGGCAGGCGCCAGAGCACCGGCAATACGCCGAGCGCCACGATCGCGATCAGCCAGCCGGGGGCCGATGCCCATCCGCTGGCCTGCGTCAGTTGATGCGACAGATAGGGGGTGAGGCCGCCGAACAGGGCCGTCGCACTGGTGGCGCCAAAGGCGAGGCCACTCAGCCGCCCCTCGCCGGGAAATTGCTCGGCCGTGGTCACGGCGCCGACCGCGCTCACTGCTCCGCCCAGTGCCGCCAGCAGGGTCGCGCCCAGCAGCGCGCCGCCCAGTGCGCTTCCCTGGGCCATCAGGGCAAAGAGCAAGGCTGGTAACGCGACGCCGGCGAGTGCCAGCGCGACCAGCACCGGCCGCCGCCCGATCCGGTCGGACAGGGCGCCGACCAGCGGCGTCACCAATATCACCACCAGTGCCGCCAGCGTCGAGAGTGTCAGCGCATCGGCCTCGCCCATGCGGCCAGTCCCGATCAGGAAGCTCGGCACATAGACGATGCCGACATAATAGGTGATCGACCCCAGCGCCGAAATGGCAAAGCCGCGGCCGATCGCTGGCCGATAGGCGCGCAGGCTGAGGCGCAGCGGCTGGGCCGGGATGCTGCCACGGGCGCGCTGCGCCAGGAAATCGGGCGATTCCTCGATCCGCGACCGTGCCAGCAGGATGAGCGCCGCCAACCCTGCGCCGACCAGAAAGGGAATGCGCCAGCCCCAGTCGGCCAGCGCCGTCTCGTCCAGCAGCGCCACGGTCAGGGCGGACAGCGCCACTGCCAGCAGCCCGCCGACCTCGCTCGCCGCTGACGCCAGGGATGTGATGAGCCCCCGCCGGCCGGGCGGCGCCCCTTCCAGCAGATAGGCGACGACGCCGGTATATTCGCCCCCGACCGAGAAGGCCATGACACAGCGCAGCGCCAGCAGCAGCCAGCCGGCGATCGGCCCGGCTTGGGCCTGGGTCGGCAGCAGCGCGGTCGCCAGCATCGCTGCGCTCATCAGCGCCATCGACAGCAACATGGTCGGCCGCCGGCCATGGCGATCGCCGATATGGCCAAAGACGATCGCGCCCAGCGGCCGCATCAGATAGGCGATCGCAAAGCCCGCCAGCACATGCCCCACGCCCGCCGCACCGCCGCCATAGAAGATGCGCGACAACAAGGTGGCGAGATAGAGATAGAGGGTGAAGTCATACCATTCGACGATGGTCGACAGCCCGGCAATCGCCAGCGATCGCTTCGAGAGGCCGGACGGCTGTTGCATCGAATTGGGCAATCTCACCCCCTTGTTGCAGCGCGATTATTTCCGTTCGCTTCGAGCTTGTCGAGAAGCGGCAAGCGCCCACCTTTATGTCCCGCTTTCCTCCGTTTCTCGACAGGCTCGAAACGAACGGGGCGGGTTGGTGCGCCACTCTCTAACCATCGGCAAAGCCGAACGGCGCCCGCGTCCGCCGATAATCGTCGGGCAGCATGTCGCGGCCGATTGGCGGGGCGGACCGGGCCATGCACTGGCTGCGGTGGCACAGGCGACAGGTAACGCCGATCGGCGTCGGTGCGGGCGGCGGCGCATCCTGGCTATAGACCAGCCGATGGGCATGGTCGGCCGCGCAGCACAGTGCGATCGCCCGCTCCACCTTGGCTGCGCCCCAGCTGCCGCCGCCGGCGGTGACGGTGCGCGCGATCGAGAAGAAACGCTGGCCGTCGGGCAGTTCCAGCCATTGCGTCACCACCTCGCGCGGCGTTTCGAACACGCGATGCACCGACCAGAGCGGGCAGGAGCCGCCATGGCGGGCAAAGGGAAAGCCGGCCCCATCCAGCCGCTTGGAGACATTGCCGGCCTGATCGACCCGCAGGAAGAAGAAGGGCACGCGCTCCTGCCCCGGCTTCTGCAAGGTGGTGAGGCGATGCGCCGCCTGCTCGAAGCTGACGCCGAACTGCCGGGCCAGCGCCTCGACATCATAGCGCCTGGCCTCCACCGCCTTGGCGAAGGCGGTATAGGGCATCAGGATCGCCGCCGCGCCATAGCCCGCCAGCGCCCGCCGGGCGAGCCGCCGCCCGCTCTCGCTGGCGAACTGTCCGTCCTTCAGCAGCGCGTCGAAGCCCTTGCGCATCTCCAGATAGGCGATCTGGAGCGCGAGCTGGAAGGCCGAGCTGGCGCCGTCCAGCGCATCGTCCAGCAGCACCGCGTCACGATGCCGGTCCAGCCGCCGCATCGATCCCGCCATCACGTCCGACGGCAATCGCCGCACCCGCAAATTGTGGCGGGCCTTGAGCCAGCCGGCCAGACCGCTCTCGGCCTCTGCTTCCGCCGCCAGCTTCTCGGCCGCATCGTCGAGCAGCGGGAAGCTGTTGCGCCGCGCGGCGATGAAGCGCCGCGCCTCCGCCACCGGATCGGCGCCATCCTCCTGAGGCTCCGCCTCTGCCCCCCGGTCCGCCAGCGCCAGATGCTCCTCGCGATAGCTGGTATAGAGCCGCAGCAAAGCCTCGGTAATGCCGGGATAATTGACCGCGACATCGCCGGTCGCCAGTTGCGGCAGGTCGATATCGGCGAACATCGGATCCTTCAGCACCGCCTGCAGTCGCGCCGTCTGTTCCGTGCCGCCGTCGCCCGCCACTTCGGCCATGTCGAGCTTGTAGGTGCGGGCGAGGCGCAGCAGCATGTCGGCGGTCAGCGGTCGCTGATTGCGTTCCAGCAGCGCGACATAGGAGGCGCTGATCTCCAGATCATTGGCCATGTCCGCCTGGGTCAGGCCCAGCTCGCGCCGCAGCCGCCGCAATCGCGGCCCCATATAGACGGGACGATCCTTGGCCATGACACCGACTCCTGTACGCTCTTTACAACTTTACAGCAGATTTTTGTAAAGATCGACAACTGGACTTTGGCAGGGGTGCCGCACCCCGTTTCCTGTGTCTACTTCGCTGTCATTCTTTCTTGCAGCTCACCCCGAGGGAATGACGACATGACCTATCAAAGTGAAATCGCGAAGGCCGACACGCTGATCGGTGGCCAGGGCCATTGGGACGGCATTGCGCCCGAATCCGTCGCCCGGATGCGCCTGCAGAACCGGTTCCAGAGCGGCCTCGACATCGCCCGCTACACTGCAAAGATCATGCGCGCCGACATGGCCGCCTATGATGCCGATCCGGCCAACTACACCCAGTCGCTGGGCTGCTGGCACGGCTTCATCGGCCAGCAGAAGATGATCAGCATCAAGAAGCATTTCGGCACCACCAAGGGCCGCTACCTCTATCTCTCGGGCTGGATGGTCGCGGCGCTGCGCAGCGAGTTCGGCCCGCTGCCCGACCAGTCGATGCACGAAAAGACCAGCGTCCCCGCGCTGATCGAGGAACTCTACACCTTCCTGCGCCAGGCCGACGCCCGCGAGCTGGGCGGCCTGTTCCGCGATCTCGACAAGGCCCGCGCGGAAGGGGACGAGGTCCGCGCCGCCAAACTGCAGCAGCAGATCGACAATCATGAAACCCATATCGTCCCGATCGTTGCCGACATCGACGCCGGCTTCGGCAATGCGGAGGCGACCTATCTGCTCGCCAAGAAGTTCATCGAGGCCGGCGCCTGCTGCATCCAGATCGAGAACCAGGTCTCGGACGAAAAACAGTGCGGCCATCAGGACGGCAAGGTCACGGTCCCGCATGAGGACTTCCTCGCGAAGATCCGGGCGGTCCGCTACGCCTTCCTGGAACTCGGCGTCGACGACGGCGTGATCGTCGCGCGGACGGACTCGCTGGGCGCGGGTCTCACCAAGCAGATCGCCTTCACCCGGCAAGCGGGCGACATTGGCGACCTGTATAATGGCTTCCTTGATTGCGATGCCGTCGATGCGACCGCGATCGGCCATGGCGACGTCCTCATCAGCCGCGATGGGCAATTGCTGAAGCCCAAGCGCCTGCCGTCGAACCTCTATCAGTTCCGCGCCGGCACCGGCGAGGATCGCTGCGTCCTCGACTGCATCACCGCGCTCCAGAATGGCGCCGACCTGCTGTGGATCGAAACCGAAAAGCCGCATATCGGCCAGATTGGCGGGATGGTCAGCCGCATCCGCGAGGTGATCCCCAACGCCAAGCTGGTCTATAACAACTCGCCCAGCTTCAACTGGACGCTGAACTTCCGCCAGCAGGTGTTCGACGCCTGGGTCGAAGCCGGCAAGGATGTCGGTGCCTATGACCGGGCGAGACTGATGAGCGCGGATTATGACGCCACCGACCTCGGCATCGAAGCGGACGAACGCATCCGTACCTTCCAGAAGGATGCGGCGGCGCAGGCGGGCATCTTCCACCACCTCATCACCCTGCCGACCTATCACACCGCCGCGCTCAGCACCGACAATCTCGCGAAGGAATATTTCGGCGAGGCCGGCATGCTGGGTTACGTCAAGGGTGTGCAGCGGCAGGAAATCCGCCAGGGCATCGCCTGCGTGAAGCACCAGAATATGGCCGGCTCCGACATTGGCGACGACCATAAGGAATATTTCGCCGGCGAAGCCGCGCTCAAGGCCGGCGGCGCCCACAACACGATGAACCAGTTTGCGGCCTAAAGGCCGCAGGGGGAACCAGTTCGCGGCCTAAGCCCTCTATCCCGTCATCCCCGCGGAAGCGGGGATCCATCTCCCGACCTCACGTCAGGAACCGGCGTTGGGAGATGGGTTCCCGCTTCCGCGGGAACGACGAAATAGAATTTACCGCAGGCGCCCCATCTTCCCGGCGATATCCCGATGCTTGTCGGGAGGATGGGTTCCGCAAGCGTAACAAGCATGGAAGATTAGGGTTTCGCGGCCGGGGCCGTGAAGACAGCCAGTTCGCGGGGAATTCGACACTCCCTTCGCGATTTGGGTGGAAGGACCCTCGACGGCCCGGTGGCGCACCACCGGGCCGTTTTTTGCATATTGGTTTTAGGCGATCCCCGCCCGCTGGCGCACCGCCTGCTTCAAGATGTCGAGCGGCATCGCGCCCAGCGTCAGCACTTCGTGGAACTGCTTGAGGTCGAACTTGTCGCCCTGCGCTTTCTTCACTTGCTCGCGCAGGTCGTTCCACACGGTGTGGCCGATCTTGTAGCTGCACGCCTGGCCCGGCCAGACGGTATAGCGGTCGATCTCGCCCTGGCTGCGGCCGCGCGCGATGCCGGTGGTGGCGATGAGGTAATCCGTCGCCTTCTCGCGGCTCCAGCGCTTGGCATGCATGCCGCTGTCGACCACCAGCCGGGTGGCGCGGAACAGCAACGACTGGAGATAGCCGACCTGGCCCAGCGGATCTCCCTTGTACATGCCCATCTCGTCGGCCAGCTGTTCGGAATAGAGCGCCCAGCCCTCGGAATAGCCGCTGTAGAAGCCGCGGCGGCGGATCATCGGGATCGAATCCGATTCCAGTGCCACCGTCACCTGCAGATGGTGGCCCGGCACCGCCTCATGATGGGTCAGCGTGGCGAGGCCGAATTTCGGCCGGTCGAACGTGTCGCGCAGATTGATGAAATAGATGGCCGGCCGCGACCCGTCGAGCGAGGCATTCTGATAATAGCCGCCCGGTGCGCCCGCCTGGATCGTCACCGGCACGCGGCGCACCTCGACCGGCGCCTTGGGCACGGTGTTGAACGCCTCGCCCAGCCGCGCCTGCATCGCCTTGATCTGGCTGTTGAGCTGCGCCAGCAGCGCCTCGCGGCCCGGATCGGTATTGGGGTAGAGTTGGTCGGGGCGCTTGTTGAGCGCGACCAGACGGTCGCCGACCGTGCCCTGGCTCATTCCTTCGCCCTTCAGGATCGCGTCGATCCGCGACGAGATGCTGGCGACCTGATCCAGGCCCATCTGGTGGATCTCGTCGCCGGTCAGCCGGGTCGTGGTCGCGGCTTCGGCGGCGGCGGCGTAGAAGGCCTCGCCATCGGGCAGGCGCCAGCAGCCGGCATCATGCACCGCCTTGGCGCGCAACTGCTGCACCAGCGCGCGCTGGCGATCGACCGCGGGGAAGACCTTTTCCGCGACGATCTTTTCCGCCTGGGCCGCGCGTTCGGGCGGCAGGCCGGCGGCGGCCAGCTTCTTGGCAAAGCTTGCCACCAGCACGGTCTGGGCGGCGGGCTGGTCGCGCAGCGCTGCCTGCATCTTCATCGTCGTGTCGAGGATATAGTCGGGCGCGAACACGCCCTTGGCCGCGTCCGCCTTCTGCCGCTCCAGCTCGCCATCCATGCTGGTGGGGAAGGCTTCGAGCCGCGCCAGATAGGCGTCGGCATCGGCCGCGTCCTTCACCCGGTGCTGGCTGTCGAGGAAGTCGGGCGTTTCGCGATAGGAGCCGGTGAGCTGGCTCAGGATATAGGGCGCATAGCGGCCCGCCGTCTCGCCATAGGCGAAACGTTCGCCACCCACCGCGCGATCGAGCTGATAGGCGACGACATCATAGTCGAGCTGGCTGGCCGGGCTGAGCGCCGCACGGTCCAGGCCCGCCAGTTGCTTGGCCTGCGTCTTGGTGCGGGCGAGGTCGCGGGCCGCGCCGGCGGCGCTGGTGTCGCTGAGCTTGCCGCGCAGCGCCGCGCGGGCACCGGTGTCGAGGCCAAGGCGGGTCGCCTGTTCCGGGCTGTCGTCCAGCCGCTCATAGAAGAAGCCGTCCAGCATGGCGCGCAGGCGGGCATCCTGCGATCCCGGCTGCGCAAAGGCGCGCGGGGCGGATGCGGCCAGCGCCGTGGCGCCGCTGGTGGTGAGGAATTGGCGTCGGTTCACGAAATGCTCCCTGTTCTGGCCCTGGCGCGAACGGTCGCCCGCCCGCCGGGGTCGCCTTAGTGCCGCGCCTGCAAGGGCTTGGCTAGAGCGGTTTTCGAACCGGTTGAATCAAGGAAACCGCTCTAATTATTTGTTTTGCCGCGATTTCTTAATCAGCAATCGATGCCGATTGCTTGGAAATCGCTCTAGGGGCGAGGGGGAAAATGACGCGACAGTTGAAAGTTCACACCGTCATGCGTCGTGATTTCGGGGCGATTTTGGCGACAACGCGCCTGTGGCGCGCCCGTGAAGCGACACTGAAGCGACACTGGGGGCACACCGAAGCGACAGCGACGCGACAGTCAGGCGACAGTCAGGCGACAGGCGGGCGACATTTACCGACCGATCGGCCCCTTATGTCGGCGGATCGGCGCGAGCGGATCGCTCAGGCGGGCGGCGTGGAGCGCCAGCGCATTGGCCCAGCAGCGGTCGAAGCCGGTGCCCGCGAGCCGATCGCGCAGCCGGTGCGCGCTGGAACGGGACGTGCCGACCATCTGCGCGGCATGGCTGATATTGCCGGTTTCGAGCTGCGCGGCGAGGAAGCGGCGCTGACGATCGGGCGTCCATTGGCGGCGAGGGCGCCGGGCAGGCGCGGCGGGCGGAGGAGGAAGAGACTGGTTCATCCGACAGGATAGAACAGAAAAAGCCCTGTGTAGGAAAGAGCTGCGGCGGGAGGGAGGGGCCGTTGGCCTGCAAGCGACCAGAAGTAGCTGTTCGCCAGATATTTCGTAAATCGGCAACAGCGCATCACGCTCTCGAGCATGGTAGTCCCTATCGATCGATGCTCAAACCGATCTGCCTTGTGCCGCTGTCGGATCCTCAAGAAAGGTCTCCGGAATCGAAAAATGATCGGTGATTGACCGCATAAGATTGTAAACGACGGGATGGTCGGCTTCGAACGTTTCCCAATGCAGTTCGGATTTGTTGAACGAAGTCGTGAAGAAATGCTGCTGTGGGTCAGGCTCGATATTGCTGACATAATGATACGGATGGTTCGTCACGAGGACGAAGGCATTGCGCTCGGGTGCATCGCGAAACTCCCTCTGCATTTCGAGTTTTTTTAGCGAGCTGCGAAATGCCCTGATCCATGGCGCCTTTATATCGTTCCTGTGCCAAGGTGGTCTATTTACGTCGATGAAAATCAGTCGCTCGTCTTCAGCAGGTTTTTGCATCGCGGCGGCGACGAGCTTCGCGTCGATTTTCAAAACCACCTTGTCGAGCATCGCCTGGAGATAGTCGAAGTAGGGACGATGCTTACGTTTTGCCTCAATCCAATAAGTCTTGCCTGTTTCCTTGTGCGTAGCAATCCCTTCGCCATGCTTCGACGATCGATCGTCCTCGTCCGCGAATTCGAGCGAAAAGCCGGCTCGTGCAAGGGTTGCGGCGACCCATAATTCATAGCGCGCGCCTTCGAATTGGTCGGGATGACGCAGCCGCGCCATGAGCTTGGCCGAGAGGTTCATCGCTTGCATCATGCAGAAGACATCATAGGCGATCGAACGAAACGCGAGCGTCGATCCGACCTCATTTCCAAGCTCAAAACGCGTGAAAAAACCTTCTTCGTCAAGTTCGCGGATACAGATATCGCGATACCAATCCACGAGAATGTGGCGGTGACCATCTGCCTTCTCGTTCTCTTGGTCGAACCAATCTGCACCGAGTTCCTGAATGAGGAGATTGTACAGGAAACCATACCAGCTTTGCTCGGTTGGAACCTCATATAGCCGATTGCCAGCGGACACTATCCGCTGGCCTTGCCAACGCAAGGTGGCGGACGGCGGCGTCGCACCATAGCGGAGCGGCCATTCATTGCGTGCCCGCATATGGGCATAGGCCTTCTTAGCGGCCTCGACCAGACCTGAGGGCAATCCCGTTTCCTCTATTGGGAGTGGCGCCGCGCTTGGCGCTATGCTGTCGCAGCAATGCTTGTACTGTTCGCCGCTGCCACATTGGCACAGCGCGTTGCTTCCTCCCCCATCCGATTGCGTCATCATGTCGCTCCCCATCGCGAGATTGGAGTGCGGGCATTCACTATGCAACGTTTTATCGAGATTTGCGCGACAGCGTCGCCATGTTTGGCAGCGATCAGCACAGCGCTTTCCACCGTGGGGCGTAACGCATGTCGGCAGTTTTACGCGGAGGGGGACGTATTGCATATCCGCTTCCCACTTGCTCGTCAGGCGCGCGCCGAGCTTCCCCGTCCTGCCTGATAAGCTGAGCTTGTCAGACCCGTGGCTCGTTCCGCCTGTCGGTCCGTTTCCCGTTGCGCTAAGGGGACGCGCACCACGCACAGGGGAGATTGATCGATGGCCTATACGCTCATCACCGCCAACCGGAATTATTCGAGCTGGTCGCTGCGGCCCTGGCTGCTGATGAAGGGGCTGGGGATCGATTTCGTCGATCGGATCGAGCCCTTTGCCGCGCCGGTCAATTACAGCGCCTTCCGCAGCTTTTCGCCGACGGGACAGGTGCCGGCGTTGATCGATGGCGACCGGACGGTCTGGGATTCGCTCGGCATCCTTCTCTATCTTGCCGATCGGCATGCGGGCGTCTGGCCCGCCGACGCCGATGCGCGGGCCTTTGCCCAGTGCGCGGTGGCGGAAATGCACAGCGGCTTTTCCGCGCTGCGGTCGACCTGCACGATGAATGTCGGGGTGCGGGTGGAGCTGAACCTGATCGAGCCGGCGCTGAACAAGGATATCGCCCGGCTGCGCGAACTCTGGGAGCAGGGACTGGCGCGCTTTGGCGGGCCCTATCTGGCTGGCGCCGATTTCAGCGCGCTCGACGCCTTCTATGCGCCGGTCGCCTTCCGGGTGCGCAGCTATGGCCTGGATGTCGGGCCGATCGCGCGCGGCTGGGTCGAAACCATGCTGGCCCATCCCGCGATGCGCGAATGGGAACAGGCAGCGCTGGCCGAAACCTGGCGCGAGGAAGGCCATGAGGCGGAACTGACGGCAGTCGGCCGCGTGGTTGAGGATTATCGCGCGGCGTAACATTATTGCTTCAGGCTTGCGAAAAACGCACATTTTCCATCGCAAGGCCTGTTTCTCCCCCTTTCCCCTGGCGCCTTACGGGTCTAGGGGGAGGGGACCATGGTTAAGCCACGCACCCTCTATGAGAAGATCTGGGACGCGCATGTCGTTGAACGGCGTCCCGATGGAACCTGCCTGATCTATATCGATCGTCACCTCGTGCATGAAGTGACGAGCCCGCAGGCGTTTGAAGGACTTCGTCTCGCTGGACGAAAAGTGCGCCGGCCCGACCTGACCCTTGCGGTGCCCGACCATAATCTGCCGACCACGCCGCGCCGCGACGCGGATGGTCACCGCATCCCGATCGCCGACCCGGAAAGCGCGCAGCAGCTTGCCGCGCTGGAACGCAATGCGCCGGAATTCGGCGTGCGCCTGATCGGCGACGCGGACCCGGAACAGGGCATCGTCCATGTCGTCGGCCCGGAACAGGGCTTCACTTTGCCGGGCACCACTCTGGTCTGCGGCGACAGCCATACCAGTTCGCACGGCGCGCTGGGCGCGCTGGCCTTCGGCATCGGCACGTCCGAGGTCGAGCATGTGCTGGCGACCCAGACCCTGCTGCTGAAACAGTCGAAGACCATGCAGGTCGTGGTCGAGGGCGCGCTGGGCTATGGCGTCACGCCCAAGGATGTGGCGCTGGCGATCTGTGGCACGATCGGCACCGCTGGCGGCACCGGATATGTCATGGAATATCGCGGATCGGTGTTCCGCGACATGTCGATCGAGGGCCGCCTGACCGTCGCCAACATGTCGATCGAGGCGGGCGCCCGGTCCGGCCTGTTCGCGCCGGACGAGAAGACCTTCGCCTATATCGAGGGCCGTCCAATGGCGCCCAGGGGCGCCGACTGGAATGCGGCCGTCGCCTGGTGGAAGACGCTGCACACCGATGAAGGCGCGGTGTTCGACAAGACGGTCGTGATCGACGCGGCCGACATCGTCCCCAACGTCACCTGGGGCACCAGCCCTGAGGATGTGGTGCCGGTGACCGGCGTGGTGCCCGATCCGGAAAGCTTCGCCGATGCGTCGAAGCGCGCCGCCGCGCACAAGTCGCTCGACTATATGGGCCTGTCCGCCGGGCAGAAGATGGAAGATGTCGCGATCGAGCATGTCTTCATCGGCAGCTGCACCAACAGTCGGATCGAGGATCTGCGCGCCGCCGCCGGCCTGCTGAAGGGGCGGCATATCGCCGCCGGCATCAAGCATGCGATGGTCGTGCCGGGGTCGGGCCTGGTCAAGCGCATGGCCGAGGCCGAGGGGCTGGACCGCATCTTCCTCGACGCCGGTTTCGAATGGCGCGAGCCGGGCTGTTCGGCGTGTCTGGGCATGAACCCGGACAAGGTGCCGGCCGGCGAACGCTGCGCATCGACCAGCAACCGCAACTTCATGGGCCGCCAGGGGCCGGGATCGCGCACGCATCTGGTCTCGCCGGAAATGGCGGCGGCCGCGGCGCTGACTGGCCGGTTGACCGATGTGCGCGCATTGATGGGTGAAAAAGAGGGGATGGTCGCATGAAGAAGGTATTCTGGGTGCTGGCGCTGGGTGCGCTGGCCAGTGCGGCGATGGCCGCGACGCTGGGCCGCGCCGAGGACGGTCCCGCGATGGAGGCGAAGCGGGCGCACTGATGGACAAGCTGACTACCGTTGACGGCCGGGCCTATCCGTTCGGGATGAAGAATGTCGACACCGACATCGTCATCCCGGCGCATTGGCTCAAGACGATTTCGCGCGCCGGCCTTGGCAAAGGCGCGTTCGAGGTGCTGCGCAAGGAACCGGGCAATGTCTTTGACGATCCCGAATATGCCGGCAGCCCGATCCTGATCGCGGGCGACAATTTCGGCTGCGGCTCCAGCCGTGAACATGCCGCCTGGGCGCTTGGCGACCTGGGCATCAAGGTGGTGATCGCGCCGAGCTTCTCCGACATCTTCTCGGGCAATGCGTTCAAGAACGGCATATTGACCGTGGTGTTGCCGCAGGAGGCGATCGACCGGCTGATGGAGGTCGCCAAGACCGACCCGATCCATGTCGATCTGGAGCAGCAGAGCGTCACCACCCAATATCAGGATCGCTTCAGCTTCGAGATCGATCCGTTCCGCAAGCATTGCCTGCTGGGCGGCCTCGACGAGATCGGCCTGACCCTGGACGAGGCGGATGTGATCGACGCGTTCGAGGCGAAGGATGCGGCTTTGCGCCCCTGGCTGGTGCCGGCCGTTGCCTAAAGGCGCGGTTCCGCCTATCTCTGAACGCGACAGACGCATTTCAACAGGGCTTCACGCATGACCACTTTCGACGACCGCGAGCGCGCATTTGAAAATATGTTCGCGCACGACCAGGAGATGCAGTTCCGCATCCAGGCGCGCCGCAACCGCCTGCTGGGCGAATGGGCGGCCGCGAAGATGGGCCTGACGCCTGAGGAAACCGACGCCTATGCCAAGGCCGTCGTGCAGGCCGATTTCGAGGAAGCGGGCGACGAGGATGTCATCCGCAAGCTGTTGGGCGACATGACCCAGGCCGGCCTCGACATCGACGAAGCCGGCGTGCGCACCGCGCTCGACGAGCAGGCGGTGATCGCCCGCCGCATGTTCATCGAAGCGCAGTAAGGCAGGTATCGCCATGCCGATGGCAGCAGACGATATTGCCGAGATGATCAAGACCGCGATCCCGGATGCGCAGGTCGAGATTACCGACCTGGCCGGCGACGGCGATCATTATGCGGCGAAGGTCGTGTCCGAGAGCTTTCGGGGCATGAGCCGGGTGGCGCAGCAGCGCGCAGTCTATGCGGCGCTGGGCGGACGCATGGGCGGGGTGCTTCACGCCTTGCAACTGACCACCGCCGTTCCCAACTAACCGCCATAGCGACATATGCGTCCGCCGCGCGGCGACGCCAGACAAGAGAATTGGACCCAGTGAAATGACCGACGCCGTGCAGCAGCGGATCGCCGACATCGTCAACGGTAATGACGTGGTGCTCTTCATGAAGGGCACGCCGCTCTTCCCCCAGTGCGGCTTTTCCAGCCGCGCGATCGCGATCCTGGAGCATCTGGGCGTGAATTACGAGACGGTCGACGTGCTGCAGGACCAGGCGGTCCGCCAGGGCATCAAGACCTTCTCCGACTGGCCGACCATTCCCCAGCTCTATGTGAAGGGCGAATTTGTCGGCGGCAGCGACATTATGATGGAAATGTACGAGGCTGGCGAGCTTCAGCAGTTGATGACCGACAACGGCGTCGCTGCGGCGAACTGATCGCCGGCTCAGGGCGAAAGATCGAGGGGGCGGTCCGCTGGTCGGGCCGCCCTTTTTGCTGTGCGCTGGGGAAAGGGCCACCGGGTGGGGGATGCCGGCGGAGACCATGCCAGCATCCCCCAGGGTAGTTGAACGGTGGGTGTGCATCAGAACATTCAATCGCCGTGCCACAAGGGCAGAAGCGCGCAAAACCGCCTGGGACGAGGGTTAATGCGCGATGCTGGTCGGCCCGAAGTGTAAACCTGGCCGACGATCCGGGGGCAGGGCAGGCCGGCATTGCATTGTAATTGGCGGAGAGGAAGGCGCAGTAAAACGGCTGGCCTTTGCTGGCGTTCATCTTTCCGTCGCAGAAGCATCATTGGATATGCAGCTTGCGCTTCTCTGTTTTTCGGGAGCATGCTAGGAAGCGG
This sequence comes from Sphingobium yanoikuyae, assembly GCF_034424525.1. Classification (NCBI taxonomy): domain Bacteria; kingdom Pseudomonadati; phylum Pseudomonadota; class Alphaproteobacteria; order Sphingomonadales; family Sphingobiaceae; genus Sphingobium; species Sphingobium yanoikuyae. The sequence goes on from NZ_CP139979.1 coordinate 448,534, forward strand.
CCAGGGCCGATCCTGCCAGTCAGTGGGGGCAAGGCTGGTCCGGGGGTTCTTGCGCGGTTGGGGTACTGTGCCATTGTCATGTTTCATCTGGCGGACTGAAGGGCGTTTCCTTCGGCAGAGCAGGGCTGTCGCTCTGCTTCTTGGCCTGTCCTGCGTCAGCGGTATCGCCGTGGCGCAGGAGCGGTTGGTGCTGCCGTCCAATCCGCATCCTTTTTCAGCGCCTGCGCTGGATGATCCGTTGCTGGCGCTGGTGCATCAGAATGGCACCGATCCGCTGTTCCGCACGGAAATCGCATCGGCAGTCCAAAATCATGTGCTGATCGACGAAGGCCATGCCGGCGAAGACGAAGCCAAGGCCGCGCGGGTCCAGGCGCGATCGCAGCTTTTCCCGACGGTGGATCTGACGGTGGACGCCAACCGTTCGCTGGCGCGCAATTTTTCCAACGATCCCGGTAACATCATCGAACGGTCCCGACCGGAAGGCCGCACCGACGCGACCGCATCGGTGCGGCAGCGACTGCTCGATTTCGGGGCGACGTCGAGCCGGATCAGCGCCGGCAATGCGCGCGTGGAAGCCGCGCGGTCCACCACCCAAAGCTATGGCCTGGATGTCGCGATCCGTACGATCACGGCCTGGTATTCGATCCTGGCGCAGAAGCTGCTGGAACAGGCGGCTCTCGAATATATCGAGCGCCAGGACCGGTTCCGGCGGTCGATGGAAAAGCGCATCGCCCAGGGGTTTTCGGCGCGGGGCGATCTGCCGCGCATCGACAGTTCGATCGCGAATGTCCGCACCAGGCTGGCATCGTTCCGTCGCGACCGGGCGAGCGCGGAGGCGCAATATCTGTCGCTGACGGGCCATGATGCGCCGGCAGCGCTTGCCCGCGCGCCGCTGCCCCGGACCGATGTCGAGGCGCCCGACATGCTGGAAGATATCGTCATGCGATCTCCGATCGTGATGCGCGCCGATGCCGAGGCGCGGGCCGCGCGACAGGATGCGCGCGCGACGCGATCGGAACGTCTGCCCACGATTGCCGCCGGCGTGGATGCAGGTCGATATGGGGTGTTCGAAAGTCCGGATGACTATGATGTTCGCGGCCGCATCATCGTTCGTGCCCAGTTGGGCGCCGGCATCAATGCCCGTGCCGACCAGGCCAGCGCGCGGGCCGACGCCGCCGAAGCCTATGCCACGCGTGTGCGGCAGGAAGCGTTGCGCGATGCGCAGATGGCGCTGGCCGACGTCCGTGGACTGGAAGCGCAACTGGCAGCGGCGGAGGCGAGCTATCGGGCCAATCGCGATGCGCGCGATGTCGTCGCGACGCGGTTCGAAACCTCGCAGGGCACGCTCTATGACCTGCTCTATACCGAAGACAGCTATTTCTATTCCATCGCGACCCTGATCCAGACGCTGGCGGAACGCGACGTGTCGCGCTTTGCCCTGTTGGCCAAGAGCGGAACGCTGCTGGCCGACCTGGGAATCAATGTCGATGCTTCCGACCCAATGGTGAACCCGTGACCGACCAGCCCTTGCTTGCCGCAGCCCGAGAGCGTTTTGCGCCCTGGCTGATCGAACCCATGCTGCAGAACCGGCATATCTATATCAAGGTCGCGGCGGCAGCGGCGATGATCAACATCTTCGGGCTTGTCTCGTCGCTGTTCACCATGACCGTCTATGACCGGGTGGTGCCCAATGATGCCTCCTCATCGCTGGTGGGGCTGAGCATCGGCTTGGCGATCGTCATCATCTTCGACTTCATCCTGCGACTGTTGCGGGTCTATTTCGTCGATATCGCCGGGGCCAACATCGACTATGAGGTGGGCGATACGCTGTTCGCCAAGCTGATGGCGTTGCGGCTCGACAAGCGACGCGGATCGACCGGCACCCTGACCGGCCTGATGCGCGAACTGGAAACGCTGCGCGATTTCTTCGCCTCCGCCACCCTGACCGCGATCATCGACGTGCCCTTCGTGCTGGTGACGCTGACCGTGATCGCGCTGCTGGGCGGGGTGCTGGTGGTCCTGCCGCTGGCCATGATCCCGATCGTCGTGCTGGCGGGCCTGTTGAGCAACCCGGCGCTGGATCGCCTGTCGGCGCGGAGCCTGGGCGACGGCCTTGCCAAGCAGAATGTGCTGGTGGAAACCATCGGCAGCCTGGAAACGGTCAAGGCGATCGGTGCCGGGCCGATGCTCAATCAGCGCTGGCGCCGGGCGCTCAACCGCCATTCGCACAGCTCGCTTGGCCAGCGGCTGATCGCGTCGATCGCCGTCACCGTGGCAAGCAGCGCCAACACCATCGCCTATTGCGGGATCATCATCGTCGGCGTGGGCCTGTTGCGCAGCCATGACATCACGACCGGGGCGCTGCTTGCCTGTTCGGTGCTGTGCGGACGGGCGATTGCGCCGCTGGCGCAGATTGCGACCCTGTTGTCGCGCCTGTCGGCGACGCGCGTGGCCTATCGCCAGATCAACGCGCTGATGCAGACCCCCAGTGAGGGGCCGGAAGGCGATGCGCTGCAACCGGTGGTGCAGGGGCGGATCGAACTGCGCAATGTCGCCTTCCGCTATCCCGGCGCGCCTGACAAGGCGCTGGACCAGGTCAGCATGACGGTCGCCGCCGGCGAGAAGATCGGCTTTCTTGGCCGGGTCGGATCGGGCAAGTCGACGCTGGCTCGCATGATATTGGGCCTGTACGAGCCGCAGGAAGGGGTAGTGCTGGTCGACGGCATCGATGTGCGGCAGTTCGATCCCGCCCATCTGCGCCGGCATATCGGCGCCGCCATGCAGGACAATGTGCTGCTCGCCGGTTCGGTCCGCGAGAATATCTGCCTCGAACGCGAGCATGTCGGGCCCGACGAGATGCTGCGCGCGGCGGAAATCAGCGGCACCCATCGTTTCATGGGCCATATCACCAACGGCTATGACCTGAAGCTGGCCGATCGGGGCGATGGCCTGTCGGGCGGGCAGCGCCAGTCCATCTCGATCGCGCGGGCGCTGGCCGGGAGGCCGCCCATCCTGATCTTCGACGAACCCAGCAGCGCCATGGATGCGCAGACGGAGAATGAACTGATCGCGAAGCTGCAGGACGAGATACAGGGACGGACATTCCTGCTGATCACGCATCGCACGTCGCTGTTGCGGCTGGTCGACCGGATCGTACTGCTGGAACAGGGGAAGGTCGCCATGGATGGCGCGCGCGACGCGGTGCTGCAGCGCCTGTCGAAGGGGCGGGTGGCATGAGCGCGCCCACGGACCTGCCGTCGGACGCCCGGATCAAGCCGGCGATACCGGCCAATATCTCTCTATGGGCAATCGGCGCCTTTTTCCTGATCTTCCTGTTGTGGGCGAGCCTGGTCGAGATCGACCGCACGGTGCGGGCGGCGGGCAAGGTGATCCCCAGTTCCCAGCTGCAGGTGATTTCCAACCTGGAAGGCGGTGTGGTCGAGGCGATCATGGTGCGCACCGGCCAGGATGTGAAGGCGGGCATGCCCCTGGTGCGGCTCAATCCGATCCAGCCGGGCGCCGAACTGGAGGCCAACCGCGCGAGCAGCGATGCGCTGGGCCTGAAGATCGTCCGGCTGGAAGCGGAACTGGCGGTCCGGGCGCCCGCTTTCCCGGCGGCGCGCAATCCGGCCATGGCCAGCCAGATCGCGGTCGAACAGGGGCTGTATCGATCGCGGATGGCGGAATATGCCAGCCTGGCGGCGGTCGGCAGTGCGCGGATCGACCAGGCGCGCCGCGCCGTAGTGGAGGCATCGGCAGCGCAGGACGCCCGGCGATCGGCCCGTGACACCGCGCAGGCGGATCTGCACCTGGTGCGACCGCTGGTGCAGGAAGGGATCGAGCCGCGCCGTTCGCTTCTGCAGGCGGAAAACAGCTACAGCATCGCAAGCAGCGAAGTCGCGGCGGCCGCCGCCGCGCTGGGCCGGTCGCAGGCGGCGCTGGCCGAAGCCCAGGCGAGCGCTGCCCAGCAGAAGCGGGACTGGCTGGCCCGCACGGCCGATGAACTGACGGCCGCGCGGGCCGAGGCGGCGGCGCGGCAGGCGACGCTGCCGGCCTATGAATATAAGCTGGATCGCACCATCGTGCGGGCGCCGATGGACGGGCGGATCAACCGCGTCTTCGTGACTACGGTCGGTGGCAGCGTGCGGCCGGGTGATCCCCTGCTGGAAATGGTGCCGGGCCGGGACAATCTGCTGGTCGAGGTGCTGGTCGATGCCAAGGATATCGCATCGGTGCGAATGAACCAGCGGGCCAAGGTCAATATCACCGCCTATGACAGCGCCATCTATGGATCGATGGAAGGGCGGGTGATCGCGATCTCGCCCGACGCCGTGTTCAACGAGCGCACCGGGGAAAGCCATTATCTGGTGCGGGTGCGGACCGACAGCAACATGATCACCGACCAGGCCGGCCATCGCCTACCGATCGGGCCGGGCATGGGGGCTGAGGCCAATCTGCTGGGCGATAAGCGCACCGTGCTGGCCTATATATTGACGCCGCTGACACGGCTGAAGGAAACGGCCTTCCGGGAGTGACGGCGGCCGCCATGCGGGCGGACCAGTGTCGGCAGGAAAAAGGGAAGCCAGCGGGCGGGCCGGCTTCCCCTGCGATCCCTTTCGGAATCAGACGACGACGAACTCGCCGGCAGCCAGCGCCAGGCTGGTCGTCAGCGTGGCGAACTGCACCGCTGCCCCGGCACCATTGCCATCGGCGTCGAACAGCAGTGCGCCGGTCGCGCTGTTGTAGATAATGCGATCGTCCGCATCATGGGCGGCTGCGCCGATATAGAAGGCGTTGGCCGCCAGTCCGCCCAGGGCCAGTCCGGCGAACACCGCATCGTCCAGCTGGATCACGTCATCCGCCACCGCATAGTCGGTGATATTGTCGATATTCCCGCTGCCCAGGGTGCTGGAGAACAGGAAGATGTCGGCGCCGGCGCCGCCCGTCAGCGTATCGGCGCCCAGCTTGCCGTCGACCAGGTCATTGCCGCTGGAGGCATTGAGGACATTCTTGCCGCTATTGCCGATCAGCGTGTTGGCCTGGCCATTGCCGGTGGCATTGATATTGGCCGATCCGGTGAGGGTCAGGGTTTCGACATAGCGGCCGCCCAGACTGTAGGTGACGGACGAGACGATGCTGTCCGCGCTGCCGCCGGTCGATCCTTCCACGACATCATCGCCGACATTGTCGACATAATAGACGTCGTTGCCATCGCCGCCGGTCAGCACGTCCGCACCGGCGCCGCCATTCAATATATTGGCGCCGGCATTGCCGGTCAGCGTGTCGGCAAAGGCCGAGCCGGTGAGGTTTTCGATGTTGGATAGCGTATCGGAGCCTGCGCCGCCCGTCGCCTGGGCACCGGCGAGGGCCAGGCTGACCGTCACCGCGGCGGTCGCGGCGGCATAGCTGGCCGTGTCGCTGCCGGTGCCGCCATCCATGACGTCATTGCCGCCGCCGCCGTCCAGCAGGTCGTTGCCGGCACCGCCATTGAGCAGGTCGTCGCCGTCCATGCCCCACAGGCTGTTGTCACCGCTGTTGCCGGTCAGCGTCTGGGCCAGGCTGTTGCCGGTGGCGCTGATCGCGGCCGTGCCGGTCAGCGTCAGATTTTCGACATAGCGTCCGGCGAGCGAATAGGAGGTTGACGAGAATATCCGGTCGTCGGTTCCGCCGGTGCTGCCTTCGATCACGTCGTCGCTGCTGTCGTCGACATAATATATGTCGTTGCCCGCGCCGCCGGCCATGCTGTCGGCGCCGGTGCCGCCGTCCAGGACGTCATTGCCGTCGCCGCCATCCAGCAGGTCGATCCCGGCATAGCCGTTCAATATGTCGTCGCCAGCCAGGCCCGACAGGCTGTTATTGCCGCTATTGCCGTTGAGCGTCTGGGCCAGGCTGTTGCCGGTGGCGTTGATGTTGGCCGATCCGGTCAATGTCAGCGTTTCGACATAGCGGCCCGACAGGCTGTAGGTCACCGACGAGAAGATGCGGTCATCGGTGCCGCCGGTCGCGCTCTCGATCACCTTGTCGCTTACATTGTCGACATAGAATATGTCGTTGCCCAGGCCGCCGGTCATCGTGTCGGCACCGGCCTCGCCATTCAATATGTCATTGCCGTCGCCGCCATTGAGGCTGTCATTGCCGCCGCCGCCGAACAGGCTGTTGTCCGCGGCATTGCCGGTCAGCGTGTCGGCATAGGCCGAGCCGGCGAGATTTTCGACGCCGGTCAGCGTGTCCGATCCCGCACCGCCGGTTGCCTGCGCGGTGCTGAGTGCCAGCGAGACGGTCACGGCCGCGGACGCGCTGCCGTAACTGGCCGTGTCGGCGCCGGTGCCACCATCGATCAGGTCGTCGCCCGCGCCACCGTCCAGCCAGTCGTCGCCCGCCAGCCCGTAAAGCGCATCCGCCCCGGCATTGCCGGACAGCCGGTTGACTTCCCCGGAGCCGGTGATGGAGTCCGCCGCGTCACTGCCGACGACATTTTCGATGCTGGACAGGCTGATGGCGCCGCCGCCGACGGGGGTATAGGTGAATTCGCCATCGGTCAGGTTGATGGTCGTCGTGGCGAAGCCGATCACGGCGGAAATGTCGAATGTGTCCGAGCCGGACCCGCCGACGAACACTTCGCCATAGCTGCCGGTCCAGCCATTGTTGATGAGGAACGTGTCGTTGCCGGCTTCGCCATAGATGAGGTCGGTGCCCGAACCGCCATCGAAGACGTCGTTGCCGCTGCCGCCCACCAGCAGATCATCGCCACTGCCGCCATTGATGACGTCATTGCCGGCGCCGCCATAGATGCGGTCGTTGCCGCCATTGCCGTTGAGGACATTGGCGCTGGCCGATCCGGTCAGCACGTCGTCCAGTTGTGTGCCGTCGACATTCTCGACCGAATTGATCGTCCAGGGGCCACCATAAAGCGGATTATACTGCCAGGTGCCGGCGGCGAGATCGACGATCGCGCCATAGGTGCTGCTGATCTGGCTCAGGTCGAGCCGATCGACACCGGTCCCGCCATATGTGTTGTCGCCATATTCGGTGTCGGTGCTGGTCTGGCGGATGATGAAGACATCATTGCCGCTGTCGCCATAGACGGTGTCCGTTGTCCAGCTGCCATAGATGATATCGTTGCCCGAGCCGCCATAGATCAGGTCGACGCCATAGCTGCCGTCGATGACATCGTCGCCCGCGCCGCCGGACAGGGTATCATCGCCGTAGCCGCCGAACAGATAGTCATTGCCGTCGCCGCCGTTGAGCACATTGTCGAGATCGTTGCCGCTGATCGAATCGTCGCCCGATCCGCCCGTCGCATTCTCGATCATCGATGCGCTGTTGCCCTGATAGAGCAGGGCGTTGAAGATATTGCCCCGCGCATAATGGCCATCGCCCAGATAGGCGAGCTGGACGGTGCTGAAGGTGGAATGGCCACCCGGCGTCAGGTCGATGCTGAGGTCCGTCGTATAGTTGGACAGGTCATAGGTATCGATGCCCCCGCCGTCCCAGATGGTTGCGAAGATGCGGTTGCCGCCCGGATCGATCGCCAGACCACCGTTGATCAAAGTCTCGCCGGTGGTCGGATTCCAGCTGTAGACGGTATTGCCCGACTGGACCGTATAGTCCGCACCATAGAGAGTCTGCAGCGCGGCGATGTCGAGCATCATGTAGGTCTGGGGGGCGCCCCATTGCTCGTAGGAATAGCCGCCGACCAGCGGATCGCCGACATAGCTGCGATAGGTCATGACCGAAAATTCGATCGAGTCCCATTGTGTGGGCAGGGCGACATTGGCGGGGCCGCCAAGCGACTGGCCATGTTTGAGGCCCAGCGAATGGCCTAGTTCGTGCAGCATCGTGTGCCAGGCATAATTGCCGGCAACCGGATTTTTCAGCGAATTGGACGTGCCGTCATAGGCATTGCCGAAGAAGGTGTCGCCGCCATAGATGCTGCTGTTGGGATAATAGGCATAGGCGGTTCCGGCATCGCTGGAATTGGCCGCGCGAATGGTCGCGCTGCCGTCCCCCGATCCCAGATAGGTGATGTCGAGATTGGTGAAGGCCTCGACCGAAAAGCCCCAGGCTGCGGGCAATTGGGTATAGTTGGATACATTGAGGGCCGTGTGCATCGCCAGCGTCTGCTGGGCAGTGAATTGCGAGAAACCCTCATTCTGGGCGCTGACGCCATCGCCATCATTGTCGGCCGAATAGCCGGCCTGATAATCGGCCGGAGAATCGACATCGCTATAGGTGATGCCGGCAGACCATTTGGTGCCGATCAATATGCCGTCGATCTTCGCATCTCCGGTCGCAGCTTGCGAGACGGCGACGGACGCGCTGCCATTTTCCGCGGGCTTGGTCGGATCGGTATCGGTGGCCGCCGGCGGATCGTCCGGTGCGAACAGTCCGTCCTGTGGATAGAGGAGGCGCACTTCGCTGCGCATCATCGCCTCGTGCGAGACCTGCCATGTGATGGCACCGGCCGACAGGCTGCCGGGAGGCGCGAAGATCGGGCTGGAATAATCGGGGGTCAGTTTCGCTTTTGCAGGGCCTTGTCCTGTGACGTTGAACATACATCCTCCCAAGTCTTTTAGAGGCTGACACGTTCGCTGTGTCGGTCGGCGACCGCTTATTATGCAGGCATTAATGGCACCAAAGGGCGGGGAATCCAATATTTCTATTTGCCAACGAAAACATGATGTTATTTTTTACAATTCGCATGGCAATGAAATTGCTGGAAATTTTTCAAGGCAAACAGATGGTTGAATGTATGTTAGGGTATTTTTAATCTCAAAGTTAATGTTAAGTGCCGGAATTACTTGCTACATATTTGGATGCTGCTTTGCCTTGTCCGCGCGGCGCAGGGCTTCACTGGCCAGCGGGTGGTTCGGATGACGCTGCGCAAAGAGAATATAGGCATCCCTGGTGCCATGCTTCTCGGTCACTCTGAACTCCGACCGGATCGCGCTGTCCGGGGTGCTTGGCGGCCGCATCGTGCCTTCGGCTCGCGGTACCGGCATGGTGGCCGTGGCGATCAGCCATCCGGTCAGAATAAGGGCCAGGGCGGCGGCGTGACGGTGGCGGGACATGGGTCTCTCCGCATTGCATCGCTCTGGCCGTCCGCATTTCGCACGCCAGGGGCGACTGCTCCGTACAAACCATAGCATCGCGGTGCGAAACCGACAATTTTCCTGTCCCGAACAGGGATGGAAAAAACAGCGCATACCCCGATCGGGGTATGTGGAATCCCCCGCATCTTCCTAGAAAACCGCCCAAATAATCCTGGGGTCAGGTCGATCGGATTATTTCTGGAGGGTACGACATGGCTGACTTTACTGGCGACGTGAACAGCAACATCATCACCGGAACGGCGAATGCCGACACGATTTCGGGCGGCGGCGGTGACGATTCCCTCTATGGCCTGGGCGGCAACGACACGATCAATGGCGACAGCGGCGACGACCTGATCGACGGCGGCGACGGCAATGACTCGCTCTATGGTGGCGACGGCAATGACGAGATCATTACGGGTTCGGGCAATGACCTGGTGGTGGGCGGCGACGGCGCCGACTTCATCGATGTCGGATCCTGGCTGAACACGCTCGACCGGATCGATGGCAGCACCGACCTGTCCGGCGGCATCGACGTCCTGTCCATCTATGGCGTCTACAGCAGCTATGTCGTGTTCGATGCCGACACCGTCCGCAATGTCGAGCGCTTCTCGATCGGCACCGGCCAGGTGCGACTGACCCTCCACGCCCAGACCAATGTGACCTGGATCGACGCTGCAGGCCAGTTGCAGACGGACTTCCTGTATCTGAACGGCGCAGCCGCGACGAACAACATGACCATCACCGGCGGCGCCGGCGCGGACATCATCACCGGTGGCAGCGGCAACGACATCATCATCGGCGGCGCCGGGCAGGACATATTGGTCGGGGGCGCCGGCGACGACCAGATCATCGGCGGGCTGGATGGCGACACGCTGACCGGCGGCGCCGGCAACGACATCTTCACGCTGACCTATAATACGCCGCGCTCCGACTCCTCGCCATCGACCATCGACGTCATTCTCGATTTCGAAGGCGCGGGTATTGCCGGTGGCGACCGGATCGACCTGCCGTCCTACGCCTATGGCCGCGGCATCGCCTTCAACGCGGCGCCGATCAACTTCACCTTCGTCATTGGCGGTGGCGCCTCCGGCGTGCAGTTGCCCGCCGAACTGGTGGGTGACGGCTTTGCCGACGTGTCCTGGAAATATGACGCGACCAACAATCGCGTCGAACTGTGGGTCGATGTCGATGACAATGGCCAGTTTTCCGAACTGGACATCTACACCTACATCAACGGCATCAACACGCTGACGCAGGAGGATTTCACCGACACCTTCCCGGTGTGGCGCGGCACGACCGGCAATGACACGCTGCTCGCCAGCGCCGGCAACATCATTGCCTATGGCCTGGGCGGCAACGACAATATGCGCGGCGGCGATGGGGCCGACACCATGTCTGGCGGCGACGGCGCCGATGTCATGCGCGGCGGCAACGACAACGATACCCTCTATGGCGATGCCGGCAACGACACGATCTACGGCGATGCGGGCAATGACACGATCTATGGCGGTGCGGGTGACGACACGCTGATCGGCGGTGCGGGCAGCGACAATATCTATGGCGAGGATGGCAACGACATCATGACGGCGGGGTCGGCCGGCAGCTACATGACGGGCGGCGCGGGCAATGACCAGATGACCGGCAGCGGCGTCAATGACACGCTTTATGGCGAGGCGGGCAACGACACGATCAATGCGGGCGCGGGCGACGACTATGTTCTGGGCCAGGATGGCGACGACATATTGGATGGCGGCGCGGGCAACGACAATATGGGCGGCGGCACCGGCAATGACACGGTCAATGGCGGCGACGGCAATGACAGCATCAACGGCGAAGGCGGCATCAACATCCTGAACGGGGGTGCGGGCGACGACCAGGTCTATGTCGGTTACGAAGCCAATAGCCGTGACACCGCGACGGGCGGGACGGGGGCGGATACGTTCCGCCTTGGCTATATCTATGCCGGCTATGGCAGCCTGTCGGCGCCGCATGTGATCACCGACTTCAACCGCAGCCAGGGTGACAAGCTGCTGCTGAACTTCGCGTCGGCCAGCGGCACGCATAACAGCAACGGCACGCCGCTGGTGTTCCGTGGCGAATTGTCCTCGGCGCTCTATTATGACGGCGCGCCGCTGCCGGGCACGGACCTTGGCACGGGCTTCACCCAGGTGTGGTGGAGCCGGATCGGCACGGGCAGCACGGCCAAGACGGTGCTGATCATCGACAGCGATCGCGACCTCACCCTGACCTCGGCCGACTATGTCGTCGAACTGGCCGCCGGCACCATCGCCGACGTCCAACTCTCCGACTTCACCGGCAATCCGTTCCGTGCCTATGCCGGGACGGCTGGGGCGGACAGCTATCATGGCGATGCCGACAATAATCTGATCTATGGCCTGCTGGGCAATGACAGCCTGTGGGGCGATGCCGGCAACGACACGATTTCCGGCGGCGCCGGCATCGACACGCTCTATGGCGAGGATGGAGCCGACACGATTTCCGGCGATGATGGCAATGACACCATCTATGGCGGCAACGACAATGACACGCTGTACGGGAATGCCGGCAACGACACGATCTATGGCGATGCGGGCAATGACACGATCTATGGCGGTGCGGGTGACGACACGCTGATCGGCGGTGCGGGCAGCGACAATATCTATGGCGAGGATGGCAACGACATCATGACGGCGGGGTCGGCCGGCAGCTACATGACGGGCGGCGCGGGCAATGACCAGATGACCGGCAGCGGCGTCAATGACACGCTTTATGGCGAGGCGGGCAACGACACGATCAATGCGGGCGCGGGCGACGACTATGTTCTGGGCCAGGATGGCGACGACATATTGGATGGCGGCGCGGGCAACGACAATATGGGCGGCGGCACCGGCAATGACACGGTCAATGGCGGCGACGGCAATGACAGCATCAACGGCGAAGGCGGCATCAACATCCTGAACGGGGGTGCGGGCGACGACCAGGTCTATGTCGGCTACGAAGCCAATAGCCGTGACACCGCGACGGGCGGGACGGGGGCGGATACGTTCCGCCTTGGCTATATCTATGCCGGCTATGGCAGCCTGTCGGCGCCGCATGTGATCACCGACTTCAACCGCAGCCAGGGTGACAAGCTGCTGCTGAACTTCGCGTCGGCCAGCGGCACGCATAACAGCAACGGCACGCCGCTGGTGTTCCGTGGCGAATTGTCCTCGGCGCTCTATTATGACGGCGCGCCGCTGCCGGGCACGGACCTTGGCACGGGCTTCACCCAGGTGTGGTGGAGCCGGATCGGCACGGGCAGCACGGCCAAGACGGTGCTGATCATCGACAGCGATCGCGACCTCACCCTGACCTCGGCCGACTATGTCGTCGAACTCGCCGCCGGCACCATCGCCGACGTCCAGCTCTCCGACTTCACCGGCAATCCGTTCCGTGCCTATGCCGGGACGGCCGGGGCGGACAGCTATCATGGCGATGCCGACAATAATCTGATCTACGGCCTGCTGGGCAATGACAGCCTGTGGGGCGATGCCGGCAACGACACGATTTCCGGCGGCGCCGGCATCGACACGCTCTATGGCGAGGATGGGGCCGACACGATTTCCGGCGATGATGGCAATGACACCATCTATGGCGGCAACGACAATGACACGCTGTACGGGAATGCCGGCAACGACACCATCTATGGCGATGCGGGCAATGACACGATCTATGGCGGTGCGGGTGACGACACACTGATCGGCGGTGCGGGCAGCGACAACATCTATGGCGAGGATGGCAACGACATCATGACGGCGGGGTCGGCCGGCAGCTACATGACGGGCGGCGCGGGCAATGACCAGATGACCGGCAGCGGGGTCAATGACACGCTCTATGGCGAGGCGGGCAACGACACGATCAATGCGGGCGCGGGCGACGACTATGTTCTGGGCCAGGATGGCGACGACATATTGGATGGCGGCGCGGGCAACGACAATATGGGCGGCGGCACCGGCAATGACACGGTCAATGGCGGCGACGGCAATGACAGCATCAACGGCGAAGGCGGCATCAACATCCTGAACGGGGGTGCGGGCGACGACCAGGTCTATGTCGGCTACGAAGCCAATAGCCGTGACACCGCGACGGGCGGGACGGGGGTGGATACGTTCCGCCTTGGCTATATCTATGCCGGCTATGGCAGTCTGTCGGCGCCGCATGTGATCACCGACTTCAACCGCAGCCAGGGTGACAAGCTGCTGCTGAACTTCGCGTCGGCCAGCGGCACGCATAACAGCAACGGCACGCCGCTGGTGTTCCGTGGCGAATTGTCCTCGGCGCTCTATTATGACGGCGCGCCGCTGCCGGGCACGGACCTTGGCACGGGCTTCACCCAGGTGTGGTGGAGCCGGATCGGCACGGGCAGCACGGCCAAGACGGTGCTGATCGTCGACAGCGATCGCGACCTCACCCTGACCTCGGCCGACTATGTCGTCGAACTCGCCGCCGGCACCATCGCCGACGTCCAGCTCTCCGACTTCACCGGCAATCCGTTCCTGCGCATCGTCGGCACGCCGCAGGACAACGAGTTTATCGATACGGACGCTGGCAACATTTATTATGGCGTGGGCGGCAACGACATCATCAGCGGCAATGGCGGCAATGACCAACTGTTCGGTGGCGATGGCAATGACGTCATCAGCGGCGGCCAGGGCAATGACGCGCTTTATGGCGGCGATGGCGACGACGATCTGACCGGCGGAGCAGGCACTGATACGCTCTATGGTGAAGCCGGCAACGACATCGTCCATGGCGGCGACGATGCCGACCAGATCTGGGGCGGTGCCGGCAATGACCAGCTCTATGGCGAATTCGGCGCGGACACCATCTATGGCGAGGATGGCAACGACATCATCTATGCCGGCGCGGACAATGATTATGTGAATGCCGGCAGCGGCGACGACATGGTCGATGGCGGCGACGGCAATGACCAGCTTTATGGCGACCTGGGCCAGGACGTCATGACGGGCGGCGCCGGCGACGATTATATGCATGGCGGCGAAGCCAATGACGTGTTGGAGGGCGGCGAAGGCAATGACACGCTGGACGGCGGCAACGGGTTCGACATCGCCAGCTATGCCAATGGCAACAGTGCGATCAGCATCGACCTGAGCGCTGCGTCCAATGTCTATGCGCTGGGCGGCAATATGGGGTCCGACACGCTCGTCAGTATCGAGGGCATTATCGGCACCGCCTATAATGACGTGCTGACCGGCACCGATGGCGACAATGTGTTCGAGGGCGGGGCGGGCAATGACGTGATGACGGCGCGGGGCGGCGTCGACACGCTGAGCTATGCCGGCGCGACGGCCGGCATCACCATCTCGCTGGCGCTGGCCACCGCCCAGAATACGGGCGGCGCGGGCACCGACACCATCAGCGGCTTCGAGAATGCGACCGGTTCGGCCTTCAACGACCAGATCACCGGTTCGGCCGTCAACAACCTGCTGCTGGGCGGTGCGGGCAATGACACGATATTGGCCGGCGACGGCGAGGACATAGTGCGCGGTGGCGATGGCGTCGACAATCTGCAGGGGCAGGATGGCGACGACCAGATCTATGGCGACGCCGGCAACGACAGCCTGTCCGGCGGCCTGGGCCTCGACCTTCTCTATGGCGGCGAGGGCAATGACAGCATCAAGGGCGATGCCGGCAATGATCGCCTGTATGGCGAAGCCGGCGACGATGTGTTGGACGGCGGCGACGGCGACGACCTGCTGATGGGCGGCGAAGGCAGCGACACCGCCAGCTATGCCGCGGCGACCGCAGCGGTCACCGTCAATCTGGCGCTGACCGGCGAACAGAATACCGGGTCGGCGGGAACGGATACGCTGTCGAGCATCGAGAATCTGACCGGTTCGGCCTATGACGACATGTTGACCGGCGATGCGGCTGCCAACACCCTGACCGGTGGCGCGGGCAATGACGTGCTGGATGGCGGCGCGGGCGCGGACCGGATGGTCGGCGGCCAGGGCGACGATATCTATCTGGTCGATAACGCGGGCGATGTCGTGGTCGAGTCCTCGGGCCAGGGCAACGACATGGTGCGCACCACCTTTGCCACCTATACGCTGGGCAGCAATGTCGAGAATCTCGTCGGCCTGGCCGCGACCGGGCAGCAACTGACCGGCAACAGCCTGTCCAACAGCATCGTGGGTGGTGCCGGGAACGACATCATCAATGGTGGCACCGGCGCGGACAGCATGACCGGCGGGTTGGGTGACGATATCTACATCCTCGACAATAGCGGCGACGTGGTGATCGAACTGGCCGGGGAGGGTGTCGACGAAGTGCGTACCGCGCTGGCCAGCTACACGCTGGGCAACAATGTCGAGAATCTGACCGGGACGGCAACCGGCGGCCAGACGCTGACGGGCAATGCGCTGAACAATGTGATTACCGGCGGCACCGGCGCCGACACGATGACCGGTGGCCTGGGCGACGACGTCTATTATGTCGACAACAGTGCCGACAAGGTGGTCGAGAGCGGCAGCCAGGGCTATGACAAGATCTACAGTTCGGTCAGCTACAGCCTGAACGGTCGTACCGTGGAGGAACTGAGCCTTACCGGCACGGCGGATATCAATGCGACCGGCAATACGCTGAACAATGTGCTGATCGGCAATAACGGCGCCAACGTCCTCAATGGCGGAACCGGTGCCGACAGCATGGCGGGCGGTCGCGGCAACGACATCTATTATGTCGACGACGCAGGCGATGTCGTCACGGAACTGACCGCGCAGGGCGTGGACGAGGTGCGTACCACGCTGGCCAGCTATGCGCTGGGCAGCAACGTCGAAAATCTCGTCGGCACATCCTCTGCGGGACAGACGCTGACCGGCAACAGCCAGGCCAATGCGATCACCGGTTCGACCGGCAACGACATCATCGATGGCGGCGCCGGAGCCGACACGATGAGCGGCGGCGCGGGCGACGACATCTATTATGTCGACCATGCGAGCGACAAGGTGGTCGAGAGCAACGGCCAGGGCAACGACGCCATCTTCAGCTCGGTGAGCTACACGCTGGCCGGTCGCTATGTCGAACAGCTGACCCTGACCGGCAGCGCCAACATTGATGCGACGGGCAATTCCCAGGCGAACAGCCTGGTCGGCAACAGCGGCAACAATGTGCTGGATGGCGGCGCAGGCATCGACACGATGGCGGGTGGACTGGGCGACGACATCTATTATGTCGACAATGCCGCGGATCAGGTGATCGAGAGCAATGGGCAGGGGAACGACACCATCTTCAGCTCGGTCAGCTACACGCTGGCCGGCCGCTATGTCGAGCAACTGAACCTGACCGGCAGCGCCAACATCAATGCGACGGGCAATTCGCAGGCGAACAGCCTGGTCGGCAACAGCGGCAACAATGTGCTGGATGGCGGCAGCGGCACCGATACGCTGACCGGCGGTGCCGGCCAGGATCAGTTCCGCTTCTCGACCGGGCTGGGCAGCAGCAATGTCGATACGATCACCGACTTCAACGTGGTCGATGACCGGATTTCGTTGTCTTCGTCGATCTTCTCCGCGGCGGGGGCGGCCGGCACGCTCAACGCCAACGCCTTTGTCGTCGGCTCGGCGGCGGCCGATGCCAGCGACCGTATCATCTATGACAGTGCCAGTGGCACGCTCTTCTATGATGCGGACGGCAGCGGTGCGGGGGCTGCGATCGCCTTTGCCCATATCGGCAGCGGACTGGCCCTGACCAATAGCGATTTCGTGATCGCCTGACCCGCATGGGGGAGAGGCGGGGCCGCGCCCTTCGCGGTCCCGTTCCAGTCACGCCCGGTATGCCCCAGGCATGCCGGGCGTGACTGCGTCTGGCCTGCCTGATTTTCGGCCTTGGCGGCCATCTCGAAATCGATTGACTACATCCGTAATCGATGCGACTACATGTGTAGTTGGAGAGTCGGAACAGGGTCGGGGTCAGGCAGTGAGCGAGAAGATCAGCGAAGCGGAACTGGTGGTGATGGAAGCGCTGTGGGAACAGGCGCCGGCAACCGCCAATGATGTCGCCGATCGCGTCACCGCCGAACGCGACTGGAGCCTGCAGACGGTCAAGACCTTGCTGTCGCGGCTGATGGCCAAGGAGGTGATCGCCGCCGACCAGGATGGCCGCCGCTTCCTCTATCGCCCGCTGGTGGCGCGCGAGGATTATGTGGCGAGCGAGTCCGGCCGGCTGGTCAATCGCCTGTTCGGCGGTCGCATCTCTCCCCTGGTCGCCCAGCTGGCGAGCCAGGACCAGTTGAGCGCGGATGATATCGCGGAGCTTGAGGAAATCCTGAAGGGGTTGAAATCATGAGCGTCTGGATGGCCGAAACGCTGATCGCCACGACCCTGCTGATGGCGATGGTGATGATGTTGCGACGCCCGGTGGCGCGCTGGCTGGGGGCGGGCGCGGCCTATTGGCTGTGGTTGCTGCCGCTGGCCCGGATGCTGTTGCCAACGCTTCCGCGCGAGGTTGCCGCGCCTTCGCCGCTGCATAATGTCGTGGACCAGGCGGGCCTGCCGGCGCTGCTGGAGATTGCGCCATCGCCCGCGACACAGGCCGCAGCGACGAGCATCCCCTGGCTGGAAATGGCGATCGGCCTGTGGGCGCTGGGCGTCGTTCTGTTCCTGGTCGTGCAGGCGATCGGCTATGCCCGGTTTCGCCGAGACATATTGGCCGGATCGACGCCGCTGGGCGAGGAAGGGCGCATCCGCCTGATCACCAGTCCGCAGGCATCGGGACCGCTCGCCTTCGGTATTTTCCGGCCCTACATCGTCCTGCCGGCCGATTTCGGGCTGCGCTATGACGCGCAGGAACAGGATATGGCGATCGCCCATGAACGCGCCCATCATGAGCGCGGCGATCTGGCTGCCAACATGGTCGCGCTGCTGCTGCTGGCGCTGCACTGGTGCAATCCGGTCGCCTGGATCGCCTATCGCGCCTATCGCGCCGATCAGGAAACCGCCTGCGACGCGCGCGTCCTCTCGCTCTACGGCCAGGATCAGGCCCATGCCTATGGCCGCGCCATATTGAAGGCCGCCGGTGGTCGCCAATTTGCCGGCGCCTGCCATCTCACCCGCATCACCACGCTCAAGGGGAGGCTGAAAATGCTTTCGAGCCATGAAACATCATTGAAGCGCATCAGTTGGGGCATGGCCGCCGTCGCCATGGTCGTTGCCACGGGCCTGGCCCTCACCGCATCGGGCAGCCGCGCCGCGCAGCAGATGGCGGCGATCACCGACAAGGTCGATCAGGCCGATTTCGCCAGGCTGACCAACCTGGTGTCGCAGCCCGTCTCGGCGCGGGAGGCCCTGCCGCAGGCCGCGCCGGTTCCCGCCGCCGCGCCCATGCCGGCGGCAGCGCCTGCGCCGGTCGCCCATGCCGATCGCGTGCCGCCTGCAGCGCCCGTGCCGCCGGTTCCGGCCGCCGACATCATGCCCCCGGTTCCGCCGGTCCCGCCCGTGCCGCCGGTGACGGTGCGCAGCGAGCCGGGGCGGGTGATCGTCACCCATGCCAATGGCCGGGTCGAAACCCATCGCATCCCGACCGAGGCGGAGATTGCCCGCATGGTGCCGGTGGTCGACGTGCGCGAAGGCTGCGAGGGCGACAAGGTCACCAGCCATCGCGAATTTGTCGATGCCAATGGCCGCCGCAATATCCGGGTGCGCATCTGCGAGCGGGCGATCGAGGCGCAGGCCCGCAAGGCGGAGCGGATCGCCATGCTGAACGCCCGCGATGCCGAGCGCATGTCCCGCAATGCCGAACGGGCGGGGCGCAATGCCGCGCGCGCCGGGCTGACCGCCGCCCGTGCCCAGATCGCCGCCAGCCGCATGCCGGAAAGCGACCGGGCCGAGGCACTGCGCGACATCGACCAGGAACTGGCCGACCTCGATCGCAATCCGGACTGAGGCTTTTTAGACCGCCACCACTTCGGGCAGGATGGCGTCCAGCAGCAACATGCCCGCCGGGCTGACCTGAAGCCGGTTGCCGGTTCGCCAGACCAGCCCCAGATCATTCATCCGGTCGATCGCCCGATCATCCACCAGCGCGCCGATCGGCAGGCCCGACAGGCCGGCGATCCGGGCCAGATCGACCCCTTCGCCCAGACGCAATCCCATCAGCAGCGCCTCGCGCGCCTTGTCCTCGGCCTGCAGCGGCACTTCCTGTTGCAGGCCGTTGCCGTTGCGATCGACCGCGCCCATCCAGTTTTCCGGCTTCTTGTGGCGCAATGTCGCCATGCCACCGCGGCGGCCATGGGCGCCGGGACCAATGCCGACATAGTCGCCATAGCGCCAGTAGATGAGGTTATGGCGGCTTTCCTGCCCCGGCCGGGCATGGTTGCTGATCTCGTAGGAAGGGATGCCGGCCTGCGCCGTCATCGCCTGGGTCAGCTCATAAAGGGTGGCGCCATGATCCGGGTCGACCGGTGTCAGCTTGCCCTGCGCGGCGAGCGTGGCGAAGCGCGTGCCCGGCTCGATCGTTAACTGATAGAGCGACAGATGGCCGGTGCCGAAGGAGAGGGCGCGTGCCAGCTCCGCTTCCCAGTCCGATTCGCTCTGGCCGGGGCGCGCGTAGATGAGATCGAAGCTCACCCGGTCAAAAATGCGACGAGCCGTGTCGAGTGCGCCCAGCCCCTCATCGACGTCATGGGCACGCCCCAGGAAGGCCAGGGCGTCATTGTCGAGCGCCTGCAGGCCGAGCGACACGCGGTTGATCCCGGCGGCCGCCAGATCGCCGAAACGCGCGGCTTCCACCGAGTTCGGGTTGGCCTCAAGCGTGATCTCTATGTCGTTGGAAAAGCCCCAATGTCTTTCCGCCGCCTCGATCAGGGAAGCGGCGATGCGGGGCGGCATCAGCGACGGCGTGCCACCGCCAAAGAAGATCGAACGGAGCGGTCGCCGGCCGGTTTTTTCCGCCTCATGGGCAAGGTCGGCGAGCAGCGCAGCCTGCCACGCATCGGCGTCGATCCGGTCGCGCACATGACTGTTAAAATCGCAGTAAGGACACTTCGAAACACAAAATGGCCAATGAACATATAGGCCAAGAGCCTCGGTGAAAGCCGGTGGGGCGAGAAGGACTTCGGGTGACATGAGTGGACATATCTTTAGACGCGTTCAGCGCGGCCCGCTAGCGGCTGCACTGATGCTTTTCGGCGGGATGATCGCAGGGGCGGTCGCACCGGCATCGGCTTCGGTCAATCGCGACGTGTGGAATTATTATAATATCCAGCCGGCGCCGCGTTCCGACGCGATGCTGCGCCAGGTGGTGATGGACGTGCATAATCGCGAGCGCCAGTCGCTGGGCGTGCCCGCGCTGGCCTGGGACGATCGCCTGGCCGCCGATGCGGCCGGCTATGCGCGCCAGATGGTGCATACCAACCAGTTTCGCCATTCGCACGGCGGTGAGCGCGACGAGGAAATCGGCGAAAATCTGTGGATGGGGACGCACCGGGCCTATGGCTATACCGCCATGCTCGACGCCTTCATGGACGAACGCCGTGCCTTCGTGTTCAAGGCCCGCTTCCCCGACGTCAGCACGACCGGCAATTGGGAAGATGTCGGCCACTATACCCAGATGATCTGGCGCGGCACCCGTCGGGTCGGCTGCGCGCTGGGCGAGGGCGCCCAATATGATTATCTGGTCTGCCGCTATTATCCGGCCGGCAATGTCTATGGCATGAGCCCGTTCGACCGCGACTTTGGCGGCTGGCAGGGCTGAAGACCTTATCCCAGGCGGATCATTTTTCCTCTCTGTCGATTATGCCTTGAAGCGCAGTCGGCAAAAGGGGGGAGGAAAAATGCAGCCCGTTTCAAGAACAAGGCCATGGGCCTGCATCAGCATGACGATCGCGCTGCTGGCTCTGGCCGCGTGCGGTTCACCGTCCCCAACGCCCGACAATCAGGGGGCTGCGCCCGCCGCGCCCGAAAATTCCTCCGCCAACGCTGCCCAGCCGGACAAGGCACCGGCCCCCCGATCCACCCAGGCCGACATGTCGCCCCTGTCCTGCACTGCCGAGATCGGCGCGGCTGCGGCCGAGCGCCGCGTCAAGCTGTGCATCAGCGTGTCGCCCGCCACCCATCCGCCCTGCAATGCCGCCAATAGCTGTGCGATGATCGAGGACGAGATCGCGCGCAGTTGCGCCCTGTTCGACGGCCAGGGCGAGCCGATGGCGGGATGCACGCCCGAACCCAGGAGCATGGCGGCTGCGGCGGCCGTGGTGCAGCGTTATTATGCGGCGATCAACGCGCGCGACTATGGCACCGCCTGGAGCCAGTGGGGCGAGAATGGGCCGGCAGGGCAGACGATGGAAAAATTCCAAGCCGGCTTTGCCGCCACCCGTGCGACGCATGTGACCATCGGCCGGATGACGCCGGGCGATGCGGGCGCGGGCTCCGTCTACCAGCCGGTGCCGGTGACGATCGACGCGGAACTAGCGGATGGCACGCGCCAGCATTTTGCCGGCACCTATGTTGTGCGGCGCGTCAATGATGTCGACGGGGCATCGGCCGCGCAGCGGCGCTGGCATATCGATTCGGCGAAGCTGCGACCCGTTTCGTCGGAGTGACGTGGACAGGCGATCGCCTGTGCCGGACCATTCATCCCTGCTTCACACGATCGGGCGTTTAGCCGCAGCATCGCGTTCCGAACCGGCCGGGCCGGGGGAGAGGCACGGGTTATCGGGTCGAAAGAACAAAGACGATGCGCGGGTGGAAATGGGGGCTGGCCGTTGCGACGGCCGCCATGATGCTGGGGATTTTCGGTGGCAAGGGAGAGGCCGCGCCGGCGCGGCGTGCGCCCAGCCCGGCCGAACAATATGGCATGGAAGAGGCCGATCGCGACGATGGGCTGCTGCAGGACGTGGTCCTGGGCACGCATAATGACGAACGCAGCCGCTGGGGCCTGACCCCGCTTGCCTGGGACCGGACGTTGGCGGCGGATGCGGCGCGCTATGCGCGGCAGATGGCGCGGACCAACATCTTTGCCCACAGCTCGCGCGCGACCCGCGCGGTGCCGAGCGGCGAAAATCTGTGGATGGGGAGCCGGGGCCTCTATGATTATGAGGTGATGGTCGGCGCCTTCCTCAATGAACGGCGCTATTTCCGTCGGGCGGGCAAGATGCCCAATTTCAGCACCACCGGCCGCTGGCAGGATGTCGCCCATTATACCCAGATCATCTGGCGCGGCACCCGGTCGGTTGGCTGCGCGCTGGCCGAGGGCCGCAGCTTCGACTATCTCGTCTGCCGCTATTATCCCGCCGGCAACATGTTCGGCATGGGGCCGCTGGATGCGGCGCCGGTGCTGGCGGGCGGCGAGGAATAGGGGCGGCCGGGACCGCCCCCCCCATCCGATCAGATCACCGCTTTCACCAACTGGGCGAAGGCGTCGGCGCGGTGGCTCATTGCGTGCTTGGCGTCCGGGTCCATCTCGCCGAAGCTGATGTCGTGGCCGAGCGGCTGGAACATCGCGTCATAGCCAAAGCCATTTGCCCCGCGCGGCGGCCAGACCAGCAGGCCGTCGACCCGGCCCTCGAACGCCTCGACATGGCCGTCGGGCCAGGCGAGGGAGAGGGCGCAGATGAAATGGGCGCCATGGCCGGCGTCCGGCCCCTTGGCCTGCACCCCGTCCCACACCTTCTGCATCGCCATGCCGAAATCCTTGTCCGGCCCGGCCCAGCGGGCGGAGAAGAGGCCCGGATCGCCGTTCAACGCCTCGACGCAGAGGCCACTGTCGTCGGCCAGTGCAGGCAGGCCGGAGAGGTCGGCGGCCTGCATCGCCTTCAGCTCGGCGTTCGCGATGAAGGTGGTACCGGTCTCCTCCGGCTCGGGCAGGTCGAGCGACGCGGCGGAGATCGGCTCGATCCCATAGGGGCCGAGCAGCGCGGCGATTTCGCGCACCTTGCCGGCATTATGGCTGGCGATCACCAGCTTGCCGGGCTTCAGCTTGCGGATCGCCTGTTCCTGTCCGTATTCGTCGCTCATCTGGCTCTACCCTGCATTATTTCCGTCATCCCAGCGAAGGCTGGGATCTCCCTTCTTCTTCGGCTTCATGGGCGCAAAAGGAAAGAGAGATGCCAGCCTGCGCTGGCATGACGGTATTTATAAAAGGCTCAGCGACCCGTCGCCACATCCTGCGCGGCGAAGATCTTGGCGCAGCCGATGCGGGCGAGGCGGAGCAGGCGGAGCAGCTCTTCCTCGTCATAGGCGGCACCCTCGGCCGTGGCCTGCACTTCGGCGAACTTGCCGTCGCCGGTCAGGATCAGGTTGGCGTCGGTCTCGGCATTGCTGTCCTCGGCATAGTCGAGGTCGAGCACCGGCGTGCCTTCATAGATGCCGCAGCTGATCGCGGCGACCTTCTGGATGATCGGGTCTTCGCTGAGCGCGCCCGAGGCGAGCAGCTTGTCGACGGCGATGCGCAGCGCAACCCAGCTGCCCGAGATGGCGGCGGTGCGGGTGCCGCCATCAGCCTGGATCACGTCGCAGTCGATCACGATCTGGCGTTCGCCGAGCTTCTTGAGGTCGACGACGGTGCGCAGCGAGCGGCCGATCAGGCGCTGGATTTCCTGGGTGCGGCCCGACTGCTTGCCCTTGGCCGCCTCGCGGCTGCCGCGGGTGTGGGTGGCGCGGGGCAGCATGCCATATTCGGCCGTGACCCAGCCCGAGCCCTTGCCGCGCAGGAAGGGGGGCACCTTTTCCTCGATCGAGGCGGTGCACAGGACGCGGGTGTCACCGAAGCTGACGAGGCACGAGCCTTCGGCATGGATGGTGAAGCCGGGTTCCATGGTGATGTCGCGCATCTGGTCGGGCGCGCGGCCGGAAGGACGCATAATATTCTACTCCGAAGCGGTCAGGTGGGAGCGCTTAGCGCCCGGTGGCGTCGCATGCCAGTGCCAAGCGCCAAAAGTTGCGATAAGAGGGGCGCCATGAAGAGAGCGATGATGATGGGGCCGGTTGCGATGTTGGCGCTGGCGGGATGCGTGACCGACCGGGAGAAGGTGGAGCTGGAGCCGCCGACGGCCGCCGGCGACACGATCCGCTTTACCGCCGGTCGCTGCTTTGGCGCCTGTCCCGCCTATACGCTCACGGTGACGCCCGATGGCTCCGGCCTGCTGGAGCCCGAGCGCTTCACCTCCGTCCCCGGTCCGACCCGCTTCACCGTCAGTGCCGCGCAATATCGCCAGCTGCGCACCGGCCTTGCCCCGTGGAAGCCGGCGACCGGCACGGCAAAGCGCATCGCCCAGGGCGAGAATTGCACCCGCTTCGCCACCGACATGCCCAGCTACACGATCGAATGGACGCGCGGTGGGGGAAAGGGGGCGAAACCGACCCGGCTCGATTTCCAGTCGGGCTGCATGGATAGCCGCTATGCGAAACTCCGCACGACGATCGGCGGGATACCCAGGGCGCTGGGCATCGAACCGATGCTGAAGCCCAAGCCGGCAAGCTGAACCGCCGCCCCGCGACGCGACAGCCCGAAGTTCACAGTGTCGCAGGGCTAAATTGCGTCGATTCCGGCGAATGGCGCCTGCCACGCGCCAGCGAAGCGACGGCCACGCGACACGCGGGTCACGCCGACGCGACAATCGCGCGCCTGTTACGCGACAGTGAGGCGACAATGACGCGACAGCGACGCGACGCTTTTGGGCGTTGGGCGGGGTTGTTAAGCAGGGCGTGAGAGCGGCCTGTTCCATCTCGCAGGGTAGATCAGAAGAGCGGCGAATAGGAAAGGGAGGCAGGAATGCGCCTCATCCAAACCGTTCAACGGCGATTTTATTACGCCCAGAAATGGACCTTCTGCTTATGACCGCGTCTGGGACATAGCCGTCGTTCTGCAGCAGCCCCTCGAACAACTGATTTTGCCAGAAAGCGACAGTCCGTTCACTCCTAACCAGCCCTGCGTAGCGACAACAACCGGGTGGCCAGTGGTCACACAGAAATTGAATTGGTTCGGTCTGAAAGCGGTCAGTTTTCAGCACGCTAACGTTGGTCAAACCCACAAAGCGACGGAGAGCTAAACGCTTTACCCAAGCGAGCATGATGGCAAGGGGAGCCGGGCATACCGGCCTACAGGTGACCACGAACCAAGGTTATGCTATGCCTAAGTGTAGATACGCGACGCAGAGGCAATCGTGCTTGAAGGTTATTTTGATGATAGCGGCACCGATGACAGGTCGGACTTAATTGTCTGGGGCGGAGTGCTTGGCGACACTGCCCAATTCGACGCTCTGAGGACACAGTGGGCGCAGCTTATCCTTCAACCAATGGAAGGGAAATCTCCCATCAAGGCATTTCACGCTTCGCATATCGCCAATTCATATGGAGAGTTTTCTGACTACACGCCTCCTGAGAGAGATATAGTATTTCGGGCATTTCGAGAATCTATAGTTTCGTCTCAACTCGTTCCGATCAGCTTTGGTGTCATCAAAAGCGCTTGGTACGATTTGCAGCAGCAATATGGAATGCAACTCTTCGGCTCCCCCGAGCAATTCGTATTTCTGAATTGCGTTATGAGCGGGCAGCGTTTTGCTTCAATCGGTAAAGCGCCGGTCAAACTTTGCTTTGATACAGCGCGCTTGGAAAGCTCACGAGACGAAATCGCCTCTGGCGGCAACGGCTTCTTCAATTCCACCGCCCTCGACGTTACCTACTCGCGGGTGGCAGATGAGATTGGGCTCCAAGCGGCGGACATGGTCGCTTATGAGGCGTTCGTATTGGGGAACGCCGCAAAAGCCGACATTGCTGATGCTAAGCCTCGTTTGCATTTCCAACGATTGTTGGAGGGGGCGCCTGACGCGTTTGGTTTCATGATGGGCAGAACGGAAATCGAAGCGTTCTTCTCAAATGCGCAAGCGATGTTGAAAGAGGGGATTGGAAACGCGCCAACCCGACCGCCGGGCTTTCAAAATCTGTTCGGTATGCTGTTCCGAAGCTAGGGCTGGGACGCTGAAGCATCTTAACCCCATTTCGCGTGAGCCGACATACCAAGCGCTGGATTAGAACGACATGTTTTGGTCGGGAGGCGACGCCATGCCAGCGTCAACTATCTGTACGCTGGGCCTTGAGACCGGACACCCGCAATCGGCCATTTGCGCGCATCACCACCTCGGCTTCGAGTCGCAGTCCCGCTGCTTTCCTGCTTGAACCAGGAAAAGCGGGATGCCGGGGCAGGCCCGGCATGACGGATAGGGTAATCGGCCAATCTCCCCCGTTGAGCCGCGCGGGAAAGCCGCCTACATCATCGCCATGGCCGCCACTGCCTCCATCGCCGAATTGAATGACCGCGCCCGCGACGTGTTTCGCATGGTGGTGGACTCCTATCTGGGCACCGGACTGCCGGTGGGGTCGCGCACGATCAGCAAGATGGGGCTGAGCCTCTCGGCCGCCTCGATCCGCAATGTGATGCAGGATCTGGAGGAGCTGGGGCTGCTCGCCGCGCCACACACTTCGGCCGGGCGGATGCCGACCGAGACCGGGCTGCGGCTGTTCGTCGACGGGATGATGCAGGCGGCCGAGCCGTCGGTCGAGGAGCGCCGCGCGATCGAGGCGGGGCTGGCTGAAGTGGGGCTGGCCGAGGGCGGGCCGATCGAGGAGGCGCTGTCGGCGGCGACGGCGACGCTGTCGGGGCTTTCCGCCTGCGCCGGCATCGTCATGGTGCCCCGGCGCGAGCCGGTGCTGCGCCAGTTCGGCTTCGTGCCCTTGAATGATCGGCAGGCGCTGGCCGTGCTGGTCGGGCAGGACGGGTCGATCGAGAATCGCGTGCTCGACCTGCCGCGCGGGGTGACGCCATCGATGCTGAACGAGGCGGCCAATTTCATGTCGGCGCGCTTTGGCGGGCTGACCCTGCGCCAGGCCGGCGACCTGCTGGCCCGCGAGATGGAGCAGGAGCGCTCCACGCTGGAGGGCGCGGCGCGCGAACTGGTGACGCGCGGCATCGCGATCTGGAGCCATGACGCCGATGATCGCCCGGTGCTGATCGTGCGGGGCCAGGCGCATCTGATCGACGATGGCACCGCCGCCGACCTCGACCGGGTCCGGCAATTGCTGGAGCAGCTGGAGGGCAAGCAGGAAATTTCGCGCCTGCTGGAGAGCGCGCTGGCCGGCAGCGCGACCAAAATCTTCATCGGTTCGGAAAACAAGCTCTTTTCCCTTTCGGGTTCATCGGTCATAGCCGCCCCCTATCGCGGCGGGGACGGCCGGGTCGTCGGCGTGGTCGGCGTGATCGGCCCCACGCGCTTGAACTATGCCCGAGTGATCCCCATGGTGGATTTCACCGCACAGACGCTGTCGAGATTGATGAGATGAGCGAAGACAAGCAGACTATCGAAAATACCGAAACCCTGGACCAGCTGCCCGAGGAGGAGACCCCCGTGGACGCCCCTGAAAACGCCAATGCCGAGCGTATCGCAGCGCTGGAAGCCGAGCTGGAAACGGCCAAGCAGGACATTCTCTACGCCCATGCCGATACGCAGAATGTGCGGCGCCGGCTGGAGAAGGAACTGGCCGACGCGCGCGCCTATGCCGCGACCAGCTTTGCCCGCGACATGCTGTCGGTGGCCGACAATCTGGGCCGGGCGCTGGCCGCCATCCCCGCCGATCTGCGCGAGGACGACAAGTTCAAGGGGCTGGTGACGGGCCTGGAAGCCACCGGCCGCGAGTTGGAGGCGGTGTTCGGCCGCAACGGCATCACCAAGATCGAATCGGTCGGCCAGCCGCTTGACCCGAACAAGCATCAGGCGGTGATGGAACTGCCGTCGGCGGACGCCGAGCCGGGCACCGTGCTGGTGGAAATGCAGGCCGGCTACAGCATCAAGGACCGCTTGCTGCGCCCCGCCATGGTCAGCGTGGCGAAGAAGCCGGACTGACAAATATCCGCCCCGTTCGGGCTGGATCGGTCAGGGTCCCCCGTGGGGCCGCGAACGCACCGAATCCTTGCCCGAACGGAGGCCCTTTTGCTGCACGACCTCAACCTCACCACCGACCGTCCGACCTTTGTTACCCATCTCGAATGTTCGCTGACCGGCGAGCGTTATGAGGCGGATCGGCTGCATGGGCTGTCGGCGGCGGGCAAGCCGCTGCTGGTGCGCTATGATCTGGACGGCGTGCGGGCCACGCTGACCAAGGAGGCGCTTGGCAGCCGGCCGATGGACCTGTGGCGCTGGCGCGAATTGCTGCCGGTGCGGCAGACCAGCAACATCGTGAGCCTGGGCGAGAATGTAACGCCGCTCATTCCGCTGCCGCGCACGGCGAAGCGGCTGGGCGGCGCGCAGTTGCTGGCCAAGGATGAGGGGCGGTTGCCGACCGCGTCGTTCAAGGCGCGGGGCCTGGTGATGGCGGTTTCCATGGCCAAGGAACTGGGCGTGACCCAGGTGGCGATGCCGACCAACGGCAATGCCGGCGCGGCGCTGGCCGCCTATGCGGCGGTGGCCGGCATGGAATCGGTGATCTTCTGCCCGGCCGATACGCCCGAAGTGAATGTGCGCGAGATCGCGGCGCAGGGCGCACGGGTCTATCGCGTCAACGGCTATATCGACGATTGCGGTGCCATCGTCGGCCAGGGCGTCAAGGAACGCGGCTGGTTCGATTTCTCGACCCTGAAGGAGCCCTATCGGATCGAGGGCAAGAAGACGATGGGGCTGGAACTGGCCGAGCAGCTTGGCTGGGAACTGCCCGACGCAATCTTCTATCCCACCGGCGGCGGCACCGGCCTGATCGGCATGTGGAAGGCGTTCGACGAGCTGGAGAAGATCGGCTTCATCGGTTCCAAGCGGCCCAAGATGTTCGCGGTGCAGGCCGAAGGCTGCGCGCCGATGGTCCGCGCGTTCGAGCAGGGCGTGGAATTTGCCGAGCGCTGGGAGGATGCCCAGACCATCGCCATGGGCATTCGCGTGCCCAAGGCGGTGGGCGATTTCCTGATCCTGCGCGCGGTGCGGGAAAGCGGCGGCGCGGCGCTGGCGGTGTCGGACGCGGCGATCGCGGCGGCCGTGCGCGACGTGGCGCGCGACGACGGCCTGCTGCTCTGTCCCGAGGGCGGGGCGACGCTGGCGGCCTACAGCCGAGCGCTGGACGAGGGGCTGATCGGGCGGGATGAACGCGCGCTGCTGTTCAATTGCGCCAGCGGCCTCAAATATCCGCTGGAGGACCAGAGCCGCACGCTCGACCGGCACGCGCCGATCGATTTCGCGTCGCTCTGAAAAGGCGGGATGGGCGGGGCTGAACCCGCCCATTCACCCTTAGAAGCGATAATCCCAGCCCAGGGTGAAGAGCCGTCCGCGACCGGCGAAGAAGGCCAGACTGTCGTTGGGCAGGCGCGTGTCGCTATTATAGTCGATATAGAATTTATCGAACAGATTCTGGACGCTGAGATAGACGCCGCCCAGTGATGCGGTGTCATAGCGGAGATAGGCGTCGGTGACCGCATAGCCGCCGAAATTGTTGCCCCGGTCCGGGTTCGCCTTGCCATGGAAATTGCGCGACAGATAATATTGGGTCTGCAGTCGCGCGGAGATGGCGCCATGGCGATAGTCGGCAGCGACGTTCAGGCGATCGGGCGAGATGTTGGTGCCGTCCAGATCGGTATCGACGATGCCGTCGGGATTGACGCTGTCGCTGTCATAGCGGCCCTTGAGATGGGCATAGCCGGTGGAGAGCTTGAGCCCCGGCAGCGGCGTCTGCACACCCAGGTTGATTTCCAGCCCTTCGATCTCGACCCGCTGGCGCTGCACGGTGAAGATGCCGTTGCCCTGCGCGATCAAGATCTGGCCCTTGTCGCTGGACGACCAGAAATAGGTGGCGCTGGCGTCGATCGGGCCGCGCTTCACCTCCAGCCCGATCTCGCGGTTGTTGGAGACGATCGGGCTGATGTCGAGATAATCGTCGAGGTCGACGCCCGCGACGCGGATCGACCGGGTGACGCGGCCGACATCGGGCATGGTGAAGCCCTCGGCATAGCTGGCATAGGCACGAATGCCATCGATCGGCTCGAAGATGAGGCCGCCGTTGAGCAGCGCGTCGGAGAATTTGGGCTTGCCGCCCGCGACATCGACGCCGCCATAGGTCGCTACATTCTTCCCGTCATAGGTGGTCGATGCCAGGGTGTGGAAATCGTCGATCTTTACCTGCACATTTTCCCAGCGCACGCCGCCCGCCACGCGAAACAGCCCGTCGGCGATCTTCAGATTGGCCTGAGCGAAAGGGGCGATGGAGCGGAAATCGCTGGGCGGCACCCAGGTGCGGCCGGTGACCATCAGTCGCTGTTCCGTCTTGTCGAACAGGACGTCCAGACCGACCGTGGTGGTCAGCGCCTCGAAACCGGGCAGGGCGCGTTCATAGCTGATCTTGCCGCCGATCTTGCGCGACCGGTTCTGCGACTGGTCGAACAGGGTGCCGGGCGTCGCGATGGCGGGATCCTGGAAGGTCGGGATCGCCGCGAATTCGCCGCCGAAAATGTCGCGGCTGCGGTTGAAGAAAAGCTGGGTGACGAGGTTGCCGCCGGCGACATCGCTGTCGGTGTAGGAGAGGGACGCGCTTTCGGTGCGGTTCGATCCCGGCGTGCCAGGGGCGTCGCCCTTGACCGCGGTGGTGGGGAGGCCGTTGGCGCGGCTGCCGGGGAGCGGGACATAATCGCCATCGCCCTTCAGCTCATAGCGATTGAGGATCAGGTCGAGCCGGCCGGTATCGCCGACGGCATAGCCCAATCGCGCGAAGATATCGGTGGTCTGCGATGCCTGGGTCTCGCCCTGGGTCAGGTTGATGCCGATGCGGCGGTTGCGCGCGTCGTAGAAGGCGCCGCGCTTTTCATAGGAGGCGCCGACCGTGGCATCGAAAGCGCCAGCCTTATACTGGACCAGTCCGGCCGCCTTGCCGCCAAAGCCGTCGCCGTCGAAATCGTCGCTGGCCGATCCCTGCAGCAGCACCCGGCCGCTGATGCCCTCCTGCTTGGGCGCGCCGACCGTCACCTGGTTGACGATGCCGCCGGTGCCGCCAATCCCCTGCAGCGCGTTGGAGCCATAGATGAGTTCGACCCGGTCGATGAAGAAGCCGTCGATGGTGAAGCCGTCGCGGCTGCCGTCGCGCAACGGGGTCGATTGCGGGATGCCGTTGATGGCGTAGAGTGGCGAGCGGCCGCGCAGCGTTTCGCCCGCGCCCGACAGCTTGCCGCGGGTCGGCGAGAAGCTGGGGGTGAGGGTGGAGATGGCATCGGTGACCGAGCCGGAGATCGCGATCTGCTGGTCCAGCATCTGCTTGTCGATCAGGTCGATCGTCAGCGGCAGCGCATTGGGCGGCAGGATCGAGCGGGCCGCGGTGACGACGATCGATTCGCTGCTCTTGGTGTCAGCGTCGGCCTCGGCCTGCTGCGCCATGGCTGGCGATGCGAGGGCGATGGTCAGCGCCGCCAGCGCGATTGCAGAGTGACGAATTTCGATATGACGCATCATCGCGATCCCCTGATCCATGTTGGGCAGGGCTGCTAACGACAATCGATCGCAAGAACAATCACATTCTGCATAATGCTTATACGATGAGGTGATAAGCCTGATTTCCCGGCGTTTCGGGTGAGTGTCTCTATCATAAGATGCCTAAAGATATATCTCATGCATTGACGTTGATGATTTTTAAGATATATCACAATGCATCATGAAGCATTTTGAAAGAGAGAATATGCATTTTTCCCATTCCGATCGCGGCGCTGGGCGCCGGGGTTGCCGGCCGGGCCGGCACATGGATGACGCCATGGCCGATCGTGGTTGCGACCCGCGCGGCTTGGGCCATCGCGGTGAACGCGGCCATGGCCGCTTCTTCGGACCGGGCGGCTTTGGTCCCGAGGGCTTCGGGCGCGTTTTCGGCGGTGGTCGGGCCGGGGGCCGGGGCGGTCCGTTCGGTGAGGACAGCTTTGGTGACGGCCCCTTCGGCGGTGGCCGGGGCGGGCGTGGCGGCGGGCGCCGCCGGCTGTTCGGCAATGATGCGCTCAAGCTCATCCTGCTCAAGCTGATCGCCGATGCGCCGCGCCACGGCTATGACCTGATCCGCGAGATCGAGAGCCTGTCGGGATCTGTCTATGCGCCCAGTCCGGGTGTCGTCTATCCGACCCTGACCCTGCTGGCCGACATGGACCTGATCGCCGAGCAGCCCGGTGAAGGCAGCCGCAAGCTGTTCGCCATTACCGAGGCGGGCACCGCCCATCTGGCTGAGCATGAGGCCGGCGTTGCCGAGGTGATGGAGAAGCTGGCGCATCTGGCCCGCAAGGCCGAACGTAATGATGCTGCGCCGGTGCGCCGCGCGCTGCAGAATATGCGGGTGGCGATCCAGCATCGGCTTGAAAAGGAAGGCGCCGATTCCCAAACCATGTTTGACGTCGCGGCCCTGATCGACGAGGCCGCCAGCAAGATCGAAAGGCTCTGACCCCATGACGCTGACCGCCACCGTGCCGACCACCCATGGCAGCCGTTACCTGCAGCAGCTGTGCAAGCATTGGAGCCACAAGTTCGAGACCAGCTTCGACGCGGACAAGGGCGAGATCGCCTTTCCGATGGGGCCGATCCACCTGAGTGCCGATGCCGAGCTGCTGACCGTGGTGCTGGAACCCAATGCGGACGCCGATGTCGAGAAGTTCAAGCAGGTCGTCGCCGACCATCTCGACCGCTTCGCCTTCCGCGAGGCGCCCTTGCCCTTCAACTGGGCCTGAGAGCCTGTTTGAAAAATCGCGAAAGAGCGATTTTTCAGCGCGGTTCCAGCCCGCTCCCCCACCCAACCGCCCGACAGGATGACACTGGATCGGGTGGTTGGGTGGGGGAGCGGGCTGGAACCGGCTTTCTCAAACAGTCTTTGACATGCGAAAGGGGCCGGGTCTGCACGGCCCGGCCCCTTCCCTGGTAAGCTCCATGAGGACCGGCAACCCCGGTCCTTCTTTGTGTCAGCTATCGGTCTTGGCGCGCATGGCGGCCATGCGGGCGTTGGTCGCCTGCACGTCGGCGGCGGTGACGATGCCGTCCTTGTCGGCATCCTGCTCCGCAAAGGCGCGCGCACCCGATGCGTCATATTCGGCCTGGGCCATCTTGCCGTCCTTGTCCTTGTCGAGGACGTTGAAGCGGACATGGGCCTGGCGGATCTGGCGCTGGCGCTCCTCGGTCTTCTTCTCTTCGGTCAGGCTCGATTCCGCGAGCTGCTTTTCGAGGCGGGCGGCATATTCGCCGACATATTCCTCCTCCGACACCCAGCCATCGCCATTGGCATCGGTCGCCTTGAAACGGGTGACGCGCACCGCGTCGAACTCGGCGCGGCTGACCTGGCCGTCATGGTTGCTGTCATAGTCGTGGACGAAGGCGCCGCCTTCATGCGGGGCGGCGAAGGCGGGCGTGCCGGCGGCGGCAACGACGGCGGCGATCAGGATGGAACGGGTGTTCATGGTGTGTCTCCGGAATATCAGGCGGCGTCGAAGGCCAGCGTGTAGGTGTAGCTGCGATAGGGTGTTTCCGACCCGGCCGGCGCGGCGCCGCGATGGCGGACCAGAATCAGGTAGGTGCCGGCATCGTCCGGCTTCAGGCTGAAGCGGCCCTGCGCGTCGCTCTTCGTCTCGGTCGCGACCTTGCGGCCGTCATGCACGCCGGCGCTGCGGAACAGGGTGACCTGCGTGGCGGGCAGGGGCTTGCCGTCGAACAGCAGCACGAAGCTGGCGTCGCTGCCCGACACGATGGCGTTGGGATGGGTGACCGGCTGGATTTCGAGGCCCGTGCCGACCGGCTTGAGCGCGGCCTGCGTCGTCTGGCCGCGGGTGACATAGGCGTCGGCCAGCGTCATGCTCTGCACCTCGACCTCCTGCGCGCCGGGCTTGGGATCGCCGCCCTCGCCGCGCATCACCCAGGCATCGCCGACGCGGAACATCTTGCCCTTGCGCCCGGCGCGCTGGCCGGTGGTGATGCGATAGGTGCCGTCCGTCTTCAGGTCGGCTTCGAACACCGACAGGTCGCGCAGATAGGTGACCGGGCCGGTGGTCGCCTGGCTGCCGTCCGGCGCGACCAGGTGAAAGGGCGCGTCGCGCATCGCGACTTCGGGGACGAAGGCGTCCTCGGCAAAGGCCGAGGTGACGGTGACATGGTCGGCCTTTCCGGCGTCGAACAGGGTCGGCAGCACATAGGGCATATGCGCCTGGGCAGCGGTGGCGCCGGCCAATAGCAGCACAGGCAAGGCGGCGGCGAACAGGGCGTTCACCGGGCGGCGATGGTTGGACAATGGGGTTCCCCTTGGTTTCGTTACGCTCCTCTATAATATATAGTGAGAATCACTTGCAATAGCATTTAATGCCGGTAGAGAGCGGCCAACCCGGCGCGTGATGCGCCGCAACAATGATACGGGGGCATTTCTCATGACCAAGTCCAAGACCCTGCTGCTGCTGGGCACCGCGCTGATTGCACTGCCTTTGCCGGCAATGGCCCAGGCGCAGAGTGACGACATTGCGGTGGCGAGCGATTCGCAGTTCGCGCTCGACCGGATGATCATCTCCGCTGGCGTCGAGAAGGTCGCGCTGGACACGCCGCAGGCGGTGACCGCGCTGGACCAGGAGGATATCGACCAGTTGCAGGCGACGACGATCGGCGACCTGCTGGAAGGGATGCCCGGCGTCAATGTGCAGGGCGGCGTCGGCCAGCTCGGCCAGGGCTTCAACATTCGCGGCATGGGCACGGCGATCGGCGACAGCGACAACCGCATCCTGATGACGGTCGATGGCGTCACCAAATTCTACGAACAATATCGCATGGGCGCCTTCTTCAGCGAGCCCGAACTCTACAAGCGGGTCGAGGTGCTGCGCGGCCCGGCATCCTCCACCCTCTATGGCGCGGGCGCGCTGGCGGGCGTGATCAACTTCACTACCAAGGATGCGTCGGACTTCCTGCGCGACGGCGACAAGCTGGCCGTGCGGTTGAAGGGAGCGACCGAAACCAATGCGCAGGGCCATACCCTGTCGGGCATCGTCGCGACCGAGCCGGTCGACGGCGTCGAACTGCTGGGCAGCTATAATTATCGCCGCACCGACGATTACAAGAGCGGCAATGGCGACACCGTCGCTGCCTCCGCCACCGAATCCGACAGCTGGCTGGTCAAGGGCCGGGTCGCGATCGGCGGCAACAAGAAGCATGCGATCTGGGCGTCCTACCAGGACTGGATCAGCGACGCGCCGCAGGTCTATGACCAGATTTCGGCCGCCACCGGCAGCTCGCTGATGCGCCGCCGGGTCCACGACAAGACCGCCGTGCTGGGCTATGTGAACGACTTTAACGGCAGCAAATTCTTCAATGTCGAGGCGCAGGTCGCCTATTCGCTGTCCAAGGTCCACCAGACCGAGACGACCTTCCTGGGCGCGAACCTGGAATATTCCGATTTCTCCTATGAAAGCTGGCAGGCCAAGGTCCAGAATACCAGCGAGTTCGCCATGGGCGGCGACTGGACGACCTTCCTGATCCTGGGCGGCCAATGGAGCACGCAGGAACGGCGCAACCCGCGCGTCAATTTCGACGGCACGGTGACGCCGGGCGCGGGCACCCATCCCGAAGGCGACATGGACCGCTATGGCCTGTTCGGTCAGTTGGAGATCGTCTGGTCCGACAAGCTGACCATCATGCCGGGCGTGCGCGTCGACTGGACCCGCCTGACGCCGGGCGACACGGTGGTCGGCGGCACCGTCCTGACCGACAAGGTGAAGGATAGCGGCGTGTCGCCCAAGCTCGCCGCGCTCTACAATATCACGCCCTGGTTCGGCCTGTTCGGTTCGGTCGCGCGCACCGTGCGCATGCCCAATATCGACGAAATCTTCACCCGCAGTGCGACCCGGCCGAACAATCCGGACCTGAAGCCCGAGAAATCGGACAATTATGAAGCCGGCTTCACTTTGTCCTTCGACGATATGCTGGGCAAGAATGACCGCTTCCGCGCGAAGACCACCCTGTTCCAGAACGACGTCAAGGATCTGATCGTCAACGTCTCGGCCGCGGCGGGCACGCCCTATTTCCAGAATATCAACCGCTCGCGCTTCAAGGGCATCGAGCTGGAGGCCGAATATGGCATGGGCGGCTTCTATGCGCGCGGCAATGCCAGCTTCATCGATGGCAAGAACCGGCTGACCGGCGATTATCTCAACACCATCCCGGCGAACGACTATCGCCTGACGCTGGGCTATAATGATGTGGCGAGCGGCCTGTCGGGCGGCTGGACCGGCGAATTTGCCGAGCGGCAGGACAAGGTGACGCCGGGCAGCTTCGCCTCGGCCGGGTCGGGCCTGGCGACGCCGGGCTACAGCGTCCACAACCTGTTCTTCGCCTTCAAGCCGCAGGGTGGCGTGGCCAAGGGCTTCGAATTCCGCATCGCCATGGATAATATCTTCGACAAGCAATATCGCCGCCATCTGTCGTCGCTCGCCGCCGAGGGACAGAGCTTCCGCTTCACCGTGGCGAACACCTTCTGACGCCATGACGGGCGTGCGGCGTCCCTTTCGCGTCACGGGGCCGGCGGCGGCCTCGCTCGGGATCAACGCGCTGCTGATCGCGGCGCTGCTGAACCTGGGCATGGGCCGCGCGCCGAAGCGCGAGGAGGGGGCTGCACTGACCGTCATGTCGCTGGCGGCGCTGAAGGGCGTGGAGCAGGGGGCGGAACAGGCCGAGGCGGCGGAGGCGACGGCGCAGCCCGAAGCTCCGGTGCCGACGCAGGCGCCGCCCCCAACGCCGGTCAGCCCGCCGCAGCCGGTGCCGCCGCCGATGGTGGCGATCCCTTCCGCATTGTCGCTGCCCGTCGCGGTGGCGCCGGCTGCTCCGTCCACGCCGGCGGCCGCAGCGGCGCCGTCGCCGCAGGCCGCGGCCAGGGCGGCGCCAGTCATGGCCGCCAGCGCCGGCGCGCCGCCGGCCCGGCGCGGCATTGCCGACGGGCTGGACGCCAACGCCCCGGCCGGCAACAGCCGCGCCTATGCCGCGCGGGTGCGTTCCTGGCTCTATGCCCACAAAATTTATCCCCGCCGCGCCAAGATGCGGCATGAGGAAGGGGTGGTGAAGGTCCGCTTCGTGATCGACCGCGCCGGCATGCTGATCGAAGGGCGGGTGATCAGCAGTTCCGGCCGCGCCTCGCTCGACGAGGAGGCTGCCGCCATGCTGCACCGCGCCTCGCCCTATCCCAAGGCCCCGTCCGACATATCCGGCGACCGCATCGAATTCACCGCGCCGGTGGAGTTCGTGCTGCCGGTGTAGCGGGGGGGATGGTCTGAGAGCGACCAGAAGCGGGCCTTGCCTTTCCACACCCTCACTATTCTTGTCTGCGGCTCCGGGCGAAACGATCCCGTACAGCGATGCGAAGAGGCAGACGAAAGCAACGGCCGGAGCTGTCCCGGCATCAATCGCCCACTCATCCCGGCAGCCATCATGACTGATCGATAGCGCCATATTGCGCCCCGATGCACATTTTGCATCAGTTCGTTTCCGAATCGTTGCATTTGCAAATCAATCGCATTAAAGCGCCGCCCCAACATCCAGGGCGCCATGTTCAGGGCATGGCGAAATATGGGGGAAGTGCCTTATGTCCTTTGCATCGAAGAAGAATTTCGTCCGCTACGGCGCGGCGTCGATCGCTGCCTGCTTGCTGCTGGCTACCACCAGCGCCCAGGCCCAGGCGCCAGCGGACGAGCCTGATGCAAACGCGCCCGCCCCGGACTCCATCGTCGTTACCGGCCAGAATGAGACCAACGGCCTCAACCTCACCACCCGCGAAACGCCCCAGTCGGTCACCAGCCTCGACAGTCTACGCATGCAGGAACAGGGGCTGACCGACATTTCCGAAGTGATGCAGCAGATCGTCGGCATCCAGACCAACCGCTCCAGCGCGCTCGGCACCGACGGCACCAACTATACCGCGCGCGGCTTTGCGGTGCAGAATTATCTGGTCGACGGCGTCGCCCGCCCGTCCAACATCTATGGCTTCACCGAAGATACCGCCGACATGATCGCCTATGACCGGATAGAGGTGATCCGCGGTTCGGCCGGCATGATGACCGGCACCGGCGAGCCATCGGCGGCGATCAACATGATCCGCAAGCGCCCCGGCGCGGATCTTAGCGCCACAGTCGCGGCGACCATCGGCTCCTGGGACAAGTACCGGCTGGAAGGTGATATCGGCGGCGCGCTGACCGCCAGCGGCCATATCCGCGCCCGCGTCGCCGGCGCGTGGCAGGATAATGATACTTTCATCGACCGCGAACATGCCAAGCGCCAGGCGCTCTATGGCGTGATCGAGGCCGATCTTGGCCCGAATACCCTGCTGACCGCTGGCGTCGAATATCAGAATTTCCGCAACGAAGGCGCCTCGCGCGGCGGCGTGCCGCTCTTCTTCACCGACGGCACGAAGACTGATTTTGCCCGCTCCACCAATGGCGGTGCCGACTGGTCCGACTTCCGCCGCAAGAGCGTCAACATCTTCGCCTCGATCGCCCATGATTTCGACGCCAACTGGCATTTGCAGGTCGATGCCGAGCACAAGTCCGGCTCCTATGACGAGACGATCGGCTATTATTTCGGCACCGCGATCGACAAGGAAACCGGTGACGGCGGCACCTTCTACGCCACCCGCTGGGCGTCGGACCTGACGCTCGACGCGGTCTATGCCAATCTGCGTGGCGCGTTCGAGGCGCTGGGCCAGGAACAGCATGTCGCCCTGACGCTTAGCCACACCCGTTTCGACGATGACCAGACGCCCTATCCCGGCTGGTGGGGTGGCAGCGACTATATGTATCCGATCAATGCCTATAGCTATTTCCCGACCGGCGACGTGGCCAAGCCCGACCTGACGCCATCGGGCGGCACCGCGGGCAACCGGATCGAGACGAGTTCGATCGCCGGTGTTGCCCGGCTGAAGCCGATCGGCCCGCTCTCGATCATCGCCGGCGGCCGCCTCACCTGGTGGAAGCAGGACAGCTATTCCCAGGACGTCACCGGCCCCAAGGTTTGGACCCCGGTGGTCGATGAAAAGGCGGTCTTCACCCCCTATGCCGGCCTGGTGCTGGACTTTACCAAGACCCTCTCGGCCTATGTCAGCTATGCCAGCGTGTTCACGCCGCAAACCTCGCGCACGGTCGATGGCGACGTCATCGCCCCGCTCGAAGGCAATACCTATGAAGCCGGCCTCAAGGCCGACTTCCTTGATGGCCGCCTCAGCGCTACCGCGGCCGTGTTCAAGATGCAGCAGGATAATTATGCCCTGGCCGACGGCCCCGGCATTTTTGCGCCCGATGGCAGTTCGGCCTATCATGCGGTGTCGGGCATGAAGTCGTCGGGCTTCGAACTGGAGGTGAAGGGCGAAATCCTGCCCGGCTGGCGTATCGCCGGCGGCTTTGCCAACGCCCGTGCGGAAGATCGCGACGGCGTGCGCCAGATGCCGCAGATCGCGAAGAACAGCTTCAAGATGTTCAGTGCCTATACACTGCCCGGCCAGTTCAGCGCGCTGACGATCGGTGGCAATGTCGAGTGGCAGGGCAAGACCACGGCCGATGGCGAAGGACCGAACGGCGAAACCTACAGCCAGGGTAGCCTGGCGGTGGTCGACCTGCTGGCCAATTATCGCTTCACCGACCATCTCTCGCTGTCGGTCCATGTCGAGAATATCTTCGACAAGACCTATTATTCGGGCCTCTATCTCGGCAGCGCCCGCTACGGCGAACCCCGCGCCGTCAAATTCACCCTGCGCGGCACGCTGTAGGGATCTGGCAGCGCCGTCTTCACCCGGCTTGCCTCCGCTGGCGGGACAAGCCGGGTGCGTAGGGCGGTTCAGCCCTTGGCCTTGGTCGCTGCGATATAGGCCTGGACCTGTTCGCCCAGCACGTCGAGCGGCAGGGCGCCATTGGCCAGCACCACTTCATGGAAGTCGCGAATGTCGAACTTCGCGCCCAGCGCCTGCTCGGCTTCCTTGCGCAACTGGGCGATGCGGATCTGGCCGATCATGTAGCTGGTCGCCTGGCCCGGATTGTTGATGTAGCGATCGACTTCCTTGACGATGTCGCGTTCCGACAGGGGCGCATTGTCGCGGAAATACTGGATCGCCTGCTCGCGCGTCCAGCGCTTGGCATGCATGCCGGTGTCGGTGACCAGCCGGATCGCGCGCCACATCTGCAGCGAGAGCATGCCGAATTCCGAATAGGGATCGCGATAGGCGCCCATTTCCTTGGCCAGGCGCTCGCTATAGAGGCCCCAGCCCTCGGTATAGGCGCCATAATAGCCGAAGCGGCGGAATTTGGGCAGGTCGGGCAGTTCCTGCGCGCGGGCGATCTGGAAATGATGGCCCGGCGCGCCTTCATGATGGGCGATCGCCGCTACCTGGGGCTTCTGCACCTGATTCATGTCGGCAAGGTTGACGTAGAAGATGCCGGGGCGTGATCCGTCGGGCGCGGGCTGGTTGTAGAAGGCGACCGAGGCGGTTTCCTGCCGCCAGGCCTCGACCGCGCGCACCTCCAGCTTCGCCTTGGGCAGGACGCGGAAGAAGCGCGGCGCGGCATCCATGGTCTGGGCGATGGCGGCGCGGGCGTCCGCCAGATAGGCTTCGCGGCCGGCGGCATCATTGGGATATTTGAACTTGGGATCGGTGCGCAGCGCCTGGAAGAAATCGGTCAGCGATCCGGCAAAGCCGATCCGCGCCTTCACCGCTTCCATCTCCGCGCGGATCGCCCCGACCTGATCGAGGCCGATCTGGTGGATCTGGTCGGCGTTGAGGCTGGTGGTGGTGTAGAAGGCGAGGCGGGCATTATAGTAGGCCTCGCCGTCCGGCAGGCTCCAGGCACCGTCATTGCCCTTGGCCTTGGGCTCGATCGCATCGAGCGTGGCGAACAGGGTCTGGAAACCCTTGGCGAAGGGGCCGGTCAACGCCGCCTGTGCGTCCGCGATCAGCTTCGCCTTCTCGGCATCCGATGCCTTGAGCGCGCCGACCTTCTTCTTGAAATCGGCGAAGAGGGTGGAGTCCGGTCCCTGATCGAAGGGCGCGCCGCTGATCACCTTCTTCGCGTCGGCGCGGGCGGGGGCGAACACCATTTTCGGCGGGACGATGCCCTGCGCCGCCTGGTCGCGCACCTTGGTCGCGACCTCGTTCATCACCCGCTCGCTGTCGCGCAGGCGGGCGATATAGGCCTGGGCATCCGCAACGCTGTCGACGCGATGTTCGTTGATCAGGAAGACCGGGATATTGCCGGCCGGGCTGCCATTGGTGGACACGGGGAAGGCATATTTGGCGAAGGGCGCCTGCTGCTTCGACGTCGCCACCTGCGCCTCGAACAGGCGATAGCTGAGCCGCGCCGAGGAGCCGAGCCGTTCGGGCGAGAAGCGGCGATGCAATTCGGCGAGCTGCTGTTCCTGCAGCGCCAGGCTGCGGGCGTCGGCCCGTTCGCTATAATCGTCCAGCTTGCCATAGTCGGTCTTGAGGCCAAGGCTGGTCATCGATTCTGGGCTGAGCGCCAGTTGCTGGTCGAACGCCTGGTCGAGGAAGGCGAGCAGTGCCTTGTCTTCCTGTGCAGTCGCCGATGCGGGTGCCGTGGTTGGGGACGCGGTTGGGGCTTGGGCCAGGATCGGGGCGGAGGCGCCGAGGGCAAGGAGCAGCGCGAGCGAGATACGGACGGTCATGGCAATTCCTGTCGCGAATGGGGATGGACAGGGAGAGACAGGCGCGCGGGCGCCAAGTCAAGCCGGGCCTTGCGCAAGGGGTTGTTTTCCGGGGCTTGGGCGGCCGCCCTTGAAGCCTCTGGACAGGCCGTGCCTTTCTGCCATCTATTTTGCGCGCGACAATCAAAGGTTGAGCAGGGGTAGGGCAATGGCGATCAGTCTCAAGGTCAATGGACAGACGCGCACGGTGGAGGCCGATCCGGCCAAGCCGCTGCTGTGGGCGCTGCGCGAGGATCTGGACATGGTCGGCACCAAGTTCGGTTGTGGCGCGGGGCTGTGCGGCGCCTGCACCGTGCATATCGACGGCAGCCCGGCGCGCGCCTGCCAGACGCCGATCGGCGAGGCGCAGGGCATGGCGATCACCACGATCGAGGCGGTGGCGCAGAGCGATGCGGGCAAGCGGATATCGGATGCCTGGGTCAAGCTGGACGTGCCGCAGTGCGGCTATTGCCAGGCCGGGCAGATCATGAGCGCGAGTGCGCTGCTGGCGACCACGCCCGACCCCAGTGACGAGGACATTGATGCGGCGATGATGGGCAATCTCTGCCGGTGCTCCACCTATGTCCGCATTCGCGCCGCGATCAAGGATGCGGCCAGGGCGGGAGCGAAGGCATGAACGCGCCGATCCTGTCGCGCCGCCGCTTCCTGAGCGCTTCGCTGGTGGCGGGCGGCGGCTTGCTTTTCGACCTTAACATTCCGCTGGCGGGCGCGGCCGAGGGCGCGCCGCAGATATTGACCGCCTTCGTGCGCATCCTGCCCGACAATCGCGTCGTCATCGGCGCGAAAAATGCCGAGATCGGGCAGGGCGCCAAGACCATGCTGCCGATGCTGATTGCCGAGGAACTGGATGTCGACTGGGCGCAGGTGACGATCGAGCAGACCCATGCGGACCAGAAGATATTCGGCGGGCAGACGGCCGGGGGCAGTCGCACGACGCCGCGCGAGTGGCTGCCGACGCGCAAGGCTGGTGCCGCCGCGCGCGCGATGCTGGTCGCGGCGGCGGCGCAGCTATGGGGCGTGGCGCCCGCGACGCTGAAGACCGGCAGCGGAAAGGTGAGCGATCCCGCGTCGGGCAAGAGCATCAGCTATGCCGCGCTCGCCGCCGCTGCCGCGCAGCAGCCGGCGCCCGATCCGGCGACATTGAAGCTGAAAGACCCGAAGGATTTCCGCATCATCGGCCAGTCGATCGGCGGCGTGGATACGCCTGCGATCGTGGCGGGCAAGCCGCTGTTCGGGATCGATTTCAAGCTGCCCGGCATGCTCTATGCCGTGCTGGAAACCTGCCCGGCCTTTGGCGGCACGTTCCAATCGGCCAATCTGGACGCAGTGAAGGCACTGCCCGGCGTGGCCCATGTGCTGACGATCAAGGGCGACGGGACGCCGGAATCCTTGTTCGACGGCGTCGCGATCCTGTCGTCAAGCTGGTGGAGCGCCAACCAGGCGCGCGAGGCACTGAAGGTCGAGTGGGACATGAGCGCCGTCAGCGGCTTTTCGACCGAGGGCTATGCCGCGCAGGCGGCCGAACGGCTGAAGGGCAAGGCGGACGGGGATATCGTCCGCGCCGGCGATGTGGATGCCGCCTTTGCTACGGCGGCGAAGACGGTCAGTGCGGAATATGATTATCCCTTCCTGGCGCATGGCACGCTGGAGCCGCAGAATTGCACCGCTTTGTTCAAGGATGGCGCGATCGAGATCTGGGCGCCGACGCAGAATCCGGAAAGCGGGCGCGGGCTGGTGGCCAAGGCGCTGAACCTGCCGCCGGACAAGATCCGCATCAATTTCACCCGCATCGGCGGCGGTTTCGGCCGGCGGCTGATGAACGACTATATGGTGCAGGCGGCGGCGATCGCGGCGCAATTGCCGGGCGTGCCGGTGAAGCTGCTCTATAACCGGCAGCAGGATATGCAGCGCGATTTCTATCGCCCGGCCGGCTGGCATGGCTTTCGTGCGGCGCTGGACAAGACGGGCAAGCTGACCGCCTTCCACGATCATTTCGTGACCTTCG
Organism: Sphingobium yanoikuyae; assembly: GCF_034424525.1. Lineage (NCBI taxonomy): Bacteria > Pseudomonadati > Pseudomonadota > Alphaproteobacteria > Sphingomonadales > Sphingobiaceae > Sphingobium > Sphingobium yanoikuyae. The sequence goes on from NZ_CP139979.1 coordinate 492,332, forward strand.
GCAAGGATAGCAAGCCGGTGCGGTCGGCCGAGATGCCGGCGACCGAAATCCCCGCCGGCCTGATCGACACGGTGCTGCTGGAACAGAGTTTCCTCAGCTCCAACATGCCGACCGGCTGGCTGCGCGCGCCCGGCTCCAATGCGCTGGCCTTCGTCACCCAGGCTTTCCTGGACGAAGTGGCGCAGGCGGCGGGCAAGGATCTGCCGACTTTGATGCTGGAACTGCTGGGCGAACCGCGCGAATTGCCGCGTGGTCCCAATGCGCAGCCCTTCGTCACCGGCCGCGCCAGGGGCGTGATCGAGAAGGTGGTGGCGATGAGCGGCTGGGCCGATCGCGGGAAATTGCCCAAGGGGCGGGGCAAGGGCTTTGCCTTTTACTACAGCCATATGGGCTATTTCGCCGAGGTGCTGGAGGTGGCGCTGGTCGATGGCATGCCGAAGGTCGCGACCGTGTGGGTCGCGGGCGATGTCGGCAGTCAGATCATCAACCCGATGAATGCGCTGCACCAGGCGCAGGGGTCGGTGATCGAGGGGCTGGGCCAGGCGCTGGCCGGGCAGAAGATCACGCAGGTGGCGGGCGCGGTGGAGCAGGCCAATTTCGACACCCATCCGCTGCAGCGCATCCCCGATACGCCGCAGATCATCGTCGAGTTCGTGAAGACCGATTATCCGCCGACCGGCATGGGCGAGCCGGCACTGCCGCCGGTGATCCCGGCGCTGGTCAACGCGCTGCACGCCGCGACCGGCAAGCGCATCCGCACCCTGCCGATCGTGCCGGAGATGTTCGCCTGAACCCTGTTTCCCAACCCCTCTTTACTTGGCCTGAAAAATCTTGATGATCGTCAAGAATCTGATGGCGGATCGACATGGCGTCATCCGTCATGCCGGTCAGAGGGGCGAAAAAGCCCCCGCCTGAGATTGGGCCGCGTCCAGGGCAAAAGACCGGACGCCAAAGGGGGACATCAGGGTGAAGCAGCTTCCGGTGAAGTTCGGTCTGTTGGCGTTGCTCTCCGCATCGGTTGTGCTGGCCCAAGGGGGTAGCGGGGCGGATGGCGGTTCCGACGGCGCCACGATGAAGGAGACGGAGGAGGGCATCCCCGTCACCGATCCGCTGGTCCAGGAAAAATGCGGCAGCTGTCATGCGCCCGATGCCAAGGGCAACCTGTCCCGCATCAGTTGGGTGCGCACCACGCCGGAGGGCTGGGCGCAGGCGATCAAGCGGATGGTGCGCCTCAATGGCCTCCCCATCACCCCCGAGGAATCGCGCGCGGTCATCAAGTCGCTCTCTGCCTCGCACGGGCTGGCGCCGGAGGAGGCGCGGCCGGTCATGTATCTGCCCGAAAAGCGGATCATCGACGAAGTGCTGCCCAACGAGACGATGCGCGGCGCCTGCGCCAGCTGCCATGCCTTTGCCCAGCCCCTGTCCTGGCGCCGGTCGAAACTGGAATGGAAGACGCTGCAGGATCTGCACGTCGCCCTCTATTCGCAGGCCGACGCCCAATATCGCCGCCCAGCCGAGGATAGCGAGCAGCCCGCCGGCCGCGACCCCAAGGACAAGATGACGCGCGGCGAATATGCGCTGACCTATCTCCCCAAGGTGGCGGGGCTGCATACGCCCGAATGGGCCGCCTGGAGCTCGCGCCTGCGCGCGCCGCGGCTGGCGGGTGACTGGCTGGTGGTGGCGTCGGTGCCGGGGCAGGGCCGCTTCGTCGGCACGATCACGGTGGCGCCGGGCGCGGCGGCCGACGAGTTCAAGACCAGCGCGTCGCTCACCTCACTAAGCAATGGCGCGACCATCAGCCGCAGCGGCACCGGCCTTGTCTATTCCGGCTATAGCTGGCGCGGCTTGTCCAGGGGCGGCGCGGCGCCGGGCAAGCCCGATGATCTGGGCAGCCCGGCGCGCGAGACGATGTGGTTCGCACCCGACCAGCAGCGCGCCGAAGGGCGCTGGTTCTGGGGCGAATATCAGGAATTCGGCTATGACGTGAAACTGGTCCGCGCGACCGCCGCGCCCGCGATCCTGGCGGTGACGCCGGGCGCGGTGAAGGCCGGAGCGAAGGGCGTCGATGTCACCATCTGGGGCCATAATCTGCCCGCCTCGCTGACGGCGGCGGACGTCGACCTGGGCGCGGGTGTCACCGTCGCCAGGGTCGTGTCGGCGACGCCGGGCAAGGCGGTGCTGAGCGTCGATGTCACAGATGGTGCGGCGGCTGGCCAGCGCGATGTCGGCATTGGCGGCGCGGTGCTGGAGAAGGCGTTCCCGGTCTATCGCAAGGTCGATTATCTCAAGGTCACGCCGGAAACGAGCCTGGCGCGGCTGGGCGGCACCAAGTTCGCCAAGGGCTATCAGCAGTATGAGGCGATCGGTTACGATAATGGCCTGGATGGCAAGCCCAGCACCGGCGACGACGTCGCGATCGGCCCGGTCGACGCGACCTGGTCGATGCAGGAATTCATGTCGGTCTATTATGATGATGACATGAAATATGTAGGCGCGTTGAGCCCCACCGCCTTCTTCACGCCGGGGCTGGAAGGCCCCAATCCCGAACGCCGGTTCAGCCGCAACAATTATGGCGAGGTCTGGGTCGTCGCCACGGCGAAGGCGGAAAAGGACAAGTTCGGCAAGCCCCTGAGCGCCCGGTCCTATCTGGTCGTGACCGTGCCCATGTATCAGCGCTTCGACCAGCCGGAGGTGTCGCGATGACCGTCATGCAGGCCCCCGCCTATCGCCGCGCCGAATATCATGGCTTTGCCGCCGGCGGCAGCGACTTCGTCTATCTGGTGAGCGCCGGTGCGATCTTCGAGATTGATGCGCAGGTGCAGGCGGTGCTGGACCGGCTTGATGGACAGGAGCTGAGCCATGCCGCGCTGGTCCGCGAACTGGCGGGCGAGGAAGGCGACCTGGCCGAGGCGGAGGCGCTGGTGCGGGAATTGCGCGCGGTGCAGCTCATCCATCTGGGCGCGGCGCCGGTATCCGTGCCTGAAGCGCCGCCGGCCGATTTCCCGCTCCAGGCGCTGGTGCTCAACATCACCAACCAGTGCAACCTTGCCTGCACCTATTGCTATGAGTTTGGGGCGGACAAGATCGCGACCCCGGCGGGCAAGCCCAAATATATGACGCTGGAAACGGCGAAGGCATCGGTCGACCTGCTGATTGCCGAGGCGGCCCATCGCCCGTCGGTCCACATCACCTTCTTCGGCGGCGAAACCTTGATGAATTTCAAGCTTCTGCGCGATGTGGTGGATTATGCCAATGGCGCGACGGCGGCAGCGGGCAAGGGCATCACCTACAGCCTGACCACCAATGCGACCTTGCTGACGCCGGAGATCGTCACCTTCCTGTCGGACAATCGGGTCGGCGTCACCGTGTCGATGGACGGCCCGCCGGAGTTGCAGGACAAGCATCGCGTCTACAAGAATGGCAAGGGCAGCTATGCGGTGATCGAGCCGCGGCTGCGCACGCTGATCGCCCATCATCGTACCCGTGCCGTCACTGCCCGCGTCACCCTGACCGAGGGCGTCACCGATGTCGTGCGCATCTTCCGGCATCTGAAGGATGATCTGGGCTTTCACGAAGTCGGTTTCGCGCCGGTGACCACGGGGGAGACGCGGGCCTATTCGATCGATGCCGACGGCATGGACTACGTGCTGGCGGAGTTCAACCTGCTGGCGCGCGAATGGCTGGAAAATGCGCTGCGTGGGCAGGTCCATGGCTTCACCAATGTCAGCGAGACGATCAGCGAGCTGATCTCGGGCGTCAACAAATCGCATCCCTGCGGCGCGGGCATGGGGCTGATGGGGGTCAGCCCGTCGGGCGATCTGTCGCCCTGCCACCGCTTCACCGACGCCGACACCCATGTGATGGGCCATGTGTCGAGTGGCATCGACCGGGCCAAGCAGGGCGATTTCCTGAGCCGGGGCCATGTCGGCGCCAAATATGATTGCCAGAGCTGCTGGGCGCGGCCGCTCTGCGCCGGGGGCTGCCATCATGAGGCGTTCGTCCGCTATGGCGACACCGGCCATGCCAATCTCCATTATTGCGACTGGATCCGGCAATGGACCGACACCTGCCTGCATATCTATGGCGAGCTGGCGGTGAAGAACCCCGGCTTTCTGGAGCATTTCGCTGAACGAAAGGGGCTGTCATGAAGCATCTTCGTGCCATCAACAAAAAGGCGCGGCGGATCGACGACGCCGTGACGCAGATGGAGGCGGCGATCGAGGCCGCCGCTGCGTCTGGCACCACGCCATCCGACATGGAGGAGGATGTCGTCGCCCTGCAACAGGCGCCGCGTCCGCATGTGCCGATGGGCTGTACCCTGTCCTTCTCGCCCGGCTGGGAAGTGGATGCGGGCGGCGGCACGGCGGGCCTGTGCCAGCCGGTCGAGCGCGACATCTATGACTGCTACGTCACCTGCTTCTGGCCGGTGCAGGTGCCCGACCATGTGAATTATTCGCCCGACTGGGCCAGCAACTGCGCCACCGCGACCAAGGACTGGCGCAATCTCGACCTGGTATTCCCATGAGGCGCGCGATGCAGAAAATCCGCTTTGTCCTGGCGGCGGGGCTTGCCGCGCTGGCGACCATCCCCACCCATGCGGCGACCCTGTTCATGGGCGCCTATCCCGACGTTCTGCTGGTCTTTGACGAGGGCAAGGGCGCGGTCACGCAGAAGATCAAGCTGGATACCGGCCTGCCGACCGCCATGTCCCTGTCGGACGATGGCAAGCGCATCTATGTGTCGACCATCACCACCAGCGGGATCGAGGTGATCGACGCCGCCAGCCGGCAGGTGGTGAGCAAGTTCAGCCTGAATGACGGGCTGAACAAGGTGCGCTTCTATGGTGGTGTGGCGGACCCGGCAGGCCGCTATTTCTATACGATTGTCACCAAGATCGACAAGGAAATGGACCGCTACAAGGTCAGCAAGCCGCTTTATGGCGTGGTTGACCTGAAGCTCGGCAAGCTGGTGCGCACCGCCGAGATCGAGAAGGAGGATGAAAAGGCGATCGGCGGCTTTCGCGTCGCCTTCAAGGTGTCGGGCGATGGCAAATATCTCTATGCCTTTGGCGAGAAGGTGATCGTCATCGACACCGCGACATTGAAGGCCACCGACCGCATCGACCTCGCCCGGCCCGAAGGCACGGGGCTGGAGAATGTGGGTTTTGGCGGATCGCTCGAAACGCTGCGGACGCCTGGTCAATATGTGTCGCTGTTCAACGCGGCCGACCCCTATATCCACAGCAAGATGTTCGGCCTCGCCCGGTTCGATCTCAACAGCCGCCAGTTCGACTTCACCCCGATCGGCCCGGCGCCGGCCGCCATGGCGGGCCTGGAAATCACGCCAGACGGCAAGCAGGCCTATACCGTCGTGACCAACGGCACGCTGGGATCGAAGCGCTGCGAATTCTGGCACATGGACCTTTCCACCAACGCGGTGGTCGACAAGGCGGAGTTCCCCTGCCGATCGCGCTTCCGCTTCGGCATGTCGATGGATGGGGCGAAGCTCTATATCTACGGCGCCAGCTTCGACATCGAAGTCTATGACGCGAAGACGCTGAAGCTGGAAGCCACCTGGGATCTGGGCAATGACGCGACCGGCGCCGGCATGGTGGCGGTGCCGTGACCCGGCCCGGCCGTCCCGACACTCCGATGGCCGTGGCCATCCGGGGCAGCGGGATGGCCGCCAATGCCTGCGCGCATCTGCTGAAAGGGGCGGGGCTTCGGGTCGGACAGGAGCCCGCCCATCGCCCGCCGGTGCCCAGCCTGTTGCTGAGCGAGGCGGCGCTGGCCTTGATGCGCGACCTGTTTGCGCGGCCGGACCTGTTTGCCGATGCGCCGCGCGTGCGTCGTCGGCTGGTCGTCTGGGGCGGCGCGCCGGTGACGGTGCCGCATGAGGCTGCGCTGGCATCGGAAGCGATGGTGCAGGCCGCGTTGGCGGTGGCGGAGGAAGCGCCGATGGCCGCGCCCGATTTCACCATCCACGCCGCGCCGCCGCTGCCGATGGGCGAACTGCACGTCTTTGGTGAGCGCCATGCCGTCGCTGCCCGCGTGCGGCTGCGCGACCTGGCCTGCCGTGAGGAAGGCCGGGTCGAGGCGGTCGAGAGCGGCTGGCTGTTCCTGGTCCCGGCGGACGGGGAGGAGGGGTGGTTGCTGGGTGTCGGTGGCGAAATCGACGCGCTGCTGGCGCAGAGCCGGCTGATCGCGCCCGTGGTCGATCCGATCGGCGGATCGTCGCGCCCCTTTCTCGCCGCGCCGCGCCTGCATCTGCCGCTGGTCGGCGACGACTGGCTGGCCTGTGGCACGGCGGCGATCGGCTTCGATCCGATCTGCGGCGACGGCACCGCCCAGTCGGTGCGCGAGGCGATATTGGCGAATGCGGTGCTGACGGGCATCGCGGAAGGCGGCGACCGGGGCGCGCTGCTCGGCCATTATCAGGCGATGCTGATCGCGGCGATGCGCCGGCACCTGCTGCTGTGTGCCCAATTTTACGCCGATGGCGGGCAGGGCGACTGGTGGCGGGCGCAGCATGAGGCGCTGATGCAGGGGCATCACTGGTGTACACGGCTGCTGGCGACACTGCCCGAGCCGCAATATGCGCTGCATGGCTTGCGGCTGGTGCCACGGCGGGCGGCGGCATGAGCGCGCCTGCGCCTGTCGCCGAATGGCGCAGCTATCGCCGGCTGCTGCCCTATATCCGGCCCTATCTGCGCGGGCTGCTGCTGGTGCTGGCGATCAGTGTGCTGTCGACCGCGCTGGGGCTGGCGCAGCCCTATCTGTCCAAGCTGATGATCGACCAGGCGCTGCTGCGGCGGGACATGGGCGCGCTGTGGCGGATTGCCGGCATCATGATTACGGTCACGATACTGGGTTTCGGCGTCAACATCCTCGCGAGCTATCGCTATGTCCGGCTGTCGGCGGCGATGCTCTATGACATGCGCGCCGCGCTGCTGCGCCATCTCCAGACGCTCTCGCCGCGCTTCTATGCCAGCTTCCGGCTGGGCGATCTCGTTTCGCGCATGAACAGCGATGTGAGCGACGTGCAACGGATCGCGTCCGACACCCTGCTCTCGGTGGTCAGTAACCTGCTCTTCTTCATCGGCTGCGTCGCGATGATGCTCTGGCTCGACTGGCGGCTGTTCCTGGTCGGGGTGCTGTTGGTGCCGGCCAGCCTGATGACCTTCACTTATTATCAGCGGCGGCTGACCGCGCTGACCCGCGACATGCGCGAGCGGGGTGCGGATCTGGGTAGCCTGCTGGTCGATACGGTGATGGGCATGCGCGTCGTCACCGCATTGCGCGCCGGCGAGCATGAGGTCGGCCGCTTCAAGGCGAAGAATGACGCCTTTGTCGGCGCGATGCTGCGGATGCAGGTCGCCTCCTACATGACCGGGGCGCTGCCCGGCACGCTGATGACCGGGGCGACCTCCGCCGTGATCCTCTATGGTGGCTGGCGGATCATCGAGGGCGACATGAGCATCGGCACGCTCGTCGCCTTCATGACCTATCATATGCGGCTGCTGTCGCCGATCCAGACGCTGATGGGGCTGACGTCGGGCCTTGCCTCAGCGCGGGTGTCGCTGGGCCGCATCTTCGAGCTGTTCGATACGAGGCCCGATGTCGAGGAGCGCGCCGATGCCACGCCGATCGGCCGGGTGCGCGGCGAAATCCGCTTCGAGCAGGTGGCGATGCGCTATGATCGCGATCCGGTGCTGCGGGACATGGACCTGGCCATCCCCGCCGGCAGCATCTGCGCGATCCTGGGGCCAAGCGGCGTCGGCAAGTCGACCATGGCCGACCTGATGGTGCGCCATGCCGATCCGACCGGCGGGCGCATCCTGCTCGAAGGGCATGATCTGCGCGACCTGCGGCTCGACGATCTGCGGCGCGAGGTGATGCTGGTCGACCAGTCGCCCTGGCTGTTCAACGACAGTATCGCCGCCAATATCGGCTTTGCCCTGCCGGATGTGCGGACCGCGGATATCGAGGCCGCCGCCCATGCCGCCGGGCTGGATGCGTTCCTGGCGCGCCTGCCCGAGGGGCTGGGCACCCGCACCGGCGAGCGCGGGCTGGCGCTGTCGGCGGGCGAGCGGCAGCGTATCGTCATCGCCCGCGCGCTGCTGCGCCGGCCATCGGTGCTGATCCTGGACGAGCCGACATCGGCGCTGGATGGCGAGACCGAGGCACTGGTGGCGCAACGGCTGCGCGGTGCGCTGCCCGATGCGACGATCATCCTCATCACCCACAAGCCGACGCTGGCGCGGATCGCCGACCGGATCGTGACGATCACCGACGGGCAGGCGCAGGTGGCGCAACAGCCTGAGCCGGCTCATGCCTGATCTGCTGCCTGATCCGCTGCGCATCGCCGTGATCGACAGCGGCGTCCATCCCGATCATCCCCATATCGATGCCGCCCGGCTGCTGCCCGGCTATGCCATCGCCAGGGATGGGCGTGACAGCGAAGCTGACACAGGCGACCGGCTTGGTCATGGCACCGCCGTTATCGCAGCGATCCAGGATCAGGCGCCCGATGCGCTCTGCCTGCCGATCCGGGTCTTCCATGATGCGTTCAGCACCACGGCGCGGGCGCTGGTCGCGGCGATCGACCGGGCGGTGGCGGCGCGGGTGGACCTCATCAACCTCAGCCTTGGCACCATCAATCCGGCCCATGGCGAGGCATTCGCGGCAGCGGCCGAACGGGCGTTGGCGGCCGGCATCCTGATCGTCGCGGCGCGCGATAATGACGGAACGCCCTGCTATCCCGGTAGTCTGGATATGGTCTTAGGCGTCGGCCTAGACTGGGAGTGTCCGCGCGACGATTTTCGGCTGCGGGCGGGGCTGGCTTTCGCGTCGGGCCATCCCCGGCCGATCCCCGGCGTGCCCCAGCGTCGCAACCTCCATGGTGTCAGTTTCGCTGTCGCCAACATGACTGGCCTGATCGCGCAGCAGGGGCGGGCGGGGCTGGCCCGCTGGATGCCGGCCGGCGCCCGCGCAGAGGCCGGTTGATCAGGCGCCCGGTTCGCTGAGCGCAATATCCATGTCGGCAAAGGCCAGGCGCAGCAGTTCGGCCATGGCGTTGCGCGCGGCGGCGGTGTCACGCGCGGCGATGGCGCGATGCACCGCCTGATGATCAGGCAGGGGATCGCGCGGCAACAGCTTCTTGCGATGCTTGAAGGTGGTGGTCCAGCTTACCGCCGCGCCGACCGAACTGGCCAGTGCTTCCAGCGCGTCATTATGGGTCGCGGCGAGGATGGCATTGTGGAAACGCTGGTCGGCGGCGCGCCCCTCCGGCGTGGACAGGCCATAGCGTTCCATCTCGGCGAGCGCCGCGTCCATGATCGCCAGTTGATCGTCGGTGCGGCGGCGCGCGGCAAATTCGGCGGCGGCCGGCTCGATCACGCCGCGCAGCTCGAACAGGTCGCGGATGAAGGCGCGGTCGGGTTCGCCGGCGAACATCCAGGCGAGCATTTCGGGGTCGAGCACGTTCCAGCGCGCGCGCGGCAGGACGCGGGTGCCGGCCTTGGGGCGGCTTTCCAGCATGCCCTTGGCGATCAGGATGCGGATCGCCTCGCGATAGGCGGTGCGCGATACGCCAAGCCGTTCGGATGCCTCGATCTCGCCCTCGAACAGGTCGCCGGGCTTGTGCCTGCCGGTCAGGATGGCGGTGCCCATGTCGCGGGCGATCGCCTGGTGAATGCGGAGCGAGCCTTCGTCCGACGCGAACTTGCGTTCCGGTCCGTCCTTGCGCTCGCTCCCCATTCTACCTCCGTTGAATTTAGTCCTCAAAATCAGCCGTAGGGCAATGCCGGCCACAAAGGAAGGCATCGGCCACCAGGCGCAGCGGCGCGGTGTCGGCATCGATCGCCTTGTTGGCCACCAGCCCGACGAAGCGCCGATACATGGTCGGATATTCCTCGTCCGGTGCCTTCAACTGGACTTCGCCGTCCAGCGTCAGCGTGTTGCCGCCTTCGGACAGGAGCAGCCTGCCATTGCTGGTTTCGACCGCGATGTCCCAGGTCTGGGGACCGGTCTGGCGCCAGTCGAACACGGTGTCGATCGGCGCGCCCGAAGCGGTTGCCATCGCCAGCGTAGCGCCGATCGGCGCCTGCTTGTTGGACGGCACTTCCAGTTCGGCCGACAGCAGCGTGATCGGCTCGGCGACGATTTCGGTCAGGATCGACAGGGCGTTGATGCCCGGATCGAACACGCCGAAGCCGCCCGCTTCCCAGATCCAGGGCTGGCCCGGATGCCAGTGACGGACATCCTCGCGCCATTGGATCGAGATGCGCTCGATCGTGCGCGACGCCATCCAGTCCTTGGCCTGGGCGACGGCGGCGGCATAGCGGCTGTGCCAGCTGGCATAGAGGGTGACGCCCTTGGCCTTGGCCAGGGCGATCAGCGCGTCCACTTCCGACACGGTCGCGCCGGGCGGCTTTTCCAGGAAGACATGCTTGCCGGCCAGGATCGCCTGACGGGCCGCCTGATAGCGGACCTGCGGCGGCTGGCACAGGATGACAGCATCCATGTCGGGCTCGCCCGCCAGCATTGCGCCGAGATCGGGATAGTTGTTCACCCCTTCGCCCTGCGCGTTGCGGCTGGCGACGGCGACCAGATCGATGCCGTCGATCTTGGCGATCGCGGGCAGATGCTGGTCGCGGGCGATCTTGCCCAGGCCTACGAGGCCGGCCTTGATGCTCATAGCGCCTTTACCTTGGTCTTGCCGTCGTCCGCTGCGCGCGTGAGGCCATTGCGGACCGGCAGGGTGAAGGGCTTGGCCTCGACCTCGAACACATCGCCTTCCTGGGTGGCGAAGCCATCGGAGAAGGAGAGGGTGGCGGTGCCGAAGAAATGGACATGAATGTCGCCGGGGCGGCGGAACAGACCATATTTGAAATGATGATGTTCCAGGTTCGCGATCGTGTGCGACATGTTGGTCTCACCCGACAGGAACGGCTTTTCCCAGACGGTTTCGCCATTGCGGACGATGCGGCTGGTGCCGCGCAGATCCTGCGGCAGGTCGCCCAGCAGCAGTTCCGGGCCGAGCGAGGCCTGGCGCAGCTTGGAGTGGGCGAGCCACAGATAATTGCCGCGTTCGGTGATGTGATCGGAAAATTCATTGCCGATCGCAAAGCCCAGACGCACCGGCGTGCCGTCGGCGTCGATCAGGTAGATGCCGGCAACTTCGGGTTCCTCGCCACCATCCTCGGCAAAGGCCGGCATGGTGAAGTCCTGACCCGGATCGACCAGGATCTGGCCGTCGCCCTTGTAGAACCATTCAGGCTGCGCGCCGATGCCGTCATCGGCGGGCTTGCCGCCCTCGACGCCCATCAGGAACATGCGCATGGAGTCGGTGAGGTCACCCGAGGTGGCGGCCTTGTGCATCTTGTCGCGGCCTTCGGCCGAGCCAAGATGGGTCAGCCCGGTGCCGGCGACCAGCAGATGCGCCGCATCCTCATGGTCGATCGGCGACAGCAGGGCGACGGTGGACAGGTCCACCGCATCGCCCAGCTTGCCTGCCGCAAAGGCGGCCAGGCCCTGGCCCGCCGCGATCGCGTCCAGCGCCAGCTGGCGGGTGGAGCTTGCGCCCGTCACCCGCTTCGCCGCGCCGGTCTGGTCGAGGGCAGCGACGCCACGCGCGCCACCCTCGTTGAACTGAACCAGCGAAATGACGGTCACTGCGCCAGCTCCAGCTTGCCTTCCATGCGGCGGTTGAGCTTCCAGGGGTTGGCCGCCTGCAGCGCCGGCGGCAGCACGGCGTCGACGACATCCTGATAGCAGACCGGACGCAGGAAGCGCATCATGGCCAGCGTGCCGACCGAGGTGGTGCGGCCGTCCGAGGTCGACGGGAAGGGACCACCATGGACCATGGCATGGGTCACTTCGACGCCGGTCGGCCAGCCATTGGCGAGCACGCGGCCGACCTTGCGCGACAGCGTCGGCAGCAGCTTGGCGGCATTGTCATTGTCGCTTTCGTCCATCTGCAGCGTGGCGGTCAGCTGACCTTCCATCTGGGCGACGGTGGTGATCACTTCCTCGATCGTGGCGCACTTCACCAGGATCGACGAGGAACCGAACACTTCATGCGACAGCGCCGGGTTGGTGCGGAACTGTTCGCCGCTGGTGGCGAACAGGGCCGACTGGGCCAGGTTCACGCCTTCGGCTTCGGCGCCGCGCGCCACGGTGGTGACGCCTTCCGCGCCGGCCAGCGCCGCGACGCCCTTTTCATAGGCGGCGTGGATGCCCGGCGTCAGCATGACATGGGGCTGATTGGCCGACAGGGCCGTTGCCGCCGAAGCGACGAAACGGTCGAGATCGGGGCTGTCGAGCGCGATCACCATGCCGGGGTTGGTGCAGAACTGGCCAGCGAACAGGCTGAGCGAACCGACGAAGGCGGTGCCCAGCGCTTCGGCGCGGGCCGCGAGGGCGCCCGGCAGCAGCACGACCGGGTTGATCGACGACATTTCCGAATAGACCGGGATCGGCTCTTCGCGGTTGGCGGCGATCTTCATCAGCGCAATGCCGCCGCCGCGCGAACCGGTGAAGCCGACCGCCTTGATGCGGGGATCGGCGACCAGCGCGCCGCCCAGATCATTGGTGGTGCCGGGCAGGTAGGAGAAGACGCCTTCATGCAGGCCGCTGGCCTTGACCGCAGCGGCGATGGCGCGGGCGACCAGTTCGCCGGTGCCGGGGTGAGCCGGGTGGCCCTTCACGACGACCGGGCAGCCGGCGGCGAAGGCCGATGCGGTGTCACCACCCGCGACCGAGAAGGCGAGCGGGAAGTTGGACGCGCCGAACACGGCGACCGGGCCGACGGCATGGTTGACGCGGCGCAGGTCGCTGCGCGGCAGCGGGGTGCGTTCCGGCAGCGCCTTGTCGATGGTGACGTCGAGCCAGTCGCCCTGGCGGACATAGGAAGCGAACAGGCGCAGCTGGCCGACGGTGCGGCCACGCTCGCCCTCCAGGCGGCCACGCGGCAGGCCGGTTTCGCTCATGGCGGTGGTGATCAGCAGGTCGCCGATTTCCATGATCTGGTCGGCCACGGCTTCCAGGAAGGCCGCGCGGGTTTCGGGAGACAGGGTCGAGAAGCCCTCGAACGCGCTGTCGGCCAGCGCGCAGGCGTCGGCGACATCGGCGGTCGAGGCGTTGTGGAAGGCGACGTCGCCCTTCGCACCGGTCGACGGATCGACCGCGAAGAAGGGCTCACCACCGGTGCGCTCGGCAGCACCGACCAGAATGGCTCCGTTGAACATGGATATCTCCCGAAATGTCGTGGAAAGGGGGTAATATTTGCCGGAACGGCGCGTCTGTCAGATGGGGACGAGGGGACGCAATTTCGAGCATCGCTGCACGGAAATTACGTCCTGTTGCCTCCTTTGAATGACGCGCCGTTTACCGGATCAATGCCAAATCAGTGATTGTCGCGCGGCAGGCCCATGGTCTGGGCGATGCGCTGATATTTCTCCGCGCCTTCCAGGATCGCGCCGGTGTTCATCTGACCGACGACAGACCGCTGGATTTCCTGCCAGGGGGTCTGTGAGGCGGGGTACTTATAGCCACCTTCGGCGATCAGCTTGGCGCGGCGGGCTTCCAGTTCCTCGTCGGAGATCAGCACGTTCACCACGCCGGCCTTCAGGTCCATGCGGACGCGGTCGCCGGTTTCCAGCAGGGCGAGACCACCCATCGCCGCCGCTTCGGGCGAAGCGTTGAGGATCGAGGGGCTGCCCGAAGTGCCCGACTGACGGCCATCGCCGATGCAGGGCAGGGCGGACACGCCTTCGGTGATCAGATAGGCCGGCGGACGCATGTTCACGACCTCGGCCGCGCCCGGATAGCCGATCGGGCCGGCGCCACGCATGAACAGCAAAGTGTCGGCGGTGATGCCGACCGACGGATCGTCGATGCGGTGATGATAGTCTTCCGGACCGTCGAACACGACCGCCGGGCCTTCAAAGGCTTCGGGATCGTCCGGGTTCGAAAGGTAGCGCATGCGGAATTCTTCGCTGATGACGCTGGTCTTCATGACCGCTTCGTCGAACAGGTTGCCGGTCAGCACCAGGAAGCCGGCTTCCTGCTTGAGCGGCTGGCCGAAGGGACGGATGACCTTTTCATCCTCGATCTCCACGCCCTTGCAATTTTCGCCCATGGTCTTGCCATTGACGGTCATCGCGCCTTCCTTGATCAGGCCCTGGTCGATCAGCTGGCTGATGACGGCGGGCAGGCCGCCGGCGCGGTAATAATCCTCGCCCAGATATTCGCCGGCCGGCTGCATGTTGACCAGCAGCGGCACCTTGTGACCGACGGTTTCCCAATCCTTGAGCGGCAGGTCGACGCCCATGTGGCGGGCGATGGCGGCCAGGTGGATCGGCGCGTTGGTCGAACCGCCGATCGCCGAGTTGGCGACGATGGCGTTGTGGAAGGCGTCGAGCGTCATGACGTCGGAGGGCTTCAGGTCCTCATGCACCATTTCGACAATGCGCTTGCCGGTGCGGTAGGCGGCTTCCTGACGGTCGCGATAGGGGGCGGGGATCGCCGCGCTGCCCGGCAGCATCATGCCCAGCGCTTCGGCGAGCGCGTTCATGGTGCTGGCGGTGCCCATGGTGTTGCAGAAGCCGGTCGAGGGAGCCGACGAGGCGACCAGCTTGATGAAGCCTTCATCGTCGATCTTGCCGGCGGCCAGCAGCTGGCGGCCATGCCACACGATCGTGCCCGAACCGGTGCGCTCGCCCTTGTGCCAGCCATTGAGCATCGGGCCGACCGACAAAGCGATCGCCGGGATGTTGACGGTGGCGGCGGCCATCAGCAGCGCCGGGGTGGTCTTGTCGCAGCCGCTGGTCAGGATCACGCCGTCGAGCGGATAGCCATACATGGCTTCGACCAGGCCCAGATAGGCGAGGTTGCGGTCAAGGCCGGCGGTTGGGCGCTTGCCGGTTTCCTGGATCGGGTGGACCGGGAATTCGAGTGCGATGCCGCCCATTTCGCGAATGCCTTCGCGCATGCGCTCGGCGAGCACGAGGTGGTGGCGGTTGCAGGGCGACAGGTCGCTGCCGGTCTGGGCGATGCCGATGATCGGCTTGCCGCTGCGCAGTTCCTCAAGGCTGAGGCCGAAGTTCAGGTAGCGCTCCAGATAGAGCGAGGTCATGTCGATATTGTCTGGGTTGTCGAACCAGGCGCGGCTACGCAGCTTGGGAGTAGGCTTGGACGAATCGCTCATGTGGGCATCCTGACACTTTGAAAAGGCTTGGCACGT
The DNA here is from genome assembly GCF_034424525.1 of Sphingobium yanoikuyae. Lineage (NCBI taxonomy): Bacteria > Pseudomonadati > Pseudomonadota > Alphaproteobacteria > Sphingomonadales > Sphingobiaceae > Sphingobium > Sphingobium yanoikuyae. The sequence goes on from NZ_CP139979.1 coordinate 507,578, forward strand.
TGACGCGCTTGCTTCTCCGATATACTCAGACAAATAACTTTTCAAGGATGCAAAGAGAGGGAAAGTGCGGTTGAACGCGAAAAATCGGGCGGATCATCGATGAGCGACTATGCAGTGATCGGTGACTGGGGGACCAGCAATCTGCGGCTGTTCCGGGTGGAAGCGGGGCGGATCGTGGCGCGCCGCGACGGGCCGGGCATCGGCGTGGTAGGCCGCGAGGCGGAAGCCGCCTTTGCCGAGACGATCGCCCCCTGGCTGGAGGACGGCCTGCCGACATCGATCCGCCTGTGCGGCATGGTCGGCGCGCGCGACGGCTGGGTCGAGGCACCCTATGCCGATTGTCCCGCCGATGCCGATAGCTGGGCAGAGGTTGCCGTGCGCTTCGACTGGCGCGGCGCGCCGCTGGCGATCATGGCGGGCCTGGCCTGCACCGACGCCGACGGCATTGCTGATGTGATGCGCGGCGAGGAGGCCCAGATTTTCGGCGCGATGGCGCTCGATCCCCGGCTCGCCACCGGCCGTCACCTGATCGTGCTGCCCGGCACCCACAGCAAATGGACGCTGGTGGAGGATGGCCGGGTGATCCGCTTTCGCACCGTGCCGACCGGCGAACTGTTTGCGCTGCTGCGCGATCGTTCGACGCTCAGCCCCAATATCGCCGCCGCCGACGCCGATCCGGCGGAGGAAGCGGCCGGTTTCGCCGAAGGGCTGGAGCGGGCCGGCGCGGGGCGGCTGCTGGCCTCCCTGTTTGCGGCGCGGGCGATGCGGCTGCGCGCCGGGCGCTCGGCCGACTGGGCGCTGGGCTATCTGTCGGGCCTCGTCATCGGCTGCGAGATCGCCGAAGCGCGCGCCGCTTTGGCGGGCGACACCGGCGTCGTCTTGATTGGTGACGCGCGGCTTTCGGATCGCTATGCCCGTGCCCTCGATGCGCAGGGCATCGCTTCGCAATCGCTGGACGGCGACGCCTGTGCGCGGGCTGGCCTTGGCTTTCTGGAGAACTGACCGATGATCCTCGACGACCTGCTGGCCGACGGCGCACCGCCGATCGCCGCCATTTTGCGTGGCGTGAAGCCTGAAGAGGCGCTCGATATCGCCGCCGCCCTGGTGGAAGCCGGCATCCGCGTGATCGAGGTGCCGTTCAATTCGCCCGAGCCGCTGGTCAGCATCGCCGCGATGCAGCAGGCCTTTGGCGATCGCGCGCTGATCGGCGGCGGCACGGTGTTGACGGTCGAGGCGGTCGAGGCGCTGGCGGGGGCGGGCGGCCGCATCATGGTGACGCCGAACACGGTGCCGGACGTTATCGCACGCGGCGCCGAACTCGGCCTTGAACTGCTGCCCGGCTTCATGACACCGAGCGAGGCGTTCCGCGCGGTCGAGGCCGGCGCGCGCCGGGTGAAGCTGTTTCCCGCCGCCCAGCTTGGCCCGGCCTATGTCAAGGCGGTCAAGGATGTGCTGCCCAAGCATGTTGGCGTCTGGGCCGTGGGCGGCACCGGCGCGGACACGATCGGCGACTGGCTCGCCGGTGGCTGTGAAGGGATCGGCGTGGGCGGCGCGCTCTATCGTCCGGGCGACGATGCGCTGACCGTGCGCGAACGGGCGGTCGATCTGGTCGCCGCCTGGCAGCGCGCCAAGGGCTGACCTTTTTACTGGGCCGGGCTTTCCACCCGGTCCAGCATATCGCGGATCTTCTCGCCCAGCGCCCTGTAGGTGAAGGGCTTGGTCAGCAGTTCGACCCCCGGATCGAGCCGGCCATGATGGATGATCGCGTTGCGGGCATAGCCGGTGGTAAACAACACGCGTAGCCCCGGCTGCTTCGCCTTGGCGGCGCGGGCAATGTCTGCCCCGGTCATGCCACCGGGCAGCACCACGTCGGTGAACAGCAGGTCGATCGGCTCCGCCGCCGCGTCCAGTGCGGCCAGCGCAGTCGGGCCATCGCCCGCCTCGATCACGCGATAGCCCAGGTCGCGCAGCACCTCGACCGAATAGGCGCGGACATTCTCGTCATCCTCGCACACCAGGATCACCTCCTGCCCGGCCTGCGGACAGGGCGGGGGCGGGGGCGGGGCCTGCACGATCTCCTCGGCCACTGGCAGCAGGCCATGATAGCGCGGCAGGTAGATTTTCACCGTCGTGCCATGGCCAGTCTCCGAATAGACCCGGACATGGCCGCCCGACTGCTTGACGAAGCCATAGACCATCGACAGGCCAAGGCCGGTGCCGCGTCCGACATCCTTGGTGGTGAAGAAGGGTTCGATCGCGTGGGACAGCGTGTCGGCGTCCATGCCCATGCCGGTGTCCGACACGCAGATCAGCACATATTGGCCGGGCGTGATTTCCTGTTCGGTCGCGGCATAATGGCTGTCGAGATGGGTGTTGGCGACCTCGATCGTCAGCTTGCCGCCCTGCGGCATCGCGTCGCGCGCATTGACCGCCAGGTTGAGCAGCGCATTTTCCATCTGGTTGACGTCGATCTCGACCGGCCAGACCCGCGGGCTCTGCACCGTTTCCACCTCGATCATCTCGCCCAGCGTCCGGTGCAGCAGGTCCGACATGCCGGCGATCAGCCGGTTGGGATCGACCCGGTCGGGGGCCAGGGGCTGGCGGCGGGAAAAGGCGAGCAGCCGCTGGGTCAGTATCGCCGCCCGTTCGGCCCCGGCCATGGCATTGTCGGCGGCGCGGCGCAGGCGCGGCTGGTCGTCGGGCAGGGCGCGTTGCAGCAGGTCCAGATTGCCGGTGACGATCTGCAGCAGATTGTTGAAGTCATGCGCGACGCCGCCGGTGAGCTGGCCCAGCGTCTCCATCTTCTGCGCCTGGCGCAGCGCGGCTTCGGTTTCGGCCAGGGCCTGGGCGTCGGCGCGATGCCGGGTCACGTCGCGGGCGACGCAATAGATGAGGTCGCCCTCGGGCACGGCGGTCCAGCTGAAGATGCGATAATCGCCCCGCTTGGTGCGGAACCGGTTTTCGAACCGGATGGTCGGATGGCCGTCGGCCAGATCCTGCACCTCGCCGCGCGTCCGCTTCACATCGTCGGGATGCTCCATCCATTCCGATGTGCGGCCGATCAGTTCCTCCTGCGACCAGCCCAATATGTCGGTCCAGGCGGGGCTGGCGGACAGCCAGATCCCCTCGCTGTCGGCGATCAGGAACGGGTCACGCGCCAGTGCCCAGAGGCGGTTGCGGTCGGCGCGCGCCTCGCGCTCGGCCAGCACGCGCACCGTGGTTTCGCTGACGATGCACAGCACGCCGCCGATCGATCCATCCAGTTCGAACACCGGCGAATAGGAAATGTCGAAGAAGACCTCCTCGCCGCGTCCGCCGTCACGTTCGATATAGAAGGGGCGGTCCTTGGCATGGAAGGTTTCGCCCGTGTCCCGCACCGATTGCAGCAGCGGGCCAAGATCATCCCACAGCTCGGCCCAGCCTTCGCGGGCCGGGCGGCCAAGCACGCGCGGATGCTTGTCGCCGATCGTGGGGGCATAGGCTTCATTATAGAGGGCGCAATAATCCGGCCCCCAGAACAGCACGATCTCCGCGCGCGACGACAGCATCAGCCGCACCGTCGAGACGAGCGATGGCGACCAGTCCGACGCTGGCCCCAGAGGCGACGACCCGTCGATCGTCGCGGTCAGGGCGCCCATCGGCCCCTGTTCGGCGATCATGTCGGCAATGTCCCTCTGCTGGCTCATCATAACCCTGTCGTTGCAATGCGTTGGTGGGAGACGCCCGTGCGCCGATTTGTATCCCCCGGCGATGGCAGCCCCATGACCTTTTGTCCCAGTCCGTGCCTCTTGAATAGGGGGCGGCATGGGCGCATGGACCGGGCATGACACGTTCTTCCCCGACCGCGTTCAGCGCGGCTCCGCGTCCCGTCGCCATTGCCCGCTGGCTGCTCATCGTGGCGGCGCTGGTCTTCTGCATGGTGGTGGTAGGCGGCATCACGCGCCTTACCGAATCCGGCCTGTCGATCACCCAGTGGAAGCCGATCACCGGCGCGATCCCGCCCTTGACCCACGACCAGTGGATGGATGCGTTTCGCGACTATCAGCAGATCCCCGAATATAAGGAGATCAACAAGGGCATGAGCCTCGCCGCCTTCCAGTTCATCTTCTTCTGGGAATGGCTGCACCGGCTGCTCGGCCGCCTGATCGGCGTCGCTTTTGCCCTGCCACTGATCTGGTTCGCGGCGCGGCGGGCGATCCCGGCCGGCTATGGCTGGCGCCTGGTCGCGCTGCTGGCGCTGGGCGGGCTGCAGGGCGCGATTGGCTGGTGGATGGTGAAGTCGGGTCTGTCGGTGCGCACCGATGTCAGCCATTATCGGCTGGCGGTGCATCTGCTGACCGCGCTCTTCATCATCGGCGGGCTGATCTGGACTGCGCTCGACCTGCTGGCGCTGGCGCGCAATCCCTATGCCCGGCCCGCCGCGTTGCAGCCCTTTGCGCTGGCGACCCTGCTGGTGCTGCTGGTCCAGCTGATGTTCGGCGCCTTCACCGCCGGCCTCGACGCCGGCTATGTCTCCAGCACCTGGCCGCTGATGAACGACCATCTGGTGCCCGAAGGGATCATGTGGCTCGGTTCGCTCTGGGCGACCGTCTCCAGCGATCCCTATCTGGTCCATTTCATCCACCGCTGGTGGGCGTGGGTGGCGGCGGCGATGCTGATCATCCTGGCGCGCAAGGCCAAGGCGGCGGGCCATCGCGGCGCGTCGATCGCGATCAACGCGGCGGTCGGTACGCAGGTGCTGCTGGGCATCGCCACCGTCATCAGCGGCATCGCGCTGCCGCTGGCCGTGCTGCACCAAGCGGTCGGTGCGCTGGTGGTGGCCTCGGCCGCCTGGGGCGCCCATGCCGTGGGATCGCGCCGGGCATGAGCGGGGTCGTGCTGGTCTACAGCCTGTTCGGATCGGCCGAGCGGGCGCGTGCCGTCGCCCGCACGCTGGTCGAGGAGAGGCTGGCCGCCTGCGCCAATATCCTTGGTCCCTGCACCTCCATCTATGAATGGCAGGGCAAGGTGGAGGAAGGCGCCGAAGTCCCGGTCCTGTTCAAGGCCAGCGCCGACCGGCGCGCCGCGCTGATGGCCCGGATCGCGCAGCTGCACGATTATGATGTGCCGGCGATCCTGGCGCTGCCGGTCGATGCCGCCCATCCGCTCTTCGCCACCTGGGTCGCGGAGCAACTGGCATGAAGCGAGGGATCGCCTTCCTGTCGCTGGCGCTCGCGTCGCCGGCACTGGCCGCCCCGGTCGCGATCGGCTTCGCGCCGCCGACCGGGCAGGATCTGCTCTATCGCATCGAACAGCATCGGCCGGTCGACGGGCGCGACAGCCTGTTTCGTGCCGACCGGGTCCTGCGGTTCGAGAAGGTGGGGGATGGCTATATCCTGCATGTCACGCTGCGCAGCCTGGACAGCGATGCGCCCGGTGCGGGGGCGGACGCCTATCGCGCGGCCCTCTCGCCGCTGATCGGGGTGGAGCATCGCTTCCGCCTCGATGCCCATGGCAAGATTGTAAGCCTCGACAATATCGATGATGTCCGCGCGGCGATGGAAAAGGCGCTCAATGCCATGGTGGCAAAGGCGCCGGAGGGCAGTGCGGGGCAGCGCACGGCGAAGAATGTCCTGACCCTGCTCGACGGGCTGACGCCCGAAGGGCGGCTGGCGCTGCTGTCGGGCGAGGTGCAGCCATTGCTGCTGTTCGTTGACAGCGAAGTTGACGATGCCAGGCCGCGTGGCGTGCGCACCATGGCCGGCCCGCCGCTGGGGCGCGCCGTCGCGGTGGAGGGTGATTCCGTCCTTGCTGCCCATGACGGCAACCGCCTGACCTTGCAGGAGGATCTGCAGGGGGAGGGCGCCCATGTCGCGATGCGCTATATCGTGTCGGCGCAGACGGGACTGGTCGATGCGCAGGAGCGCACCCTGACCCTGGGCGCCCAGACGCTGACCGAAAAGCGGAGCCTGACCGCTGCCGGCAAGTGAGTGGTATTATTTTACCCGTCGTGAAAGCCGCCGAATCTCTTGACTTGTCGGCCCCCAAACGTCATTAGCGCCCATCTTCCGGCGACCCCAGGGTAGCTGGTTCACTGTTCATTCTTGGAGAATTGGCACCATGAAGGCGCTGATGAAGACCACCAAGCCGGCAACCCCGGCAACGGTCGAAAAGAAGTGGATCCTGATCGACGCCGAAGGGCTGGTCGTGGGTCGTCTCGCTTCGACTGTGGCGAATATCCTGCGCGGCAAGCACAAGCCGAGCTTCACCCCCCATGTCGATTGCGGTGACAATGTCATCATCATCAACGCGGGCAAGGTCAAGTTCACCGGCCGCAAGCTGACCGACAAGGTTTACTACAAGCACACCGGTTATGCCGGCGGCATCAAGGAAACCACCCCCCAGAAGATCCTGGAAGGTCGTTTCCCCGAGCGCGTCCTGGAAAAGGCCGTCGAGCGTATGATCCCCCGTGGTCCGCTGGGCCGCCAGCAGATGCGCAACCTGCGCATCTTCGCCGGCACCGAGCATCCGCATGAAGCCCAGAACCCCGAAGTGCTCGACTTCGCGTCGCGCAACCGCAAGAACAAGGTGGGTGCATAATGTCCGATAACCGTCAGTCCCTGTCCGACCTCGCGTCGCTGGCCACTGCCGCTCCTGCCGCTGCCCCGGCTGCCGTCGAAGGCGAAGCGCCCGTCGCTGCCGCGCCGGTCCAGCCCTCGGCTCCGCTGCGCGCCCAGGAAATCGACGGCCTCGGCCGCGCCTATGCCACCGGCCGCCGCAAGGACGCCGTGGCCCGCGTGTGGGTGAAGCCCGGCACCGGCAAGATCACGGTCAACGGCCGTGACCAGGAAGTCTATTTCGCTCGCCCGACCCTGCGTCTGGTCATCAACCAGCCCTTCGGCGTCACCGACCGTGAAGGTCAGTATGACGTGATCGCCACCGTCAAGGGCGGCGGTCTGTCGGGCCAGGCCGGTGCGGTCAAGCACGGCATCGCCCAGGCTCTGTCGAAGTATGAGCCGGCGCTGCGCAGCGCGGTCAAGGCCGAAGGCTTCCTGACCCGCGACAGCCGCGTCGTCGAGCGTAAGAAGTACGGCAAGGCCAAGGCCCGCCGCAGCTTCCAGTTCTCGAAGCGCTAATCCGCTTCGCGACTGCCGCGAATTTCGAGAAGGGGCCGGTTTTCCGGCCCCTTTTTCTTTGCGCGTGATGCTTCCCCTTGAGCGCTTCGCCGCGATGCCATAGCCTTCGGTCAAACGGGGCTTAGTGCAAAAGGAAGTTCGGGGGGAAATGAGACATTTTGGGTGGTTGGCGGCTTCGGCGGCCATGACGGTTGTGGCGCCTGCCTTTGCCGGAGAGGTGCCGCTGTATCAGCCGGCGCCCGGCTGGATCGACAAGGCGGCGATGCCCAAGCTGGCGGCCGATGGCGATCCGCCCTCGATGATGATCCTCGACAGCCAGCAGCGGGTCGAGAAGGGCAAGCTGTGGAGCTATGCAGACATCGCCACCCGCGCCGGTTCGGCCGAGGCGCTGACCCAGCTGTCGTCGCTGACGCTGCCCTGGGCGCCAGACAAGGGCGACCTCATCATCCATGAACTGTCGATCCTGCGCGGCGATCAGGTGATCGATGCGTTGGCCAGCGGCAAGAAGTTCACCGTGTTGCGCCGCGAGCAGGGGCTGGAAGCGTTGCAGATCAGTGGCATCCTGACCGCGACCATGGCGGTCGAGGGGGTGCAGGTGGGCGATGTGGTGCGGCTGCGCTATTCGACCACCAGCAAGGATGATGCGCTGGGCGGCCATGTCCAGAATGTCTCGGCCCTGCCGGCCGCGCCGCTGCGACTGGGCTATGGCCGGGTCCGCCTGCTGTGGGACGATGCGGATGCGCCGCGCTGGAAGCTGCTGGCGAGCGGCGTCGATGCCAAGCCGGTCAAGAAGAGCGGCCTCACCGAGCTGAGCTTTGCCGTGCCGCTGGCCAAGCAGCCGGAAATGCCGGCCGACGCGCCGACCCGCTTCACCCATCCGCCGCTGTTCGAACTGTCGACCTTCGCCAGTTGGGCCGATGTGTCGAAGACGATGGCGCCGCTCTATGCGACCGACGGGCTGATCGCCGATGGATCGCCGCTGGCGGGCGAACTGGCCAAGCTCAAGGCGCTGCCGGGATCGCCGAAGGACAAGGCCGCTGCGGCGCTGCAACTGGTGCAGGACCATGTCCGCTATCTGATGGTCGGCATGAATGGCGGCAATTATGTCCCGCAGAAGCCGGCCGAGACCTGGACGCTGCGCTATGGCGACTGCAAGGCGAAGACGCTGCTGCTGCTTTCGCTGCTGCGCGGGCTAGGGATCGAGGCGGAGCCGGTGCTGGCCAGTTCGACCCTGGGCGATTCCGTGCCGGAACGGTTGCCCACGGCCGCGGCCTTTGACCATGTGCTGGTGCGTGCGGTGATCGATGGCCAGTCATACTGGCTGGACGGCACGGGCCTGGGATCGCGACTGGAGGATATCGGCGATACGCCGCGCTTCGGATCGGTGCTGCCGGTTCGCACCGCCGGGGCTGAGCTGATGCCGATCCAGACCCATGCCAATGCCCGGCCGACGATCGACGTCAGTGTCGAGGCGGACGAGAGCGGGCATGAGAAGCTGCCGACCGTGTTCGATGCCAGGGCGGTGCTGCGCGGGCAGATCGCGACGATGATCAGCACCGGTCTCGGCCAGATGGATGCCAAGCGGCGCGACGAGATGGTGCAGGGCTTTTTCAGCGAGCAGGTCGGCACCGCTCAATATAGCCAGGTCGGCGTCACCACCGATGCAGCTTCGGCCACCGTCACCTTCACCGCCCATGGCGTCACCAGCTCGCCCTGGAAGCTGAGCGACCGGCGCTATCGCCGCGACGCCGGCAAGCTGATCGACGAGATCAGCTTCGCGCCGGACCGGGCGCGCCCCGCCTGGCTGGCGATCCCGGTGGCGACGGGTGCGCCGATCGGCATTCGCTATCATCTGCGCCTGCGCCTGCCCCAGGGCGGCAAGGGCTATGCGATCGAAGGCGAGCAGGGCCTCAGCAAGACGGTGGCGGGTTATGACCTGCGCCGGACCGTGCAGCTGAAGGACGGGGTGCTGGATGTCGAGGAGCGGACCGACGCCACCGGCGTCGAGATCGCGGCCGATCGCCTGCCCGACGAGCGCGATGCGCTGGCGACAGTGCAGGCGATGTCGCCGCATGTGATCGGCCCGGCCAAGCCCACCTATTTGTGGGATTACAGCCCGGCGACCATCGCCGCCTGGCCGCAGTCCAAGGCGGTCGAGGCGACCTTTGCCAAGGCGATCGCCGCCGATGCGGAGGACGCGACCGGCTATTCCAGCCGCAGCAATTTCCGCTGGGGCATTGGCGATTACAAGAATGCGCTGGTCGATCTCGACAAGGCGATCGGGATCAAGCCCGACGTCGACCTCTATCTGCAGCGCGCCTATCGCCGGTTCCAGACCGGCGACGTGACCGGCGCGCTGGCCGATGGCCGCATGGCGCGCCAGCTCGACCCGGCATCGGGCGCGGCGGTCGGTACGGTCGCGACCTATCTGGCGGAAAGCGGCAAGCTGGACGATGCACTGGGCATGGTCGACGCCAAGATCGCGATCGGTGGCGAGGCGCGCGACGGCTATCGCAGCTTCAAGGCGACGCTGCTCGGCACCTATGGCGATCCGGCCAAGGCGATCGAGATCATCGATGCGCAACTGGCGGAAAAGCCGGGCATGACCGGGCTGTTCAACGAGCGTTGCTGGGTCAAGGGATCGCGCAATGTCGAGCTGGAGAGTGCAATGCAGGATTGCACCAAGGCGGTGGAGCTGAGTTCGGGCAGCATGGCCGCGCTCGACAGCCGGGCGATGCTGTGGTTCCGCATGGGCCGGTTCGACGATGCGCTGCGCGACCTGGATGTCGTCGTGGCGCAGGAGCCGGGCAAGGAGCCGAGCCGCTACATGCGCGGCATCGTGCTGCACCGGCTGGGCCGGGCAAGCGAGGGGGATGCGGAAATCGCGGTCGCCCGGCGCATCGATCCGCGCATCGACGCCGTCTATGCCCGCTATGGGATCAAGCCCTGATTTTGTCGTGACGCCCGCGTTTCGATGGAAACCTTTCCCCCTGTCCGATGGTTGACAGGGGGAATGCCACTTCCAAGGAGAAACCATATGGGTGAACTGACCGACAAGGTGAAGGCTGCGGGCAACAAGGCCGCCGGTGCCACGAAGGAAGCGATCGGCAAGGCCACGGATAATGAACGCCTGGAAGCCGAAGGCAAGCTGCAGAAGGCGAAGGGTACGGCCCAGGATGTGGCTGGCTCCGTCAAGGGTGCGCTCGGCGACAAGATCTGACGCCCCACCGTCTGCACGATCGAAGAGGCTCCGCCGACAGGCGGGGCCTTTTTCGTTTCTGTCCTATCTGGTTAAGCTCATGCTATAAGAACGGGGCCGCTTTCCGATAGGATCGCGGCCCCGCAAGATTATGTCAGAATGTGCGGGAAATGTGCGAAGTTAAGCCTGTTCCGCCAGATAGGCCTTCACGTCGCGGCGCAGTTCGCCGGCGCACAGATAGAGGGCGATGACATTGGGGATCGCCATCAGGAAGAAGCTGCTGTCGACGATGCCGACCACCCGGCCGAGGTCGATCGCGGCGGCCGGGGGCAGGGCGACGACATAGAGGATCTTGTAGACCCACTGGGCGCGCGGCCCGTTGCCGAACAGATAGCCCCAGGCCTGAAGACCATAGAAGCCCCAGGCGACCAGCGTCGAATAGGCGAAGAGGAAGACGACGACGGCAAGCAGCCAGGGGAACCAGGGCGACACCTTGGCAAAGGCGGCGGAGGTGATGGCGATGCCCTCAAGGCCGTTGTTCCAGGTGCCGGCGACGACCAGCGCCAGCCCACCCAGCGCGCAGACGATCATGGTGCCGAGCAGCGGTTCGAGCAGGGCGACAAGCCCTTCGGATACCGGATGGCGGGCGCGGGCCAGGCTGTGCGCCATGACGGCGGAGCCGACGCCTGCCTCGCTGGCGAAGACCGCGCGGCGCATGCCCGCGACAAAGGCGCCGATCGCCCCGCCGGTGGCCGCATCGCTGGAAAAGGCGCCGTGCCAGATCAGCGCCAGCGCGCCGGGAATGGCGTCGGCATGGAGGATCAGGATCGCGGCGACACCGCCCAGATAGACGGTGACCTTGAGCGGGGTCAGGCGCTTCGACACCTCGCCCAGCCAGGCCGCGCCGCCCATCGTCACCAGCGCGACGGCCGCCGCGATGAACACGCCATAGGCCCAGCCATTGGTCATGCCGGTGACCACCTTCACCTGGGCGAAGCTCTGGTTGACCTGCACCATCGGGATCGCGCCGAACAGGGCGAAGAAGGCATAGGCGCCGCCGAGCACCAGGCCGACTTTGGGCCAGCCGCGCGCCGCGCCGACGGCTTTGAGCACATACATCGGCCCGCCATGGACATGGCCGCGTTCGTCGAAGACGCGATATTTGAGGCCCAGCGTGACCTCCGCCATCTTCACCGTCATCGCGAACCAGCCGATGATGAACATCCACAGGATTGCGCCCGGCCCGCCCATGGTCAGTGCCACCGCGACGCCGGCGATATTGCCGAGGCCAATGGTGCCGGACAGCGCCGTGGAGAGCGCGCCCCACTGGCTGACATCGCCCTTCGCCTCGCCCTCATGCGGCTGGCTGCGCAGGATACGGATCGCCCGGCCGACCTGGGTGACATTGGGGAAGCCCAGCCAGATGGTGAAGAACAGCATGGGCAGCGCGAGATAGAGCACGATCAGCTCGATCTGTGCGCCGAACAGGGGAACCTTGAAGAAGACGGCACTGGACAGCGCATCGACGGCGGCATTGAAATTTTCCATGCGGCGGCGATGCCGGGACAGCGGTGGAAAGTCGATCAAAGATTGCTATGGGGGAGGTGAGTTTTACCCATAGCCGCCCCGGGGCAGGATCGCATGAGCAGACAATATTTCGGCACTGACGGTATTCGTGGTCGCACCAACCAGTGGCCGATGACGCCGCAACTGGCGATGAAGGTCGGCATGGCGGCCGGCACCCATTTCCAGCGCGGCAGCCATCGCCACCGGGTGGTGATCGGCAAGGATACCCGCCTGTCGGGCTATATGGTCGAAAATGCGCTGGTCGCGGGCTTTACCGCGGTCGGCATGGACGTGGTCCAGTTCGGGCCGATCCCGACGCCGGCCGTCGCCATGCTGGCCCATTCGATGCGCGCCGACCTGGGCGTCATGATTTCGGCCAGCCACAATCCCTATTATGACAATGGCATCAAGCTGTTCGGTCCGGATGGCTACAAGCTGTCGGACGAAGATGAGCTGAAGATCGAGGCGCTGCTGAACCAGGACGTGCCGCTGGCCGCGTCCAAGGATATCGGCCGCGCCCGCCGGGTCGAGGACGCGCGTGGCCGCTACATCCATGCGGTCAAGTCGAGCTTCCCCGCCGACCTGCGCCTCGACGGGCTCAAGATCGTGGTCGATTGCGCCAATGGCGCCGCCTATCAGGTCGCGCCGTCGGCCTTCTGGGAATTGGGGGCGGAAGTGGTCGCCGTGGGCGTCACGCCCAACGGCACCAATATCAATGACGGGTGTGGATCCACCTCGCCCTTGCTGTGCCAGGAAACGGTCGTGTCGTCCGGCGCGGACATCGGCATTGCGCTGGACGGCGACGCGGACCGGCTGATCGTGGTCGATGAAAAGGGGCAGATCGTCGACGGTGACCAGATCATGGCGCTGATCGCATCCAATTTCGCCCGCGCCGGCACGCTGCGCGGTGGCGGGCTGGTGGCGACGATCATGTCGAACCTGGGCCTCGAACGCTTCCTTACCGGGCAGGGCATCGGGCTGGAGCGGACCAAGGTCGGTGACCGCTATGTGCTGGAGCGGATGCGCGAGGGTGGCTTCAATGTCGGCGGCGAACAGTCCGGCCACATGATCCTGTCCGATTATGCGACCACCGGCGACGGCACGGTCGCGGCGCTGCAGGTGCTGGCCGCCTTGGTCCGCTCGGGCAAGCCCGCGAGCGAGACGCTGCACCAGTTCGATCCGGTGCCCCAATTGCTCAAGAATGTCCGCTTTGCCGGTGGCAAGCCGCTGGAGGATGAGACGGTGCAGCGCGTGATCGCCCAGGCCGAGGCGGAACTGAACGGGTCGGGCCGGCTGGTCATCCGCCCGTCGGGCACCGAACCGGTGATCCGCGTCATGGCCGAGGGCGACCGCGAGGATCAGGTCAAGGATGTGGTCGAGCGCATCTGCGCCGCGGTCGAGAAGGCGGCGGCGTGATGCTTGCCGCTATTATCCCGTTCGCCCTGAGCGAAGTCGAAGGGCAGCGCCGACCGCAGGGAGGTGTCTTCGCCTCCGCTCAGACAAGGGCTTCGACTTCGCTCAGCCCGAACGGAGTTATGAACCATGCTTGAGATGCGGCCCGATTGCGAACGCTGCGGCACCGACCTGCCGGCCGATGAGCCCGGCGCGTTCATCTGCTCGTTCGAATGCACCTGGTGCGCGCCCTGTGCCGAGGCGCTGGACGATCGCTGCCCCAATTGCGGCGGGGAACTGATGGACCGGCCGACCCGGATGGGCAAGGCGCTGGCGAACAACCCTGCCTCCACGGAGCGCAAGTTCAAGGGATGAGCGTGCCCCGCATTCTCATCATTGCCGGGTCGGACAGCGGCGGCGGTGCCGGTATCCAGGCGGATATCAAGACGGTCACGCTGCTGGGCGGCCATGCCATGACCGCGATCACCGCGATCACCGCGCAGAACACGCTGGGGGTGCAGGGCGTTCACCCGGTGCCGACCGAGATGGTGCTGGCGCAGATGGAAAGCTGCATCAGCGACATTGGCGTCGACGCGGTCAAGATCGGCATGATCGGTTCGGCGCAGACGGCGGCAGCGGTGGCCGAGCGGCTGGCGCAGCTCGATAATGTGCCGATCGTCTTCGATCCCGTCATGGTCGCGACCAGCGGATCGCTGCTGGCCGACGATGCGACGATCGCGGCGTTCGAGCGGCTGATGGCCATCGCCACGCTGGTGACGCCCAATATCCCCGAACTGGCGGCGCTGGGCGGCGAGGAGATCGCCATCCGTGTTGCCACCCATGTGCTGGCCAAGGGTGGCCATGGCGAGGGGCCGATGCTGACCGACCGGCTGATCGGGCCGCAGGGCGTGCGCAAGGCGTGGAGCAATGCGCGGATCGACACGCGGCACAGCCATGGCACTGGCTGCACCCTGGCGAGCGCGATCGCGACTGGCCTGGGGCTGGGGCTGGACCTGATCGAGGCGGTCGAGCGTGGCCGCAAATATGTGCGCGAGGCACTGGCGCTGGCGCCGGGGCTTGGCGCGGGCCATGGCCCGATGGGCAACCCCTTCGGCTTCCACGCCTATGCCTGATTTTGCGCATGAACTGATCCATCATCCCGGCCTGGTGGCGGGGGTGGACGAAGCCGGGCGCGGGCCACTGGCGGGGCCGGTGGTCGCGGCCGCCGTCATCCTGCGGCAGGAGGATTGCCCCGAGGGCCTCAATGATTCCAAGAAGCTGACCGCCAAGCGCCGCGCCGCGCTGGAGGGGGAGATCAAGGCTCGCGCGCTGTGCTGGGGCCTTGGTATCGCCAGCGTAGCCGAGATCGACGAACTCAACATATTATGGGCGACGATGCTGGCCATGACCCGCGCTGTCGAGGCGCTGTCGCAGGAGTGCGCCCATATACTGGTCGATGGCAATCGTTGTCCCAACTGGCGCTGGCCCTCGACCGCGGTGGTGGTGGGCGACGCCAAATGCTTGTCGATCGCCGCCGCATCGATCCTGGCCAAGGAAGAGCGCGACCGGATCATGATCGCGGCGGCCGCCGAGCATCCGCATTATGGGTGGGAGAGCAACAAGGGCTATGGCAGCGCCAAGCATATGGCGGCGCTGCGTGAGCATGGGCCGACGCCGCTGCACCGGCGCAGTTTTTCGCCGGTGGCGCAGTTGCTGCTGATCTGACGATGCTGTCCCGTCTCGGGGCGGGATGGGGATGATTTGAGGGCTGGTGCGGGTGTGGCGCATGCTTAAGAAGGGATTCATGTCCTTCGCCCGTTCCGGCCTTTCCTGCCTGTTCCTGCTTGCCGGTGCGCTGTCGCTGCCGGTGCAGGCGGCTGCGCCGGTCAAGCGCGCGCGGCCGGCGGCCAAGGCCGGCGCACTGGCGCCGGGTGGCTATCGCTGGCTGGAGGAAGGGCCGCTCGACGGGCCGATCCATCTGGTCATCAGCATCGATCGGCAGATGGCCCATGTCTATAGCGGCGACCGGTTGGTCGGCATGGCGAGCGTGTCGACCGGCATGGCCGGGCATAGCACGCCGATCGGCGACTATCCGATCCTGCAGAAGAATCAGTGGCACCGGTCCAATCTCTACAGCAATGCGCCCATGCCCTTCATGCAGCGGCTGACCTGGGACGGGATTGCGCTGCATGCCGGACATAATCCGGGCTATCCGGCCAGCCATGGCTGCATCCGCCTGCCCTATGCCTTTGCCCAGAAGCTGTTCGGCATGACCAGCCTGGGCGGGCTGGTGACGGTGACCAGGGATCGGCTGCATCCCTCGCTGACGATCGAGCAGATGGCGGCGGCGGATGCCGTGGCCAAGGTCGCTGCGCCGGCGCCGGCAAAGCCGGTGCTGGATATCGACCCGATCATCTTCATGCCGAGGGTGTCTCGCCGCTGACCGATCAGCGCTGGGCCAGTGCCGAGCGCCGCATCGAATAGCCGAAATAGAGCAGCGCGGCCGCGCCAACCCAGACCGCGAACAGCGCATAGGTGTCGGCCGGCAGGCCGAAGATGAGATAGGCGCAGAAGAGCGTGCTGGCGATCGGCAGGACCGGATAGAAGGGCACCTTGTAGCCGCGCGGCAGGTCCGGCCGGGTGCGGCGCAGGATGATGACGCCGATCGACACGGTGGCAAAGGCGATCAGCGTGCCCATGCTGGTGAGGTTGACCAGCACGTCCAATGGCACGAAGGCGGCGAGCAGGGCGACGCCGATCGCGACGATCCATGTATTCTGGCGCGGCACATGGCGCACCGGATCGACCCGGCAGAAGAAGGCGGGCAGCAACCCGTCGCGGCCCATGGCATAGAGGATCCGGGTCTGGCCGTAGATCACCACCAGGGTGACGCTGAAGATCGAGGCGATGGCGCCCAGCGACAGGATCACCGCCGGCCAGCCCGCGCCGGTGAGGTTGTGGAGGATGACGGCCAGGCCCGCTTCCTGCCCGGCAAAGTCGGTCCAGGGCTGGGCGCCGATCGCCGCGACCGCGACCAATATATAGGCGGCGGTGACGATCAGCAGCGACAGGATGATGGCGAGCGGCAGGTCGCGGCGCGGATTGCGTACTTCCTCGCCGGCGGTCGAGACCGCGTCGATGCCGATATAGGAAAAGAAGATGGAGGAGGCCGCAGCGCCGATGCCGACCATGCCCTTGGGCGCGAAGGGGTGGAAGTTGGTCGGCTGGAAATGGGCGAGCGCGACCACCACGAACAGCGCCAGCACGGCGAGCTTGGCGATCACCAATATGGCGTTGGCGGTGGTCGATTCCCGCGTGCCGCGCAGCAGCAGGATGAGGCACAGGCCCACCAGCAGCACGGCGGGCAGGTTGACGATACCGCCCGCACCGGGTGGCCGGGCGATGATGTCGGGCAGGCGCCAGCCGGTGCTGATCGAAAGAAGCTCGTTGAGATACTGCCCCCATCCCACGGCGATGGCGGAGGCGGAGACGCCATATTCCAGTAGCAGGCAACTGCCGATCAGGAAGGCGGCGAGTTCGCCCATGGTCGCATAGGCATAGGAATAGGAGGAGCCCGACGCCGGCACGGCCGAGGCCATTTCGGCATAGCAGAGCGCGGTCAGCGCGGCGGTGATGCCGGCGATGACGAAGGACAAGGTTACCGCCGGCCCCGCTTCGGGCACGGCGGTGGTCAGGGCGACGAAGATGCCCGTGCCGATGGTCGCGCCCACGCCCAGCATGGTCAGCTGGAACAGGCCGATATTGCGGGCGAGCGGTTTGCTGTCCGGATCGTCGCCGATGAAGTCGAGCACCGGCTTGCAGCGCAGCAGCGCGATCAGGAGCGGATGGCGGGGCGATCGGTTCGTCATGCTCCGCCGCTGTCATGCCGGGCGCGGGAAGGCAAATGAATATCGTGTGAGATTGGCGCGGCGGGACCGGTGAGGGCGCGCGATTGTCGGCGGGCCGCCGCTGGGCTAGGCATGGGGGTGTTGGCCGCCGACCTGTTCGGCTTGGGATGGATGATCGAGCCTTGATGGATCAGAAGCGATTGCCTGGCGCGCGGAAATGGGCGCGATCCATGCTGATGGTTGCAGCGGCGGTGCTGCTGCCGGCGATGGCATCGGCAGCGGATGTGCCGAGCGGCGGCACCATATCTGTGTCCATGCAGGAGGATGCGAGCGGGCAGGCGGGCGCGGCCGACGCCTTTGTCGATGCGGCCACCCTGGCCCTGTCGGACAAGGGCTTCACCTTGCTGGACGATGGCCATGCCGCGCTGGTCATGGAACTGGTGATCCGGGCGTCCGAGGTCGGGACCGGGACCGGCAAGGTCGAGAAGAGCAATTCCGACCTGATGCCCGGCGGCGTGTCGGGCGCGGTGGGATCGAGCTTCTCGCTGGCGGTGCCATCCGGCAAGACGCGCCATGTGGCGCTGGAGCGCACCGAGCTGGAGATGCGCTTGCATCGGCGCGGCGACGCGGCGGTGATCTGGAGCGGCAGTGCGGTAACGGTGCGCCCGGCCGACAAGCGGGCTAGTGCTGCCATGGCGCTGTGCAACGCGCTGCTGCGCGCCTATCCCGAGCAGCCCGAAACGGTGATCGGCGTTCCCTAGATTTTCGCGATCACCTCTTCGCCGATGCGGGCGGCATTGTCGCACCATTCGGAACGGGTCTTGCCCTTCACCGTGACGCCGCAGGCGGTGACACCCAGCTGCGCATAGGTGCCGATGCGGTCGACGATCTGCTGGTTGGAGAGATCCTCGCCCGGCTTGTTGACGCCGCCCAGGATCACGTCGGGCAAAGCGGTGCGGCCGACCTGCGCCGCATAGTCGCGCATATAGGCGATGCCGGCTTTCAGATCGTCCTCATTCTCCATCGCGGCGGTGCGGGTGGTGGCGCTGTTGACGCCGCCACCGGCGGTGAAGAAGGGGTTCCAGCCATCGGCGAGATCGACCACGCGGCGGATCGCGCGCTTGGCATTGCCGCCGACATAGAGGGGCAGGCCGGGCTTTTGCGGCGATCCGGGGATGATGCGGTTGCCGAAGGCCTGATAGCCCGTGCCCTCGAAGACGAATTCTTCGCCGCTGGTGGCAGCACGGATGGCGCGCAGATATTCGTCCATCAGTTCGTTGCGCTGGTCGAAATCGACGCCCAGCGCGCGATATTCGCCCTTGAGATAGCCCGCGCCGACGCTGAGCGTTACCCGGCCGCCGGCAAAGGCGTCGAGCGTGGTGATGTCGCGCGCGACGATGAAGGGATTGCGATAGGGCAGGACGAGGATGCCGGTCTGGAGCCGCAGGGTCGTGGTGTGGGCGGCGAGCAGGGCCAGCATGACGAAGGGTGATTGGGCATGATGGCCGCCAGCGTCGAGCCAGCGGCCGGTCGGCACCGGATGGTCGGTGACGAGGCCGGCGTGGAAGCTGGCCTGTTCCACCGTGCGGCCGATTTCGGCGACCGCCGCCATCGTACCGAACTCGTCGGGCAGGTCGGCATGGTCGAAGGGCAGGGGGACGTTGATCTTCATGCGTCGGACACTCCATGCGGTTCGACCAGCACCCATTGGCGGGCGGCGTTGCGGACCCAGCCGGACGAGGCCCAACTGCCGCCGTCGACCGGCAATATGGTCCCGGTGATGTAGCTGCTCATGGGTGAGGCGAGGAACAGGGCGGCCTGGCCGCATTCGCTGTCGATGCCGGGCCGTTGCAGCGGGATGCGGCGCGCCGTGGCATCGGCCATGGCGGGCGACACGGGGAACCATGTCGCTTCGTCCACCGGGCCGGGGGGATTGCCGCGTGTGCCCGGCGTCGTCGTGAAATCGGGCGCGATCGCGTTCACGCGGATGCCATGGTCGGCCAGCTCCAGCGCCATGGTCCGGGTGAAATTGTTCATCCCCGCCTTGCAGGCGGCATAGACGGCATAGCCGGGCGCGGCGCGCGATCCTTCGATGCTGGAGACGTTGATGATGGCGCCGCCGCGCCCGCCCGCGATGATGTGCGGCACGGCGGCCGAGGTGGCGGCGAGCATCGAGACGAGGTTGAGGTCGATATGGCGGCGCCAGCTATGGGCGCTCTGGTCGACAAAGGCCTTGCGGCTGACGCCGCCGACATTGTTGACGAGGATGTCGATGCGACCGAAGCGGGCCTGGGCCGCGTCCACCATCGCCGCGACCTGATCGGGCTGGGCCATGTCGGTCGGGATGGCGAGGCAGGCGCGGCCATGCTCCGCAACGCGCGCCGCCACTTCCGCGCCGCGTTCGGGGATGATGTCGGCAATGACGATGTCGGCGCCGGCCTCTGCCAGGGCGAGCGCGATGGCGCGGCCGATGCCCGCGCCGCCGCCGGTGACGATGGCGACCTGATCGGTGATGCGGCACTGGTCTGGCGCCATGGCGCGATCCTCTTCCCCTTTTGACCGTCAGTTCGCGGCCAAGGGGGAAGGTGAGTCAATCGCATGCCCGGTCATATCGACCGGGCGATGGCGCTTATTGGGCGGTCCAGCCGCCGTCGATCGACAGGTTGGCGCCGGTGATCTGGGCGGCGGCGTCGCTGCACAGGTAAAGGGCAGTGGCGGCGACCTGTTCGGCGGTGACGAACTGCTTGGTCGGCTGGCCGGCGAGCAGCACGTCGTTCATCACCTGCTCGCGGGTCATGTTCCGCGCCTTCATCGTGTCGGGAATCTGGTTTTCGACCAGCGGAGTCCAGACATAGCCGGGCGAGATGCAGTTGGCGGTGATGCCGAAGGTGGCGACTTCCAGCGCGACCGTCTTGGTGAAGCCGTTGAGGCCATGCTTGGCGGTCACATAGGCGCTCTTGAAGGGGGAGGCGACCAGCGAGTGGGCCGAGGCGGTCTGGATGATCCGGCCCCACTTCTTGTCCTTCATGTAAGGAATGGCGAGGCGCGTGGTGTGGAAGGCGGCATTGAGGTTCAGCGCGATGATGAGATCCCATTTGTCGAGCGGGAATTCCTCGACCGGGGCGACATGCTGCATGCCGGCATTGTTGATGAGGATGTCGATACCGCCGAAGGCATCGGCCGCTTCCTTCATCATCGCCTCGATCTGGTCGACCTTGGTCAGGTCATGGCCGCTGTAGAGCGCCTTGGCGCCCGAAAGAGCTTCAAGGCCGAGCCGTTCCTTCTCGATTCCGTCCGCGTCGCCAAAGCCATTGATCACGACATTGGCGCCTTCGCCGGCCAGCGCCTTGGCATAGGCAAGCCCGATGCCCGAGGTGGAACCGGTGATCAGGGCGGTCTTGCCAGCGAGGGACTTGCTCATGCCATTTTCTCCTTGAGATGATCCGGCGCGTCGAGATCGAAGGTCGCGCTCTTTCCGTCGAGGATGTTGCGGGCGATGAGGTCGCCCTTGTGCATCACTTCTTCCACCGCCTCGCGACCCTGGCTCCAATGGTCGAGCATGGTCGCGCGGGAAAATTCGAAATCCTTCGCGCCGCTTTCCCAGGCGCGGGTGCGGTAGATGAGGTGGACGATGTTGACCGATCCGCCATCGAGCATGTCGCGCAGCTTCTGCGCCTCCGGCCCGTCCTGCAGTTCGGGCGGCAGCTTGTCGAGCAGCGCCTTGATCGCGCCATGCTCGCGGCGCAGGCGCAGATACTGGTCGGTCACCTGGCGGGTGCGGCTGCTATACTGGATGTCCTTCATGCGCGAATAGACATCGGTCATCTGCCGCGGCATCGGCCCTTCGGCCGGGAAGAGATCGACCTGGAAGACGAGCATGTCGTCGGTCTGGTGGTTGAGGACATGGGCGAGCGGCGTGTTGGAGACGATGCCGCCATCCCAATACCAGCGCCCATCGATCTCGACCGGGGGCAGGCCCGGCGGCAGCGCGCCCGAGGCCATGATGTGGCGGGCGTCGATGCGGGTGTTGCCGCCAGGACCGCGCGTATCCCAATAAGCGAAATTGCCGGTCTCGACATCGACCGCGCCGACAGACAGGCGGACCGGCCCGTCATTGAGCAGATCCCAGTCGACACAGGCGTCGAGCGTGTCCTTCAAGGGCGCGCTGTCATAGAAGCTGATCGCGCCGGCCGATCCTTCGGGCATCAGTGGTGCGGGCCACAGGCGCGGGCGGAACATGCCCGGCACGCCCAGGGTCGCGACCGTGCCGGCGGCCATCAGATGGGCAGCTTCGCGGATATGGTCGATTTCCGGGAGGATCATGTTGGGCATGCCGCCCGAGACGGTCAGCCAGAATTTCTTGAGCTGGCTCAGGCGCCGGTGCGGCGGGTTGCCGGCGATGATCGCGGCGTTGACCGCGCCGATCGAGATGCCCGCGACCCAGCTGACATCGACCCCCAGTTCATCGAGCCGCTGATAGACGCCAGCCTGGAAGGAGCCGAGCGCGCCGCCCCCCTGCAACAGCAATGCGACTTCGCGGGGGAGGGGGAGGGGCGTGGTGGCGCGGCGGCGCGGTCGGGATTCGGTGTCGGCCATGTCGCACTGCAATATAGGTTTTGGTCCGGCCATTCCAACTTAATGTCTCGTAACAAAGTCCTTCCCGTCGATGGAACGTGCATCGTCAGCCGATGGTTTGCAGCCAGCCGGTTATGCAGTAGGCACGGGAACAGGATGCGAGGGAGGCCAGGGTGCGGCTCGACGACGAACAGGAAAGCAGCAATTTCGAGGTGCAGGACGGACGCGGCGGCGGTTTCGGCGGCGGCGGCGGGATGGGCGGCCTGGGATTGCTGCTGCCGCTGATCGGCAGTCGCTTCGGTTGCGGCGGCATCGTCGTGGTGCTGATCATCCTGGCGGTGATGGGCGTCAATCCGCTGAGCCTGCTGGGCGGTGGTGGCGGCGTGCAGCAACAGGCGCCGCAGAGCGCGCCGGCGGGTAGCCAGGACGCCAGCAAGCTGACCGAGATCCAGCATTGGTCGTTGAAGGTGCTGGGATCGACCGAACGGGTCTGGGGCCAGATCTTCAAGGAAGCCGGCCAGACTTATCAGCCGACCATCCTGTCCTTCTATGCGCAGAGCGGCACGTCGGGCTGTGGCGCAGCGCAGAGCGCGATGGGGCCATTTTATTGCCCGAACGACCAGAAGGTCTATCTCGACACCGATTTCTTCACCGAATTGCGCGATCGCTTCGGCGCGCCGGGCGATTTCGCCCAGGCCTATGTGATCGCGCATGAGGTGGGCCATCATGTCCAGGATCTGGAAGGCACGCTGGGCCAGGTGAACCAGCAGCAGCGCCGCGTTAGCGAGGCGCAGGGCAATGCGTTGCAGGTGAAGGTGGAGCTGCAGGCGGACTGTTATGCCGGCGTCTGGGCCAAGCGCACGGGCCTGATGGAGCCGGGCGACCTGGAAGAGGGCATGAAGGCGGCGCAATCGATCGGCGACGATACGCTGCAGAAGTCGGCCGGGCGCCGACCGGTGCCCGAAAGCTTCACCCATGGCACCAGCGAGCAGCGCATGAGCTGGCTGCGCAAGGGGCTGGACAGTGGCGATCCGGCCCAGTGCGATACGTTCAAGGGGGCGCTGTAGGCGCGATCAATGTTCGGCGTTGGGGGAGCCTGGCGGCGGCGAGTCTGATGACCCCGGACTGACGGACGCGGCCGTGTCCAGCTGCGGCATAATGCTGGGTTGGCCGGCATCGGCCATCGGTTCGCCCGAGGACGGGACAGCAAAGTCCTGGGGCGCACCGGGGGCGACGGGGGGAGGCGGCGGCGCAACCGGCGTGGCGACCGGCTGTGCCTCGCTAGGCTGGGCGACCGGCTGCTGATGCGGCGCGAAATTCTGCAGCGCCAGGACGATCATCGGTGCGACCACCAGCGTGCCGCCGGCAAAGACCTTGTACATCATCGATTGACCCGCATTCCCGCCTGAAAATGGAAAGAGATTCGGGCCTTAGCGGCAAGACATGAAAAAATGTCTGCGCTTTATTGGTTAATGCTGATCAAGCTTCGCCAACAGCGCCAGCATGTCGTCCGGCAGAGTGTCGCGCTGCGCGGAGAAGCTGGACCGCAGCGCCTTGCCCACGCCTTCATAGGGCAGGGGCAGGGCGACATTGACGACGCGGGCGCCGCCGCTGTCCCGTCCCGGTGCCGATCGGCCAAGAGGTTTGCGCTGCATTTCCATGAGACACAGAACGGCCATGTAAGCCAAAAGTTTCTGGATTTCGTCGCATTCGGACGCGATATCGCCGTCAACAAGGAGACGGAAGCGTGACGGACTGGATCGACCTGGAAGCGCGGATACGCGCGCATTCGCCATTTCTGGCGCGGCAGATGGACCGCTATCCGGCCGTTGTCGCGCTGCTGGCGACGGGCGATTTCGACGCGGCGATGGCAGCGGCGCAGGCGCAGGGCGTGCCAGAGGATGGGGTGGCCAAATCGCTGCGGCGGCGGCGCGGCGCGATCGCGCTGGTGACGGCGGCGGCGGACCTGGCCGGGGCCTGGGACATGGACCGGGTGACCCGCACCCTGTCCGACTTTGCCGACCAGGCGCTGGAGGAGGCGCTGGCCGCGACCTTCGCCGAACGCTATCCCGATGCCGTGCCACAGGGCTTCGTCGTGCTGGCGCTGGGCAAGCATGGCAGCCGCGAACTCAACTACTCGTCCGATATCGACCCGATCCTGCTCTATGACCCCACCACCCTGCCGCATGGCGAGCGGGAGGATGTGGCGGACGCGGCGGTGCGGATCGGCCGGCGGGTCAGCGAAATCCTCAATGCGCGCGATGGCGACGGCTATGTCTTTCGCGTCGACCTGCGGCTGCGGCCCTCCCCAGAAGCGACGCCGATCGCGCTGCCGGTGGAGGCGGCGATCGGCTATTATGAATCGACCGCGATGGGCTGGGAACAGGCGGCCTTCATCCGCGCCCGGCCGGCGGCGGGCAACATGGCGCTGGGCGATTATTTTCTGCGCCAGATCCGTCCTTTCGTGTGGCGACGCAGCCTGGACTTCGGTGCGATCGACGCGATCACCGACATCAGCCGGCGCATCCGCGACCATTATGCGCAGGGGCAGGCGTTCGGGCCGGGCTATGACCTCAAGCGCGGGCGCGGCGGCATTCGCGAGGTGGAGTTTTTCGCGCAGGTCCATCAACTGATCCATGGCGGGCGCGACCCGTCTTTGCGGTCGGGCCATACGCGCACGGCGCTGCGCGCGCTGGCGGCGGCGGGCGTGATCGAGGCGGAGGTGGCCGCGCGGCTGGACGAAGCCTATATCCTGTTCCGCACGATCGAGCATCGCCTGCAGATGGTCGAGGATCGCCAGACCCATGAACTGCCCAGGAATCCGGAATCGCTCGACAATGTTGCGCGCTTGCATGGCCTGGCGGACGGGGCGGCGCTGCTCGACCTGCTGCGGCCCCATGTCGAGTGGGTCGGCGCCAATTATGACCGGCTGACCGCCGCGCCCGACGATGGCAGCCTGTCGCATGACGAGGACAGGCTGAAGGCGCAGCTCAAGGAGATGGGTTTTGTCGATGCCGACTGGGCGGCGGCGCGGGTCGCCCATTGGCGCGACGGCACGATCCGCTCGCTGCGCAGCGGCGCGTCGCGCGAGGCGCTGGAGCGGCTGTTGCCGGTGCTGATGCCCGCGCTCGCCACCGCGCCCGATCCGGGCCGGGCGCTCAACCGGCTGGACGACATGATCGGCCGGCTGCCGAGCGCGATCAACTTCTTCAAGTTGCTCGGCGCGCGGCCGGGGCTGGTCGAACTGCTGGCGGAGATATTGAGCCATGCGCCGGCGCTCGCCGATGTGCTGAGCCGCCGGGTCGAACTGCTCGAAGGGCTGATCGATGCGTCGGCCTTCGACCCGGTGCCGCCGGTCGATGTCCTGGCGCAGCAATTTTCCGCGCTGGAGGCGGGCGAGGATTATCAGGCGCTGCTCGACCGGGTGCGGCAGCGGGTGAATGATCGCCGCTTCGCGCTGGGCGTGCAGATCGTGCGGGGCGGCGATCCGCTGGAGGCCGGGCGCGGCTATGGCCGGGTGGCGGAAGCGGCGATCGAAGCGCTGGCCGGCGCCACCGTCGCCGAGTTCGAAAGCGCCCATGGCAAGGTGCCGGGGGGCGAGATGGTGATCCTGGCGCTCGGCCGGATGGGCGGCGGGGTGCTGACCCATGCGTCGGACCTGGACTTGGTCTATCTGTTCACCGGCGATTTCCTGGCGGAATCGGATGGCGCGCGGCCGTTGGGTGCGACCCAATATTTCAACCGCCTTGGCCAGCGCATCACCAATGCGCTGTCGGTGTCGACGGCGGCGGGGCCGCTCTATGAAGTGGATACGCGGCTGCGGCCGTCGGGCGCGCAGGGCCTGCTGGCGGTCAGTCTCGACAGTTTCGCCAAATATCAGCGCGAGGAAGCCTGGACCTGGGAGCATCTGGCGCTGACGCGGGCGCGGCCGGTGTTCGGATCGGCGCAGGCGCGTAGCGCGCTGGAGGCGATCCTGACCGAGACGCTGCAACGGCCGCGCGACTTCGACGAACTGGCGCGGCAGGCGGTGAAGATGCGCGGCGATATTGCCCGGCACAAGCCGCCGGCAAGCGAGCTGGACGTCAAGCTGGTGCCCGGCGGGCTGGTCGACATCGAGTTCCTGATCCACATCAGCCAGTTCCATTATCGCCTGGGGTTCGACCCGGATCTGGGCGAGGCGCTGGCCGAGCTGGTGGCGGCCGGCCATCTGCCCGCCGAGCTGATCCCGGCGCAGGAATTGATCACCCGCTTCCTGATCGTGTCGCGGCTGGTATCGCCCAAGTCGACCGAGCCGCCGGAGGCGACCCGGCCGCTGGTCGCTCGGGCCTGTGGCGCGACCGATTGGGACGCGCTGCTTGAAAGCTATGCCAAGGCCCGGCAAAGCGTCGGCGACGCATGGCGCGCGCTGGCCGCGCCCTATCAGGAGGATCAAGATGCTTGAACAGGGAGCGATGCTGCCCGACGTGGCGCTGAAGGATGCGGATGGCGCCGATTTCAGCCTGGCGCGCTATCGCGGCAAGCCGGTGGTGGTCTATTTCTATCCCAAGGCGGATACGCCCGGCTGCACTAGCGAGGCGAAGGATTTCACCGAACTGGCGAGCGACTTCGCGGCGCTGGGCGTGGCGGTGGTTGGCGTGTCGAAGGACAAGCCGGCAAAGCTCAAGAAGTTCGGCGACAAATATGGGCTGGCGGTGACGCTGGCGTCGGACGAGCCGGGCACGGCCTGCGAGGCATTTGGCACCTGGGTCGAAAAGTCGCTCTATGGCCGCCAATATATGGGGATCGCGCGGGCGACCTTCCTGGCGGACGCAGACGGCAAGGTCGTGCGGGTCTGGCCCAAGGTGAAGGTCAAGGGCCATGCCGCCGAGGTGCTGGAGGCGGCGAAGGCGCTTTGACCCTGCCACCTGCGATTGATTCCGTGGGCGCGGGTTGCGCCCATGTGCTGACCATTGCCGACCCGACCGCTAAGCTGATGGCGGCGCGGGCGGTGGCGCGTAGCTGGCGACTGGGCCGGCTGGCGCATCGGTTCGACGTGGCGATGCCCGATCGGCCGGCCCGGCCTGATGCGCCCGAACTGCTGCCGCCGGGGCAAATGCCCAAGCGCAGCAAGATGGGCACGGATCGCGGGCGGATCGCGATGCTGCACGCGCTGGCACATATCGAGTTTGTCGCGATCGACCTGGCGTTCGACCTGATCGGGCGCTTTGGCGGCGAATTTCTGGCAGGCTTCACCGACGAATGGATGCGGGTTGGCGCGGACGAGGCGATGCATTTCGCGCTGCTCGACCGGCGGCTGCGGCAATTGGGCAGCCATTATGGCGCGCTGCCCGCGCATGACGGGCTGTGGCAGGCGGCGAGCGAGACGGCGGGTGATGCGCTGGCGCGGCTGGCGGTCGTGCCAATGGTGCTGGAAGCCCGTGCGCTGGATATCACGCCGTCCACGATCGCGCGGTTCGAGGGGGTGGGCGACCATATATCCGCAAGGATGTTGCAGCGGATCATGACGGATGAGATTCGCCATGTGTCGGCGGGGAGGACATGGTTCAACCAGGCGACGAACCGATTGGGCCTAGACCCCGTCAAACATTACCAAATCCTTGTGAAACGCCATTTTCGGGGAAGCGTTAAGCCACCGTTCAACGACTCGGCGCGTCGGCAGGCCGGTTTGACGCGGGATTTCTACGACGCGCTTGCAAGCTGAGCGGCGATTTGCAGTCTGCATCCAGCGGGGGCGATCTAGGTCGCCATTTTATTGAACATGGGGAACCCACGAGAGGCAAAAGCCTTCGCGGGCATAAGTCGGGGTCGGCATGTTGATTCTTCGTACTGTGAATGCGCTGGGTGCGCGTTGGTTCCAATCGGCCAGCAAGACGGCCAAGATTTTCGGGATGGTCGGCATGGTAGGCGTGATGTGCGCCGCAGCTCCGGCCAACGCCAAGGATGAAGATGATCCATATGGCGACGCCTCGGAAATCAATACCAGTGCGCTCGGCCCGGCCGATGTCGGCTTCTCCAACATCTTCTCCAGCCTGCAGCGCATGGACGGCAACGCCAAGACCGCAGCCTATATCCCCTCGGGCCGCCCGGTCGAGAAGCTGTCGCTGACCTCGAACTTCGGCGTGCGTTCCGACCCGTTCAACCGCAGCGCCCGCATGCACAAGGGCATCGATATTCCCGGCCCGATCGGCACCCCGATCCACGCGACCGCCGACGGCATCATCAGCCGCGCCGGCTGGGCCAGCGGTTATGGCAACCTGGTCCAGATCTCGCACGGCAATGGCATGGAAACCCGCTACGGCCATATGTCGAAGCTGCTGGTTGCGCCCAACTCCTATGTCCATCGCGGCCAGGTGATCGGCCTGATGGGGTCGACCGGCCGTTCGACCGGCAGCCACCTCCATTATGAAGTCCGCGTCGATGGCGCGGCGATCAACCCGATCCCGTTCGTCGCCGGTCCCGATTATCTGATCGCGATGAACACCAAGCCGCCGGTCGCCATGGGCGGCCCGACCAAGGCGGACGAAAAGGCCGTCGACTGATCGACCGCTTTTGATCCCGACTTTTCCAAAGCCCCGGCGCCCATGGGTTGCCGGGGCTTTTGCTTGATCCTATCTAGGCGCCATGGCCGATATTGACCTCACTCCCTCCGCTGCCGCGCGCGTCGCGGCGATCGCCGCCAAGCAGGGCAAGCCCGCCATATTGCGGCTGGCCGTGGAAGGCGGCGGCTGTTCGGGCTTCCAATATCGCTTTGGCCTGGCCGAGCAGGTGGAGGCCGAGGATCTGGCGGTGGAGCGCGATGGCGTGACGCTGGTGGTGGACGATGTCAGCCTGGACCTGGTGCGCGGCTCTGCGGTCGATTTCGTGTCGGACCTGGGCGGCGCGGCGTTCAAGGTGACCAATCCCAACGCGACCGCCGGTTGCGGCTGCGGCACCAGCTTCTCGGTCTGATCGGCGCATTGGCTTGTAGACGCAGCCCACTTCTCTAAAGGGAAGTCGACAGCGAAAGAGACAGGTCCATTATGCGTATCGCCACCTTCAACATCAACGGCATCAAGGCGCGGTTGCCGCGCCTGCTGGAATGGCTGGACGAGACCCGGCCCGATATTGCCTGCCTGCAGGAAATCAAGACATCCGACGAGACCTTCCCGGTCAAGGATATCGAGGATGCCGGCTATGGCGTGATCTGGCACGGGCAGAAGGGCTTCAACGGCGTGGCGATCCTGGCGCGCGGCGACCAGCCGGTGGAGGTACGCCGGGGCCTGGAGGGCGAGCCCGAGGACGAGCAGAGCCGCTATCTGGAAGCCGATGTGAAGGGGGTGCGGGTCGCCAGCATCTACCTGCCCAACGGTAATCCGCAGCCGGGGCCGAAATTCGATTACAAGCTGCGCTGGATGAAGCGGCTGCGGGAACGGGCGGCGGAAATCTGGGCGGAGGAAGTGCCCGCCATCCTGGCCGGCGACTATAATGTCATCCCGCGCGACGTGGATATCTATTCGCCCAAGGCGATGGCGGACGATGCGCTGATGCAGCCTGAAAGCCGGGAGGCCTATCGCCGGCTGCTGGGCGACGGCTGGACCGATTCGATCCTGACCCGCCATCCGGCCGGGGGCGTGTGGACCTATTGGGACTATCAGGCCGGGGCCTGGCCGCGCGACGCGGGCTTCCGCATCGACCATCTGCTGCTGAGCCCGGCGGCGGCCGACCGGCTGGTTGATGCCCAGGTCGACAAGGCGTTTCGTGGCCGGGAAAAGGCGAGCGACCATGCGCCGACCTGGGTCGAACTGCGCGATATCTGAATTTAATCCGGATATTATTGACTCTATTATATCCGGGTAATAAATCCCGTGTCGAAGGAGATTCGGCATGGACCGCACATTGACGGCCTTTTCGGGCGACTATTGGATCGCGACCGGCGACGAGGATGAGGTGCGCGCGGCGCTGCGTGCCATGGGGGACGACGCGCAGAATATCCTGCTGTTCGACGATCGCACCGGACGGCAGGTGGATATCGACCTGCAGGTCGATGCGGCGCCGCGGGGGCGGGGGCGACCCAAGATGGGGGTGCAGGCGCGCGAGATCACCCTGCTGCCGCGCCATTGGGACTGGTTGGCGGCGCAGCCGCGCGGCGCCTCCGCCACGTTGCGGCAACTGGTGGAGGACGCAGTGAAGGCGAGCGCGGACAGGCCCTCGCCCCGTGCGGCGATGGACGCGGCCTATCATTTCCTCACCGCGATGGCAGGCGACCGGCCCGGTTATGAAGCGGCGATCCGTGCGCTTTATGCCAGGGACAGGGCGGCGTTCGAGGCGGCGGCGGAAGGCTGGCCCGGCGCGATCCGGGCGCATGGGCTGGCGCTGGCGGAGCCGGCCTTTTCCGCCTAGCCTGCGCATCGCAATGATCGGAGAGGCTGGATGACGGACGATTTCCTTCAAGGCACGGTGCATGAGGCGGCCGATGACATGCAGGCGGCGATCCGGGCTGACGCCGGCATCTTCGCGCTGTGGCAGGGGCTGACGCCGCTTGGCCGCAACGAGTTCATCTGCTGGGTCGAGGATGCCAAGCAGGCCGCGACCCGCGCGCGGCGCATTGCGCGCACTGTCGAGGAATTGCAGGAGGGCAAGAAGCGGCCCTGCTGCTGGGCCGGCTGCATCCACCGCACCGACAAGGCGCCGAGCCGCTGGCAGCAGGCGGTGCTGATCGAGGGGAAGGGGAAGCGGGGCTAGGCTGGCGTGGACCGATTCAACGCTCGCCGAAGGGACGGGATGGGGTGGGAACAAGACATTCCTCCCCGTCACGGGGAGGGGGACCGCTCGCGTAGCGAGTGGTGGAGGGGCACAGGCCGGATAGCGCAGCGCTAAGAGGCACCTGCCCCTCCGTCGGCGCTTCGCGCTGCCACCTCCCCGTGCCGGGGAGGAATGTCCGCTGCTGGTCGTGTCGCGCCGGACAGCTTTTCCGGCCATGAGCGGACAGGCCGCTGCGGGGAGCGCTTTGTGCGATCGGCTCTGTGGACAGCGATCGAGGGTGGGAAGCGGCCATCCCACCTACGTCATGCTGAACTTGTTTCAGCATCTATCAAACCTAACAAGCCATTGGTCTGCTGGGAGGAATGGACCCTGAAACAAGTTCAGGGTGACGATGATGGGATGGGCCGCTGCTGGTCGAAGCCTGTCAATCTCTACGGGCGTCATCCTGACGAAAATCAGTATCCATTCTGCACTAGGCCAGATAGGGCGCGCTGAATGGATCCCGCATCTAATGCGGGATGACGGCCGGTTTGGCGGGCGATCTTTGGCTTTACCAGAGCACGCCGTCGACCGGCTGGACCGGCGGAGGCCCTTCGCGGCCAAGCGTGTCGCACATGTCCGCTTCGATCGTGGTGGTGATGCTGTCGAGCGGCAGGTCGTGGACGTCGTTGCCGAACGGATCGACCAGATCGTCGCCGATCTGCAGCACGGCAAGATACATGAAGCCCGCGACCGCCGATCCGACCGGGGTGGCGATGCCCAATGTCTCGACCAGGCCGATCGGCAGCAGGATGCAGAAGAGCCGGGTGAAGAATTTGGGGAAGCTGCGATATTGGGCGGGCAGCGGCGTGTTCTTGATCCGCTCCATGCCGCCCTGCGCGTTCGACATGTCGACCAGCAGCCGTTCGATCTGGGTCTGCTGGATGCTGTCGATCCAGCCATCCGCGCGCGCCTGTTCGATCCGGCGGCCCGATCCGTCGAGCAGGCCGTTGGCGGGATTACGGCGGCCCAGTTCCGGAATCTCCTCCGGAATCTCCGGGCCGGCGAGCACGCGGCGCACATCGGGCGCCGGATCGATCCGGCGGAGCTGGCAGCGCAGCGCTTGGACATAGGCGATATGGCGTTCGACCAGGGTCTGACGCAGTTCCGCCGTTTCGGCCCGGTCGGGGATGAAGTTCATCACCGCGCGTGCCCAGCTGCGCGAGACATTGACCATCGCACCCCACAGGATGCGGCCTTCCCACCAGCGCTGATAGGCGGAGTTGACGCGGAAGCCGAGTACCAGGGCGAGCGCGGTGCCGAAGATGGTCAGCGGCAGGGCCGGCGCCTTGAAGGGCGAGATGAAGTAGAAGATGGTGACCGCCAGATCCCAGAAGAACAGCGCGATCAGCGTACGCCACGCGGTCTGGAAACTCTGGCGGATACGTGGGGCACGTCCGACGATCATAGGGGGAGCGGTTCTCTACGGGGTCAGGCGATGTCCGTGCCGTCGGCTTCATCCAGTTTCAGCCAGGCATGGCGCAGCGCCATGCCGCCGATGATGCCAACGGCCTTCAGGATCGTCGCATAGATGGTGGGGGTGCTGTCGCTGATCGCCAGCCAGGCGCAGGCGAAGCAGAGCGCCATGGCGGCATAGATGGGCAGCGCCTCGATATCGTTCCAGGCAAGACGCTGATTGGTCTTGGGCGTGGGCGCGGCGCGCGTTGCGGCGAGCGTGCGGATCATGGCGGTCCTTTCCGAAATGGAGCCGACGGGCGGCCTTTGTTCGAAAAATGATGCGACGCACAAGCGACGGTCAACGCGGTCCACGCCATGCAAGCCAGCCTTGCGGTAGCGGTAACGCCAGCAAAATTCCGTCGCATTTCCGTGCCGTTTGGGAGACGTGGCAATGTTTTCACACGGAACTGCAACCTTGCGCCTATTGCAATGCAGCGTAACGCGCATAGCTTTTTGCGCATGGCCGATCGCTATGCTGAAATCCTGTCCTTCGTGAAAATTGCCGAATCGGGCAGCCTGTCCGAAGCGGCAAAACGACTGGACCTGTCGCTTGCCGCGACCAGTCGTCGCCTGTCGCAACTGGAGTCGCGGCTGGGGGTGATGCTGGTGCGCCGCAACAGCCGGCACATGACGCTGACGCAGGAAGGCCAGATCTTCTACGAGAAGGCGGGACAGGCGCTGTCCGACATCGACCAGGCGGAAAATGTCGTGATGCGCAACGCCACCGAGCCGGTCGGCGCATTGCGCGTGGTGACGACGCTGCATTCGGGCCGCAGCCGGCTGGCGCCGCTGTTCCAGCATTATGCGACGCTGCACCCGGAGGTGGCGGTGCATCTGGAGGCGGCGGGGCAGGCAGCCAATATCGTTGAGACCGGCCATGACATCGCCATCTGTTTCGATCCGCCGCCCGACAGCGGCCTGATCATGAAGCGGCTGGCCGACAATCCGCGCATGCTCTGCGCCTCGCCCGAATATCTCAGCCGACGCGGCGTGCCGCGCACGATCGAGGATCTGGCCAGCCATGACCGGATCGTCATTGGCGGCGGGCAGGATATGTGGCGCGCGATCGACATGGACATGGGGCGGGACAACCGGGCGAGCCGGGTGCTGAGCACCAATGATGGGGAAATGGCGCGGATGTGGGCGCTCAATGGCGCCGGTATCGTCATCAAGTCGCTATGGGCGGTGTCGGACGATCTGGAAGAGGGGCGGTTGCAGACGGTGCTTCCCGCCGTCGCGCTGCCGGAATCGCCGATCGTCGCCCTCTATCTGCCGGCGCAGGGGGACAGCGCCAAGGTGCGCAGCTGCCTCGACTTCCTGGCGCGCCACCTGAAGCCGGCCGAGGCAACCCCGGCCGCCGCCTGACCCAATTTTGAAAATGCGCGATCGGCGCGATCGACTGTCTGCGGACCGTCGATCGCGCCGATGCTGATTCACGGCGGCCGCTTCTGCAGGAGCGCATCCATCCGCCATGGCCATCGACCTGTCAGGCCAATTTGTCTGGCAAGTACCGTGTTCACCAATATTGGCTTGACCAATATGTTGCGCTGGCCTGATCCGTCGGTTACAGCCTTTTCGAAATCTGGAGTCGAGTCCCGCAATGTGGGCTTTGTGGTGGAGGCAGTCGGGCAAACCGGCGCATCGGCCGATGGCTCCCGGTGGCAGCTTTGGAACACAGGATCGGGAGAGGATAATGAAGGGGCAGTCGAAAATGGCAGTCGTGATGGCGAGCCTGCTGGTTGGCGTCGCATCGGGGACGCTGGCGGGCGTGGCCCATGCGCAGGCGCAGGATATGTCGGCCGGCGACATCATCGTGACGGCGCAGAAGCGCGAGCAGAATGTGCAGGATGTGCCCTTGTCCGTGCAGGTGCTGGGCGAGGCCCAGTTGCAGGCCAATGCGGTGCAGGATTTCAACGATCTGAGCCGCGTGTCGCCGTCGCTGAGCATCCGGCCGGCGGAAAATCCGGCGAGCGCCAATGTCGCGATCCGCGGCGTCGGCACCCTGGCCTTCAGCCCCGGCGTCGAGCCGAGCGTCGCGGTCATCCTGGACGATGTGGCGCTGGCCTTCCAGTCGCGCGCCTTCACCGATCTTTCCGATATCGAGCGGATCGAGGTGCTGCGCGGGCCGCAGACGACGCTGTATGGCAAGTCGGCCTCGGCGGGCCTCATCAATATCGTGTCCAAGGCACCGACCAAGACGCTGACCGCGTCGGTGCGCGGCATGATCACCACCGATGACGAGCAGCAGATCGGCGCGGTTCTTTCCGGGCCGCTGACCGACACGCTGGGTTTCCGCACCAGCGTCAACTATGATGATTTCAAGGGCAATTCGCGCAACCTGGCCGACGGCAAGACGCTGAATGGACGCCGCTATTTCTCCACCCGCAACAAGCTGCGCTGGAACCCGACGGCCGAGTTGCAGGCCGATCTGGCGATCGATTATGCCGATGGGCGGACGACAGCGACGCGGCCCTTCATCGAACTGGGCGACAATGCGATCCTGCGCGGCAACCCCGCCTTTACCCAGGATGTGTTCGCGCCGGGCATCACGGTCGACAAGGACAATACGGACGTGTCGATCGATTTTCCGACCGGCAACACCTATAATGATTTCGCCCAGTCGCTGCGGCTGAGCTATGATACGGGTGGCCCGACGATCATGTCGATCACCGCGCATGACCGCTACAAGTCGCATGACTGGTTCGACAGTGACGATTCCGCGATCAGCAGCTTCCAGAATTTCCAATATGGCCATTTCGACAGCGAGCAGTTCAGCCAGGAACTGCGGCTGATTTCGCCCGGCAAGGACCGGTTCCGCTATACGCTGGGCGCCTATTACAGCAATGTCGACATTGGCCGCGACTTCTATCGCGGGCCGCTCTTTTCCAACGCCAATTGGGATGCGACCAACGGCAGCGACCTGATCGCGGGCTTTGGCCAGCTGGAATATGATCCGCTGCCCGGCACGACACTGATCGCCGGTGGCCGCTACAGCCGGGAAAAGATCGATTATGTGTTCACCGATCTGGCGGCCAGCCGGGTCTATGCGGGGCGCAGCAGCGACAGTTTCGGCACCTACAAGCTGGGCATCAAGCAGGATGTCGCGCGCGACATGAACCTCTATCTCACCTATGCGACCGGGCATAAGGGGCAGGCCTATGACATCTCGTCGGGCTTCAACCAGGCGCGCGCCGACGCCGGCCCGGTGAACCCGGAAAAATCCGACAGCCTGGAGCTTGGCTTCCGATCGCAGTTGCTGGATCGTAAGGTGACGCTGAACGTCACCGTCTTTAATTCCAACTTCCGCGATTTCCAGACCCAGGCGGTGGAAAATCTGGCCGACGGGACGCAGAATTTCCGTCTGACCAATGTCGGCAAGGTGCGCATCCGGGGGCTGGAAATGGAAACCAGCATCCGCCCGGTGGCCGGGCTGACCATCAATGGGTCGCTGACCTATCTGGACGCCAAGTTCAAGGAGTTTGCCGGCGCGGCCTGTTATGTGAACCAGACCGCGGCGCAGGGATGCGTCGGCACGCCGCCGCGCCAGGATCTGAGCGGCAAGGCGATGCTGATCTCGCCCAAGTGGAAGCTGGCGGGCAATATCGATTATGCCCAGCCGCTGGGACAGGGGCCGCTGGAACTGGTCGCGCAGGGGGCCGTCACCTGGCAGAGCAAGGTCGTGCCGCTGGACCAGAATCCGCGCACCATCCAGCCGGAATATGCGATGGTGAACATCGCGCTGGGGCTGCGCAGCGCCGACAAGTCCTGGCAGGTGATGGGCTTCATCAACAATCTGTTCGACCAGCATTATCGCTACCTGATCAACGATGTGTCGAACCGCTACGGGACGACGGCGATCCAAGGCTATGTGCCGCGCGATTTCCATCGTTATGGCGGCATCCGCCTGAGCTACAGCTATTGAGCTGGCGAGTTGCCGGGCTGGGCCTGGCCGCGCTGATCGGCGCGGCTGGCTCGGCGGGCGGCGCGGCGCCCTTGCCCGACATCTATGTGCTGGCCGGCCAGTCCAACATGTCGGGGCGGGGCGCCTTGGCGGACCTTACCGAGCCGGAAAGGGCGCCGGTGCCGGGCGTGATGATGCTGGGCAATGACGGCATCATCCGGCCGGCGGTGGAACCGATCGACAGTGCGCAGGGACAGCAGGACATGGTGTCAGCGGACCGGCTGGCGGCGGTCGGACCGGGCCTGTTCTTTGCCCGCGCGCTGATCGCGCGGCAGCGGCGGCCGATCCTCCTGATCCCCTGTGCCAAGGGTGGCAGCGCGATCGCGCGCTGGCGACCCGGCGGGGACCGAACAACGCTCTATGGATCCTGTCTGGCGCGGGTGCGATCGGTCCGCGGACGGCTGGCCGGCATCCTCTGGTATCAGGGCGAGAGCGACACGGAAAATGAAACGGCGGCAACGGGTTATGGCGCTGCGCTGGCCGATCTGGTCGGGCATTTCCGGCGGGATCTGGGACGCGCAGAGCTGCCGTTCCTCTTTGCGCAGATCGCCGATCGGCCGGCCGCGCCGGAACATGTCGCGCGCTATCCGGGATGGGCGATGGTGCAGGCGGCGCAGCGCGACATTGCCCTGCGCTGCGCCTATATGGTGCCGACCGGCGGCCTTGCGCGGCAGGCGGACGAACTGCATCTGGTGACCGATGCCCAGCGCCGGCTGGGCATGGCAATGGCGCGGGCGATGATGGCCTTGCAGGCGGATGGATGCGGGCGCTGAGGCGCGCCCGCCGCCTTACAGCGTCTTTTCGTAGACCTGATAGATTTTGTTGACCCTGGATTCGATGGCGTCGGCGATCGCGTTCATGCCCTGATTATCGTCCAGCACCCAGCCGATCTCGCCGCGCGTCGCGCTGTAATGGGCCAGGGCGTTGCGGCGGATATATTCGATCATCATGAAGGCGAGCTGGCTGGCCATGCGGGTGGATTGCAGCCGCTGGACCACGCCCATCAGCGGCACGCGCATGGTGCGGACCTGCGGCTTGCGCAGCCAGCGCAGCAGCTTGATCCAGCCGAACGGGAAGAGCGAACCGTTGAGCGGCTTCAACGCCTCGTTAAGGTCGGGCAGGGTCATCATGAAGGCGACCGGTTCGCCTTCCAGCTCCGCGATCATGATCAGATCCTCGAACACCAGCGGCTTCAATTTCTTGCCGGTGAAGGCGACTTCGGCGTCGGTGATCGGCACGAAGCCCCAATTCTTGCCCCAGGCATCGTTGAGGATGCCCAGGATGATCGCGGCTTCCTGATCGAATTTCGACTTGTCGACCTTACGGATGGTGATGCGCGCACTCTTTTCGCCCGAGGCGACGATGCGCTCGATCAGCGGCGGGAAATTCTTCGTGATGTCCAGCTCATAGGTCTTGAGCTGCTTGACCGGCTGATAGCCGGCGCCTTCGACCATCGGCTGATAGGCGGCGCTGTTATGGCCCATCATCACCGTCGGCGGATGATCATGGCCCTGGATCAGCAGGCCGGGTTCTTCCCAGATCGACAGCGAGATCGGGCCGAGCACGCGGGTCATGCCCTTGGCCTTGAGCCAGCCTTCGGCCGCGGCGATCAGGGCGGCGCCGGTTTCGGCATCTTCCGCCTCGAACAGGCCGAAATTGCCGGTGCCCGGACCCATGCCCTGTTCGACCGGCTGGGCCAGCGCCAGCTTGTCGAAATGCGCGGAAATGCGGCCGACCACCTTGTTTCCGCGCCGGGCGAGGAAATATTGAGCCTCGGCATGGTCGAAGAAGGGATTCTTGCCCGGCGTCAGCAGGCCGTAGACTTCGGACTTGAGCGGCGGCACCCAATTGGGATCATTGGCGTAGAGCCGCCAGGGCAGGTCGACAAAGGCCTTGAGATCGGCCTTGGAGGAAACGGGGGTGATGAGGAGATCGGTTGATGCCACGGCGCAGGCCCTTGAAGAAATGTGTCGAGCAGTTCGGCGCTTGTTTGCGGAATGTCAATCTCGGGCCGGGGCAGGAGCGCTAAGAGTCGGTCTGGAAATGCGCGTCTGGCGCATCTGTACCGGCCCACACCCCCAACCGGGGTGAATATGTCACGTTGCTGCCACGATTGCAGCGCATTTGGAGTGTAGGGAAGGCAGCATGACTGTGCATGATCCCATATTGGCCGCCGCGTCGCGCACGCGGTCGGCTATACCCGACGATACGAAGATGCTGCGCGCTGCCGCGGATCTGACGCGCACCCTGTCGACCGCGAACCCGGCCATCTACTGGCCGGACATGCTGGCGTCGGCGCTGATCGGCTATGGCGCGCTGGCCGGTGCGATTCTGGCCCAGAATGTGGCGATCGCGATCGGCTGTGCCCTGTTGTCGATGATGGCGCTCTATCGCGCGGCCAGCTTCATCCATGAGCTGACCCATATCCGCAAGGGCGCGCTGCCCGGCTTCCGATTCGGCTGGAACCTGCTGGTCGGCATTCCGCTGATGATCCCGTCCTTCCTGTATGAAGGCGTGCATACCCAGCATCATGCCCGCACCCGTTATGGCACGGCGGAAGACCCGGAATATCTGCCGCTGGCGCTGATGAAGCCCTGGTCGCTGCCCCTGTTCATCATCGTCGCCGCGCTGGCGCCGGTCGGCCTGATCCTGCGTTTCGGCGTGCTGACGCCGCTCAGCCTCCTCATCCCGCCGCTGCGGCGCAAGGTGGTGGCGGAGTTTTCGGCGCTGTCGATCAATCCCGCCTATCGCCGCCGTGCGCCCGAGGGTGAGTTTGCCCGCATGTGGCATTGGCAGGAAGCGGGCGCCTGCCTGTTCGCGCTGGCGCTGGTCGGCAGTGTCTTCGCCTTCGGCTGGAAGCCCTTGCTCGTCTATATGGCGATCCATTCGGCGATGACCGTCATCAACCAGCTGCGCACCCTGGTCGCGCATCTGTGGGAGAATGAGGGCGAGGCGATGACCGTGACGGCGCAATATCTGGATTCGGTCAATGTGCCGCCGCCCGGCACGCTGCCCGAACTGTGGGCGCCGGTCGGCCTGCGCTATCATGCGTTGCATCACCTGCTGCCGAGCGTGCCCTATCATAATCTGGCGGCCGCGCATCGGCAGCTGATGGCGACGCTCGACATCGACTCGCCCTATCGCCAGGGTAATTACACCGGCATGTTCCCGCTGGTCGCCAAGATCGCCCGGAGCACGATGCACGCGCGCTGATCGCGGTGGATCGGGACAGGAAAGAAGGCCGGTGAAAACGCCGGCCTTTTTTTGTTGGCGGATGGGGCAGGCGGGTTGCGCGGCGATTGTGGGGCGACGCTTTTGCTGCGATCAGCTGGTCGTGATCCAACCGGCAAAGAGGCGATCGGACCTGGCTTCCAGATCAGGGAATGTCCGAGCAGGTAAGCTGCGCACCGGAGACGGCGGGAAGCGATCAGAAGCGGACGTTTCCTACTCCCCTCCCTTCCAGGGAGGGGCTGGGGGTGGGTGCGCCGCGTAGCGGCGGTCTACGGTCGATAGGGCAGAAGCTCGCTACACTCGCTACCCACCCCAACCCCTCCCTAGAAGGGAGGGGCTATGTCTTGTTCCCACCCCAACTTCTTCGCCCCAGCGAAGCCTGGGGGATCTGGCGGTGGTCGAGGGAGGGCGGGCGTCTCGCTATTCGTTGACGTGGTGTGCGCCTGCCTGAGATGCCAGCCTTCGCTGGGGTGACGAGATTTGCCAGCCCTTAACCACGCCTATTCCTCGGTTCTGAACAGCACCGTCTCGCCGAGCAGCAGGAAGAGGAGGAAGGGCGCCCAGGCCGCGAGGATCGGCGGGTAGGCGCCCAGATTGCCCATGGCGAGCGAGAAATTGTCGGCGACGAAATAGGCGAAGCCCAGCGCCATGCCCATCACCGCGCGCAGGAAGAGCTGGCCCGAGCGGGCGAGGCCGAAGGCGGCGACGGAGCCGAGGATCGGCATCAGCACGGCCGAGAGCGGCCCGGACAGCTTGTGCCACAGGCTGCCTTCCAGTTCCGCGGTCGGTCGCCCGGCATCGTGCAGGTCGCCGATCGCCGCCTGCAACTCGCTGAAGGTCAGGGCGTCGGGATCGACCTTGGCCAGGGTGAACTGGTCGGGACGGATGTCGCTGCCGAAGCGGACGGTGCCGACATTCTGGAGCGTGCCGCGGGCGACGTCGAACTGGCGCGCGCCTTCCAGCACCCAGCTCTTGCTGGCGGCGTCATAATGGCCCTTGGGCGCGGTGATGATGGTGGTGAGGCTGTTGTTGATGCGGTTGAAGATCTCGACCTTGCGCAACTGCACGTCCTGGCCATGGCCCGCGACGATCGCCGCGGTGACGAGATTATTGCCGTCACGCACCCAGGGGTTGGTCTTGATCCCGCTGTCCGCGGGCACCGGGCCGAAGTCGACCGCCTGCCAGGCGCTGAGCATCGCGGTCGAGCGGGCAACGATCCGTTCGTTGAAGGCGTAGCTGAGGACCGAGACGCCGAGCGCGGCGGCGATCAGCGGGGCGAGGATCTGCTGGGCGGAGAGGCCCGCCGCCTTCATCGCGATGATTTCGCTATTCTGGTTGAGCGTCGCCAGCATGATGAGCGTGCCGAGCAGCACCGAGAAGGGCAGGAAGCGGGCGACGATCTGGGGCGCGCGCAGGCCGACATAATGCCAGAGCTGTGCATCGCCATTGCCCGGATAGGCGAGGATGTCGCCCGAATTGCCGAGCAGGTCGAGCATCTGCAGCACGACCACCAGCATCGCCAGCACGGCGAGCGTGCGGGTCAGGAACAGCCGCACCATGTACCAGCTGACCTGGCGCGAGGGGAAGAAATCGAACTGCATGGGGTCAGGCTGCTCCTTGCGCCGGCTCGCCGCGCCGCGTCACGAAGCGGAGCAGGCGGCCGATCTGCTTGCCGAGCTTGGCGAAGGCATATTCCAGCGCCGCGATCGGCTGTCCGCCGGGGCGGTGGGCGATGACATGATACATCCAGAAGATCAGCCCGGACGCCAGCAGGAACGGCCCCCATAGCGCGATGATCGGATCGATCTTGCCCAGCGAGCCGATGCTTTCGCCATATTGGTTGATCTTGTGATAGGTGACGATGAAGACGATCGAAAGGAACACGCCGAGCGCCGAGGTCGAGCGCTTGGGCGGGATCGCGAAGGCGAGCGCGGCCATCGGCAGCAGCATCATCATCACCACTTCGACCATGCGGAAATGGAAGTTGGAGCGGACCTCGTTGCGCAGCTTGGTCGGCGTGGCGGGATCACGCCCCATCGAGAAGAGTTCGGGCAGGGTCTTTTCCCGGTCGACGTCGCGGCCGCGGAAATTCTCGATCTGCGGCAGGTCGATCGGCAGATCGTGGCTGGAGAAGGAGAGGATGCGCGGCGTCTTGTACTTGGGCGCATCGTTCACCAGCACGCCGTCGCGCAGGCGGAAGATGATGGTGTCAGGATCGTCGGTGGCGAGGAAGGCGCCCTGGGCCGCCGTGACCGCGACCGACTGGCCATCCTTGCCGACGGCGCGGACGAAGATGCCGCGCAGGTTGCGTCCTTCGTCCAGGCTGCGTTCGATCCGCAGGGTCATGCGCTTGCCCAGGCTGGTGAACTCGCCGACCTTGATCGACGCGCCCAGCGCGCCCGAGCGCAGTTCGAAGCGCAGCGCCTCATAGGCGTGGCGGGACAAGGGCTGGACCCAGCCGACAATGCCGAGGTTGAGCAGGGCGAGGGCGAAGGCGAACATGTAGGGGACGCGCAGCAGCCGGCCATAGGACAGGCCGACGGCGCGCATGACGTCGAGTTCGGACGAGGTGGCAAGCTTGCGGAAGGCGAGCAGGATGCCGAGCATCAGCCCGATCGGA
The DNA here is from genome assembly GCF_034424525.1 of Sphingobium yanoikuyae. Lineage (NCBI taxonomy): Bacteria > Pseudomonadati > Pseudomonadota > Alphaproteobacteria > Sphingomonadales > Sphingobiaceae > Sphingobium > Sphingobium yanoikuyae. The sequence continues at coordinate 549,324 of NZ_CP139979.1, forward strand.
ATGCCGAGCGAGAGATATTCGGGCAGCATGTTGGCGAGCATGCGCCACACGACGCTGACGGGGCCGCCTTCGGCCGCGACAAAATCGAACAGGCTCAACATCTTGTCGAGCACCAGCAGCATCGCGGCGATCACCAGCGTGCCAAGCAATGGCAGCGCGATCAGGCGGGCGAGATATCGGTCGATGGCAGTCAGCATTTCTCTATGTCGTCGTCCCATCACCATGTTTTGGCCGCAAACCCCGCCCATATGCGAGTCAGCTAATAAAAGAGTCGCGGGGCGAACAGGGGCTCGCCGTCCGATCACATTGGGCGGCTATAGCTTCCAGGAGTCTGATGGTCATGTTGAAAGTTGCAATGGGTCTGATGCCGGTGGCGGTTCTGTTGGCCGCAACGCCTGCCTTGGCCCATGGTCAGGAAATCACGAACGACCTGTCCCGTTGCGCCGCGTCGGCCAAGGGGCCGGCGGTGCTGGTCGATGTGCGCGGCTTTGCCGAGGCGACCGGCCGCGTGCGCATGCAGTCCTATCACGCCACCAAGGCGAGCTGGCTGACCAAGGGCGAATGGCTGAACCGGATCGACACCGTGGTCCGCCCGTCCGAAGGCGGCATGCGATTCTGCATGCCGATCCCGGAGCCGGGCAAATATGGCATCGCCGTGCGGCATGACCGCGACGGCAATGGCAAGACCGACATTTCGCGGGATGGCGGCGGCTTTTCGAACAATCCGTCGATCAACATCTTCAATCTGGGCAAGCCGTCGGTCGACAAGGCCGCCTTCTATGCTGGACCGGGCGTGACCCGGATCACCATCAACCTCAAATATATGTAAGGTCGTCATGGTTCGCGTCGCGCTCCTGTCCAATCCCAAGTCCACGGGCAACCGGCAGACCCTGCCGCGCGTGCGCAGCTATTGTGCCAACAACCCGGACATCTTCCATTATGAGGTCGAGCATGTCGACCAGATCGGCCGCGCGCTGCAGACGATTGCGCGGGTCGATCCGGCAGTCATCGTCATCAATGGCGGCGACGGGACGGTGCAGGCGGCGCTGACCGAACTCTATCAGGGCGAGCATTTCTGCGGTCGGGTGCCGCCGATCGCGGTGCTGCCCAATGGCAAGACCAACCTGATCGCGCTGGACCTGGGCATCCATGGCGACCCGATCAAGGCGCTGGAGCGGATCGTCGAGATCGCCAAGTCGGGGCTGGGCGACCATGTCGTGCAGCGCGAACTGATCGCGCTGACCGACGGGCAGACGACCCGTCCGGTGCTGGGCATGTTCCTGGGCGGTGCGGGCCTGGCCGACTATATCCTCTATTGCCGGGACAAGATCTATCCGCTGGGCCTGTCCAACGGATTCAGCCATTTCCTGACTGCGCTCGCCGTGCTGGCGTCGCTGGTTTTCGGCATTCGTGCCCGATTCCTGCCACAATCCAGCCACCCGGTCAGCATCTCGCTGATGCGCGAGGGGCAGTTGGCGGGGCGCTTCTCGGTCCTGATCGTGACCACGCTGGAGCGGCTGCTGCTGGGCGTCGATCCGGGTGACAGCCGCCGTGGCAACATGAAGCTGATGGCGGTCGACCAGAGCGTGTCGGCGCTGCTGCGCCTGGTCTGGGCCAGCGTCTTCCGCCGGATGGGCAAGCAGCAGATGCAGGGCATCCATCTGGAGCAGGGCGACACGATCCGCATCGAGGGTGCGCAGAGCAGCGTGATCCTGGACGGCGAAATCTTCCGCGCGTCGGAAGGCAAGCCGATCCTGCTGCGTTCGACCGAGCCGGTGCCCTTCCTGCGCCTGGCCGCCTGAGATCCCAAGCTTCGCTGAGGTGATGGATTTGGTAGAAATGACCGTGATTGGTCGCTAGGCGCCACTGGATATCATCGGCACCGCCGCCAGCCGGTCGGCCGATGTCAGGAACAGGGTCGCGCCGCCCTCGCCGATGCAGCAATTGGCGATCGCCTTGCCGGTGCGGATCTTGCCGAGCAGCCTGCCGTCCGGCGCGCAGACATGGACGCCGCCGGGGCCGGTGGCAAAGACCGTACCGTCGGGCGCGGTCTTGATCCCGTCGGGCAGGCCCGGCTCGCCCGCGGCCAGTTCGCTGGCCATGTCGCGGAACAGGCGCTGGCCGGTCGGCAGGCCGTCCGCGCCCAGGCTGTAGGCCAGCACCTGCGGCCGCTTCTCGTCCGACAGCGCCAGATACAGCGTGCGGCCATCGGGCGAGAGGGTCACGCCATTGGGCCGGCGATGGCTGCCGTCGATCAGCGTCACCATGCCGTCGGGCGTCAGCCGGTAGAGGCCGTTGAAGCCGATTTCCCGCAGCGATGACGTGTCGCCATCGGTCAGGCCATAGGGCGGGTCGCTAAAATAGATGCTGCCATCGGCCGCGATGGTCAGGTCGTTGGGGCTGTTGAAGCGCTTGCCCTGATAGCGGTCGGCGAGGATGGTCCGCGCCTTTGTCTTGAGGTTCACGCGCACGATCGCGCGCGTGCCGCTGTCGGCGCCGACCAGATGGCCGTCCCTGTCGATCGCGATGCCGTTGAGGCCGGCTTCGCGTATCTCCTTGGGGATCGCGGTCTGCAGGCCCGAGGGCGAGAGGAAGGGCGAGACGCCATCCTTGCGGGTCCAACGATAGACGATGTTGGAGGGCGGATCGCCGAACAGCAGCGCGTCGATCGGCGCGGCCCAGGTCGGCCCCTCGGCCCAGCGATAGCCCTGCGCCAATATCTCCACCTGCGCGCCGGGCGCGATGATGCGGTCCAGCGCCGGGTCGATCCGGTCGATCCGCGCGGCGGGCAGGTCGGCCGCGCGGGCGAAGGCTTGGGTTAGCGGCAGGGCGGCCATTCCGGCCAGCAGGGTGCGACGATCGATCATGCGGTCAGGCTAACCGAACGATGCTCCGCAGCCGAGCGATAGATCGCCTCGATCACGCGCAGGTCGGCCAGCCCCTCCTCGCCCGCGACGATCGGCGCGGTGCCGTTCGCGATGCATTCGGGCAGATGGTCGAGCTGGGCGGCAAACTGGTTCTTCGCCGGCGCCGGCAGGCTGCGCGGCGCGGTCACGCCATCCTTGCGGATCATCATCGTCTGGCCGCTATATTGGGTCGCGGGTTCCATATCGATCCAGCCCTGGGTGCCGATCACCCGATAGCCATTATGGGCCGAGCTGTAGCTCGACACGCAATTGGCGATGATGCCCGACGGGAAGCGCAGCATGAAGTCGATCCGGTCCTCGACGGTGGCAAAGCGCGGATCGCTGCGGTCGGTGCTGGCGATGGCGCTCACCTCCACCGGCTCCTCGCCGGTCAGGTAGCGCGCGGCGTTCAGGCTATAGATGCCGATGTCCATCATCGATCCGCCGCCCGACAGGGGACGGTCGAGCCGCCACTGGTTCGGCTTGATCGGGAAGCCATGTTCGGCGGTGATGATCCGCGTCGGCCCGACATGGCCGCCGCGCGCCAGCTCGATCGCGAGTCTGTTGTAAGGCTCGAAGCGCGAGCGATAGCCAATCATCAGCTTGCGGCCGGCCTTGGCGCAGGCGGCGATCATCGCCTGGCATTCGGCCACCGACACCGCCATCGGCTTCTCGCACATCACATGCTTGCCCGCCTGCGCCGCGCGGATGCTATATTCTGCATGGAGGCTGTTGGGCAGGACGATATAGACGATGTCGATATCGGGATTGTCGCGGATGCGGTCGAACTCGGCATAGCTGTAGCGATGCGTCTTCGGGATGCCATATTGGTCGCCATATTGCGCCAGCTTGGCCGGGGTGCCACTGACCAGCGCGACCAGCTTCGCATGCTCGCAGCCGGCGAAATTGGGCATGATCTGCTGCGTGGCATAATAGCCCAGGCCGACAATGGCATAGCCCAGCTTGCGCTGTGGCGCGGCGCAGGCGGCCGTGCTGCCCATGCCGGCCAGCACCAGCCCGGCGCCGATGCCCCCCATCAACTCCCGTCGCGATCGATCCATGCGGCGTCTCCCGCCAAGAGGGTGGTGTTCAGTCGGCGGCGCGGCTCAGCGCCGGGCGCATCCAGCCGAAATGGCTGGCGGCGATGGCGACCTGGGTGCGGTTGCGGACGTTGAGCTTGCGCATCAGCGCGGTCATATGGACCTTCACCGTCGCCTCGGCCATGCCCAGCTCATAGGCGATCTGCTTGTTGAGCAGGCCGGAATGGACGCAGCGCATCACCTTCATCTGGGTCGGCGTGAGATGTGGGGCTTCGGGGACCATCTGGTCCTGGCGATCGAGAATATGCAGATCCTGCATCCTGCCTCTCCCTCTGATTGATCCGCGTTGGGGCCTGGTTCGGCCCAGGATTCGTTAGCGCTAACGATACTGGAATCAGTCAGACAGGTTCAAGCGAAAATTTGCAATATTCGGGAAATAACCTAGCGCATGGCCGAAATGCGGCTATAACCTGTCTAACAGATTTTCGGGATTCGCCCAGCGAATGACCGGCTACGCATAGGAAAGAGAGGGTGGGGATGGCGTTACCATATCGTCGATCGGTGCCATGTGGCCGGGCGTTCAGCCAGGGCGGACTACAGGGAGGCATGATCCGATGACCCCCGCCGACTATCGCCTGCTGATCGCCGCCGTCATCGGCATCGCCCTTTCCATCGCCCTCATCATCCGCGGCCGGCTCCATCCCTTTGTCGGCCTGCTCTGCGGCGCTTTCACCGTCGGCCTGATCGCCGGCCTGCCGATGGAGGAAACCGCCAAGGCGGTCGAAAAGGGCGCGGGCACCATATTGGGCGGCACCGGCCTGGTCGTGGCGCTGGGCCTGGGCCTCGGTGCGATGCTGCAATTGTCGGACGGCGCCGGCGGCCTTGCCCGCTCGGCGCTGCGCATCTCCGGCGTGAAGGGCGCGCCCTGGGCCAGCCTGTTCACCGCCATCGTCATCGGCCTGCCGCTCTTCTTTGAGACGGGCCTCGTCCTGCTGCTGCCGATCGTCGCCTCCGCCGCCGCCGCGCTGCCCGCCGGGCAGAATGGCGATACGGCCAAGCTCAAGCTGATGCTGCCTGCACTGTCGGGCCTGTCGGTCGTCCATGCGCTGGTACCGCCGCATCCCGGCCCGCTGCTCGCGGTCAATGCGCTCGGCGCCAATCTCGGCCTCACCCTTCTCTATGGCCTGATCGTCGGCATCCCGACCGCGATCATCGCCGGCCCCGTGCTGGCCCGCTTCACCGCCCCCGGCGTGAAATTGAACCCGCCGCTGCTCGATCCGGTCAAGGTCGATGTCGCCACCCCCTCGGTCGGTCGTGCGCTCGCGGCCGTGCTGCTGCCGGTGGTGCTGATCGCCGCGGGACAGGCGGTGGCGCTGCTGCCGGCGTCGGTCGCGCCGCATTTCCACTGGCTTGGCTGGGTCAGCGATCCGGTCGTCGCGCTGCTGATCGCGGTGCTGGTGGCGCTGCCCTTGCTGTTCGGCCGCCGCATCACCGACGCAAAGATCCAGAACGCGATCTGGTCCGAAGCGATGGTCCCCGCCGGCGGGATCATCCTGGCGATCGGCGCGGGCGGCGCGCTCAAGCAGGTGCTGGTGACGGCCGGGCTTTCCGACCTGTTGGTCCGCTTTGCCGCTGGCGGCGCGATCTCGCCGATCCTGCTCGCCTGGGGCGTGTCGGTATGCATCCGCCTCGCCACCGGCTCGGCCACCGTCGCCACCATCACCACCGCCGGCGTGATGCAGGGCCTCGTCGCCGCATCGGGCGTGGAGCCCGAATGGATGGTGCTGGCGATCGGCGCGGGCTCGCTCTTCTTCTCCCACGTCAATGATCCCGGCTTCTGGCTGGTCAAATCCTATCTCGGCACCGACATGCCGGGCACGTTCAAGACCTGGTCGATCATGGAAACCGTGGTCGCGGTCGTCGGCCTGCTGCTGGTGCTCGTCGCCAGCAGCATCTTCTGACCAGGGCGCTGCTGACGCTTGTCGTCAGCAGCCTCTCATGACTAGGAGGCACAGGATGTTGCCCAGCGATCCACAGGTGCGCCGATGAACCAGGCTCGATTGTCCGACCATGCCTATGCCGGCATCGTCGAGATCATCAACGACCAGGATCTGGCGGTCGGCGATCGCCTGCCGTCGGAGGCCGCGCTGGCGGAGCGGTTCGGCGTCTCCCGCGCGATCGTGCGCGAGGCGCTGGTCCGCCTCGCCTCGGACGGCATTACCGAGGCGCGCCGGGGTGCCGGCTCCTTCGTGAAAAGCCGCCCGTCGCAGCGCCTCGCCGCCTTCATGCCGGCGACCGAACTGCCCGCGACGCTCGGCAGTTACGAGGTCCGCTTCGTGCTGGAGGCGGAGGCCGCGCGCCTCGCCGCCACCCGCCGCAGCCCGCTCGAAATGGCGCATGTCGAGGAAGGGATGGAGATGCTGCGCACCGCCCTGCTGTCGAGCGAGCCGGCCCATGCCGAGGATATGGAACTGCACCGCCGCATTGCCGAGGCGACCGGCAATCCGGCCTTCCTGATCGCCTTCGACGCGCTCCATGCCGATGTCGACAAGGTGATGCGCGCCGGCGTCGACATCAGCCGATCGCGCCCGCCCGAAGTGATCGCGACCATGCTGCGCGAACATGAACAGATCGTCGCCGCCATCCGCGCCCAGGACGCCGAAGGCGCGGCGCTGGCGATGCGCTGGCATTTGTGGGAAGGCCGCCGCCGGCTGATGCCGTGAGGGTGGGCGGAAATTGACCTTCGCCTGCTCCGAAGAAGAGAGGGGGCTACCTACGCCGGGATGACGCTGCTGGGTGAGGGGACGTACCCTCGCGTACATGGACCAAGATAGCGCATCCCCCTCATCCAACTTCGCCTGGCCGCTACGCGGCAAGGCTTAATATCCATCTCCCTCAAGGGAGAAGGAATGGCGATGAATGGTCGCTTCCCGACCGTTTGGACTTGTCCTTGCCGCCTAGTCCTGCGGCACCGCCACATCGACCGCGCCGGGGGCGATCTTTACCGTGACGGGGGTTTTTGCCAGCACTTCGCCGTCGATCGATATTTTCTGTGGCGGGTGGCAGGCGAGCTTGAACTGGCGGCCGTGAAATTCCTCGGTATGGGCGTTGCGGTCGCGCAGCTTGAAGAATTTGGCATACCAGTCCCAGGCGAGGCGCGGCTTGGAGCGGCCGACGACGGCCTGGATCACGATCTCGCCGGTATCGACGGCGGCATGGTCCGACAACTCGACCCCGCCATGATAGGGGCCGTTGAGGATGCGCACCTCGGTCGACCACAGGCGCCGTTCCTTCACTCCATCGTCGATCGTCAGGCGGAAGGCGCGGAAGCCGACCGAGCATTTGACCGCCCAGATGAGATAGCCGATGCGGCCGAGATAGCGTTTGAGCTTGTGCGGCACGGTCTGGCCGATCATCGGCGACAGGCCCAATGAGGCGGCATTCACGAAATAGTCGCGATCGATCATGCCGAGGTCCACGCGGCGGCGCTGGCCGGTGGCGATGGCGCGGACCGCGCCGTCGAGGTCGAGCGGCAGGCCCAATGTGCGGGCGAAGCTGTTGGCGGTGCCGAGCGGCAGTACGCCAAACACGCAATCCTTGCCGACCAATTCGTCGACCGTGCCCGACATGGAGCCATCGCCGCCGCCGACGATGACCATCGGCGCGCCGCTTTCCACCGCCTGGCGGACGGTGGCGGCCATCTGTTCGGGGTCATCGACCGCATGGGCAGCGATCAGCTCGACGTCGGCGGCTTCGAGTTTTTCCCTTGCCTGATTGAAATTGTCCTGGCCGCGTCGGCTATGGGCGTTGACGACGAGGATCGCCTGCCGGGGGAGCGTTTTCGTTTCCATGCCGCAATAACACCGTGCGGCGATTTCGGGTCCATCGGAAACGAATAGCGATGGATTCGTTGGGGAGGCATGGCCCGTATCGCCCATCTGTCCGACATTCATTTCGGCGCGCATGATCCGCGCATCGTCGACGCCGCCACCGCCTGGCTGGAGGAGCGCCGGCCCGACCTGGTCGTCATCAGCGGCGACCTGACCCAGCGGGCGCGGGTGGAGCAGTTCAGGGCGGCGGCGGCCTGGCTTAATCGCCTGCGCGCGGCGGGGCTGAAGATATTGGTGATCCCCGGCAATCATGACGTGCCGCTGTTCGACGTGGTGCGACGCTTCGCCCGGCCGCTGGCGCGCTACAAGCGCTATATCAGCCGCGATCTCTGTCCCTTTTACGAGGATGACGAGGTCGCGATACTGGGCCTCAACACCGCCCGGTCGCTGACGATCAAGGACGGGCGGATCAACCATGACCAGATGGACCGGCTGCGCGAGAGTTTCGCGCAGGTCGCGCCGGCCAAGACCCGCATCCTGGTGACCCATCATCCGTTGTTCGCCATGCCGATCGGCCGGGGCGGAGAATTGAGCGAGGCGGTGGGGCGGCATGAGGATGCGGTGCAGGCGGCGTGCGAGGCGGGGGTGCATGTTGCGCTGGCCGGGCATTTCCACCGCACCTATGCGGAGGCCGCGCAGAAAATGGTGGCGCATAGCGGCGGCGCGCTGGTGATCCAGGCGGGGACGGCGACATCGACCCGGCTGCGCAATGCCGAGCCGCAAAGCTTCAACTGGCTGCATGTCCGGCGCAACAATGCGATCGAGCTGCAGGTGATCGTCTGGGACGGCAACGCGTTTCGTCGGGCCAGCCATGTCGATTATGTGCGGGAAGGCGAGGCATGGACGGGACGGGATGTTATCGATCCGCCGACGGTTGGCAGCCTGGCTGTGCTACAAGGGACAGGCTGAGGCAGGAGTCTTCGATCGGTCGCAATTCTCCCTAAAAAACAATGATTCATGTTGCATCGGCGAAGCGATTGACCAAAGGCGATGGGCTTGCGGACCCAGGGAGTGTCAGTTGGTCGGATCATTGTCCCATCGGATTGTGGTGCTGTGCGGCATATTGTGCGTGGTGATGGTGCTGCTCGCCGGGCTGCTGCTCGATGGGTCGGCGCAGATGCGCGGCAGCCTGGGCTGGGTGACCCATTCCTCGCAGGTGCTCAAGACCGCGAACCGGACGCTGGGCCATCTGCAGGAAGCGGAGTCGGGACAGCGCGGCTATGTGCTGACCCGCAATCCCGAATTTGCCGAGACCGTTGCCGCCGAAATCGCCGCCGCCAAGCATGATGCGGCCGCGCTGGTCAAGCTGACGGCCGACAATCCGCCGCAGAATGAACGGGCGCAGCAGGTGCGTGCGCTGGTGACGGAACGGGCCGCGAGCCTGGAGAAGTCGGCGGCCATGACCCGCGCGGGCGACTTTGCCGGGGCGCAGGCGTCGACCGCGACCGGACGCGGCCGTTATCTGATGTTGATGGTCGAGGCGCGTGTCGGCGACCTGCTGGCCGAGGAGCGTTCGCTGTCGGTCGAGCGCATGGGCGCGGTGGAACGGCGGCTCAACTATATTCGCTGGCTGGTGCTGCTGGGCACGCCGCTGACGGTGGCGATCATCGTCATCATGGGCGTTGCGCTGATCCGCGGCATCCGCCGTCCGGTCGAGGCTATGATGACGGTGATGGGCAAGCTGGGCGCGGGCGATCGCAGCGCGCGCATCGATGTCGAGATGCGGTCGAGCGAGTTTGAGCGGCTGGCCGGCGGCTATAATGAAATGGCGCGCGAGTTGGAGGCGGCGGTCGCCGACCAGGTGGACAGCGAGGGGCGGTTGAAGATCGCCAACCAGGAACTGAGCGCCAATGCGCAGGTGCTGCGCGAACGGGGCGAGGTGATCGAACTGCTGGGCGGCATGGCCCACCGGATGCAGGCGGCCCGCACCGACGAGGAACTGGCGTCGATCATCCGGGTGTTCGTGCCGCGCGTGCTGCCCGATATTCCCGGCGCCCTCTATGCCCATAATAATTCCCGCAACCTGCTGGTGCCGATCGCGGCCTGGGGTGGGCTGGAGGTCGAGCAGGCGGGTTTTGCGCCCGACCAGTGCTGGGCGCTGCGGCGCGGACAGAGCCATTATGTGACCGAGCAGGGATCGGACATCGTCTGTGCCCATGTCGGTGCCGAGGCGGACCATTATCATTGCGAGCCGCTGCTGGCCGGGGGCGAGGTGATCGGCGTGCTGTATCTGCGCGGCGTAGTGGGGGCCGAGAACCGGTTCCGCCTGACCGTGCTGACCGAGAATATCGCGTCGGCCCTGGTCAACCATCGCCTGCAGCGCGGCCTGCGCGAACAGACGATCCGCGATCCGCTGACCAGCCTGTTCAACCGCCGCTACATGGAAGAGACGCTGGCGCTGGAGATCGCGCGGGCGACGCGCACCGGCAGCCCGCTGAGCCTGGTGATGTGCGACGTCGACCATTTCAAGCGCTTCAACGACGAGTTCGGCCATGAGGCGGGCGACGCGGTGTTGCAGGCGGTCGCGACGGAAATGCGCAGCCGCTTCCGCGACGGCGACGTCGTTTGCCGCTTTGGCGGCGAGGAGTTCACCATCATCGCGCCGGGCACGTCGGCCGTGGTGCTGGCCGATCGGGTGGAGATCGTCCGCCAGGCGATCAGCGAGTTGATGGTCAATCAGGGTGGCCGCACGCTGGGGTCGACGACCATGTCCTTCGGCGTCGCCACTTGGGAAGAGAGCATGGAGCGCGACGGCTCGACGCTGATCAAGGCGGCCGATGCCGCGCTCTATCGCGCCAAGCGCGAGGGGCGGAATCGGGTGGTGCTGGACGCGCGTGCGGAAGCGCTGTCAGCCTGACCTAGGTGGCCTGAAAGGGGCGGCGGAAATAGGAAAGTCGCCGCTTAACTTCGCATATTTCCTGCACATTTCGACATTTTATGTCGATGGTTGGAAATTTCCTTACGTCGTCCCGCCTGCCTGAGTTGAGAAAGAGCCGGGCGCGATCATGGCAGTTCGGCGCGCTGTAGGACAGCGGGCCGTTTCATGCGGGCTGGAGGCTGTCGGCGATCGCGCGCAGATGGGTGAGCGCCGGATTGCGGGCGTCGGGGCGGACCATCAACAGTTGCTCGACCATCGGCGCGTCGATCAGCGGCACGAAGCGCACACTGGTCATGGCGAGCCGCCGCAGCGATTCCGGCACGATCGCGACGCCCAGCCCTTCGCCGACCAGGCTGACGATCGTCTGCTGCAACTGGGTTTCGAGCAATATGGCGGGCGGCGCGGCCAGCCAGCCCAGGATCGCGCGGCGCAGCGTGGGCGTCACATCCGCGGGCGAGAGGATGAAGCGTTCGCCGGCCAACTGGTCGGGGGTGAGGGCGCTGGCGCTGGCGAGATGATGGTCCGACGGGACGACGGCGGCGAGCGGCTCGCGATAGAGCGGGCTGGTGGCAAGGCCGCGCCGGGTGCCGGGATCGAAACCGATGGCAGCGTCGAAGCGCCCCTCCATCACGCCGTCGGCAAGCATCATCGGCAGTGTTTCGCGCAGGTGCAGCGTCACGTCGGGATGGGCGGTGGCAAAGCGGCGGGTGAGCAGAGGCACGCTGCTATAGGCGGCATGCATCATGAAACCGATCGTCAGTTCGCCAAGGTCGCCGGACTGCCAGGCGCGCGCATCGCGACAGGCGCGGTCGAGCGCGGCGATGATCTGCCGGGCATCCTCCAGGAAGCGGGCGCCGGCCGGGGTCAGCACGGCGCGGCGGGAATGGCGCTCGATCAGGCGGACGCCCAGTTCCTGTTCCAGTGCAGCGACCTGACGACTGAGCGGTGGCTGGGTGACGTGCAGCCGTTCGGCCGCGCGGCCAAAATGCAGCGTTTCGGCGACGGCGACGAAATAGCGGAGCTGGCGAATATCGATCATACGGAAACAGTATCAATCATTCCATGCAATGGCATTGGTATGCATCGATCCGGCGGCGTAGGCGAGCGCTGTTTCCGCTGTCCCGAAAGTCCGTTCGATGTTGTCCGTGCTGCTGATCGTCCTGCCCATCTTCGCGCTGATCGGGGCGGGATGGATCGCCCGCAGGAGCGGCGTGCTGGGGCCGCATGCGACCGGGGAGATCAACCGCTTCGTGGTGTGGCTGGCGCTGCCGGCGCTGCTGTTCGACATCGTTGCCAAGGCGCGGTGGAGCGATATCTGGCAGCCCGGCTTCATCGCCGTCTTCGGCATCGGCGCGGGGCTGAGCTTTGCCGCGACGCTATTGCTGCAGCGACGCGGCGGGCGGCATCTGGCGGATGCGACGGTCGATGGGCTCAACGCCGGCTATGCCAATACCGGCTTCATCGGCTTTCCGCTGGCAGCGACGATATTGGGGCCGGCATCGCTGGCGCCGACTTTGGTGGCGACCATCATTACCGTCTGCCTGCTGTTTGCGGTGGCGTTGATCCTGATCGAGATCGGGATGCAGAGCGAGCGGCGGCCGGGGCACATGATGGCCAAGGTCGCACGGTCGCTGGCGACCAATCCGCTGCTGGTCGCGCCGCTGGTCGGTGGGCTGTTCCTGGCCTTTGCCATTCCGCTGCCGGCGCCGCTGGACAAGTTCCTGTCGCTGCTGGGCGGTGCGGCATCGCCCTGTGCGCTGGTCGCGCTGGGCCTGTTCATCGCCGAGAAGCGGGAGGGCGCGCCGCTGCCGGCGGGAGCGGTTGGCTTTCTGGTGGGCATGAAGCTGCTGGCGCAGCCGCTGCTGACCGGGGCGCTGGCGCTGGTCTTCCGCCTGCCGCCGGCGCTGGCGGCGACGGCGGTGCTGATGGCGGCGCTGCCGACCGGCACCGGTCCGTTCATGGTCGCCGAATTCTATGGCCGGGAAGCGGGTATTACCGCGCGGGTGGTGCTGGTCTCCACCATCGCCTCGCTGGTGACCATTACCCTCTATCTGAGCCTGCGCTGAGCATTAGGGCGACAGGGCGTTGGGCTTTCACGCGCAAGGACAGGCCGTTAACAAAATAAATACTCGTCTTTGCTCTGCTGAGGGCGCAGGTTTTGCTGCTCCGATGGCGAATGAAGATGGGGGCCGGACTTGCGGCGACGGATCATTATCTTTCTGGCCCTGATATTGGCGATATTGGCGATCGTCATTCCACTGGCACTGACCATCCATTTTTCGCGCGAGCGGGCGATCGCCGCCGAGCGCGCGCATATGCAGGAATATGCCAACTGGACGCTGCTGCGCGCCGAACAGGTGCTGACCGACGCCAAGGATGTGCTGGCGCAGGTCGGCGAGGGCGATTGTTCCGTCGGCCATATCGAGCGGATGCGCCAGTTGGCGATCGACAGCGGGGCAGTGGAGGAAGTAGGCCATTATGATGGCGATCGGCTGGCCTGCACCGGTTGGGGCAAGGTGCCGGCGGATGTCGTCATCGGGCGCGGGACGCCTTCGGCGACGCTGGCGGGCGGTTATGCGCTGCATCTGCATGTGAAGCCGCGCATCAGCCATGCCCGCGAGGTGATGGTGCTGGGCTATCGTGACCATAATGTGCTGATCCTGCCGCAGCGGCTGGTCGATGTCTTGTCCGACAGCCACATGATCCTGGGCATCGCGACGCGGCAGGGGACGCTGATCGCCATTACCGGGCGGGCCAATGACGGGCTGGTGGGACAATTGAGCCGGCAGGCGATGACCGGGATGGACGATACGGACATCTATGCGTCGGTGCAGCGCGGCGACCTGACCGCCTTTGCCATTGCCGACCGCAGCGCCATCGATGCGAAGCTGGGCAGCGAGATGCGCCTGTTATTGCCGATCGGGCTGGTGGCGTCCGCGATCCTGATGCTGCTGATCCTGTGGGTGTCACGCCAGCGCCTGTCGCCGGAAAAGGAACTGAAGCTGGCCATCCGCAAGCGCGAGTTCCAGGTTCATTATCAGCCGCTGATCGAGCTGGCGACTGGCTATTGCGTGGGCGCCGAGGCGCTGGTGCGGTGGCGGCGGCCCGATGGCCGGTGGATAGCGCCCGACCTGTTCATCCCGCTGGCCGAGCAGAGCGGGCTGATCCTGGACATTACCGACCATGTGATCGAGCAGGTGGTGGCGGACCTGCACGCCATGCTGCTGGCCGAACAGCAGGTGCATGTGGCGATCAACATTTCCGCGCGCGACCTGGAAAGCGGCCGCTTCCTGGACGTGCTGGAGCGCGAGATAGCCAAGGCCGGCATCGCGCCGGGCCAGATCTGGCTGGAGGTGACCGAGCGCAGCCTGATCAACCCGGACACGGCCCGCGCGACCATCGCCCGCGCGCGCGATGCCGGGCATCTGATGGCGATCGACGATTTCGGCACCGGCTATTCCAGCCTGTCGCTGCTGGAGACATTGCCGCTCGACGCGCTCAAGATCGACAAATGCTTCATCGATGCGATCGGCCGGGATGCGGCGGCCAGCGTGGTCACGCCCCATATCATCGGGATGGGGCGGGCGCTGAAGCTGAACCTGATCGCAGAAGGGGTGGAGACCCGCGAACAGGATGCCTATGTCCGCAAGGCCGGCGTCCAGTTCGCGCAGGGCTGGTATTATGCCAAGGCGTTGCCGGCGGACGAGTTCATGGCCTTCTACCGCGACTATAATCGGGGCAAGCGATCCCGCTTCCTGAGCGTCGCGGCCTGAGGATCAGTCCTTGCCCTTCAAGGCGGCGGCCAGCGAGACGGTGGCGCTGCCGCGGCGGGCGGGAGCGGCCTGGCTGGCGTCGGGTTTCCAGCCGGAGAGATAGATCAGCGCCATCTGTTCGGCGGTGCGGCCGTCGGGATCGGCGGCATCGGCGAAATGGGCGGCGGCGCGCATCAGTACGTCGCGCGACAGGGTTGGCGGGCGGGTGGCGAGCGCATTGCCCGCGCCCATGCCGCGCAGATCGTGCATCAGCCGGACCACGTCGCCATAGCGGATATTGAGCGTCTCGCCATCGGCCACCGGCATGGCGAAGCCGGCGCGGCTGAGCAGGTCGCCGGCCGAGCGGACATCGACCTGGGGATGGACATGCTGACCGGGGCGGTCGCCTTCGGCCGCGAGCAGGGCGGACTTGAGGCGCGGCAGGCTGCCTGCGCCGGCAAAGGCGGCGAGCATCAGCCCGTCGGGCCGCAGCACGCGGCGCATCAGGATCAGCGCGCCGGGCAGATCATTGACGCTGTCGAGTGTGCCGCAGGCGATGACCAGGTCGAAACTATTGTCGGCAAAGGGCAGGGCATCCTCGTCCGCCTGCACGCCGCCGGCCCGCTGCGCGGCGAGAAAGCCGGGATCGGCGCAGGCGACGCGCTTGCCCATGGCTTCGAGCGCGGCCTTCGCGCTGCCGTCCGGGCAGCCGACCAGCAACACTTCGGGCAGCTCGCGCTGCACATCGGCCAGCCGTTCGAGCAGTTCGTCCAGCATCGCGCGGTGGAGGAAGTCATGATCGGCAAAGGTGCCGAGCATCCGGTCGCGGTGGCGGGCGCGCAGAGCGCGGTCGAAAATGTCGGGGCGGGTTTCGGGGGCAGTCATGGCGGGCCTTGTGCATCGGGGACGAAGCGGGGACAAGGCAGATGATGTCGCTGGTCCCGCTTCTCAAGACCGTGATGCGTCCGGTCATGGATTATGCCCTTCCGCCACGCTGCCCCGGATGCGGCGCGATCGTCGGTGCGGACCATGGTTTCTGCCTCGATTGCTGGAGCGGGATGCGGTTTCTGGGGCCACCCTGCTGCGCGCGCTGCGGCCTGCCGTTCGAGCATGAGATGGGCGAGGGCGCGGCCTGTGGCGCCTGCCTGGCACAGCCGCCGCCGTTCGACAGCGCGCGGGCGGTGCTGGCCTATGGCGATGTCGCGCGGACGGTGGCGCTGCGCCTCAAATATGGGCGGCGGATCGGCCTGGCCCGGCTGGTGGCGGGGCAGATGCTGCGCCATGTGCCGGCGGAGATGGAGGGCGCGCTGATCGTGCCGGTGCCGTTGCATCGCTGGCGGCTATGGGGGCGCGGCTTCAACCAGTCGGCGCTGATCGCCGATCATCTGGGGCGGCTGACGGGGCTGGCGGTGGACAAGCATGGCTTGCGCCGGGTGAAGCGGACGCAGCCGCTGCGGGGCATGAACCCCAAGCAGCGGGCGCAGGCGGTGCGCGGCGCCTTTGCGTTGGCGCAGGGGCACGGGCTGGCGGGACGGGTGATATGGCTGGTCGACGATGTCCATACCAGCGGGGCGACGGCGGCGGCCTGCGCGAAGCTGCTGAAGGGCGGCGGCGCGCGCGAGGTGCATCTGCTGTGCTGGGCGCGGGCGTTACCCAGAACCGGTGACGATTGACAAAGTGCGCATTCCCCCCAATTTCGGGGCAAAGGAGTTTTACCGAGATAATGGCAAAGGTCGAAATCTATACCAAGGACTGGTGCGGCTATTGCGCGCGGGCCAAGGCGCTGCTGGAGGGCAAGGGTGTTGCCTTCGAGGAATATGATATTTCGCTGGGCGGTCCCAAGCGCGAGGAAATGCTGGAGCGGGCGCCGGGGCGCACCACCGTGCCGCAGATCTTCATCGACGGCCAGCATATCGGCGGCAGCGACGACCTCGCCGCGCTGAACCGAGAGGGCAAGCTCGACCGGCTGCTGGGGCTGTAAGCCCGATGCGCGCCGCGATCTTTCAGATGACGACCGGGATCGCCCCGGCCGCCAATGCCGCCGCGATCGTGGATGCAGCGGGGCGCGCCAAGGGGGAGGGAGCGGACATGCTCTTCACCCCGGAAATGGCGGGCTATCTGGACCGTGATCGCAAGCGCGCGGCGGAAACGCTGCGCGGCGAGGCGGACGACATCGTGCTGGCGGCGGTGCGCGAGGCGGCGGCGCGCGAGGGGCTGTGGGTTCATATCGGATCGCTGCCGCTGAAAGATGCGCGCAGCGACGGGCGCTGGGCCAATCGCAGCTTCATGATCGACGATCAGGGCGAAATACGGGCGCGCTACGACAAGATCCATCTGTTCGACGTCGACCTGGCATCGGGCGAAAGCTGGCGCGAATCCTCGGTCTATGGGCCGGGGGAAAGCGTGGTGGCGGTCGATACGCCCTGGGCGCGGATGGGCTTTTCCATCTGCTACGACATGCGCTTTCCCGATCTCTATCGGGCGCTGACCAATGCGGGGGCGACCGTGCTGCTGGCGCCGGCGGCCTTCACTGTGCCGACCGGGCAGGCGCATTGGCATGTGCTGTTGCGCGCCCGCGCGATCGAGGCGGGCTGTTTCCTGATCGCCGCCGCGCAGGCCGGCGAGCATCAGGACGGGCGCACCACCTATGGTCATAGCCTGGTGGTCGATCCATGGGGCGATGTGCTGCTGGACATGGGCGAGGGGGCGGGGCTGGCCCTTGCCGATCTCGACCTGACCCGCGTAGAGGCGGTGCGCGGGCGGGTGCCCGCCATCGCCAATCGGCGCGTGATACCGCAGGATGTTGAGATCAGGTGATCGTTTTCGACCTTAAATGCGAGGGCCAGGGCCATGTGTTCGAGGCCTGGTTCGGTTCCAGCGCAGACTATGCGGACCAGAAGGAACGCGGCCTGCTGGCCTGTCCGCTATGCGGCGACACGCGGGTCGGCAAGGCGCTGATGGCGCCGGCGGTGGCGGCCAAGGGCAACCAGCGGCGCGAGATCGTGCCGTCGCAGCAGCAGCAGCAGCCGGCGGCCGCAGCGGAGACGGCGCCGGTGGCGGCCGGGCCGGACGAGGCGAAGATGCGCGCGCTGGTCGAGGCGCTGGCGGACGCACAGAAGAAGTTGCTGGAAGGCTCCACCTGGGTCGGACGCGGCTTTGCCGAGCAGGCGCGGGCCATGCATTATGGCGAGCAGGACAAGGGCAGCATTCATGGCGAGGTCGCCCCGGCCGAGGCCAAGGCGCTGGCCGAGGAAGGCATCAATGTCGCGCAACTGCCCTTTCCGGTGATTCCGCCCGAAGCGAAGAATTGACCGCGCGCGCCGCGCATAATAGAGCCGGCGCTGCGTGCACCCGTAGCTCAGCAGGATAGAGCATCAGATTCCTAATCTGAGGGCCATGGGTTCGAATCCCGTCGGGTGCACCATTTTCCTGAAATTATAATGACTTACGCGCTCATCGGTGGGGCGCGAGCGTGACATTTTGTTGCGCGTGACGCTGTTGCATGACGGTCACATGTTTCACGAAAATTTCAATGTGTGACAAGGATATTACAATATCGCTTGTCTTGCGTCCCAGTTGGGGCACCCTGTGCGCAGCGGCGCGGGAGAGGGCCCGCGTCCTTCTGAACAGGGACCGAAGCTTCGTGAAAAAATATAGCTTTCTGACATTTACTGCCCTGGCGGGCAGTTTCGCCTTTGCAACGGGAGCCATGGCGCAGGGGAGCAGCGCCACGCCGCAGACGACCGAAGCCGATCGCAATCCGGAAGCGACTGGGGAGGTCGCGTCGTCGATCGTCGTGACCGGTTCGCGCATTCGTCGTCCGAATCTGGAAGCCAATGCGCCGATCACCACCATTTCGGGCGAGCAGTTCTTCGAGACGGGCCAGCTGTCGGTCGGTGATACGCTGAACGAGCTGCCGCAGCTGCGCAGCACCTTCAGCCAGCAGAACTCGACCCGCTTCCTGGGCACGCGCGGCCTCAACCTGCTCGACCTCTACGGCCTGGGCACGCAGCGCACGCTGGTGCTGGTCAATGGTCGCCGCCATGTCGGTTCCGACGTCCTGTCGAACGGCGTGTCGCCCGACACCAACACCTTCCCGACCGACCTGATCGAACGCGTCGACGTGATGACCGGTGGCGCATCGTCGGTCTATGGTTCGGACGCGATCGCCGGTGTGGTCAACTTCGTGCTGAAGCAGGACTATGAAGGCGTCCAGGTGCGCGGCCAGAATGGCGCGAGCAAATATGGCGACGCCGGCAACCGCTATGCTTCGATCCTGGCGGGCAAGAATTTCGCCGATGGCCGCGGCAATATCGCGATCAACGTCGAATATGCCCAGTCGGACGATTTCTACGGTTCCAACCGTCCGACCATGCGCCAGAACAATGCGTTCATCGTCGTCGACACCGATCCGGCCGGCACCGCCAACGGTTCGGACGGCGTGTTCGACCGCCAGTTCTTCCGCGACGTGCGTTCGGCCACCATCTCGCTGGGCGGCCAGACCGGCATCTTCCAGAGCGCCGGCAACGCGGCCTGCGGTCGTGATGCGGTAGGCGCGGCTTTCGTCTGCAACATGCTGTTCCAGCCCGACGGCACGCTGGTGCCGCAGACCGGTGAACGCATCGGCCTGGGCCCCAACGGCAATTATGTCGGCGGCAACGGCACGAGCAGCCGCGAAGGCAAGCTACTGGCGCTGAGCCCCAATCTGGAACGCATTTCGGTCAACCTTATGGGCCATTATGAGTTCAGCCCGTCCTTCGTGCCCTTCTGGGAAGCGAAATATGTCCGGGCCGATGCCTATGGCTCGCAGAGCGGTCCCTTCTTCTCGCAGGGCACGACGCTGGGCGATCCGGGCGGCCGCGAACGCATCCGTCTCGACAATCCGTTCCTGTCGGACCAGGCCCGCACGCTCCTGACCCAGCAGTTGCTGGCGACGACCGTCAACGCCAATACCGGCGCAGCCCTGACGGCGGCGCAGCTCGACGCGCAGCGCGCCGCGATCAACGCCGGCACGTTCCGGTTCAACCTGCGTCGCAACTGGGTCGATTTCGGCATTCGTGACGAAGCCATCCGTCGTGAAACCTATCGCGCCGTCGTCGGTGTCCGCGGCGACTTCAACGACGACTGGAACTACGAACTGTCCGTCAACTATGGCGAGCATCGCGAGAAGAATGTCGTCAAGGGCAATGTCAACGTACAGCGCTACCTGCTGGGTATCGACACCACCCGCGACGCCGCCGGCAACATCGTCTGCCGTTCGAAGCTGAATCCGACCGGTACGGTCGACTATGGCGCGGATGCGGCCATCCTGGCCGCCGACATTGCGGCATGCGTTCCGATCAATCCCTTCGGCCAGGGCTCGGTCTCGCAGGCTGCGCGCAACTATGTGCTGATGGACACGGTCGCGACAGGCAAGATCAAGCAGTTCGTGGCGTCCGGCTTCGTGGCGGGCGATACCAGCGCCTGGTTCGAACTGCCCGGCGGCCCGGTCGGCTTCTCGGTCGGTGGCGAATATCGCCGCGAGAAGGTCTATTATGACCTGGATGAGCTGACCCAGCAGGGCTACGCCTTCTACAACGCGATCCCGACCTTCCGCGCCCCGGCGTTCGAAGTGAAGGAGCTGTACGGCGAAATCAGCGTGCCGATCCTGAAGGATGTTCCCTTCTTCAAGGAACTGACCGCCAATGCCTCGGGCCGCGTGTCCGACTATAAGGGCGCGACCGGCACCGTCTACACCTGGGGCACGGAACTGACCTGGACCCCGGTTCAGGACATCCGCTTCCGCGGCACCTACAACAAGGCGATCCGTGCGCCCAACGTGGTCGATCTCTATTCGGAGCAGAGCCAGAATTTCGCGCCTGCGCCGAACGATCCCTGCTCGCTGCGCAACATCGGCACCGGTTCCTCCTATCGCGAGGCCAATTGCCGTGCGGCCGGCGTGCCGACCAACTATGACTTCGTCTACACCTCGTCGATCGAGCTGATTTCGGGCGGCAACCCCAATCTGCGGGAAGAAACCTCGACCAGCTGGACTGTCGGTGGCGTTCTGCAGCCCCGCTGGATTCCGGGCCTGTCGCTGTCGGTCGACTATTTCAACATCAAGGTGGACGACGTCATCACCGCGCCGTCGGCACAGCAGATCCTGAACGCCTGCTATGACGCACCCAATCTGGACAATCCGTTCTGCGGCCTGTTCACGCGTAACGGCGCGACCGAAGGTCCGTCGGGTGAAGCGGCCTATCAGGTGCTTCAGGGTTCGTTGCAGCAGACCACGCTCAACTATGCGAAGCTGACCGCCGAAGGCATCAACGCCGAACTCAACTATCGTCATGATTTCAGCTGGGGTTCGGCTGGTTTCAAGACGGTCTACACGCGCATGATCAAGCGGAACGAATATCTCAATCCGGCTGATCCGAGCTTCCGCAACCAGATCCTGGAAGAACTGGGCGATCCCAAGAACCAGGTCAACTTCAACGGCGACGTGAAGTTCGGCAAGCTGACGATCGGCTATCAGATGCGCTGGATCGACAAGATGTACCTCAACACCTATGAGGACTATAACTCGGTCAACGGGCTGCCGCCGCAGAATGCGGACTATGCCTCGCTCAAGAAATATCCCGACGTCTTCTATCACGACGCACGTATGGGCTATGACGTGACCGAAAAGTTCAACATCTATGTCGGTGTCGACAATATCGGCAACCGCGCACCGCCCTTCGGCCTGACCGGCGTGGGTGCGGGTTCGGGCATCTACGACGTCCGCGGCCGCTATGGCTATATCGGCGCCGTCGCCAAGTTCTGATCGCAGCGACATGCTGTAAGGGAGAGGGCCGGATTGACTTCCGGCCCTTTTCGTTTTCTGCTTGGCCATGACTTCCCCCACCGTTTCCCATGCCCGGCAACTGGCCGCATCCGGCCAAGTGGCGCAGGCTGTCACCCGGCTGGAACAGGCATCGTCGCAGGGCGATGTCGATGCGCTCTTCTGCCTCGCCACCTGGCATCTGGCGGGCCATGGCGTGGCGCGCGATCTGGAGCGGGCGAGGGGCCTGCTGCGCCGCGCGGTCGAGATCGGCCATGTCGATGCGGCGCTGATGGAAATCGCGCTGACCGCCAATGGCAGCGGCGGGCCGGTCGACTGGACGGAGGCGCTGGCCCGGTTGAAGATCGCGGCGCAGGGTGATCCGGTTGCGCAGCAGCAACTGGCGCTGATCGAACGCATGGCATTGGCCCCGGACGGTGCGCCTGTGGCCGTGCCCGCGGGCGAAGCGCTGGCCGGCGGCTGGGATGTCCGGCTGTTCCGTCAGTTCCTGACGGGCGACGAATGCCATCATGTCATCAGCGAAGGCCAGGCGCTGCTGGAACCGGCGATGGTGATCGATCCGCGCAGTGGCCGGCCCATGCCGCATCCGATCCGCACGTCGGATGGCGGGATTTTCGGCCCGGCGCGCGAGGATCTGGTGATCCAGGCGATCAACCGGCGGATTGCGGCGGCAAGCGGGACGATGCTGTCGGGCGGCGAGCCGCTGACATTGCTGCGCTATGCCGTCGGCCAGCAATATCGGCAGCATCATGATTGCCTGCCCCATGTCCGCAACCAGCGGGCATGGACGATGCTGATCTATCTCAACGAAGGCTATGCCGGCGGGGAAACGATCTTCCCGCGGCTGGGCCTGTCGGTGAAGGGGCGGAAGGGCAATGCCTTGCTGTTCCGCAACACCGATGCGCAGGGGCAGGCGGCGGAAGCCGCCGTGCATCTGGGCGCGCCGGTCATGGCGGGACAGAAATGGCTATGCACCCGCTGGATCAGGCATGATCGTCACGATCCCTGGAACCCGTGAGCATGCGAGGCGCAGGCCCGATCCTTGCCGGGCCTGCGTCCGACCGGACATTCTTCGCAGTTCCATTGTCAGTGGAAGCGGATGCCGATGCGACCGACGAAGCCGCTATAGTCGCGGGTGGGGACGTTGGAATCATTGCTGGCATAGCCGGCCTCGCCGAACAGGTTGATCCGCCGGGTCAGCGCCTGTTCGACGCCGCCGGTCAGGCGCAATTGCGTATCCTCCCGCTTGAAAGGGTAAGCGTTGGAAAAGGCCGCCTTGTAGTTGCGATGGACCAGATAGAGCCGGCCATAGACTTCCAGCCCCTCGCGCAGCGGCGTGCGGGCGATCAGCATCGTGCCATAGCCATTATAGCTGAAGCGGTTGGCCTGCGCATTGGCGTGCAGGCCCAATAGCGACCCCATGATGCGGGTCTGCCCGCCGCCTGGCCGCCAGAGATGGCGCAATTCGCCCAGCCACTCGCTCTGGTCATAGCCCTGGAAGCGCTGTTCGCTCTGGTTGCGATAGCCGTAACGCAGGCGCACCGTGCTGGTGTGGGCAGGATTGTGGCGGTGGATGAGCTGCACATCCATGCGCGCGCGATCGAACACCCGCCCATCATCGCCCAGCACATATTCATAGCTGGGCTGGAAGCGCAGCCTGGTCTGCCCCTTGGCCGCCAGTGGCCAGTCGATCTGCGCGCCGACGGTCAGCGGATAGCGATTATAATCGGCTTCGGAGGGATAGATGTGGGCGCCCGCGGACGCGCGCAGGATCGCCGGGCCGGCATCATAGGCCAGGCCCACTTCGCCGGTGAACAGCGACTTGATCCGATCCTGATCGGGACTGTTGTCGACCACGTCGGGTGGCACCACGTCGAGCCCGTAGGAGAGTTCACCCTCAACCGACAGGTCGCCCGGCTTGGCCCAGCCGGCCTGGGGCATGGCGGCAAGACCCAGCAGGGCGGCGGGAATGACGATCTGTTTCATGAGACCTCCGGCGATGAAGGGGGGGATGGCGGGGGAAGCGGATCGGGCGGCGGGCTTTGCGGCCAGGGGTCGCGCCCGATCTGGATGCGTGTGGACATCGAGGTGATCGGGATGGTGAGCGCGGATTCGAGCGTGTACCAGGCGCGCAGCGCGCGGAAGAAGATATAGGGGGGCAGCGCCAGCAGGGCGCGGGGTCGATTATTCGCCAGGATCGCGATCGCCGCGGCAACCATGGGTGATCCGACCAGCACGGCAACGATCGCCTGCCAATGGGGCAAAGCGATCGATCTCGATGTGATGAGCAGTTCAAGCAGGCCGAAGATGACGAGCGGGATCATCATCGCCCGGCGCGCGGTGTTCATCAGCATATAGGGCAGGACCAGCTTGCCGCGGATGCTGAAGTCCGGGGCGCTGATGAGCGAATGGGCGCGCGCGCTGACATGATAGACCGACCGGAACCAGCGCAGCCGCTGTTCGCGCAGATGGGCGAAGCTGGTCGGCACTTCGGACACATAGCTGACCCGATGATCGACCAGCGTGCGATAGCCCAGTTCGGCGATGCGCAGCGAGATGTCGGTATCCTCGCCATTCATGCCGGAGGCGAACTGGCCGACCCGCCGCAGCGCGTCTGCCCGATAGATGACGAACATGCCGGGAATGCCGACCAGCCCGGCCATGACGCTGAGCGCGGGCGAATAATAGCCATGCTTGACGATCACCTCGACCAGGCGCCCCGCATCGAAGATCGCGCCGCCTGGCGGCAAGGGCACGCCGCCGACCGCGCCGGCATTGGGATCGGCGAAATTCTGCATTGCCAGCGTCAGATTGTCCTCGCCCACCAGCGTGTCGGCGTCGATCCGCACGATGAACGGATAGCGCGCATGCAGCACGCCTTCGTTCAGGGCATGGGCCTTGCCGGGCGTCGCGACATGCACGACCCGCCCCTTGAGCGCGGAGCAGGCGTCGATCACGGCGCGGGCGATGTCCGCCGTGCCATCGACCGAGCCATTGTCCATCACGATCAGTTCGACCTCCGCACCATAATGGGCGGCGGCGCGGTCGATATGCTGGATCGTCTGGCCGATCACATATTGTTCGTTGAAGGCGGGCACGATGACGCTGACCGGGGCGGCGAAGTCGGGGCGCGACAGGCGATAGCGCTCGGTGACGGCAACGATATAGAGCTGGGCAAAGGTCAGCAGCACGAACAGGATGACGCCCGGACCGATGCCGCCGAGCAGGCTGATGTCGCGCATCTCCTCGAACAGCAGGATCGGTTGCTGTGCCGCCCAGATGGCGATGATCGCCGCGATCGTGCCGGCAATGGCGAGGCGGTAGAGGGCGCGCCCCTTGGGCTGGGGGCCGCGCAGCACCGGCACCGGGGCAGGCATGGTGCCGCGCCGGATGATGACGAAGGCGAAGACCGCCATGCCCATTAGCCCGGCCATGACCTGGATCGCGGCCAGCGAAAAGGGGGTGCCGACATAGGCGAACAGCGCCACGCTGCCGAGGTCAAGGATGGTGCAGAGCGCCATGTAGCGCAGGCATAGGTCGAGGCAGAGCAGGATGCGCGCCCGCACCGATCCCGCCGCATAGAGCGAGAAGGAGATGAAATAGGAATAGATGAAGGTCCGGATCGAGATCGCGCTGAAGCCCAGATAGGGGCCGAACACATAATCATGGGTGCGGAAGAAGCGGTCGAGATAGCCCAGTTCGAACAGCCATAGCTGGAACAGGGCGATGGTCGTGAAGGTCAGCAGCAGAGCGGGTGCGCGCAACATCGATACCGGACGGGCCAGTCCGCCGGCGACACTGTCCGTCGACTGGAAATTGGCCTGGGTCCGGTCATAATCCGGGGGCGGCGGCATCAGGGGGCAGGGGCTGTTGCGCGCAGCGGGGTGGTCGCCGGCGTGGCGGGCGGCGGGACGGGAACCGGGCGATGGACCGTCACCAGCAGAGCCACGGCCGCCCAAGCCGCCGATGCATCACGCGCGAAGGGTTCCACCATGACGCCTTCGCGCCGGTCATCGGGGAAGTGGACCAGCCATTGCCGTCCGGCGGGGCGGACCCGTGCCAGCGCGCCGGCAATGTCGCCCGTCAGCACCTCGATCGTGGTGCCCGGCCTTTGGGTGCCGAAGGCAAGGGCGCTGGGCCGCATCTGACCCAGCAACTGGGCTGTGGCCTGTCCCTGCGGTGCGGTCAGTGCGCCGGCCTTCAAGGCGACCGGGCGATTGGCCGCAAGCAGGCCCCGCAACTGGACGATCGCCGGCACAAGCCGTTCGCCGCCGCCCCGCAAGATGGTTTCCGGCAGCATTTCCGCGGCGATCAGACGGCGCGCGCCGCACCGCATTTCTTCCCGCTCATGTGCGGTCAGGGTGATTTCCAACTGGTTGCGATCCAGATGATCGGCGGTCGGCAGCGCGATCGAATGGCTGAAGCGCTGATCCTCATCGGTCAGCGTGCGGGTGAAGAGCAGATGATCGTTGAGCGTCACGAACAGCGCGGTGCGGGTTTCGGCGATCGGCCCGAGCAGCAGGCGCAGGTCGAGCGCGGACGGCAGTTCGCCATTGGGCAATTGCCCAACATCATAGCGATAGCGCCAAGTGGTTTCCCGATCGAAGCGGCGTGCGCCGCCATTCTCGATCGCGCTGACCAGGCTGACCGGATAGCGCAGCGCCTGAGTCCGGTCGGGACGGATGGCTGCGCCCTTGTCGATGTCGGTCAGCGCCTGGGCGGCATAGCCGCTTTCGCCGAAATAGATGCCATAGCCTTTCTCGCTCAGCCGCGCGGCGGCGAGCAGGGTGGCGAGATCCGCCACCTTGTCATCCTCGTCCCATTTGACCGGGATCAGGTCGCCCCACAAGGCGAGCCGGTCGCGGGTGGTGGACGGCGCCTTGTCCAGTTTGAGGTGCAGGCCGCTTTCCGGCAGGATCGTGACGACGGCGGCCAGCGCTTCATTGGGGGTGCATTCGGCCATCGGACCACGCCCGACAAGCGCCAGTTTGACCTCCAGCTGGCCCGAGGCCAGTTCGGCGGGGGTCAGTTCGATCTTGGCACGCCGTTTGAAGCGCCCCTGGTTCAGCACGACGTCGGCGCGCTTGACCCCGTTGATGCTGATCCGCAGCGCACCCTCGGCATCGGGCACGGCGTCGGTCGCGAAGGCGATATTATAGGTGCCGCTGAGCGGCCGGCTGTCGGTCGGCAGGCGGAAGACCTTGCTAGCATAGGCCGGAAAGCCGGACAGGATCAGGGGATTGTCCGGGTGCGACTGCGCCACGAACACATCGCGTCCATCGACATCGATGAAGGGGATGGAGCCGCGCTGATAATCCTCGAACAGAGGGTCGCCCATCCGGACGTTGCGGCCCATGATCGTGTCGAACAGGCCGCTCTGGCCGATCGCGATGAGCAGGCCGATGAACAACAGCGCCTGAAGGCAGATGACCCATAATCTCATCGGCCCGCTCCCGCCACGCCGGGCAGGACGGGGCGGATCGTCTCGATCGGCCCCGCCTGGTCGAGCGCCGCCTGCTGCTCCCGCGTCCAGGCCGTGCGCGCCGGGATGTGGCGCTGGTCGACGCGGTCGGCATAACGGGCGGAAATTTCCAGCGTCTCGGCCAGCAGGCCGTCGGTCAGCAGGATCGGGTCGAGGCCCAGCGCGCGGAAGGTGGCGTTGCTGACGTCGAGATCATTTTCTGCCGCTTCCTTGCGGGGGTTGGGCAGATATTCGATCGCCGCCCCGGTCAGGTCGGATACCAGACGGGCTAGGTCGCGCACGCGCAGGCTTTCGGCGATCTGGTTGATGATCTTGACCCGGTCGCCGCGCTCCGGCGGATGGGCAACGGCGAGCGCAATGCAGCGCACCGTGTCCTGGATATTGAGGAAGGCGCGGGTCTGGCCGCCGGTGCCATGGACGGTCAGCGGATGGCCAAGCGCCGCCTGCACCAGAAAGCGGTTGAGCACGGTGCCATATTCGCCCTCATAATCGAACCGGTTGATGAGCGCGGGGTGGCGCCGGGTCTCCGCCGTTTGGGTGCCCCAGACGATGCCCTGGTGCAGGTCGGTGATGCGCAGCCGGTCATTCTGGGCATAGAATTGGAACAGCAGCTGATCGATCGACTTGGTCATGTGATAGACGCTGCCCGGCCGGGTCGGATACAGGATTTCCCAGTCATGCGGGGCACCGGCATCGTCGTGGATCTGGACGGTCAGATAGCCTTCGGGGATTTCGAAGCCGGCACCGCCATAGCCATAGACGCCCATGGTGCCGAGATGGACGAGATGCGCGTCGAGGTCGCAGGCGACCAGCGCGGTCAGGACATTGTGGGTGCCGCCGACATTGTTGTTGACGGTATAGCGCTTCTCGGTCGGTCCGCGCATCGAATAGGGGGCGGCGCGCTGTTCGGCGAAATGGACGATCACTTCGGGGCGCTCCTCCGCCAGCAGGGCAAGGAGGCGGGCATAATCCTGGGCGACGTCGAGATAATGGAAGCGGATGGTCCGCCCGCTTACCTGGTGCCAGGCATCCAGCCGCTGGTCGACCATGGCGATCGGCGTCAGGCTGTGGACGCCCAGTTCCGCGTCGATCCGGCGACGCGAAAGATTGTCGATGATGACGACCTCATGGCCCAGTTCGGACAGATGCAACGCTGTCGGCCAGCCGCAAAAGCCGTCGCCGCCGAGCACGAAAATCTTTTTCGCCACACGATCTCCTGTCCCTGGCGTGCCCCGGACCGGAAATGTGCGGGGCGGCCGGCAATCGAGAAGAAGGGAGGTCGAATGATCCCGCTTCGTCGGCCCAAGAGCTATCGGGGTAAATACCGAGTTCCGGGGGAAAACGGCAGCAGATCAATGCAATGCAAGGATATGAGGGGCGCTAGGCCCATTCGTGGAAAGGGCGGATCTCGATTTCGCTGGGGCCGGGCATGGGATTGGGGCAGCGTTTCACCCAGGCGACGGCTTCGTCCATGTCGGCTACCTCCCATAGCCAGAAGCCCGCGACCAGTTCGCCGACCTGGGGAAAGGGGCCATCGATGACGCGGCGATCGGCGCCGTCGAAGGCGATACGCTTGCCATGAGAGGAGGGGAGCAGGCCGTCGGCCATGCGCAATATGCCGGCTGCTTCCAGTTCGTCGTTGAAGCGGCCCATCGCCGCCATCATCTCCGGGTCGGGCGGGCCGCCCGCCTCGCTGTCCTGCGTTGCCTTCACCAGCACCATCACGCGCATCGATCGCCTCCCTGTCCGGACCGCAGGAGGATAAGCGAAAATGGCCGATTGCGGTAGGCGCAGCGACATCGCCGGCCGGCTCCCGGCGCAGCTTCAGGCGCCTGGCAAGAGAATTGACGACTTTCAAGCAGTTGCCGCACGCGCGCACGGTAAAGCGAAGCCGTACTTTCGCGGCTGGAAGGAGGGATCTTAACCTTTTGGAAAGGCACGACCTGCGAAATGAAAGCGGGGACTACGGGGCCGTATAAATGCTGAAAAAAATCCGCACCCAGGACGTGAAACTGGGGATGTTCTTGCACAAGCTGGACGGGTCGTGGTTTTCTCACCCCTTCTGGAAGCGCAAGATGCTGCTCGACGATCCCGAGCAATTGGCGGACCTGCATGCCAGCAAGGTCGAGTGGGTGACGATCGACGTGTCGCGCGGTGCGGATGTGGCCCCGGCCCAGCCGGTGCCATCCCGCGTGATGCCGATAGCCGAGCCGCGCGAACGGGTGTTCGGCCGTGCCGGGCCAACGATCGTGCGCCGCGCCGCGCCCCAGCCGGTCGACCGTCCCTTCGATCCGCTGTCCAAGGACAAGCTGCCGATCCGCGCCGAGATGGTCCATGCCCAGCGGCTGGCGCGCAAATCGGGTCGCACCATGCGCAAGCTCTATGAGGATGTGCGGCTGGGCAAGGCGGTGAAGGCGGCCAAGCTGGAAACCATGGTCGACGAGATTTCCAGCTCCGTGCAGCGCAACCCGCACGCCTTCATGGCGATCACGCGGATGAAGAATAGCGGCGAATATCTGTATCAGCATGCGCTGTCGGTCTGCGCGCTGATGATCGGCCTTGCCCAGCAGATGCACCTGTCGCCCGACGATATCCGCAAGGCCGGCCTTGCCGGCCTGCTGATGGACATGGGCATGGCCCATGTGCCGCAGGAAGTGTGGGACAAGGATGCGCCGCTGACGCCGGAGGAGTGGGACGTGGTCAAGAGCCACACCACGCTGGCGCATGAATTCCTGACCCTGGGCGGCGAAATGCCGGCAGAAGTGCTGGATGTGTGCCTCAACCATCATGAGCGGCTGGACGGCAGCGGCTATCCCAATGGCCTGGCCGGCGAGCAGATCGGCATGTTCGCGCGCATGGCCGCGATCTGCGACAGCTATGACGCCATGACGTCAAATCGCTTGCACCGCAGTGGCGAAGATCCGTCGCGCGCCTTGCTGAAGATCGACGAGGATGGCGGCGCGCTGTTCGACGCGGAAATCTTCCAGGCGTTCCAGCGCGCGGTCGGCATCTATCCGATCGGGTCGCTGGTGCGGCTGCGATCGCACCGGCTGGCGATCGTGGTCGAGCAGAATCCCGACGACCTGACCCTGCCCAAGGTCCGCCCCTTCTATTCGCTCTCCGATCGGGCGTTCGAGAAGAGTGAGGATATTGACCTCGGCAATTGCTTCGGTGCGGACCAGATCATCACCCGCGAGACGCCCGAAGGATGGGATATGAGCGAATGGCCGGCGATGAGCGCCAAGCTGCTGGCAGTCGCAGGCTGAAACAGGGCAGGCGGCCGGTCAGATCCGCGTCGCCTGTAACTGTTCCGTCCATTGGAGCAGGCGCTCCTTCAACCGGCGGTCGCGGCCGGCGCCGAGATCATCCGCTTTCAGTCGTTCGAGAATCTCGAAGTCGAAGCCGTCCTCGCCATGGGCATTCCAGGCATGCTGCAGGCCAGGGTGCTGATCATGGCCCAGTCGCAGGGTGAACCAGAGCCGGTTGCGGATCGTGGCGAGATTGAGCGCGCTGCCGACCCAGCGCTGGCCAGAGGGCAGGCAGGATAGGGCATAGATGCCGCTTTCGACTTTCTGCTCCCTGTAGGCGGCGATCGCGGCCCGCTTTTCCTCTTCGGTCATGAGGCGCCTTTAATATTACCCGGATATATTGGCAAATGATATTTATCCGGGTCAAATGGGCCGGCTTGATTTTGCGGTCATGGGAATAATGGTCTGCCCCCGTTTTCCCTGGCGGATCGGGAGTTTTGCCTAAGGGAAAACCCATATGGCGCATTATTGGAACAGCCTGTCGGAGGCTTAACCAAATCCCGCAACCGGGTGAAGACATTGTCTAACTAGGCTAGCTAAGGGCCCGCCTCCTTTTGGGTCTGACAGGGTAGGCAATTCATGAAGAAGATGGGGGGCGGCGTTGCCGCCGCTGTGGTTGCGCTGGCCGCGACGGGTGTTCTTGCGGCCGTTACACTATCGGGGGGCGAGGCGGATGCGCCGGACGCACGGGTGATCACCATCCCGTCATCGGCCAGTACCGCGCCAGCCGCCAGCACGGGCACCAGCGCGACGGTGCCGACCACGACGGCGGCGCAGGCCTATGCTGCGGCGGCAGCAGCCGCCGTGCCGGCGGCTACGGCGACCAGCACGTCCAAGATTCTACCGGGCATCAATATTTCCGGTGGCGAATTTGGCGGCACCGGCGGCAAGCTGGGCACAAACTATATCTATCCCAGCACGGCGGAAATGCGCAGCTATGCGGCGCAGGGCTTCAAGCTGCTGCGCGTGCCGTTTCGCTGGGAAAGGTTGCAGCCCAATCTCTATGGCCCCTTGTCGGAGGTCGATCGCAAGGCGCTGAAGTCCGTCGTGACCCAGGCCAATGCGCTGGGCCTGACGGTGATCCTGGACATGCATAATTATGGTGCGCGCCAGGTGAACGGCTCTGCGGCCCTGGTCGGCAGCGGCACGCTGGCGACGACGGCGCTGACCAATGCCTGGGTCAAGATCATGGAGGATTATCGGTCCAACCCCAAGGTCTGGATCGGCCTGATGAACGAGCCAAACCGGCAGACGGCGGCGCAATGGTGGGCCATTGCCGGGCAGGTGACCAAGGATATCCGCGCCCAGAAGATCAGCAACAAGCTGCTGATCCCCGGCACGGCCTGGACCGGGGCGCATAATTGGGTGAGTTCGGGCAATGCGGCGCAGGCGGTGAAGTTCGTCGATCCCGGCAAGAATTACGCGTTTGAAGTGCATCAATATCTGGATGCCTGGTCGACCGGCACCACCGACAAGTGCGAGGTCAAGGCCGGCCAGCGCGTGAATGCGGCGCTGACCTGGGCCGAGAAATACAAGGTGAAGCTGTTCTTCGGCGAGATTGCCGCGTCGGGCCAGCCGCAATGCGCGAAGGAATATCCCGACATGCTGCGCCGTCTGAAGACGTCGTCGGCGGTGTTGGGCTGGACCGCCTGGGGCGGCGGCGCCTGGTGGGCCTATGACTATATGTTCCGTCTCCAGTCGCGCACGACCACGCCGACGGCACATATGAAGCTGCTGCTCGCCAACATGCCCTGAGGCTGGGGTTACTCCAGCGCCAGCAGGGCGAAGCTGGCCAGCCAATGTTCCCCCATATAGTCACCGGCTATATGGGGGAGCGCGGCGTCGAGATGGGCGATGGCCGCCTGCTCGGCAATCGGTGCGATCGGGGCGTCGGCGCCCAGCGCGGCGGCGATGCCGCGCCAGCACCAGGCACGGCTGAGGTTGAGGCCGTCGAGATGGGCGATCTTGCCGTCGCTGCGGTCCGATACGGTGGCCGGGGTGAACAGGGTGGCCGGCTGACCGGTCAGAAGATCGGGCAGGAATGCGCCGAACCAGTCGGCAAATTCATCGCGCGAGAGCAGCCGGCTCATCAGCAGCGCTTCGGTGAGCGCCGAGGAGAGAAACTCGTCGCCGCCCGGTTCCCAGGCCTGGCAGGCGCGGTCCTGGCCGAACCAGGCAAGGGCGCGCTCGCGGATCAGGGCCTGGAGCGCGGGATCGCGGTCCTTGGCCCAGCCATGGGCGTGGATCAGCGCGAAGCTGCTGTTGAAATGGGTGCCGACGCGCAGCGGATAGGTCATTTTCGGCAGGAAGGCGTGGAAGCGCGCGGCGAAATCGAGCGCCAGCGGTTCGATCGCGGCGGCCCAGGGGCCGTCCTGCCGGGCGAGTTCGGCATGGAGCGCGAGCAGCCAGGCCCAGCCATAGGGGCGCTCGAACCCGCCGGCGGTCGGGCGGGTGAGGAAGGCGCGCTCGCCCGCGACCTTGTCCGGCACCAGCATCATGTCGGCGCGAGCGCGGATCGCATCGGCCTGGGCCATGGCGGGATAGAGGCGGCGCAGGCGCATCACCTGCCACCAGCCATGGACGCAGCTATGCCAGTCATAGCTGCCATGGAAGATCGGATGATGCTCCGCCGGGATGCGCGCATCCTCCGGTCCCTGATAGGTCAGGTCCATCTTGTAGGGATATTGGCGCCCCAGATGGGACAGGGTCAGCGCAGCGAAGCGATCGGCAATATCTTGGGAAAGTCGGGTCATCGGAAGGCCAGCCAATAGATCAGGAGGATGTTGACGCAGAGCAGGGGGAGGGCGGTGCCGACCTGGCGGCGGATCACGCCATATTCATCCTTGAGCTGCAGCAGCGCGGCGGGGAGGAGGTTGAAATTGGCGGCCATCGGGGTCAGCAATGTGCCGCAGAAGCCCGCCAGCATGCCGATTGCGCAGATGATCGCCGGATCGCCATGATAATGGTGGATCAGCAGCGGGATGCCGATCGCGGCGGTCATCACCGGGAAGGCGGCAAAGGCATTGCCCATGACGATGGTGAAAAGCGCCATGCCCAGGCCATAAGCGATCACCGCGCCGAGCAGGCTGCCATCGGGAATGGCGAGGCGGACGATGCCGCCGACGACATCGCCAACGCCGGCAAGCGCGAACACCGCGCCGAGGCTGGCCAGCATCTGCGGCAATATGCCCACCCAGCCGACCGAGTCCATCAATTGCCGCCCCTGTTGCAGGGCGACGATCGGCCGGGCGCGCAGCCAGGTGCAGCCGATGGCGAGCGCGATCAGGACGCCCAGCGCCAGCGAGATGAGGGTGGTCTGCTTGGGATCGATCCAGGCGGGGAACGCCTTGAACAGGAAGGTGCCGGCGAGCGCGGTGACGGGGATGACCAGGGCGATGGCGAACAGGCCATTGCCATGGCGGTCGGCCCGCGCCTGCCGCTCCGCCAGCGGCACGCCGCCGCTGCCGCGCCCCAGCCCCTTGAAGCCGGCAATGGCGACGAGGCCGAGGACCAGGGCGCCATTGCCGATGTCGCCGAGCCGGTCGCCTGCCCACATGCTGAGCGCGAGCAGTGCCCAGAAGGCGGCGGTGGTGAAGCGGCGCGGATTGCTGCGATCGGCGGCGCCGAGCAGGGCATAGCCGGCGAACACCGCGCCCATCAGCGCATAGACCCAGTGGAGGGTGATCATGCCGTGTGCTCCGCTTCCTTGGCACCCTGCGCGTTCAGCCGGCGGTCGAGCCGCCACAGGCGAAAGCCATGGATAAGCAGCGCGGTGATCGCGGTCGGGATCGCCCAGACCGAGAGCTGGAGCGGTTCAAGGAGGATGCCATATTGCTCCAGCAGCCCCTTGATCAGCAGGATCGAGCCGATGGCGAGGAAAATATCCTCGCCAAAGAAGACGCCGACATTGTCGGTCGCGGCGGCCCAGGCCTTGATCTCGTCGCGCTGCTCCTCATCGAGCGCGCCGGCCTGTTTCTCGGCCGCGGCTTCGGCGATCGGCGCGACCAGCGGGCGCACGGTCTGGGCATGGCCGGCAACCGAGATCAGGCCCATGGCGGCCGAAATCTGGCGGGCGACAAGATAGAAGAGAAGGAAACGGCCGGTGGTGGCGCCGCGCATCCGGTCGATGAGGCCGCGTGCCCGTTCCTGAAGCCCATGCGCTTCGAGCAGGCCGATCACCGGCAGTACCACCCAGACGACCGAGACATAGCGCGAGTCGTTGAACGCCTTGCCGAAGGCGGCGAGGATGGTGATCGGATCGAGCCCGGCGGCAAGGCCGGTGGCGATGGCCGAGGCCAGGATCACCAGCAGCGGATTGAAGCGCAGCACGAAGCCCGCGACGATCAGGGCGATGCCCAGCAACACCCACATTAGTCGTTCGCGTCCCGCAGTCGTCCGTCCGTCATCGCCATGGGGTAGCGGCAATGCAGGCCGCTGGCCATAGGCGGTTGAAATCCGGTGCGATGGTCGCACCGGTCGCACCGGACCGTCGGTTCGCATCTTTTCCGAAAATCCTGATGGCCAATGACATCGGCCTGACATAGTTGGAGGAGACAGGGGCGTATCAGACGTGGACGGCCAGACCCAAAATGGGGCGGACGTGGAATTATTCGGAGAGAGCCTTTGACCATCATGGCGATCGATTTCGAGGCGTCGTGCCTGCCCAGGCACGGACGATCCTTCCCGATCGAAGTGGGCATAGCAGGCGGCGGCATTGCCCGCAGCTGGATCATTCGACCGCATGCAGCCTGGACCGGCTGGGACTGGACCGCCGAAGCCGAGGCGCTGCACGGCCTGTCGCGCGCCCGGATCGAGGCGGAGGGCGAGCCGGCGGACGTGGTGCTGGCGCAACTGGCGGCGGCGGTCGCCGGCTGCCGCGTGGTCGCGGACAGCGTGATCGACCAATATTGGCTGCAGACGCTGGCCGATACGCAGGCCGTGGTGGCGCCGTTCGCGATCGATCATGTCTCATTGTTGCTGGATGAGTGGGGTGCGGACGAGCCGCGGATCGCGGCGGCCATGGCCCATGCCGATGCGCTGCATAGCGCGCGGCACCGCGCCGTGGCCGATGCGCTGTGGCTTTCCGGGCTGATCGAGGCCCTGTCGGGGGCGGCGCGGCCGCGTCAGGCCGGTCCGGTGATCGCAAGGGTCGCTTGACGGCATGCTGCGGCACAGCAATAATTTGTAACGTTCGGCATATTGGGGAGACATTCTCCCTGCCTAAACCCGTCGGAAGGATCCCGCTTATTGCTGGATATTGTCTGTTTCGAAGGGAAGCCACCCATGTTGCCGATCCTTGCCAGTGTCGCGGCGCTCGCCGCTTCCTCCACCCCGATCCATAGCGCCGAACTGACCCACGGCGCTCAGGCCTATACGGCCAGCTATCACACCGCATCGTCGGTGCGCTTCACCCAGGTCGAGCCGCGCTTCGGCAATCGCAACGCCATCCCGGTCTGCCGCTGGCAGGCCGATGTGCGCGTCGACCGCGCCGTCGCGGCCCAGGGCCAGTCGGTGCCGGCCTTCGGCAAGGCGGTCCATCGCTTCGCCCCGCTGTCGGGCAGCTATGCCGGCACCTGCGCCGCTGCCCGCAGCCAGGTGGACGCAGAGGTCGCCCGCTATGCCAGCGCCCGCAATGCCGAGGCCGTGTCGGTCGCGCAGCAGGACCGTGCCGTGCTGGTGAATGAACTGGACAGCGTACGCGCGCTGACCGTGAAGGGCTGATGAGTCCACCGCTGATACTGGTCGCCGAGACGCAGCAGGATTTGCGGCACAAGGTGCGCGAATTCCTGGAGCAGAGCGGGTTTCGCGCTCTGCCTGCGGCCTCGTCGAGCGATATATTCAGTGCCATGGACCGGATGCCGGTCGGCGCGGTCGTGCTGGATGCAGGACTGCGCGGGCCGGACGGCATGGACCTGTGCCGCGACGTGCGTGAGCGTAGCGATGTGCCGATCATCCTGGTCGGCGCCGACAGCAGCGAGGTCGACCGGGTGGTCGGCCTGGAACTGGGCGCCGACGATTACATGGCCAAACCCTATTCGACCCGCGAACTGGCGGCGCGTCTGCGCGCCGTGCTGCGGCGCGGGCGCAGCGAACGGGCGCTGGGTCTGCGTCGCCAGACCCAGGCGCGCTTCGACGACTGGGTGGTCGATTTCGCCCGGCGCGAAGTGACCGACCCGGCCGGCGCGCTGGTCGAATTGACGGCAGCGGAATTTTCGCTGCTCGCCGTGTTGCTGGATCATGCCCAGGCGGTGATTGCCCGTGCGCGGCTGATGGAACTGGCGGGTGTGCGCGACGCGCCCTCGTCCGATCGCAGTGTCGACGTGCTGATCAGCCGGTTGCGGCGCAAGCTGTCCCATGAAGGACGGCCCGCCGCGATCGTGACTGTTCGTGGCGTCGGATACATGTTCAGCGCGGTCGTCGACCGGCGCTGACCCTCCCGAAAAGGCGCGCTGATGGCGGTTTTCCGCCATTTGGCGCGCCTGTCGGGCGCTTTGCATCCCAGACATGATTTTTAACAATTCCGCTGCGCCGCAGCAAAATCTGCTGCGTATTTTGCAAGCTAGGCCGGTCCGCCCCCTGACCGGCAACGCAATAGCAATAAGAGGATGAAAGCCATGAACGAGCTTATCGGTCGTGTATTCAGTTTCGAGACCAAGGTCTTCCCGAACGAAAGCACGCTCTACAATCAGTTGGCCAGCCATGGTCAGAGCCCCAAGGCGCTGATGATCTCCTGCGCCGACTCGCGCATCGTTCCCGAGCACATCATGCAGGCCCAGCCGGGCGACCTGTTCGTCTGCCGCAATGCCGGCAACATCGTGCCGCCGCATGACAGCCAGCTGGGCGGCGTGACCGCCACGGTCGAATATGCCGTCATGGTGCTGGGCGTGCGCGACATCATCGTGTGCGGTCACAGCGACTGCGGCGCGATGAAGGCGCTGGCCACCGACGCCGACCTGACCGGCATGCCCAATGTCGCCGCCTGGCTGCGCCACAGCCATGCCGCGCAGAAGCTGTGCCGCGAATCCTATCCTGCCGACCTGGATGCCGCCGAAAAGCTGCGCAACATGGCGCTGGAAAATGTCGTCGTGCAGCTGTCGCACCTGCGCACCCATCCGTCGGTCGCGTCGGGCATCGCCCGCGGCGAGATCGCCCTGCATGGCTGGTATGTCGACATCCATGCCGGCCAGGTCCTGGGCCTGGACGGCGAAACCGGTCGTTTCTCGGTGCTGCGCGAAGGGCAGAAGCTGCCCGTGGCGCTGCCGCATGGGCGTCGCCTGGCCGGCGAATCGCTCATCGCACAAGCTGCGGAGTAAATCATGTTGAAGGCCTTTTCCGGCGGCACGTTCAGCCGCGACTTCACGGCGTCGATCGTCGTGTTCCTGGTGGCCATGCCGCTGTGCATGGGCATCGCCATTGCCTCCGGCGTGCCGCCGGAAAAAGGCCTGATCACCGGCATCATCGGCGGCCTGGTCGTCGGCCTGCTGGCGGGTTCGCCGCTGCAGGTCAGCGGTCCGGCGGCCGGTCTTGCGGTCATCGTCTTCGAAATCGTGCGGGAACAGGGGCTGTCGGCCCTTGGCCCCATCCTGATCCTGGCAGGCGCGATCCAGATCGTCGCCGGCCTGCTGAAGGTCGGCGGCTGGTTCCGCGCCATTTCGCCGGCCGTCGTGCATGGCATGCTGGCGGGCATCGGCGTGCTGATCGTCGTCGGCCAGTTCCATGTGCTGTTCGATGACAAGCCGCTGTCGAGCGGCCTGCACAATCTGATCGCGATGCCGGGCCAGATATTGGGCCTCACCAATCAGGACGCGGCCACCGCCTTCGCGGTCGGCCTGGTCACCATCGGCGCGATGCTGGGCTGGGAGAAGTTCCGCCCCGCATCGATGAAGCTGGTGCCGGGCGCGCTGGTCGGCGTTGTCGCCGCGACGCTGGTGGCCTTCGCGCTCGGCCTGCCGGTCGCCCGTGTTGTCGTGCCGGAATCGATCCTGTCCGCCATCAGCCTGCCCGAACAGGGCCTGCTGGCGCAGCTGATGAGCCCGACCATCATCACCACCGCAATTGCCATCGCCTTCATCGCCAGTGCCGAGACTCTGCTGTCGGCCGCGGCGGTCGACCGCATGCATGATGGCGTGCGCACCAATTACAACCGCGAACTGAGCGCGCAGGGCGTGGGCAACCTGCTCTGCGGCGTTGCTGGCGCGCTGCCGATGACAGGCGTCATCGTCCGCTCGTCCGCCAACGTCCAGGCCGGCGCCAAGACCCGCCTGTCGGCGATCCTGCATGGCGCGTGGATCCTGGGCTTCGTCGCCCTGCTGCCCTGGCTGCTGCGCGAAGTGCCGATGGCGGCGCTGGCCGGCATCCTGGTCGTGACCGGTTTCCGCCTCGTCAGCCTGTCGCACGTCAAGCATCTGTTCCACCTCTATGGTCCGCTGCCGGCGATCGTGTGGGCCGCGACGCTGATCTGCGTTGTCGCGACCGACCTGCTGACCGGCGTGCTGGTGGGCATCGGCCTGTCGCTGATCGAACTGATCCCCCATGCCAGCCGCCTGCGTCTTGGCGTCGAGGAAGCCAGCCGCGGCGATGCGCATGAAGTGGCGCTGCACGGCACGGCGAGCTTCCTGAGCCTGCCCAAGCTGTCGGCCAAGCTGGAATCGGTGCCGGCGGGACAACTGGTCATCCTCAATGTCGAGCGCCTGACCCATATCGACCATACCTGCGCCGAAATGGTGCGCGAATGGGCCGATCGCCGCACCGGCGCGGGCGCCAAGGTGGAGCTGTTCGGCGCGACCGGACGGATGCGCCAGCTCGTCGCCTGACACGAGCCTGCATGACAGAAAAGCCGCCGCATCCCCGGATGCGGCGGCTTTTTCATGTTCAGACGCAATTTGGACATCAAATAGAAACAATATGAACGGTCTTTGGAAAAGAACCGTGATCGCTATATCACAGCGCCCCTCTTCCCTTGTGCAGATGCGAAGATAGAGGTTTGCGCCGAGGTCTGGCGAGAATAGTCGAGTAGTCATCCGCCGGTACGGAAGACGATATTCCAACAGATCTTCGGGCCGCGGATGCAGGACGGAACATTCTTTCGTAAAAGGGGAATGTTCATGAAGTATCAAATCGCTTGTGCCGCTCTGGCTCTGATGTCGAGTGCGCCGGCCTTCGCCCAGGAAGAACCCGCAGGCCCGGTCACCGTGACCGGCAGCGTCGGCCTGGTTTCCGATTATCGCTTCCGTGGTGTTTCGCAGTCCGATCGCGGCATGGCGATCCAGGGCGGCCTGACCGCAACCCATGAAAGCGGTGTCTATGTCGGCACCTGGGGTTCCAACCTGTCGGGCTGGGGCACCTTTGGCGGCGCCAACATGGAACTGGACCTGTTCGCAGGCTATGCCATTCCTCTGGGTGACAGCGGCGCGACGCTGGACCTCGGCCTGACCTGGTACATGTACCCGTCGGGCGCCGACAAGACCGACTTCGCCGAACCCTATGTGAAGCTGTCGAGCCAGGTCGGCCCGGTCAAGGGTCTGCTCGGCGTGGCCTATGCCCCCAAGCAGGAAGCGCTGGGCAAGTGGTGCAGCGACGCCGATTGCACCATCTACAAGCCGGGTGACAAGGAAGATAATTTCTACATCTGGGGCGATGTCAGCGGTGCGATCCCGAACACCCCGGTCAGCCTGAAGGCGCATCTGGGCTGGTCGAACGGCAATAGCGGCCTGGGCCCGAACGGCACGTCGGTCGCGCCGACCGGCAAATATCTCGACTGGCTGGTCGGTGCCGACCTGGCCGTGCCGGGCACGCCGCTGACGCTGAGCATCGCCTATGTCGACACCGACATCGCCCGCGTCGAGGAAAATTATCTGCGTCCCAACTTCCAGGTCGCGGACGGCGACAATTTCGGCAAGTCGATCGCACGCAGCACGGTCGTCTTCTCGATCTCGGCCGCTTTCTGATCTTTACGGATCGGGCCCGTTCGCGCGGGCCCGATCTGCTGTATTTCCGGGCCTTATCTTGTGCCGAGCTGTCGCCGGCGTGACAAATTGTTGCTGTGGCCCCCGTCAACTGTTTCGGCAGCAAGCTGCGGTTGACCCTCCACCGGTCGCTGCTTATCTCCCAACATCATGAACAGCCTGATGTTGCTCCGCGCATGACCGCCCCCTCGATCATCCTTGTCGAAGACGATCCGCCGCTCCGCACGCTGACGGCGCGCGCGTTGCAGGAACATGGCTATCAGGTCCGTCCGGCCTCGTCCGGTCCGGAAATGTGGGTGGCCTTCGATGCCGGCCCGGTCGACCTGGTCGTGCTGGACGTCATGCTGCCCGGCACCAACGGCATCGACCTGTGCCGCCAGATCCGTCGCAAGAGCGACGTTCCCATCATCTTCATCAGCGCCAAGGGCAGCGAGACCGACCGTATCGTCGGGCTGGAACTGGGCGCCGACGATTATCTGCCAAAGCCGTTCGGCACGCGCGAACTGATCGCCCGTATCCGCGCCATCCTGCGCCGCGTCGGCGTGGAGCGTGGCCCTGACGAGCAGCGCGAGAATGAAGCGCGCTTCGACGGCTGGATCGTCAACTTCCCGCGCCGTGAACTGCGGTCGCCGACCGGCGCGATTGTCGACCTGACCGGCGCCGAGTTCGACCTGCTGGGCAGCTTCCTCAGCCATCCGCAGCGGGTGATCGCGCGCGAGCGGCTGATCGAATTGTCGCGAACCCGCATGGGTGATAGCAGCGACCGCAGCATCGACGTGCTGGTCAGCCGCCTGCGCCGCAAGCTGTCGACCGAGGACCGGCCCGCGCCGATCACCACGGTGCGCGGCGTCGGCTACATGTTCAACGCGGAAGTCGCGCGCGCTTGAGACGACAGCGGTTCAGCCGGTCGCTCGGGCTGGTCGGCCGCATCTTTGGCATATTGCTGCTGACCGTTCTGCTGGAATTCGTGGTCGGCACGCTCATCTATGAGCGCGCCAGCCATTTGTCGCTGCAGGATGACGAGGCGCGCCGCCTGGCCGAGCATCTGGTGATCGCGCGCAAGCTGGTCGCCAAGGCGCCGGTCAGCCAGCGCGGCGGGGTCAGCGCGCAGCTGACCACCGACCGCTATGATATCCACTGGACGCTGGCTGCGCCGCCGCCGCCGCCGCTGTCGCCCGAACTGGCGCGGATGCGGCAGCAGATCGTAGACTGGGAACCCAGCCTGCATGAATCGCGGCTGTGGCTGCGGCTGAATTCGCCCGGACGCTCCTCGCAGATCAATGGCGGGCTGCAGCTGGCGGACGGCAGCTGGCTCTATTTCGGCATGCACCATAGCGGCGGCAAATGGGCCTTCACCTTCGGCCGCTTCGGCCTGGCGCTGATCCCGGTGCTGGCGCTGCTGATTGCGGGCGGCGTGCTGATCCGGCGGACCCTGGCGCCGCTGCGCGACCTCACTCATGCCACCAAGCGGATCGGTCTGGCGCAGCAGGTGGCGGTGGCGGAAGCGGGTACCAATGATGTGCGCAACCTGATCCGCGCCTTCAATGCGATGCAGACCCGCATCCATCGCCTGATCAACGAGCGGACCGAGACGCTGGCGGCGGTCGGTCATGACATGCGCACGCCGCTCGCCCGGCTGCAATTGCGGCTGGAAGCGGTGGACGACCCCGAAATTCGCGAGGCGATGGGCGAGGATCTGGCCGAGATGGGCGAGATGATCGAGTCCGTGCTGGCCTTTCTGGGCGGCGAGAAGAATCCCGAACCGGCGGTGCGGATCGACGTGGCGGTCACGATCGCGACGGTGGTCGACGCCTTCCAGGATCATGGCGACGATGTGATCTATGACGGGCCGGGTCATCTGGAGATGGAGGTTCGCCCGCTGTCGCTGCGCCGCGCGGTGCGCAACCTGATCGAGAATGCGCTCCATTATGGGGTACGTGCGCGGGTCAGCGTGGCGCGGCACGACAATGAGGTGTTGATCCGCGTCGATGATGATGGCCCCGGCATTCCGCGCGACCGGCTGGAGGAGGTGCTGAAGCCCTTCCACCGGCTCGATACGGCGCGTCAGCGCAACACGCGCGGCATGGGGCTGGGCCTGGCCATCGTCGCCAAGACGGTGGAGCAGGAGGGCGGTCGCCTGACGCTGGCCAACCGACCCGAGGGCGGGCTGCGCGTCGAAATCTGCCTCTATCTGAACAGGCCGGAAGCCAAGGTCTGATCGGCCTCCCGGCGCGTTCGGCAAAGAGAATCTCGCTACCCCCAAGCAAAACTCGTTTATCCTGTCGCGCAGACGCGGGTTATTCCGGTTGCCCATCGGATAAGAGGCGCAGGGAATGGCGGACGGCGATATGCAGGGTGAAGGCGTGGGCTATTGGGATCTGGACCGGCTGGTCACGGACCTGGCCGCAGCGCGCAGTCGCTGGCGGCAGGAACAGCAGCATCATGCCGAATATGGCGCCGAAGGATTCCCCTCGCGCGCCAATCTGGTGAAGATCACCGGCGCGCTGTGCGGCGCATTGTTCCCGCTGCGGCTGGGGCCGAGCTTCGTGCGACTGCATAATGAGGACGCCTATGTCGCCGAGACGCTGCAGACCGTGCTCAGCCGCCTC
Organism: Sphingobium yanoikuyae; assembly: GCF_034424525.1. Lineage (NCBI taxonomy): Bacteria > Pseudomonadati > Pseudomonadota > Alphaproteobacteria > Sphingomonadales > Sphingobiaceae > Sphingobium > Sphingobium yanoikuyae. Next base: position 591,974 of record NZ_CP139979.1, read on the forward strand.
TATGGCCAGATCCGGCTCGAACTCATCTATGCGATGAAGGATGACCCGATTGCCGCAGTCGACGCGGCGGCGGCGCGGATCATCGGCGAGTTCGCGCACAGCCTGCCGGCGCTGCGCACATTGCTCGACAGCGATGTCGAGGCGGCCTTCCTGGGCGATCCGGCCGCGCGCAGCGTGGACGAGGTGCTGATCTGCTACCCATCGATGCTGGCGATCATTCATCACCGACTGGCGCACCGCCTCTATGAACTGGGCGCGCCGCTGGTGGCGCGGATCATATCCGAGATCGCCCATTCCCATACCGGCATCGACATCCATCCCGGCGCGCGCATCGGCCACGGCTTCTTCATCGACCATGGCACCGGCGTGGTCATCGGCGAGACGGCGATCGTCGGCGATCGGGTGCGGCTCTATCAGGGCGTGACGCTGGGCGCGCGCAGCTTCCCCTCGGACGAGAAGGGCGCGCTCGAAAAGGCGCAGCCGCGCCATCCGATCATCGAGGATGATGTCGTCATCTATGCCGGCGCGACGGTGCTGGGCCGGATCATCATCGGCAGCCGATCGGTCATCGGCGGCAATGTCTGGCTGACCGAAAGCGTGCCGGCCGACAGCAATGTGCGCCAGGCCAAGGCCCGGCACGAAGTGACCAGCCGGGTGGAAGTGTCAGCCCCGCACCGCGTCCATGCGCTGCTGGAAAGCACGGACGGGATCGGCGAGAATATCTGACAAGTGGGCCGATCATGTCCGATTTGGCCAATTCCGATGCTATCCTGTCCTGTATCGGAAGAGAATGATCCGTAGTGGATCGGTGTAATTGAGCCGATTTTCGGAGTCCCCTATGACCTGAGTTATGGGGATTGGCTGATATCGAGCCACATCAGACAATCGAGATAAGATAATCGGTCGGTCGCCATTGAGTCCTTTCTTTTCGGGAGGCTGGGCATGCGGTTATCTTGGGCCAGTAGTGGAAATATATTCGCGCGCCTGTTGTTGGGCGACGTCAACACCCCGTCGGTCGCGCCGAGCGAGAAACTGAACGAGGTGGTGGAGGCCTATGGCCAATGCATCGCCGTTCTGATCGCCTCGACCCGGACCTATTTGGATCATAAGCGCGAACGGGTGTCGGCGCGGCAGGCAGCGCAGTTGCGCGATCTGGCGGCATTGCGCGCGCAGTTGCAGGCTATGTCTTCGGATAATGGCGCCGAGCAGACGACGCGGCCGGACCTGGCCGAAAAGATCGGGCCCATGGAGGCGGCGGTCACTAACCTCGCGACGCAGGAAATCGAGATTACCAGCGCGCTCAAGAAAATTGCCAAGCTCGATCGCAAGTTCCGGTTTCATCTGGGCCAGGCGGTGGTTAAAGCAGACACGGCTTCCGGAACGGTTGAGGACGGTGCGTCGGACGCCGAGGACGGGGCGGCATGGGAAGAGGAAGCGGCGGGGCAGCGCAGCCGATTCGAATGTTTTGTCGAATTGGACGCCCAACTGATTGCCATCATTCCGGACGATTTCCTGGTAGCGCGCCGCTGGGTCTTGCTCGATCGGATGCGGCGGGTCGCGCCCCAGAAGGCGATGATCGAATATGAGGCGTCACGCCCCCCGTCGCTGCAGCAGGAAAGCTATGGCGACGCCGCGGCGATCCGGGCCGATCTGTTGAGCCTGTCGGCCTATATGCAGCAGCTCTACATCCTCAACGCCCGGCGTGAGCAGACGCTTGCCTCGATCAAATGGTGGCTGCTGTCGCGGGTGCTGGGCGTGGTCGTGGCGATTGCGCTGATCTTCTGGCTGGCAACGACGCCAACGCCGGGCTGGTTCCCCGGCGCACCATGGCACCTGCCCTGGATGCCGGCGGCGCTGACCCTGGTCTTCCTGACCGGGATGGTCGGGGCGGTGGTCAGCATCAGTCGGAAATTTCATGATATTGGGGGGCAGAATATCCTGCTGGCTGACCCTTTCAATGAACTGGTGTCGCTCAACTTCAGTCGGGAAAGCGTAGCCGGGTCGATCGCGACCGGGGGCGTTTTCGCGCTGGTCCTCTATTTGATGGTCGTATCCGGCTCGACGGACGCACTGGGCCTAGATGTGCGCTTCTTTCCCAGCCTGACCGAGCGGCGGATGATCATCGACCCGCCGGAAGGACGCAAATCACCGCCAGCCGATCCGAAAAAAACATCCTCCCAGGCTGGTGTGCGGCAGGCCGAATATGTCGTGCGCGCCAATGACGATGTACCGTCTGGCATCGCCAAATTGTCGAATGGGCTCGGCTTTTTCTACACCGGCGACATATTGCGGATGATGTTGCTGGCGTTCCTGGCGGGCTTTGCCGAGCGACTGGTGCCGGACTCGATCGACCGGCTGGTGCGCAAGGAGAAGGCGGTGAAGGATGCGGCCGTCTGAGCTGGCCGATACATGCCGCAAATGACGACGCCTCCCGCCATCAAGAGGGGGAGGCGTCGAAATTGGATCGGGCGAGACGACCTCGCCGGCTGCTGGCTTACTGCCCGGCGCAACTGTCGTCCTTGCCGGCGACCAGGTCGAGGCAGCGGCCGTCAATCTGGTCCTTGGGCACGGGCAGCTTGATCAGCGCGGCGAGGCTGGGGAGGATGTCCACCGTCTCGACGCCCAGCGGCTGCTCGAAATGCTGCATGCCCTTGCGCCAGAACAGGATCGGCACGCGGCGATCGGTATCCCAGGGCGAGCCATGGGTGGCGACCGAGCCCATCACCGCCTGTTCGGGGATCGACATCACGCGCGGCTTGAGCAGCAGCAGCAGATCGCCCGAGCGGCTGGGGTAGAAGCTGGCGCGCGCTTCCTGGATCAGGCTCCAGCTTTCGGGCGGACCCGAGGGCGAGGGGGTGGCGGCGATTTCCGCCTTGGTGAAGACGGTCTGCACCTGCGGATGGGCGCGCAGATATTTGAGCGCTTCGGTTTCGACCCTGGCGCGCTGTGCGGCAGTCAGCCCCTTGTCATAATAGATGTCGCCCGACGGGCCGTCGCTCCAGATCACCTTCTTGCCGGGCAGGCCGGCCTTCTCGGCGATGGTGGCGTTGAGCGCCTTGGGCGTCAGCGCCATGTCGACCCGCTGTTCCATCGGCATCGCGTTCATGCGGTGGCGTTCGGGCAGGTCATGACCGCCATGGTCGGCGGTCAGCACCACGACATAGTCGATGCCGTCCTTGTCGAGCTTGTCGAAGAAGGCGCCCAGTTCGGTGTCGAGACGATCGACCTGGATGCAGCTTTCGGTGCCTTCGGTGCCGAAGGTGTGGCCGACATAGTCGGTCGCCGACAGGCCGATCGAGATGATGTCGGTCTGTGCCTGCTTGCCCAGCTGCATGCTCTCGATCGCGGCGGCGGCGAAGGCGAGGGTCATCGCATCCTGTTCGGGCGAAATGCGGAACCCCTTATAGTCGCCCGCGTCACGCGCGAAGCGGCCAGTGCCCACGGTGCGGTTGCCGGCCTGGACCGGGAAATCCTTCGACACGCACTGGGTGGGTAGTTCGAAGCCGGGGTTGGGCTGGGCGAGGCGCTGGGCGAAGGCCTGGTTGACCTTGGTGACGAGCGGGGTGGGGGCGACACCCTTGTAGCTGACATAGCCCTGCGGCCCGCCGAGCCACCAGACCTGATCGGCGGTCGCGCCGCCCATCATGATCGCGGCGCGATCCTTGCCAGCGACCGACACGACGCGGGTGGCGGGATTGGCCGCCTTCATCCGGCCGCCCAGCGTCGGCACCTTGAGGTGCAGGGGCGAGGCTTCATATTTGTCGCTGCTGCTGCCCGGCTGACTCTCATCCTCGGCGCAATAGAGATTCTTGTCCTCGCGCTTGGCGTCGAGGTCGAACCAGTTATTGGCGATGATGCCGGTGCGCGACGGGCGACTGCCGGTCAGGATGGTCGAATGGCCGGGGCAGGTCTCGGTCGCGGCATGGCTCTGATAGCCGCGCGGGAAGACCGCGCCTTCGCTGGTCAGCCGCTTGAGGCCGCCGGTATAATATTGGCGATATTCGCTGAACAGGTCGGCCGAAAACTGGTCGACCGAGATGGCGACGATCAGCTTGGGCGGCGTCGCGGCAATGCTGCTGGCGGCTGGCGCAGGAGCGGCTGCAGGCGCGGGGCTCTGCGCCACGACGGGCATAGCGGTGGCAAGCAACAGGGCAGCGGCGACGTGTTTCAACATTATGGGTACCTTCTCATGCCTTGACGGCGGATAGGGAGCGACCTAGCCCCCTTGCATCCACCCGACCAGAGGCCCGATGCGGATTTTTCAAGTCATATTCGTGACGCTCGCCATGCTGGCGGGGCTGTCGATCGCATCGCCGGCCGTGCAGGCCCAGGCGGCCTTTGGCGGCGGCCCGGCGCATATTGCCGCGCAGCTGATGGCCGAAAGTGCGGCGCCTGCGCCCGGCAAGGGTACGACCATTGCCTTTGCCATGAAGCCGGAAAAGGGCTGGCACGGCTATTGGGAAAATCCGGGCGATGCGGGCCTGGGCATGACCGTGACCTGGACCCTGCCCAAGGGCGTGACGATCGGCGCGCTGCGCTATCCGGTGCCCGAGACGCTGCTGATTTCGGGCCTGATGAACCATGTCTATGAAGGCCCCTATGCAGTGCTCGCCAATTTGGGCGTGGCGCCGGATGTGGCGGCCGGCACCCGCCTGCCGATCCGGGTGAAGGCCGAATGGCTGGCCTGCACCGACAAGATCTGCGTGCCCGAAAGTGGCGAACTGGCGCTGGAACTGGTTGCGGGCGATGGCAAGGTGGTGCCGGCGATGCAGGCGCGCTTCGATGGCTGGCGCAGCCATCTGCCCCGGCCGCTGGGCAGCGAGGCAACCTATCAGATCGTCGATGGCAAGCTGCGCCTGTCGGTGCCGTTCCCGGCCGATGCGCAGGCGCGCGACGTCCACCTCTTCCCGTTGAGCGACGGGCTGGCCCGCTTCGCCGCCGCGCAGAAGGTCAGCCGCGAGGGCGACCGGCTGCTGGTCGAGACCGAGGTGGGCGAGGGCTTCAAGGGCGGTGCTGCGCAGGCGGTGCTGCGTACTGGCGACCATGTCGGCTTCCTGTTGAGCGCCAAGCCCGGCGAGGTCGCGGCGATCGCGCCCAAGGGGCTGGCGGGCACGATCCTGCTGGCGCTGGGCGGGGCGATCCTGGGCGGGCTGCTGCTCAATGTCATGCCCTGCGTCTTCCCGATCCTGGGATTGAAGGCACTGAGCCTGGCCAAGGCGGGCGGCGATGAACGGGCGGCGCGGCGTGAGGCGCTGGCTTACACCCTTGGCGTGATCGCCGCCTGTCTGGCTTTGGGTAGCCTGTTGCTGGGGCTGCGCACCGCAGGCAGCGCGGTCGGCTGGGCCTTCCAGTTGCAGGATCCGCGCATCATCCTGGCGCTGCTGCTGCTGGTCAGCGCGATAGCCTTCAACCTGGCTGGCCTGTTCGATCTGCCGGCCTTTGGCGGCGGTGGCCAACTGGCAGGGAAGGGCGGTATGGTCGGTGCCTTCTGGACCGGCGCGCTGGTCGCCTTTGTCGCAACGCCCTGCACCGGTCCGTTCATGGGCGCGGCTATGGGCACGGCGCTGGTGCTGCCCCTGGGCGCGGCGCTGGCGATTTTTGCCGGCCTTGGCCTTGGCCTGGCGCTGCCCTTCCTGCTGCTGGCCTATCTGCCCGCGCTGCGCAATCGCCTGCCGCGTCCCGGCGCATGGATGGGCCGGTTGCAGCGCATCCTGGCGATCCCGATGTTCCTCACCGCGCTGGGCCTTGCATGGCTGCTGGGTCAGCAGCGCGGCGTCGGTGGCATGACCATCGGCCTTGGTGCGGCGCTGGTGTTGGTGCTGCTGCTCTGGTGGCTGGGTATGCGCCAGCGGGCCGGGCGCGGCGGCTGGTTGCAGGTCGGCGTCGGCGCAGCGATCCTGCTGGTTGGTGCCGCGATGCTGTTGCCAGCCCGCGCGCCGGCGGTTGCGGCAGCGGGAGAGGGGGCGGTCGTCGCCTTCGACGCGGAAAAACTCGACGGGCTGCGCGCCGCGAACAAGCCGGTCTTCCTCTATTTCACCGCCGACTGGTGCCTGACTTGCAAGGCCAATGAGGCCGCCGCGATCGAGCGGGCGGAGGTGCGTGCGGCATTCGAGAAGGCGGGCGTCACTGTCATGATGGGCGACTGGACCAATGCCGATCCGGCGATTACCCGCTTCCTCGAAGCGCAGGGCCGTTCGGGCGTGCCGCTCTACCTTTGGTACGCACCGGGCAAGGAGGCCCAGACATTGCCGCAGCTACTGACCCCGTCGACCCTCACCGGACTGGTGCGCTGATGGCCAAGATTCGCGCTGACCAGTTGCTCGTCGACAATGGCCTCGCCGAAAGCCGGGCGCGGGCGCAGGCGCTGATCCTCGCCGGCCTCGTCTATCTGGGCGACAAGAAGGTGGAGAAGGCGGGGCAGCAGGTGCCGGACGACGCCGAACTGGACGTGCGCGGCCGCGACCATCCCTGGGTCTCGCGCGGCGGCATTAAGCTGGCCCATGCGATCGACGAATATGGCATCGACGTCACCGGTTTCGTCGCGATCGACGTCGGCAGTTCGACCGGCGGCTTCACCGACGTGCTGCTGACCAAGGGCGCGGCAAAGGTCTACGCCGTCGACAGCGGCACCAACCAGCTCGCCTGGAAGCTGCGCTCCGACGATCGAGTCATCGTCCATGAACAGACCAGCGCCCGCATCCTGACCGATGCCCATATCCCTGAGCCGGTCGACATCATCGTGTGCGACGCCAGCTTCATCAGCCTGGCCAAGGTGCTGGAAAAGCCGATCGGCTTCGCCCGGCCCGGCGCGCAGCTGGTCGCTCTCATCAAGCCGCAGTTCGAGGCAGGGCGCGAGGAAGTGGGCAAGGGCGGGGTGGTGCGCGATCCCGCCATTCACCAGCGCGTCTGCGACGAAGTGGCTGTCTGGGTCAGCGAGAAGGGCTGGGAAGTGCTTGGAATCACGACCAGTCCGATCACCGGACCGCAAGGCAATGTCGAATTTCTGATTCACGCGCGGCTTGGCGGATAATCGCGCCAGCTTCGTTACCCGCCCTGCGATACATTTTGACACATTCCATGCGGTTGTGTCCGTCACAAAGGCCCGTTAGCCCCTCGTCATGCGCTCGACCCTGCCTGTCATTCTCGTTGCCCTTTGTCTTGCCGGTTGCGGCGGAGAGAAGGAAAAGAAAGCTCGCCCGCCGGCTCTGGTGGAGGCGGTGGCGATTGCGCCCACCCGCTTCACCGACAATGTCGAGGCGGTCGGCACCGCGCTCGCCAATGAGCAGGTGGTGCTGTCCGCGCCGGTGACCGAGCGGATCGACGTGCTGAACTTCACCGATGGCGGTTTCGTGTCCAAGGGGCAGGTGATCGCCCGCATGGCCGTGGGCCAGGAAAAGGCCGAGCTGGCTGCGGCCGAGGCAACCGCGCTACAGGCCGACCAGCAGTTGAAGCGCATCCAGGCGCTCAAATCGCGCGGCTTTGCCACCGGTGCCACGGTCGAGCAGCAGATCGCGCTCGCCAGCAGCGCCCGCGCCAATGCCGACCTCGCCCGCGCGGGCATCGGCGACCGCACCATCCGCGCGCCGTTCAGCGGCTGGGTCTCCCTGCGCACGGTCTCGCCCGGCGCGGTCATCACCGCCGGCACCGCGATCGCCACGGTGAGCGACATTTCGCGGATCAAGCTGGACTTCACCGTGCCCGAGACGCGGCTGTCGATGATCCGCGAGGGCATGCCGATCAAGGCGGTGTCCGCGGCCTGGCCCGACCGGCCGTTCAATGGCACGATCGCAACGATCGACCCGGTGATTGATCCCGCTACCCGCGCCGTGCGGGTCCGGGCGATCATGCCCAATCCCGACAAGGCGCTGAAGCCCGGCATGCTGCTGACGGTCAGCGTCTTCTCGCGCGAGCGCCAGTCTCTGGGCGTGCCCGAACTGGCCGTGATCGGCGATGGCGACGAACGCTTCGTCTTCGTGCTTGACGGTCGCACTGCCAAGCGGACCAAGGTCGAAACCGGCATCCGCCAAAATGGCCTGGTCGAGATTTTGGGCGGCGTGAAGGCCGGCCAGAAGATCGTGACCGAGGGCGTGGTGAAGCTGACCGACGGGGCACCGGTGCGCCTGGCCGGCGACAAGAAGGGTGATGACGACAAGGGCGGCAAGGCCGCCAAGGCCGCCGGCTAAGCCGATGCAGCTCTCCGATCTCTCGGTCCGCCGGCCGGTCTTTTCGGCGGTGGTCGCGGTGCTGATGTGCATCGTCGGCCTGGTCGGCTATTTCAGCCTGTCGGTCCGCGAATATCCCGATACCGATCCGCCGATCGTCTCGGTCGAAACCACCTATACCGGCGCTGCCGCGTCGGTGGTGGAAACCCGCATCACCCAGCAGATCGAGGATGCGGTCGCGGGCGTGCAGGGCATCCAGACCATCACCTCGACCTCGCAGGACGGCACGTCCAACATCAATATCGAGTTCGATCCCTCGCGCGACATCGACAGCGCCGCCAATGACGTGCGCGACCGTGTCGGCTCGGTGACCGAGGATCTGCCCGAGGATGCGCTGGCGCCCGAAATCCGCAAGGTCGATTCCGACGCGCGATCGATCCTGTTCCTCGCCTTCTCGCGCCCCGGCTGGTCGCCGATCCAGATCAGCGACTATCTCGACCGCAACATTGCCGATCGCTTCGCCGCGATCGACGGCGTCGCCCGCGTCACCATCGGCGGCGAGGCGCGTCCGTCGACCCGTATCTGGTTCAACGCGGAAAAGCTGGCCGCCTTCGGCCTGACCCCGGCCGATGTCGAGGGGGCGCTGCGCACCCAGAATGTCGAGCTGCCCGCCGGCCGCTTTGAATCGAAGGATCAGAACCAGACGCTGCGCGTCGAGCGGCCCTTCGCCACGCCGGACCAGTTCGCGCAACTGGTCGTGGGCCGGGGCGAGGATGGCTATCAGGTGAAGCTGGGCGATGTCGCCCGGATCGAGGAAGGGGCCGAAAACCCCTATAGCAGCTTCCGTTCCAACCAGGGCACGGCGATCGGCATCGGCATCATCCGCCAGTCGGGCGCCAACACGCTGGAAGTGGCGCAGAAGGCCAAGGCGCTGATCAAGGAGCTGGAGCCGACCCTGCCCAAGGGCATGCGCGTCGCTATCGGCACCGACGAATCCCTGTTCATCGAACGCGCGATCGACAATGTCTATGACACGCTGATCGAGGCGGCTCTGCTCGTCATCCTCGTCATCTTCCTGTTCCTGGGATCGGTGCGCGCGACGATCGTGCCAGCGGTGACGGTGCCGATCTGCCTGCTCGCCACCTGCGCGGTGATGTGGCTGCTTGGCCTGTCGATCAACCTGCTGACCCTGCTCGCCTTCGTCCTCGCCATCGGCCTGGTGGTCGACGACGCGATCGTGGTGCTGGAAAATGTCTATCACCGCGTCGAGCAGGGCGACGATCCGCTGGTCGCCGCCTATCTCGGCACGCGGCAGGTGGGCTTTGCCATCATCTCGACCACCTTGGTCGTCTGCGCCGTGTTCGTGCCGGTCATGTTCCTCGCCGGCCAGACTGGCCTCTTGTTCCGTGAACTCGCCATTGCGATGATCGCGGCGATCGGCTTTTCGGGCTTCATCTCGCTCAGCCTTGCGCCGATGCTCTGCTCCAAGCTGCTGAAGAATGCCGAGCGCGGCCGGCTGGCGCGCTGGGTCGATGATCGCTTCCAGCGGATCGAGCATGGCTATGGCCGCTGGCTCGACTGGACGCTGAAGAAGCCGCTGATGCCGCTGCTGGGCGTCGCGATCTTCCTGGGCGTCGCCTTCTTCCTCTTCACCCGCCTGCCGGCCGAACTGGCCCCGGCCGAGGATACCGGCGTGGTCGAGGCCAATATCAACGCGCCCGAAGGCACCGGCTTCGACCGGATGATGGCCTATATGCAGAAGATCGAGAATGATCTCGCCTTCCTGCGTAAGGATGGCACGTTGCAGAATCTGGTGATCCGCACGCCCAGCGGTTTCGGTACCACCGACGATTACAATAACGGCAATGTCATCGCCTTCCTGCGGCCGTGGGAAGACCGCACCATCACCACGGCGGAAGTCGCGACCATCATCAACAAGGTGATTGCCGATCAGCCCGGCGTGCGCGGCAATGCCGCGCCGCGATCGGGGCTGGGCCGTGGTCGTGGCCTGCCGGTCAATATCGTGCTGGCCGGTTCCACCTATGAGGGGCTGGTGGCGGCGCGCGACCGCATCATGCTGGCGGCCGCGAGCTATCCGGGCCTGATCAACCTCGACAGCGATTACAAGGAAACCAAGCCGCAGATGCGGATCGAAACCGATCTGCAGCGCGCCGGCGACCTGGGCGTGTCGGTGAACGATGTCAGCCAGGCGCTGCAGAGCCTGCTCGGTTCGCGCCGCGTCACCACCTATGTCGACCGCGGCGAGGAATATCGCGTGCTGGTGCAGGCGGAGCGTGACGGGCGCCAGACGCTGGCTGATCTCGAACGTATCCAGGTGCGCAGCCGCAGCGGCGTGCTGGTGCCGCTGTCGGCGGTTGTGACCGTGCGCGAAGTGGCCGGGCCGCGTCAGCTCAACCGCTATAACAAGCTGCGCGCCATCACCCTGACCGCCGCGCTGGCGCCGGGGACGTCGCTGGGGCAGGGGCTGGCCTTCCTGGAGGATCAGGCGCGCCAGTCGCCCGAGGTGCTGGCGATCGGCTATCGCGGCGAAAGCCAGTCGCTGCGTGAGACCGGCGGGTCGATCTGGATCGTCTTCGGCCTCACCATCCTGATCGTCTATCTGCTGCTCGCCGCCCAGTTCGAAAGCTTCATCCACCCCGGCGTCATCATCGCGACGGTGCCGCTGGCGGTGGCGGGCGGCGCGCTGGGCCTGGCGATCACTGGCGGGTCGATCAACCTCTATAGCCAGATCGGCATCGTCATGCTGGTGGGCCTGGCCGCCAAGAACGGCATCCTGATCGTCGAGTTCGCCAACCAGTTGCGCGACGAGGGGATGGAGATTGCCGAGGCGATCCGCGAGGCGGCCAAGCGGCGTCTGCGCCCGATCCTGATGACGTCGATCGCGACCGTCATTGGCGCGGTGCCGCTGGTGCTGCGCGGCGGGGCCGGTGCGGCGGCGCGCCATTCGATCGGCGTGGTGATCGTCTTCGGCGTCAGCCTGGCAACGCTCATCACCTTGTTCCTCATTCCCATTTTCTATTCGCGCGTTGCCAAGCGCACGGTTTCTCCGCAAACCGTTGGTCGCAAACTGGATTCGGCGCTCAAGGATTCGCCTGAACCCGCCGAATAGCTTGGAGCTGCGTTGCCGATGAACGAGATCGCGTCCCAGGGTCAGTTGCGTCTTGCCTATCTGCGCTGGGCGTTGGTCACGGTGCCCGCGATCGTCTTTCTCGGCTTCCTGTCGGGCAGGCTTGCCAATAGCGGTTTTGGCAATCGCTGGTTCGCCTCGCTCAACCTGCCGGCGCTGATGCCGCCGGGTTGGGCCTTCGCCGTCGCCTGGACGATCCTCTATATACTGATGGCGCTGGCCTTCGCGATCGTGCTGCATGCGCGCGGGGCCAGGGGGCGGGGGGCGGCGGTCGCGCTGTTCCTGGTGCAGCTGGCGCTCAACCTTGCCTGGTCGCCGCTCTTCTTTCGTGCGCATCAGGTGGGGGCGGCGCTGGGGCTGATCCTGGTGCTGGCGCTCTTGGTGGCGCTCACCACCACCTTGTTCTGGCGGATCCGTCCCTTTGCCGGTGCGTTGATGTTGCCCTATCTGGTCTGGCTGGTCTTTGCCTCCTACCTCAACTATGAGGTCGGCCGCCTGAACCCGGATGCGCACAGGCTTGTCGCGCCGGCACTCCAGACCCAGATATGATTTCGGCGCATCCACGCGCCTGATACGAGGATAGACGATCATGCAGAGCGAGAACCGCTTTTTCGACGACCTGGCCAAGCTGGTGAACGGCGCTGCCGGCACGGTCGCGGGCATGACCCGCGAGTTCGAATCCAACGCGCGCGAGCGCGCCAAGGAATGGATCGGCGGCGTCGACTTCGTCAGCCGCGAGGAATTTGACGCGGTCAAGGCGATGGCCGCCGCCGCGCGCGAGGAAGTCGAACTGCTCAAGGCCCGCCTCGACGCGCTGGAAGGCAAGGCGCCCGAACCGGTTACCAAGACCGTGCGCGCCGCCAAGACGAAAGCTGTGGATAAGGATGCGGGCGCCGAGTAAGCGCCCTGTCCTTTCGCCGCTTGCGGTGATAAAGGCGCGCCGATGATGGATAGCGACGAATTTGAGAATGGCGGCCATGAGGCCGCGCCGATCGACATGCTGGCGGCCTTTTACGAGGCGCATGGCTGGAGCTATGAGCAGGTCGGCGAGGACGAGATCGTCGCGAGCACCCAGGGGTCGTGGGCGCAATATGAGCTGCGCGGCATCTGGCGCGACGAGGATCAGGTGCTGCAGCTTCTCGCGCTGCCCGACATCCGCGTCAATGACGACAAGCGCGCCGTCATCTACGAGACGCTGGGCCTGATCAACGAACAGCTCTGGCTCGGCCATTTCGAGCTGTGGTCGTCGAGCGGCATCATCCTGTTCCGCCACGGCGCCTTGCTGGGGCAGGGCGGCACGCTGACGCTGGACCAGGCGCAGGTGCTGATCGAGACCGCGATCGACGAGTGCGAGCGTTTCTATCCGGTGTTCCAGTTCGTCCTGTGGGGCGGCAAGAGCCCGAGCGAGGCGATCAGCGCGAGCCTGATCGAAACCCGCGGCGAAGCCTGACATTTCTGCCTGAAAGCCTGACCATGACCATTGCCTGCTGGCCCGATCATCTTTTCCTTGTCGGCTGCGGCAATATGGCGGGGCAGATGCTGACCCGCTGGCTGGCGTGCGGCCTCGACCCCGCCCGCGTCACCGTGCTGCGGCCGAGCGGCAAGCCGGTGGCGCACGGCGTGACCGTCGTCACCGCCTATCCCGCGGCGCTGCCGGCCGGCACGACCGTGCTGCTGGGCATGAAGCCCTACCAGATTGCCGATGTCGCGGCCGGGC